>JBNKZZ010000013.1:0-14846 GCA_050301895.1 Ensifer sp. | reverse complement strand
GATGCCCCCGGTCCACCGATGAATTTGTGGGTGGAGAGGGCGACAGCATCAATCCGGGCCTCCGCATCGCCCGCCACATCAATCGGCAAATAGGGCGCGCCGCCCGCATAGTCCCAGACACTGATGGCGCCATGGGCTTTCAGCAGGCGCGTCACCTGTTTCACATCGGTCACGATGCCGGTCACATTCGACATGGCGGAAAACGCCCCGATGATAGGGCGACCTTCATGCTCGGTCAGCACCGCTTCCAGAGCCCCCATATCCGGGCCACCCGTCGTCGCCTCGGGAATTTCAATGATCTCCGCACCGCTCTCGCGCCAGGGCAGAATGTTGGAGTGGTGCTCATAGGGGCCGATCAGAACCAGAGGTTTCTGCCCCCGCTGCTCAGCCGCGTCGACACCCAGCAATCCGACAAGACGATTAATGCCAGCGGTGGCACCCGATCCGGTGAAGATGACATCATACTGGTCATTCCCACCACAGCTTTTCAAAATGATCTGACGTGCTTGCTGCCGCAGGCGGGTCATCATTTGCCCGCAGAATGACGCCTCGGTGTGGCTATTTGCATAGATGGGCAAGATCTCTTCAACCATAAAGTCTTCGATCTGGCGCAATGCTCGGCCCGAGGCCACGTAATCTGCATAAATGAGCGGATTAGACCCATTGGGACCGGGAACCTGAATGCCTTCGCCGATCACCCCATTGCGCAGGTTTTCGATCAAATCCGCTTGTTCCAGCGAAGCCTTGAAGCGATCAAATTGGTCCAATTGAGCTGCAGCATTCATCATAATCAACCCTCATGTGTATTTTCCAGATTGATAACACAGCAAACAAGTGGAATACTTCACCAAACTATGAACAGTTTAGGTGCTTTCTCTATCAAATGACCACAAGAAGCCTCGATTCCATTGATAAGTCCATCTTGCGCTGCCTTCAGCGCGATGCGTCGCTTTCACAGCGCGACCTTGCAGACAAGGTTGGGCTGTCTCAGAACTCCTGCTGGCGCCGGTTGACTCGCCTGCGTGAAGAGGGGGTGATCACAGGTCAGACAATCCGCGTAGATATGCAGGCGCTTGGCCTCGATCTCACCGTTTTCGCAATGGTCAGGACCCGGCACCATTCAGCCGAATGGCTTGACCGTTTCCGCAAATCCGTTTTGGCCATCGATAATGTCGTCGATTTCTTCCGGATCGCCGGAGACTACGACTATATGATCAAGATTGTCGCCAAGGACGTGAGTGATTTTGACCGGGTCTATCAAAAGCTCATTACCACGACCGAACTTGAAACCGTCACGTCCTATATCGCGATGGAAGCGATAGCGAACGGCAGAGATGTCCCTGCCTGATACACTTCAAAATCCCAACGATCTGTTCTTCTGTGAACCATGAACGCTTCATGCGGTCCGTCTCCTCATTTGCGACGGACTCTACCAAATTTTGGAGGAAGTTCAGGAACTCAGGTCACCCACGGTCGCGTGCCTGTAACGCGTATGCGATGACTTGGTGGCGTCCTCGTGTCAAACAGCCTGATCTCCGACATGGCAGCCTGCAGCGATCGCATCGAAGGCGTGAATGGCACCGATGGATGCCAAATTGCGGGAAAAATTCGGGTCAGATGTCACAACGAAGATAACTTTTTCAGAATACCAGGAGTCGACAATGGCAAGGCCGGGATCCGCGTTAAGAAGGCGGGCCAAATTCCCCTGCCCATCTGAGAGCGGCAGAAAGACGATGCCCATCGGGCGGCCGAGAACGGGTGGTGAAAAATAGGGTGCAAGGCCTGTCGCAAGGCTTGCCGAGACGCAAAGCAGCGCCATGAGGCTATAGGCGATCCAAGCCGGTGGCGTGGATTTCGGTGCGCTTTGATACTCGGACGCTGTTATCGCTGGCTGCATGTTCGCCGGGCCTTGTTGCTTACAAAAAAAGCCAGCCGCCAATATGGCGGCCAGCCTGTTTTCAGATCAAAACTCTTCCCATGATGCTTCCGCAACGGCAGTGTTTGAACCAGAGAAAGCGCCAGCGACCTTTTTCACCATCTGTCGGACCGTGGACCCGGAATGCGTACCCTCGTTCTTGGAAACGTCACGAGGTTCGCTAGACGTGGTGCTTGCAATCGGGGCCGAATGACTCGACTGATTGGTCGTGAACTTGCTTAGCAATGTGTTCAGCGTTTGAACTTCGCTCGCCAAGGCATGGCTTGCTGCGTTTGACTCTTCCGCCACTGCCGCATTTTTCTGAGTCGCCTGGTCGATCAAATTGACCGCCGAATTGACCTCGCCAAGACCAGATGTTTGCTCCGTTGAACCCGCCACGATCGCCTCGACATTGCTGGTGATTTCCTGGATCTGCTTGGCGATTTCTTCCAGGGCTGCGCCGGTCTGGCCGACCAGCGTCACACCGTTCTTGACCTGATTGCCTGACGTTGTGATCAGTTCCTTGATCTCCTTGGCGGCATTCGCAGACCGCTGTGCCAGCTCGCGAACCTCCTGCGCCACAACGGCAAATCCCTTGCCTGCCTCACCGGCGCGCGCGGCTTCGACCCCTGCATTGAGTGCCAGCAAATTTGTCTGGAACGCAATTTCGTCGATTACCCCGATGATGTTGCTGATCTGGCCGGAGGACTCATTGATACCGTCCATAGCGGTAATTGCCTCATTCACAATCTTACCTGAGCGTTCGGTATTGGCGCGTGTTTCGACGACCAGTTTCACAGCCTCTTCGGCACGTTTCGACGTATCGCGGACCGTTGCGGTAATTTGGTCAAGCGCAGCAGCGGTTTCTTCAACAGAAGCAGCCTGTTGCTCGCTGCGTTTCGCCAGATCGTCCGCGCCATTGCGGATCTCGGCTGCTCCAGCGCCGATTGTGGTTGAACTTGAATAGATTGCGTTCAGCGTGCTCTCGAGTTGTTCGACCGACCGGTTGAAGTCCGCTCTCAACATTTCGAACTCTTCTGGGAAGGGATCGCTCAATTGCGCGGTCAAATCCCCACGCGAAAGCGCAGCCAAACCCTTGGCGAGATTTTCGACAACGATGCGCTGGGATTCTTCCGTCTTCGCTTTCAACTCATTCGATTTCTGCTGTTCTTCCAAGGTGAGCTTTCGGCTCTCCTCAGCCGCATCCGCCATTTTCATCGCTTCGTTCTTGGATGCGTCAGCCTCGGAGATTGCGGATGCATTGCTGATCAGCGCCTGCTCAAATTTGACTGCGGCCAAAAGGAGCGGAGGAACCGAAACGACAACGATCGTTGCGTGAATGACAAGATGTATGAAAGCGTCGCCGGAGGCGGCCTCCGACCAAATGATCGACGGCAATGCGAATGTTAGAAGCAAGTGGTGGCCAACGACAATTGCATTGTAAACGACTAGAGCCCGCCAGCACAGATAGAAGAGCATGAATGTGTTGACGATGAAGAACATCATGTGCGCTTCCTGCACAAACTCCGGTGGAAGTGCTGAAGCCGCGTAAATGAGGGCGATCATTTGCACGGCAAAGGCTGCGCCAGTTACGGCCCGTGCGGTCAGTTCTTCTCTGTAGATCTTTATAGCGGATACCGACGCTATAGCCGCAGCTATGGCAAAAAATGCGGTGATAGCTACGCTTCTACCAGAAATTGCAGCAACGCCAACATTCAGTATTGCGAGTATTGGCACAAAGAAAATGAAAAAGCGATTAGCATTTCTGCGTACTGACTCTACGGTCAATGTTGTATTTCTCTCATCCAGCATATCAGACATTTTAAACCCCTAAGGTAGTTTCAAATATTATGTTCGTTGGTACTTTAAATATTAGTAAACATTTTACGAAAAGCCTTGCGCCCAACTGAAAAGCGAACAATTCAACCATAAGTATATATTTTATGGATATCTATATTGTCCCATCCCAACACCCTTGAGACAGACTGTTCTTAACGGATAAGGGAGGATCTTGGCCCAATGCGAAGAAAGATATCCGGTGCGGTTTGCCAAAAGCTCTAAGTCAACATTTGATTATGATGCTCTTTGAGAAGATTTATAGAACGTCCCCAACAGAAGCGGGGTCAAATACATTGGTACTTGGTAGCAGGCCACGAAAAGCAGCATCGGCTCGGTCACGCCTTGTGGCAAAGCAGCAAGAAAGATCATTATGTTTCGGTTGCCCGCAGTGATGCCGTAGGCGGCTGCGTCTCGTTTCAATCCGATTTTACCTGCGCTTATGAAACAGACAATCTGAAGTCCGAAATTGAAGAGGAAGGCAACGGCCAATGTCTCGGCGAGACGGACTGGCTCACCGACCAGAGCCGGACTGAAATTTGCCATAAGTCCGATGACCACCAGCGCCATGATCAGAACCGAAAGCCCGTCCATTATTTGCAACGTCTGCGGGCTTGGTCGTGGCAAGAATAACCTGCGAACAGCGAAAGCACCAACTGTTGCGCCACCGATGAGCGCTACAAGCCTGAGTGACGACATCATGACGGCAGAAAGGTCGCCAAATTCCGGAGCGAGCGTGAAGACGGGAATAATGGTGATTGGCAGCAACGCCGTACCCAGGATCAAAAGCCGCAACGCGGGCACTGGGTCGTTGCCCGTCAACAAAACAAGATTTGGGCTTCCTGAAATGGGCGAAGCTGCGGCAGCCAATATGATAGCACTGGCCAGAGCACCTGTGAGCCCGAAGGCCATGAAAGTCAGAACGAACAGGCAGGGCACGATCACCTGATAGAGCGTCACGGCCAAAAGCACGGTCCGCATTTGCCCCAAGCGACCGAGTGCACCTTGCGGGCCGATGCGCAGCGCAACGACGAAGAGCATGATGGCGACAGCTTCCGGGATATAGGCCTGAAGAAAGTGCGCGAGCTGCGGCAGAAATATGCCAACAATCAGTCCGCCGACAAGGACAAGCCTACCGTGGCGCGCGATGATGCGGAGGATGTCTGCCAGCAGCTTCAAAACACCCCACGTAAAATCAAAATCGTGGCCGCGAGGGCGGCCATACCCAGAAGCAAAGGACGAAAGCGCCTATCAAAACCAGAGTGCAAGCGTCGGGCGATGAGCGTGCCGAGCAACATTGGCGGCACCATCAAGGCTGCAAGGAAAAAATCCTCCCACCCGGCCCAGCCGCTGACAATCAGCCCTAAGAGCGAGAGTGCCGAGCCGATGGAAAAGAATGCAGCAAGTGTTGGCCGGGCTTCTTTAGAAGAGCGGCCTTGGTAGATCAGCGCCATGGGCGGTGCGCCAACTGAGGTGATCGTGCCCATTAGACCGGAAAAACTCGACATGATAAAAAGTGTCACGGCGTTGAATGTGAGCTTCCAGCCAGAAACTGAAAGAATGACAGCGCAACCGATCATCAGGCCGAAGACGAGTGTAAAAAGTCCGGGATCAGCCAACCTGGACAGCAGAAACGATCCAACGACGACGCCAACAAGGCGACCTCCAATGCCAATTCGCAATTCGCCCCAGTTGATGGAACCTCGTTCCCTCAATGCCGCCCAAATGGATGTGACGACTGCGATAATGAGGACCGGACCCGGCACCAGCTCCGGATCGATTAATGCCAGAAGCGGCGCTGAGGCCAGACCAAAGCCCATACCGAGCCCCGCCTGGACAATAGATGCCGCGAGCACGATTGCGAAGATTGCGATCACAAGCGTGGGCGACGACAGAACCTCCATACCCGTCACTATAAGCCGATTTCGCGCATATTGGCCGGCAGCCAGGTCGCAAGCTGCGGAAATGCGATCAACACAAAGACCATAACCACCATAATCAGGAACATTGGAAAAGCGGCCCGCGCAATGAAGTTCATCTGGTGCCCGGTCATCGCCTGCATCACGAAGAGGTTGAAGCCGATCGGCGGTGTAATTTGCGCCATTTCAACAACGACGACCACAAAAATACCGAACCAAATGACGTCAATACCCGCCTGACGGATCATCGGCTCCACCACCGCCATGGTCAAAACCACTGAGGAAATGCCATCGAGAAAACAGCCAAGAACGATGTAGAACACCAGCAGCGCCATCAGAAGTTCAAACTGGCTCAGGCCCAGCGAATTGATGCCTTCTGCAAGCAAGCGCGGCAGGCCGGTAAAGCCCATGGACAGCGAAAGAAATGCTGCTCCGGCAAGGATAAGCCCAATCATAGCGGAGGTGCGAGTGGCACCCAACAGGCTGTCCAGAAAAGTATTCCAGGTGAGCGAGCGTTGCAGAAGCGCCAGAAGAAGTGAGCCGATCACGCCAAATGCCGCCGCTTCCGTTGCTGTCGCGTAGCCCAGATACATGGACCCGATCACCACGAGAATGAGGCTGATAACCGGAACGAGAAACCGGGAGTTTTTCAGCTTTTCACCAAACGACATCTCGGGTTCGTCATCGGGGGCATATTTCTTCGAAACCTTGGACATGATCGCGATATAGGCCATGAAGAAACTCGCCAACACGATGCCCGGCACGATGCCTGCAATGAAAAGCTTGGTAATGGATTCGTTGATCGTGACGCCATAGACAATCAGCGTGAGCGATGGCGGGATCATCAGACCCAAAGTGGCCGCACCCGCCAATGTACCAATGACCAATTCTTCCGGATAATTGCGGCGACGCAGTTCAGGGACAGACATTTTGCCGACTGTCATCAACGTTGCGGCAGAAGAGCCGGACACAGCGGCAAAGACGGTACAGCCCACCACATTGGTGTGTAGAAGCCGCCCCGGCAGGTTCGCCATCCAGGGTGAAAGGCCCTTGAACATATCTTCTGACAGGCGCGTTCGGAAAAGGATCTCGCCCATCCATATGAAAAGCGGCAGCGCAGTCAACGTCCAGGAGGACTGTGAGCTCCAGATGATTGTCATCATCGCGTCGCCAACCGGACGATTGGTAAAAAGCTCCATGCCAAACCAGGCAACGCCCAATAGAGCAAGACCAACCCAAACGCCGGAACCGAGAAGCAAAAACAGAACGAAAAGAAAGATAACGATTGGAGCGAAGTCAGCGGTCATCAAATTACTCCGTGAGACTGGCTTCGTTGCCGTCGTCGATATTATCTTCCCCCGTTAAGATAAGGGACACGAGATTATCAGCAAAACTGATCGCCAGAATGATTGCGCCAGCAGCAACGGGAAGCTGAACATACCAAAGCTGTGTGGCGTCCTGTCCTTGGCTCACATCATGCAATTTGCGCGACCAATAGACCAATTTTACAGAATACCATGCGACGTAGGCCGATGCCGCCGAACCAATAAGCAGGCACCAAAGCTCCGCCCAGAACTTGTATTTTCCAAGCGCCGAAAGCAGAAGACCGACCCGGATATGCGTGCCGCTGTTCAAGGCGTAGGCAAAAGCCAAAAAGGTGGATGATGCCATTAGATAACCGGCATATTGTGTGCCGCCCGGAAAGGTCAAGCTCGACCAGCGCGCCACCATCTGCATAACGATTACAAGAAGAATGCCAAAGAGGCAGGCTGCGGCTATGTAGCCGGCGAAAAGATAAAGCCCATCGAGAAAACGGCGAATGGGATGCTTGACTGAAGATGCGCTCATAATGTCCCCACACATTAAAAACAGCCCGGCGCTTCATTGCTACGCCGGGCCGGTATTTGTGAAGGTCTTACTGAGCCTTGAAAGCGTCGATGATAGCCTTGCCGCTATCGCCAGCATTGGCCAGCCACTCGCTTGTCATCGTTTCGCCAAAACCTTTCAGGTCAGACTTGAGCGCATCACTCGGAGCCTCAACCTTCATGCCGTTTTCCGCGAGCGTTGCAAGGTACTTGGCAGTCAGGTCCTTCGCCTTATCTGTTCCGTTCTTGCCAGCTTCTGCGCCGCAATCCAGAATGGCTTTCTGGGTCGCTTCGTCGAGCGCATCAAAGGAATCCTTGTTGACGAAGACAACATCACGCGGCAGCCATGCCTGAACATCGTAGAAGTTTGTCAGGCTTTCCCAAACCTTGGAGTCCACACCAGTGGAACCGGAGGAGATAAAGCTTTCAACCACACCGGTTGCAAGCGCCTGGCTGAGTTCGGCGGCTTCAATCTGCACCGGCAGCATGCCTGCCAATTCAGCAATGCGGGCCGTCGCTGCATTGTAAGCGCGGAATTTCACGCCCTTGAGGTCGGCAGCGGAATTTACATCCTTCTTGGCATAAATGCCCTGCGGCGGCCACGGAACGGAATACACATAAACGAGGTTCTGCTCTTCCAGAGCGGACTTGATTTCCGGCAGTGCTTTATCCCAAAGCTTGTCAGAATCGTCGAATGACGTTGCAAGGAAGGGAATAGAGTCAACGCCGAATAGCGGGTTCTCATTCGCATGCGCAGAGATAAGGCGTTCGCCAATTGGCACCTGGCCGGTTTGAACCGCGCGCTTGATGTCGTTACCGGCGAAAAGCGAACCGCCCGGATGCGTGGTAATGTCCAGCGCGCCACTGGTCGCACCGCTTACGCATTCGGCGAATTTCGCACCGTTTTCAGAGTGGTAGTTGCTGGCCGGATAGGCCATCGGCATATCCCAGCTTTCGGCTTGCGCCTGAACGCTGGAAAGCGCGAGAAGTGAAGCTCCGAGGAGACCGATTTTCTTGATCATTACCTGTTCCCACATGTTTGTTGGCTTTTGATTTCGCAACTTTAAGCCTAACGCTTTTTGTGTCCAGCGGCACCTGTATTTTGCCGGTTTTTTTTCCGATTCCGGCAATGTGACGGTTTCACGTATTAAACAGTAGCGGCGCGCGCCAAACCCCAGCATTTTCCCGCTTTTGCCCGACCGAAAAGATTGTTAGCAACAAGAGGCAAGCTTTGGCGACGCGATCACGCCGTCATCACACTCATGCTCAAGGAGTCTGACCCATGTCGTTTTTGGGTGTTCTGTCATTGGATACGGCCTTTCAACGCATCACCGGCGATGTTGGCAATGCAAACAGCTATCCCTTCTCCGCTGAAATCGTCATTGTCGATGGTGCAGATTCGACGGTCATCGTTCGCGACAGCATGCCGGAAGACCTTCTCATGGAGCGCTTCATTGAGGCGACAAGAGACCTGGAAAGGCGTGGTGCCAGTGCCATCGTTTCCACCTGCGGCTTCCTGATTACGTCGCAAAAGCGTATTGCAGCATCGGTGAAGATACCCGTTATGCTCTCAGGACTTTCGCTTTATCCCACAGTAGCGGCAATCTGCCCAGGTCGCGTGGGCATTCTCACAGCATCGCGCAAGGCGCTTGGACCCTCGGCGCTGGAAGCGGCAGACATTGAAGCAAACAAGGTTGCCATCGGCGGCATGGAAGACGAGCCGACATTTGCAAAAACGTTCCTTGCCAAGCGCGAGGAGCAGTTGAGGGAACTCGACCGGGAAGCCATGGAAAAGGCAGTTTGCAAAGTTGCAGTGGAACTGAAGGACGCCAATCCCGATCTCTCTGCAATTCTTCTGGAGTGCGGCAACCTGCCCCCCTATGCTGCTGCTATTCGCGAAGCGACAGGCCTTCCTGTTTTTCATCTACTGGATGCTGCGGCGATGATGATGGCGGCCAGCGCCAAGGCTCGAGCCTGACCCTTGGCACTGGCCGGCCGCTCCGCCGCATCACCCGCTGCAACCAAACAAGAATCAGGATGCGAGCTGTAACCTCGGACCTGCCTGCGCTGCCGATACGATGGCATTTCTGGCAAATTTGCTGGCCAGAACAATCATGGTGTCCACTGTCGTGATACCTGGAACAGCAGCGATCTCTTCGACCAGCGCATCGAGATCTTCGGCATAGGGTGTGCGCGCCGTGCACATCAGGCTATAGTTCCCGCTCACCGTCACGCATTCCTGAATTTCCGGGAAGGCTTCAAGCGCTGAAACAATGCGGCTCCAATATGCACGATTGCATGTGATGAACAGCATTGTGCGTGTTTCCTGCACATCCTGCTCAGGGCGGACAATGGCCGAATAGCCCATGATCACACCTTCGCGTTCCAGCCGGGCGATACGTTCATTAATCGTTGAACGCGCCACGCCGAGCTTGCGCGCAAGCTTGGATGTGGAAACTCTGGCATCTTCCTCCAGTGCTGCGATCAGGTTTCGGTCGATCGCGTCCCGCTTACGAATATACATGGCTCGTTCCCCATTAGTGCTTTTTGTCAATTATCCTGCCAACAACCTACCCCGACAAAAACCATGGATTTTGCATTCTATCATGCGTATAAGTCATGCTTATGCGACGCTTCCTGCCCTCACTCACTGCTTTGACCGCCTTTGAAGCGGCGGCCACCTATCTGAACTTCACCCGCGCCGGTGAGGATATTGGCCTCACGCAAAGCGGTGTCAGCCGCCAGGTCAGTAATCTGGAAAAGCTTTTGGGTGTACGACTTTTCGAACGCATCGGGCCACGACTGGTGCTCACATCAGCAGGCCGCAACTATCTGGATTCCATAACGAAACTTCTGAACGGTCTGGAAGAGGCCTCCATCGACACGGTGCGCGGAAGTCGCTTGCAGGATGCTACCCGTATCGGCGTTCAAGACAGTTTCGCGAGCCAGTGGCTGGTGCCGCGCATGGCAGGCTACATGAAGCGGTTTCCAGACACGCAATTCAACATGGTCCCGACCACCGACAACCCGAATTTTTCTGAAGATAGCATCGACATTGCGGTGCTGAGAGGTCGTGGCGCATGGACCGATGCACATGCCTACAAGCTTTTTGAGGAGACCATGGTGGTTGTAGCGGCGCCCTCGCTCATACCGCAAGGTGAAAAGCTGGAGGCCAGGCAATACAACGATTTTCACAAAATCCAGAATGCGCGCCGCCCGGACAGTTGGCTTCGATGGCTTGAGGCTATGAACATGTCCCACGAGGGACCCATTTTCGGGCCACGATTTGCCCAAACCACCATGGTCATCAAAGCGGCTGTGTCCGGTCTCGGTGTGGCCGTTGTTCCCACAGTCATGGTTGAAGACCTGCTGCGCGAGGGCCAGCTTCATTGCCCCTTTGGCGAACCTGTGCCAAGCGGCTACAGCTACTTCGCCGTCTACCCGATGAATGCCGGCGTTTCCAAACGTGTCCTCGATTTCCGCGATTGGATTACAGCCGAAACGCGACCATTGCGTGCCAAAGCACTCAAGCCCTCAAACGCTTGATGAAGCGCTCAGGCTTAAAGGGTGAAGCATCGATTGCCGGCGCCTTGCCATCCATCAAATCGGCCAGAACAAGACCTGTTCCCGGACCTGTTGCAAAGCCAATATGCTGGTGCCCAAAAGCAAAATATGTGTGCTTGCTGGACGGTGCCAGTCCGATTGCAGGGCGACTATCAGGGAATGTCGGGCGTCGGCCAAGCCAGGCTTCGTCCTGCACGCGCTCGCCGAGGAATATCGCTTCACGCGCTGCCTTTTCGGCCAGCTTCAATTGCCGTTCCGATTTTGGTGCATCGCAGTCAGTCAACTCCACACCGGTCGTCAGCCGCAACCCCTGCAACATAGGTGAGAGCACATAGCCGCCGGATGTATCATAGATCGGTCGAGACAACTGCTTTTCATTGGTCGTCATATTGCCGGAATAGTGCATGTGATAGCCTCGTTCATAGGCCATCGTGACGTCATAACCCGCCTCTCTTAAAAACCCGCGCGACCAAGGACCAAGGCAAACCACCAGCTTATCGGCCTTCAATATATCTCCCGAAGCAAGCGTAGTTTCACAGCCTTCATCCATCTCCGCGATGCGGGTCACATCAGAGCAAACAACCTGACCGCCAGTGGCGGTAAACTGCCGCGCATAACCGGCTACAATGGCGCCAGGATCATTCAGCGAATAGCTTCCCCTAATCCAAAGCCCCTTCTTAAAAACGGGCATCAGAGCCGGTTCCATATCGGCGACGTCCATCGCCTCTAACTCCGATGTCGGTACATTATGCTCCGCAAGAGTCCGTCGCAAAAGGGCTGTCCGGCTGAAGCTCTCCAAGTCCCGATAGAGGAAAAGCCAGCCCCGATCAGACAGGTGCCCGCGCAAACCGGCCTCATCCAGGAGTTCCAAATGTTTGTCGATAGAAAGACGAATGAGCGAATCCAGCGCACGGGTGGTTTCGCGGAATTTCGCGGGTCTCGCAGATAGCAAAAACTGGCTCAACCAACGCAGATTGCTCGCCAAAAACCTAGGGTCGTAACGCAATGCCGCGCCCTTGTTGCTGAGATGGCCGAGGAGCTGCGAAACAAGAGCCGGATTGTTGATCGGCATGAGCGACGAACGTGCGAGAACACCGGCATTGCCATAGGAGGTTTCACGTCCCGGCTCGCTGCGATCAACCAACGTCACCTTTGCGCCGCGCCGCTGAAGCTCAAGCGCGACACTCACCCCCACCATGCCAGCGCCAATAACGGTGACTGATTTTCCCGCAACTGTCATGGAGTGTTTTGTCTTTCTTTTTCTTACAACCAGCATCGTTCAGCGGTTGTTCGCCGCAAAACGGAATTAAATCTACAGATACGAAATATCGGCCGCCTCAAGATCAAGGGGGTCGCGCCCGCGCTTGGTCAGCCACGAATATACCGGCGGTACTCGGTCTGCAATCGATTCCACATGCACATCGATGAAGCATGGCCCATTTTCATGTGCGAACGCTTCGGCCAGCGCATGATCAAACTCGGCCGCTGTTTTCGCTGTCCACGCTTTCAGATCAAACGCTTCAGCAATTGCTTGGCCTCGCGGTGGCGTGAAATCAACGCCGAAGCATTGATTATGTCCACGCAGCCTGTGCAATCCCTTGATCCAACCAAAATGGCCGTTATTGAAGAGGATCAGGATCGCTGGAATATTGAGGCGCACAAGCGTCTCCAATTCGCCAACCGTCATGCCGAAAGAGCCATCACCAAACATGCCAATTGGACGGCGGGTATGGTCAGCCCGCCATGCGCCGACAGTTGCCGGAAGTGCCGATCCCAGACCGCCAAATGCACGCGGAATCGCAAACCGTGTGCGTGGATCATTGATTTTCAGAAACCGCGTCATATGCGGTGTCGGCGTTCCGGCATCCGAATAGATCAGTGCAGGTTTTCCGGAGGCTTCCAGCGCCTGGTTGAAACAGCGCACGGCTCGCTCGGGACGTAGCGGAACACTATCATTGCTCAAAAGCTCTTCTGCATTTTCCCAGAAGTTTGATCGAAGTGCATTCAGATGCTTGATCCAGGCCTCGTATCGCGAGCCAGTAAAATCTTGCGGCACGGCGTCCAAAAGGTCGTTCAAGACAAGGCTTGCATCGCCAACAATCGAAATCACGTTGTCATAGTTGTTGGCCATGATTTCGGGATTGATGTCAATCTGGGCCACCCGCTTGTTGAGCGTGATCTTTGGAAAGGTCCATCCGATAGTGACCACCGAGCCCATTTTGGAGCCAACAAACAGCACAAAATCGCTCTCCTCCATCGCCCGGTTTGCATGCGGGTGATAGCCGTTGTCTCCAATCACACCGATAGAGAGAATGTGATCATCAGGCATTGTGCCTTGCCCCGTCATGGTCGTGCAGACAGGAATATTGAGGCGCTCGGCAACAGCAAGAATGTCGTCACCTGCACAACCCCGCAGCACGCCACCACCCGAAACAATCAGCGGGCGCTCTGCTGCGGCAAGTTTTTCAATCAGGCTCTCCACCAGTCCGGGTGCCGGACGTGTGGGAAATGCCGGAAAGGTTTTGCATTCCTCTTCCACATGCAGCGAAACCGTGGCCGGATCGATCTCGGCTTTCAACATATCTTCCGGGATTTGCAGATGGACCGCGCCAGGCTTGCCCGAGCAGGCAACACGGAAGGCGCGGCGAACGATTTCCGGCAGTTTCTCCGGTGTTTTTACCTGGACTGACATTTTGGTCACCGGCTCAAAAAGCTTAGCACAGTCGAGTTCAGTCAAAACGCCACGCCCTTCGCCGGGGAGCGGGATGTCGATCGTCAGAAGGATAACAGGCACCGAAGATGCATTCGATTCAGCAATCGGTGGAAGCGAATACATCGCGCCTGCCCCCGATGGGCATTCAACAATGCCGGGCTTATTGGTAAACCGCCCATAGGCATCCGCCATAAAACCGGCCGAACGCTCATCGCGCGCCATTACATGCGTAATGTCACCTTCGCGCATCTGCAGCGCCTCATAAAAAGGCACGTTGGTATCGCCTGGAACGCCGAAAACTGTATCCACACCATAACCAACCAACATATCGACAAGAATGTCCGCACCGTTCATCACACACCAAATTCCGTAATTGCTTTCATTCAATCTATCTGTAGTTCACGGTGGCACCTACAGACAGAATGGCGGCTTGGAGGTCGTGAGCCGCCGATTTGTCGGTGCAGGTTAACCCGCGTGGGCAAAGCGCGGTAATCACTGATCACGCACGCCCACAAAGTGACCTTGCTTCAGGCCTAAATTTTCTGCGATGATTTTTCCGGCCGAAAGGGGGAGACACCCGATGAAAACAGCAAAATTTTCGCTGCGCTATTTCGGGTATAGACGAAATTCCTGCCGCCCAACCAAGACCCTGCAGTGCTGCCTCAAAGGTTATCCGTCCCCGCATATCGTCACAGTGAGATGAATTGAAAGAATGTCACTCGTAGGCACGGCTTCAACATCAGCAGACAGAACAACGATATCTGCAAGCATGCCAGCTTATGCTTGCCTCTCATGTTCTCAGCGAGCCTTGGAACGCTAAGTTTACGGTGCTGTGACCCGAGCCGAGAGAGCAAGGTTCAGCGCTTGCTAATATTAATGGAGCGCTGCTGACGGCAGGCATCAATGCTTTGATGGTTGGCATCTATAGCCACGACAAGAGCGACGCCAATGTTCACCTTGCGGTCTCAAGCACGCAAGTTTGGACTGACTACATCCGCGAACTTATCCAGAAGGTGGTATTGCACCCTCGGCAG
>JBNKZZ010000012.1:0-161164 GCA_050301895.1 Ensifer sp. | reverse complement strand
CTTCCGCGTCTGGACCTATGAAGTTTGAGATATGCCAAGCTGAACAATGGGGTTCTAACAGCGGGCGGTAGGGACAGTTCACTTAAACTGGAAAATGGTAGCGGAGGAGGGATTCGAACCCCCGACACAAGGATTATGATTCCTCTGCTCTAACCTACTGAGCTACTCCGCCATCCAAAGCGTTGGCCGTCAAAAAAAGCGCCTCTCGGTGAAGCGCTTCGGCCATCAGGTGAGCGGCTTATAGGGCGGTGCGGGCTTTGGTGTCAAGCGCGAAGTTTTCAAAAAACGTCGCTTGAGCACCATTCAATCCGATTAGCGCGCCAATCCTGAATATTTCCATGTTTTCAAGCCGCAGCCACATTGCTCAGGAGCAGCTTGAGCGCAGTTTCAGCCTCTGGTGAACGCTCCGAGCGATCAATAAACCCGCCGCCATAAACGCGCGCCATATCCCCAGGTGCTGAATAGAGAACGCATGCCTGTCCGGACGCGATACCGTCCTCGCCTTCTTCAAGGTCAACACGCACGCCAAGCTCGTCCACAAAAAGCACGGCCGGACGCGGCGGGCGCGTGGAGCGCACCTTTGCAAAGCACTTGAAGCCGCCGCGCGCCGCTTCTTCCAGTGCCTCGTCACCCAGCCAGTTAACATCGCGCAGATAAACGCGATGGGTTTCCAGCGCCTCCTTGGGGCCGACCACGACACGCCGTGAACGTGCATCAAGGTAAATCACGTAAAGCGGTTCGCCCGTGGCAACCCCCAGCCCTTTGCGCTGACCAATCGTATAATGCAAAATGCCATCATGCTTGCCCAGAACGCGCCCATCCAGATGCACGATATCACCACTCAGCGAGGCATCCGGCTTCAGCTTGGTTATGATGTCTGAATATTTGCCCTGCGGCACAAAGCATATGTCCTGGCTGTCTGGCTTGTCGGCCACAGAAAGCCCCATATCCTCGGCCAGCTCGCGGGTTTCCGCCTTGGTCAGGTGGCCAAGCGGAAAACGCAGGTAGTCGATCTGCTCCTGCGTGGTCGCGAAAAGAAAATAGCTCTGGTCGCGCCCGGCATCCGCCGGACGATAGAGAGCGCGCCGCAATGGCTGATCCGCCGTCGGGTTTGGCTCGGACCGTATATAATGCCCCGTTGCCAGCGCGTCGGCACCCAGTTCTTTTGCGGTCTTCAGAAGGTCGGCAAATTTGACCGTCTGGTTGCACGCAACGCAAGGGATCGGGGTTTCGCCCGCCACATAGCTCTCGGCAAAGGGGTTGATAACAGTTTCGCGGAAGCGGGCCTCATAATCCAGCACATAATGGGGAATTCCCAACATGTCGCAAACGCGGCGCGCATCCTCAATGTCCTGCCCCGCACAGCAGGACCCCGCGCGGTGCACTGCAGCGCCATGGTCGTAGAGCTGCAGCGTGATACCGAAAACATCATAGCCTTCGCGCTTCAGGAGACCGGCGACGACGGACGAGTCAACACCGCCCGACATGGCGACCACGACGCGCGTATCTTCCGGCCTTTTATCAAATCCGAGGCTGTTCAAGCTTCAATATCCTGCTTCTTGGCGATTAAGTTCGCCCGCATATTCTTATAATCGCGGTCAATTTAGCCACCCTATATAGAAATTTGGCGGGATCGCGGCAAGCCCAAGCGCCTGAAAAACAAGCGATTGAAATGCTCCCGCCGTTCGTTCGTGCCAAAAATGAACAAATCGTTTCAGAGGGTTTAGGCAAATTTTAAAGGTCACGCGCTAGTCTTCATTTGTGGTCTTTTAGTGTTTGTAGAGAGTCCTATGACCGAAGTAATGCGTCCTAGAGTAAAATATGTCATCGGTCCCGATGGCAGTCCGTTGACCGTGGCCGATTTGCCACCCGCCAACACACGCCGCTGGGTAATCCGGCGCAAGGCGGAGGTTGTGGCAGCCGTTCGAGGTGGGCTTTTGAGCCTGGAAGAAGCCTGCGAACGCTACGCGCTCACCGTTGAAGAATTCATATCCTGGCAGGCGTCGATCAATGATCACGGGCTTGCCGGTCTTCGCACGACACGTATCCAGCAGTACCGTCACTGATGCTGTCACGTTCAATTGACCTCAATTGAACATCACGTACATGCATCATTCCAACGTGTTGTAGCGTCCTTGCGCGGAGTTTCTTAAACCGCGCGGCGCTCAATTCTAGCGACGCTGGAGACCAATAGAGATTTCATCCGCTGCTGATTGAGAATCAGCGGCGGATTAGCGCGTTCAACAGGCTCACCATCACGGTGGAGCCAGCATAGAACCAAAGTCCGGGCTGCGTGAAAGCCGTCGCAAATCCTGAAGTTTTCGCCGCCACGATCACCAGCGCCACCAGCAGCACATCCATCATCGACCATTTTGCAAGAACAGGCATGAGACGCAAAAAGCGGCTATCGCGTGCACCGCCCACCACCTCAAGCGCAACCGCCAAGAGCTTGACGAGTGGAAACAGGATGGAGAAACACGCAACGATAACGGCAAGCGGGGCATTATCCTGCGCCCAAAGCGATTGAACGATGGCAAACAGAGATGGCGTCTCGGCGAAGAAGTAGAGTTTCTCAAACCGCACCAAGGGCAAGGTCAGCCCGAGCGCAAAACTCAAGGGTGCGGCCACCAAAAGCAAGGCTTTGAGGAAACTCATTGGCGGCGCTTCCTCTCTGCGAATGCGATGCCCCCCAGCACCAGCGCCAGTCCAACAATGTGATAAGTCTGCAGCGCCTCACCCAACACAAAGACGGACAGTAGTGTGCCGAAAATCGGCACCATATTGACGAACAACCCGGCCCGGTTTGCGCCAATCAGTTCGACACCACGGATATAGAGTGTCTGGGAAACGAGTGAGGGGAAAATGCCCGCAAATATCACCATCGCCCATCCGTTCACATCCGGCCACTGCGTGTCGCCCTGCTGGAATTCCATGATGCTCATCGGCAGCGACGCGACCAGTGCTCCGGCAAATGCAAATGTGATCATGCTCTTCCAGTGAATGGCCGGTTTCCAGCGTAGGCCAACGGTATAAAGCGCGTATACGAGGACACCACCAAGCATCAGCAAATCACCACGATTAAGCGTCAGCCCCACCAAAACCTCCAGATCGCCACGAGCCGCAGTCACCAGCACGCCTGCCAGTGTGATAAAGAAGCCCAGAATCTGCGCGGGCTGAACTTTCACATGGAAGACGGCAAAATTGACGATGAAAATCATCGCAGGCACGCCCGCCTGGAGAATAAGCGCGTTGATGGCGCTGGTATGCTGCAGCGACGAATAGAGAAACCCGTTGAACCCGGCATAGCCAATTGCACCCAGCAGCACCGGAATATACCACTGTCGCACCAGCACAGGCCAATCTCTACGTATCTGTGGAATGGAAATTGCCAAAGCGATTCCAAACGCCAACGCCCAGCGAAGTGCGGTCAGCAACAGAGGCGATATATGCCCCACCGCTGCTTTTCCGGCGACCGAATTGCAGCCCCAAATCAAAGCTGTCAGGCTCAAAAGCATGTAGGCGAGCAGCGTCGGCGACGGCTTGTTTTGCATAAATCCTCACTTAAATCCGCGAATTTGGTTGCGGCTGTGCGCGTTGATAGCTTTGCGCCACGGCATTTGTCACGTAAAAACCCTTGAAATGCATGTCGCATGGGGTCGATTTTGCTTTTTTAACACAGTATAGATGCGCGGGTTTGAGATCAGCCGGCAAAATTTGCGGGCATAAATACAGGAATTATCGCATGACCAATGTCGTTGTCGTCGGGTCGCAATGGGGCGATGAAGGAAAAGGCAAAATCGTTGACTGGCTGTCGGAGCGCGCTGATATCGTCGTGCGCTATCAGGGCGGCCACAATGCAGGCCACACGCTCGTTATCGACGGTGTGAGCTACAAACTATCGCTGCTTCCCTCCGGCGTCGTGCGCGAAGGCAAAATGGCAGTTATTGGCAATGGCGTGGTGATCGATCCCCATGCACTTGTTGCCGAAATCGACAAGCTCGCGGGCCAGGGCGTCAAGATCAGTCCGGCAAATCTGAAGATTGCTGACAATGCGACACTCATTCTCTCGCTGCACCGCGAACTTGACGGTATGCGCGAAGATGCAGCCTCCAATTCCGGCACAAAGATTGGCACCACGCGCCGTGGCATCGGCCCGGCATACGAAGACAAGGTCGGCCGCCGCGCAATTCGCGTCATGGATCTCGTCAACCTTGAAACCTTGCCAGCCAAGGTGGAGCGCATGCTGACGCACCACAATGCTTTGCGCCGTGGCTTTGGCGTCGCTGAGATTGAGCATGCAGCGATCATGAAAGAGCTGACCGACGTTCGCGATCGCGTCCTGCCCTATATGGATACAGTCTGGGCATTCCTCGACAAGAACCGTCGCGCTGGCGCACGTATTCTTTTTGAGGGCGCGCAAGGCACGCTTCTTGACATCGACCACGGCACCTACCCCTTTGTGACGTCGTCCAACACCGTTGCTGGCCAGGCTGCCGCAGGGTCTGGCATGGGGCCTGGCGCACTTGGCTATATCCTGGGAATCACCAAAGCCTATACGACACGTGTGGGCGAAGGCCCCTTCCCCACAGAACTGAATGATGAAATCGGCCAGTTTCTGGGTGAGCGCGGTCACGAATTTGGTACGATTACGGGCCGCAAACGTCGTTGCGGCTGGTTTGACGCTGCACTTGTGCGGCAGGCCGTCGCCACCAACGGCATCACCGGCATTGCCCTCACCAAGCTCGATGTTCTGGATGGCCTGGAAGAGATCAAGATCTGCATTGGCTACAAGCTGGACGGCAAGGAAATCGAGCATTTGCCAGCTAGCCAGGGCGCGCAGGCACGTGTTGAACCAATTTACATCACACTTGAAGGCTGGAAAGACTCAACTGTCGGCGCACGTAAGTGGGCAGATCTTCCCGCCCAGGCGATCAAATATGTTCGTCAGGTGGAAGAACTAATCGGTGCACCAGTGGCACTGCTTTCCACCAGCCCGGAGCGTGATGACACGATCCTCGTCACCGATCCATTTGAGGATTAATGTTGAATAACTTGACTTTACGGCTTGCGAAAGTGTTAACAAACATACAAGACTGGCCGTAGAGATAAGAGAAGCGGGACATGGCAGATTTTGCAGCGGTCATAAGAAGGGCAGTCGAAGGCCTATCCGAGAATACGCCCGAGAAACGCGCAAAAGTGTATGAGAAGGCGAAGGCTGCCGTTATGCGGCAGCTTCAAGCCATGAAACCCGCGCCGTCTGACGAGACCATTGCCCGGCAGATGGAGAAGCTCGATGCGGCTGCCGCACAGGTCGAGCAGGAATACGCTGTAAGCCAAGATGCCGCTGCGCAAGAGCCCGCCATCGAGGCCGTCGTAGACGAACCTGCTCCCCTTGAAACAGCGCAGGTCGAACAGCCAGCGGAACCACATGCCGACGAACATTCCGATAACGCAGGACAACCTTTCTCCGAAAGCGTTGAAGAAGCCCCTACTGCTCATGAGGTAGAAGACGCTTCATCAGCAGACCAGCTGCAAGGTGAAGCTGCGAACATTTCCGCTTCACAGGACAGCGACGAAACCGCAGCGTCAGAAGACCATGCGCCGGAACTGGACGCGAATTCCGATTCGAGCGCGCAATACGATCAGCCGGAAAACCGTGGCGACCTCTCCACCTTGTCGGACCAACCTGCCG
Source organism: Ensifer sp. (assembly GCA_050301895.1). GTDB lineage: Bacteria > Pseudomonadota > Alphaproteobacteria > Rhizobiales > Rhizobiaceae > Ensifer_A. The sequence goes on along the minus strand of JBNKZZ010000012.1, from coordinate 155,472 downwards.
CAGTGGAAGAGCCTGCCCCATGGGATGAGGCACCGGCAACCGAGACCGACGCTAAAAACGATTTTGACGCTGCCGAAGACGTTCAAGAGACTGCCGAAGACACCGCGACGGACGTAGAACCTGCATGGCAAAGCGAAGAAGCGGACTTTGCTGCAGGCGCTGACTTTGAAACAGCCCCGCAGTCTCCTGAAGTGCTAGACGTCGATGATGTCGCGACAGGCTATGATAGCGCTGCTGACCAGCCTGCATTCTTCGAGCAAGACACAACGGCAAGCGAAGACGTGGCGGAAGCAAGCGCCGACATTTTGCAGGTTGAAGCGGACGCGCCGCTTTCCGGTGATTTTCCGACAGCAGACTTGGGCGCTGTCCATGAAAGTGATCCTTTGCTGGATTCCTTGCCGCCCGGCCCAGACTGGCGAACGGCACAGGCAGCAGCCACCTTTGACGCCAACACGGATTACCTGCCGGCGCAAACGTCCCCGAGCGAAGAACCGGACACAAAACCAGCTGATACGACCGATGAATGGTCAGTCTTGGCACCTACCGATGACTTCCCCGTTGTTGATTGGGAGCCGGAGGGCAGCGCAGCTCCCATTGAGGACGAAGTTGTTGAACCAACCGCGCCGCTGATTGACGATAGCATCGCACCGGTTACCGCTGAAGAGCTGGACAATGCGCCGCCCCTCAACGCACCGGACACGCAATCCGAAGAACTGGATGCAGTGGTCGCCCGCCTCAAGAATGATGCCTATGCGACCGCGAAGAAATCGTCTGGCAGAACGAGCAAGGTCGCCGCTCTGCTGGTTGCTGGATTGGTTGTTCTCGGTGGTATTGGCTTTGCCGCTTGGCAATTCAGCGATGCGCTCTTCCCGTCGAGCGATGGTGAAACCGTCGCCGAAGACAGTGCAACCGACGGTGATGCAACAAACAAAGGTGTCGACACCGCGGTTGATACGCAAGGCGAAACCGCGACCGACACCCAAGTGGACGACGTGCAGAAGTTCACCCAGCGTCTCATGGAGGATGGCAGCGAGATTGATGAGCCGCTCGATCCCGGCCAGGCCTCGGGCGCAGAAGGTAAGTCAGTTGCCGAACAGAACGTGGCAGCGGCCGCAGGCACGGACCCAAGCCAGCCTGCAGCGACTGCCATCGGGCACAAAATGTTCCTCTATGAGGAGCGTTTGGGCCAGGCTTCGCCAACTGTTATTGAAGGCACGATTTCATGGTCGGAGCAGCAGGAAGGCCAGGATAGTGGCCGTCCGGAGCCAACGATTCAGGCAAATATAGAAATTCCGGAGCGTCAACTTTCCGCATTGGTGACATTCAAGCGCAATACGGACTCCTCGCTCCCGGCCAGCCATATTATCGAGTTTGTTTTCTCGATGCCTGACGACTTTGAAGGCGGTGGCATTGAAAGCGTTGTGCGCGTGGCCATGAAGGTGAGCGAGCAGGACCAAGGACAGCCGCTGGTCGCTGTACCTGCTAAAATCACCAACTATTTCCACATGATCGCCTTGAATGCGCTGCCAGAAGCAGTGGCAACCAACACCGAACTGCTGAAACGCGACTGGATGGATATTCCCATCGTCTATTCAAACGGTCGCCGTGCGTTGCTCACGCTGGAAAAGGGCAAGGATGGCGAAGCTATCTTTGACAAGGTTATGGCCGAGTGGGCCAAGGCCACAGCTCAATAGACGACAAAAGCGCGGGGCATCGTGCCTCCGCGCTCTTCATCATGGCTCTACGTGTAAATTCAAGCGTCGACGACGCGCAGACTGGCGGCTTGCTCGCGAGCCAAGCGCTGAACCTCTTCCTGCACCTTTTCAAAGGCACGCACCTCAATTTGGCGAACACGCTCGCGCGAAACATCAAACTCAGAGGACAGATCCTCCAGAGTGATCGGTTGCTCCGACAGACGTCGTGCTTCAAAAATGCGGCGTTCGCGATCATTCAGTATATCCATCGCACGCGACAGCAGATTGCGACGCATTTCCAGCTCATCCTGCTCAATCAGCACATCTTCCTGGCTATCGGAATCATCCGTCAACCAGTCCTGCCATTGCGCAGAATCACCATCGGCGGCACGTACCGGCGCATTCAGTGATGCGTCACCAGCCAAGCGCTGGTTCATGGACAGCACTTCCTCCGCCGAAACACCTAGCTTTTCGGCGATCTCCTTCACCTGGTCGGGCTTGAGATCACCATCGTCGATAGCCTGAATTCGCCCTTTAAGGCGACGAAGATTGAAGAATAGACGCTTTTGGTTTGCAGTCGTACCCATCTTCACAAGTGACCATGACCGCAGAATATATTCCTGAATGGACGCCTTGATCCACCACATAGCATAAGTCGCAAGACGGAAGCCGCGTTCAGGGTCAAACTTCTTGACCGCCTGCATCAAACCGACATTGCCTTCAGAAATGACTTCGCCAATTGGCAGGCCATAGCCGCGATAGCCCATCGCAATTTTCGCGACAAGACGCAGATGGCTCGTCACCAGTTGATGCGCAGCGGCACGGTCATCATGCTCTGCAAAGCGCTTCGCAAGCATGTATTCCTGCTGCGGCTCAAGCATGGGAAATTTACGAATTTCATCCAGATAGCGGCTTAGGCCAGCTTCTCCGGATGCAATGGTCGGCAGTGAATTGCGGGCCATATCAGCACCCCCTCGACTTTTTTGGCGGCTCCCTTACGGCGAACCATCACGCGCAGCTTCCCCACGAAGCCTGCACACGATACCTACAACAAATAGTGCGGCAAGAGCTGTGTTTCAAGCTTTTGAGCCTCACACTTTGTTGATGCGCTCAAACGCCGCGCAAGGCCTCCAGCAATTCTTCCATATCGTCTGGCACCGGAGCCTCAAAACGCATGACCTCGCCGCTGCGAGGATGTTCAATCTGCAGGAGAAATGCGTGCAATGCCTGCCGACGGAAATTGTCCACGACCTTGCGCGCGCCATCTGGCAGCAGATTTGCTTTTGTTCGAAATGCCGCGCCATATTCAGGGTCGCCAATGAGTGGATGGCCGATATGTGCCATGTGAACACGTATCTGGTGCGTTCTGCCAGTTTCCAATCGGCATTCAACCAGCGAGGCCAGCGCGGAGGCGTCTGCCTGTTCGCAAAAACGTTCCACCACGGTGAAATGTGTCACGGCATGCCGCGCATCGTCAGCATGTTCAGATTTTACAGCTCGCTTCGTTCGGTCGCCGGCGCGTCCCAAAGGGGCGTTAATCGTTCCCTTCAGCGTTTGTGGACGTCCCCAGACAAGCGCCAGATAGGCGCGTTCCAACGGACCATTCTTGCCGTGATCGGCGAATTGATCGGCGAGATGCCTGTGCGCGATATCGTTTTTGGCGACCACCATCACGCCGCTTGTCTCTTTGTCCAGCCGGTGCACGATGCCTGGACGCTTAACGCCACCGATGCCGGAAAGCGTATCACCACAATGATAGATCAAAGCGTTGACCAATGTGCCTGTCCAATTGCCCGCAGCAGGATGCACCACCAACCCGGCGGGCTTTACCACGACAATCAGATCATCATCTTCGTAGAGAATATTGAGCGGTATGTCTTCGCCCTTGGGCTCCGGATCTTCCGCTTCCGGCAAAGTGATTGTCACAGTGTCGCCCGGGCGAACCTTCTTGTTCGGCTCATGGGTCGGTGCACCATTCACAGTCACCACACCCTGCTTTAGCAGCGCCTGGATGCGCGATCTGGAAAATTCAGCCCCGAGTGCTGCGGTCAACCAGGTGTCCAGCCGCCCGCCGTCACCTTCTTCCACCCGCAGGGCTTTCATATTGGCGTCAGCATGTATAAAGGGAGCACTCATTAATTTTTTCCTGCAAGGGTCTCGCCATGACTGTGAACCAACGTGACGATTTTGAAGACGAAAAGCCGCTTGATCCGGTACTCGAAAAAGTGCGGAAAAAGATGCTCCGTCTCCTTTTTGTTTCGATCGGCATCATGGTTGCCGGTGTTATGGCTGTCCTTGTGGCAATTGTCTACAAGACCAACAAGATCAGTGATGATGCAAAGCCGATGGCCAACAGCCTGTCAGTGCCAACTGGCATCACTTTGACAGCCACATTGGCCTTGCCTGATGGTTTTCGCGTCACCTCAACGTCGCTTTCGGAGAGCCGCATGATGTTTTTCGGTTTCGAACCCGATGGCACGCAGAAGGCATTGATCTTTGACATTGCATCGGCTGCGTTGATCGCCGAGTTCCGCATCGCCGGAGAATAGTTGTGTCGAAGCGCCGCCTGATCCCGGTTGCAGACGCCAAGGATCCGGCGGTCGCGGAATTCACCCAGATCCGCGAACGCGATCTGACACGCCACGCAGGCCAGTTTGTTGCTGAAGGCACGGTGGTTTTGCGCATGCTTGCGGCAGCTCACAATCAGAAGCGAGATTTCGCTGCCCTCAAAATTTTGCTGCTGGAAAATCGCGTCGAGGGCGTGCTGTCAATTCTTGATGAATTTCCGCAGGACATCCCGGTCTATGTCGCACCCCAATCCGTCATCGACGAGATTGCAGGGTTTCACTTGCACCGCGGCGTTCTGGCAATTGGCCAGCGCCTCGAAACGCCGAAACTGGAAGACGCGTTGGCGGCCCTACCCGAAAACGCCCTCGTAACGGTCTGTGCCGGCATTTCAAACCACGATAATCTCGGTTCAATATTCCGTAACAGCGCTGCCTTCGCCGCCAGCTATGTCCTTCTAGATGGCATGAGTTGCGACCCACTATACCGCAAGGCGATCCGCGTGTCGGTCGGTTCCGTTTTGACTGTGCCCTACATACGTGACGGTTCAATCGAGCAGATATTGCAGGGCCTTGATAAGGCCGGGTTCCAGTTTTGGGGACTTTCCCCAGCAGGCAGGACCCCGCTTGGCGAAATCAAGCCAAAAGGTCGGGTCGCCCTTATCTTGGGAACGGAAGGTGAAGGCTTGCCGCCCTCACTCATGGAGCGCATTCATACAGCCCGCATTCCACAAAACCCCGAATTGGACAGTCTGAATGTCGCCACAGCAAGTGGCATCGCCCTTTTCCAAATGGCGTCGAAAATGGCGTTGATTGCCTAAGGTCAGAGCTTATTCTAAAGCCCCTCGCCCTCCATGGCACGCGCAGCGCGTTCAGCCAAACTCAAGCGGTCGTGCTTGCTTTCAATTGCATCGCCGCTGAGTATCTTGTGCAACGGGGATGCTTTGCCTTCGCGTTGCGCGGTCAAGGCCACCATGCGCGCGGCCATCTGGGCGATTTCCTCGCGAAGCCTATGATCGTCGCGCGGATTGGGCGAAGAACTCAACAAATCTGAAAGAACAACTTCGTCGGTTCGAAGCGTTGCACTGAGACGTTCAGCATCAATGCTCACCGGCTCGCCTGCTTCGGGTTTCCCCTCATCTTCGTAAGCAATGTCATCTGCAGGCTCTTCCGCATATTCGCTCTCCGGTTCCACCTGCTTCATGGCTGCCGCTTCTGGCACAGTTTCGGGTTCGCCGAGAAATTCTGGCTCAGAGAAAGTATCGCCGTCAGACGAGAGATCGGAAATGGCAAAATCGACACCTGCTGCGTTGAGCGCTTTTTCAGCTGCGCGCGCTTTTGCGCTCACCGCCTTCAGGCGCTCCTTCAAGCGATCAATCTCGGCAATGCGCCGCTCAATTGCATTTTCGCGGCTTGCGCTGTTGGCGGTCGCCCGCTCCAGCTTGTCTTCCAGACGAATAATCTTGTTCAGCTCACGTGTCAGACGCATCTCCGAGCCACGGGCCTTTTCATCCGCGACCCGCATGTCATCACGCAGCTTCTGCCGTTCTCCAATAATCGAATTGATTGTGGAATGCAGGCTCTCGATTTCAGTGTTGCGTGCAGCAATATCCAATTTGCTTTCGTCAAGCAGCTCGGTGAGATAGTGAACTTCCTTTGTCAGCTCATTAATATGGGCTGCATCGGCAACCTGTGCCGCCTTGGCTGCGGCAAATTTCTCGCGCAGCACTATGAATTCCATGTCTTCGCCACGCATCTGAGACTTCAAATCGCGCATCTCAGCTTCCAGCTGATCAAACGCCATTCTCGTCTCGGCACGCTCCTCCAGCAACTGGTTCAGGGTTACCTGCAACTGCTCGCTATGGGCCTGCGCACTCGCTGAGCGCTCCCGTTCCTGCCGCGCATCCTGCAAAAGCTTGGCATTTTCAGCCGCATAGGCAGCGCGCGCCATATCTTTTTGAGCTTTCAATTCCTGAATGCTGAGCGGCATCGTGGCTTTGATGCGCTTCTCTGTAAATCGCACCACGCGCCCCTGGATCGCAGGCGCGACAAGGAAAGCCAGGAAAGCCGCCGACAAGAAACCAAGCGAAAACAGAAGTACATATTCAATCAAAGCGCTGCCCTTCCCAATCCGCACTTTCAATGCCGCTTAAAGCATGACGCCCGCGTTTGAGCAAGTATTCGTCAAAAAAGCGGCCCCTCGGCCGCTTCTCTCATCCACGTCCATTTTCGATGACTAGAAGGGGTTCCATGTCGGGCGATCTGTCAATTTCAAATAGCCCACATTGATACCGAGCCGCGCACCAACGCCTGTACGAACCGGCACAATCAGAACATTGTTATTTTTCAAAACCGTCATCGAGGCACCTGCAATCGCATATGCCTCCCCGGACACACCTGCAAATCGTTTGTAAAGAGCGTCGACGGACGGCAGATTGTAGACCAGCATCATGACGCGGCTGCCCTGACCACCATAGTCAATACCAATGGATGGTCCCTGCCAAAACACCGGATGCTGTCCGGCATTCTTGGTGTAGAGGTTGCCCTCTCCATAGGTCACGCCCGCAACGAATGCGCCGGAACCCTCCTGCCCAAGAACATATCCATTGGGCAGCCCATAGCGCTGGAAGGCCTGTTCGATAACCTTGGCAAAGCCGCCGGTGGCCGTTCCAAAAAACTGATGCCCTGTATCAATGATTTCCTGTGCAGTATATTCAGCGGAGGCCGCCGAAGCTGTCTGATTGTTCAGCGAAATAGCGCTGGTAATGAGGAAAAGCAGTGCCAGCACGATTTTTGCCGGTGCCAAATTTCTCCAGTTCTGCCGCATTTGATACTTCCTTGTTTCTGGCAAAACGCTTTCACATTTTCTCGCGGAAAAAACGCAGATTTATGCGTTATCTGTCAATTTGGGCCGATAATGGGCGCATGTTGTTAATAATCGGTTTACCAAATGTGTTGTCATTATGGCGCACGCAAATCGAAGCCGCAGCAATGCCCGCACAAGCCGGATCACGTAGCTGTGGCTATACGCACGTCATCGACATGGAGGCACATATGGCAAAGAATGCGAACCTAACCCTTTCAGGTCCGGACCTCGCCGCGCTGCTGTGCAGCCGGGTGTGTCACGATGTCATTTCGCCGGTCGGCGCAATCAACAACGGCCTTGAGCTGCTGGACGAAGGCGGCGCCGATGAAGACGCCATGGACCTCATCCGCACCAGTGCGTTGAATGCGTCTGTAAGATTGAAATTTGCGCGCCTCGCATTTGGCGCATCGGGCTCTATTGGTGCCTCCATTGACACCGGTGAGGCCGAAAAGGCTGCCCGCGACTTTGCAGAGGCAGAAGGCAAAACAGAAATCACCTGGAACGGCCCGCGCGCCATCGTCGCAAAAAACAGAGTAAAACTGCTTCTGAACATGTTCTTGCTCGCCTATGGCGCCATTCCACGCGGCGGCAGCCTGGACATAACATTGGAAAATCCGGAATTTGACGCTGCATTCACCATTGTCGCCAAAGGCCGCATGATGCGCATTCCTCAAAAATTCACCGAGCTACATTCCGGCGAGCCGGAAGAAGCGGTGGATGCACACTCCATTCAGCCATACTACACACTGCTACTTGCCGAAGAAGCAGGCATGACGCTGAACGCAGTTGCAGAGGACGAGCAGATCGTCTTCAAAGCTATTATGGCGGCCTGAAAAAACTAAGGTTGCGCGGTGAAGGCACGGCAGCAATGCAGTGCCTCTATCGCATCTTAACAAAGTGTTTTTCTTTAAAACCTAAAATACAACGCGCGGCATACCGCAACTGTCGCGCGGCGTAGCAGCGCGTGCGAATTTGAGAAAACAGGCGTTTCAAGGAGACAATTTGCGATGCTCAAGCTGATGGTCGCAGATCAATCGGACATCGTCCGCAAGGTTGCCAACCGAATTCTGACCGCAATGCACTTTTCGGTTATGGAAGCCAGCACCGCCAATGAAGCCATTATTCAGGCGGAACTCGAACGCCCGGACATTCTCATTATCGATTCGAATATGGAAGGCGCGCTCGATGTGATCGCCTATATGCGTTCGCTGCCGGGCGGCGAAGAGGTGAAAATCTATTATTGCCTCATCGAGGCGGATCTAAAACACATGATGGTGGGCAAGCGCGCCGGTGCCGACGACTACCTCATCAAGCCATTCAACAGGGAAACGCTCACAAAGGTGTTTGGTCGCCTTGCTCCCTCTGGTGCCCAACTCTGACGTCAAACTGAGAACTCGGTGACGTCAGGCGATCTGGAACCTTCCGCACCAGGCGTCAAAGGCGTTGAGCATCACAACATCACCGTCCTTCTCCGCGGCCATGGCCGGCATTGCTATTGCCTCAGCAGCGGCAAACTCACCACTCGGTATCCAGCTTCTCGTCTCATCAGTCAGGTTGAAAACAAATACCAGACGCTCGTCACCCGCCTCACGGGTGAAAACAAGCAGATCCGAATTGCCGTCAACAAATCGAATTGAGCCGTCTTTGAGCACTGAATGCGTCTTACGGAACGCAAGCGCGGCCCGATAATGTTCCAATACGCTACCGGATGCACCCTCCTGCAACTCAACCGCCGCATCGGCATGGTCCGGGGGCACAGGCAGCCACGGCTTGGATGTTGAGAAGCCGCCATAGGCGCTCTGCTCCCAGGGCATCGGCGTACGGCATCCGTCACGCCCCTTGTAAGACGGCCAGAAGCGAATGCCATAAGGATCCCTCAGGTCTTCGAACTGAAGCTCCGCTTCATGCAGGCCGAGTTCCTCACCCTGATATAGGCAAAGCGAGCCGCGCAGGCTCACCAGAAGGTTGATCGCGAGTTTGGCAACACGATCATATTCCCCGCTCTCGTCGCCGAACCGGCTAACATGGCGTGTCACATCGTGGTTTGAAAATGCCCAGCAGACCCAACCATCACGTACAGTTTTTTCAAACTGCTCTACCGATCGACGAATATGCCTGGCTGTAAAATTAGGACCAAGCAGATCGAAGGTGTAGCACATGTGCAGCTTGTCACCGTCACTGGTATAGTTGGCGACAGTCTTCAAGGAACGCGCGCCATCGCCCACCTCACCGACAGCGGTGCGCGCATCATATTCATCCAGAAGCGCACGAAACCGCTGCAGGAACGCGACATTTTCCGGCTGGGTCTTGTCATAAAGGTGATCCTGCATACCGTAGGGGTTCACATCCGGCGCATCGTTTGACGTTGCATCCGGGTCGACAACCAGAGGCGGATTGTCCCGCAGTTTTTCGTCGTGCACATAGAAGTTCACCGTATCCAGACGGAACCCATCAACGCCACGATCCAGCCAAAAGCGCACAGTATCCAGCAGTGCATCCTGCACATCCATGTTATGGAAGTTCAAATCTGGCTGGGAGGTGAGGAAATTGTGCATGTAATATTGCTTACGCACGCCGTCCCACTCCCAGGCAGGACCGCCGAAAATGGAAAGCCAGTTATTGGGCGCTGTCCCATCCGGCCTGGCGTCAGCCCAGACATACCAGTCGGCCTTGGAATTATCACGACTGGAGCGGCTCTCCTTGAACCAGGGATGCTGGTCAGAAGAATGCGAAAGCACCTGATCAATCATTATTTTCAGGCCAAGGCGATGTGCCTCGGCAATCAGATCATCAAAATCTGCGAGCGTGCCGAATAGCGGATCGACATCGCAATAGTCCGAAACATCGTAACCCATGTCTGCCTGAGGCGACTTGAAAAAGGGCGAAAGCCAGACCGCGTCCACACCGAGCGACGCAATGTATGCTAGCCGTCGTGTGATCCCTTTCAGGTCCCCCATGCCGTCACCATCAGAGTCCTGAAAGGAGCGCGGATAGACCTGGTAAATCACAGCACCACGCCACCAGTCAGCATCCGTGCTTTTCTTCACAATCGTCGCCATGAGATCTCCGGAAGGATAATGCGTTGAAGCCGCCATCATAGAATGGCGACCTGAAACTCAGCGCTTTTTCTTCTTGTTTTCGAACGGGTTGGCACCGGCACGATAGTAGATGCGGATCGGCACGCCTGGCAGAGCGAAATCCTTGCGCAACCCGTTGATCAGATAACGCGTGTAGCTTTCCGGCACGGCCTCTGGCCGCGTGCACGAAATCATGAAGCCCGGCGGACGGGCGCGCACTTGTGTCATATATTTGAGTTTCAGACGACGCCCGGAAACTGCCGGTGGTGGATGCTGCACCTGCTGCACATCAAGCCAGCGGTTAAGCTTGGCAGTGGAAATGCGGCGATTCCAAACACGGTCGGTCTCAATAACCGCCTGCATCAGCTTGTCCAGACCGTCACCAGTCTGGCCGGAAATGGTGATGGCGCGAATACCGCGTGCCTGAGGCAGCAAACGTTCGGTTTTCTCGCGCAGATCAGTCAGCAATGCCTGCCGATCTTCGATCATGTCCCACTTGTTAAAAGCCAGAACTGCCGCTCGGCCTTCGCGCAACACGAAATCAACGATGTGCAGGTCCTGCTTCTCAAACGGGATTGTCGCATCAAATAGAATAACGACAGCCTCGGCAAATTTGATAGCGCGCAGAGAATCCGCAACCGAGAGCTTTTCCAGCTTCTCCTGTACGCGGGATTTCCGGCGCATGCCTGCCGTATCAAACAGTTTGATCGTGCGGCCTTTCCACTCCCAATCAACGGAAATGGAATCACGCGTGATGCCAGCCTCAGGTCCAGTCAGCAGACGCTCTTCGCCCAGAAAGCGATTGATCAGTGTCGACTTGCCCGCATTAGGGCGGCCAACAATGGCCACCCGAAGCGGCTTGCTGTCATCATATTCCGGCTCGAAGTCTTCATCTTCGATGCCGTCCAGTTCACCATTTTCGATAACGACGTCAGTCTCGGCCTCTTCCTCATGGCGGAATGCCAGGTCCTCGCCAACGGCTTCCACAATTGCGTCGCGCAAGTCGTGCATGCCCGCGCCATGTTCAGCAGAAATCGGCACTGGCTCGCCCAGACCGAGGCCATAGGCGTCATAAAATCCGCCATCCGAACCACGGGCCTCAGATTTGTTGGCGGCCAGAACAACCGGTTTGCCACGGCGGCGCAATTTCTCGGCAAAGACTTTGTCATGCGGTGTAATGCCCATCTTGGCATCCACCAGAAACAAGGCCATGTCGGCTTCATCAAGCGCGGCATCTGTCTGCGCCATCATGCGGCCTTCAAGCGTATCCTCGCCGCTGACTTCCAGACCTGCTGTATCGATAATCGTGAAGCGCAGGTCATCCAACCGCGCCTGTCCAGGTCGACGGTCGCGCGTGACGCCCGGCGTGTCGTCAACAAGCGCCAGCTTCTTGCCAACCAGACGGTTGAAAAGCGTGCTCTTGCCCACATTCGGACGACCAACAATAGCAACCGTAAAGCCCATGAAGCTATCAACCCGCGTCTTGGTTGGAAATAATCAGGTCAAGCAATATCTGTGCGCGACTGCGTACATTGCCAGGTGTCTGATTGTCGTTGGTAATTTCTTCAAACCACGTCTTTGCTGTCGCAATGTCGCCCTGCTTGTAAGCGGAAAGCCCCAGCGCCTCACGCGCAGAATGACGCATTGGATTTTGGGGACTTGCCAGAACCTCAACCAGTGCAGACACCTCATCATAAGTGCCAGTGTCAATCTTCAGCCATGCGGCACGCAGCCTGGCCACATCGCGAATTGCATCCGGTACGCTCTTGTCATCAGCAATTTCAGCAAAGCTGACCGCGGCAGAGGCCGCATCACCAGCTTCGGCAGCAAGCGTTGCTGCGCGCATCCGTGCCAAAACAGGATAAGCACCAAAGCCATCCTTCTCCAGCGCATCCAGCTCAGCTTTCGCTTCATCCTGCTTGCCATCATTCGCCAGTTTCATGGCCGCAAGAAAGCGGTCACCGGAAGCCGACGCCTGCGTTTCAACCCAATACTGGTACCCGCGGTAACCGGCGGTGCCGACAACGATCAGCACGCAGGTCAAAATGAGCAGTGCACCATATTGACGCCACAGCGCTTTGAACTGGTCGGAGCGCAGGTCCTCATTGACCTCGCGGATAAAGCTGTCTTCTTCATTGGCCATTGCGTATTTGCCGGTAATCCGGCCCTTCATTCAAAGTCTTGGTTTTGCGCCTTCTACCCCATTTTTACGCGGTTGTAAGGGGGGCAACAGCAAAACATCACATTCCGGCCATCGCCATTGGCGAAACACCGATCAGCCATTCATGCAGATAGAGCAAGAACACAACATAAAGTCCGCCGCCAACGAGGAGTGAAACCACGTCCCATTTGACGCTCACGAACGGGCGAAACGCGACCTTCTGCACAAAAGTTCTGACCTGCACGGCGATCGACCAGACAAGCAGAACGCCAAACAGGATGACCGAATTGCGCTCGCCATTGACTAGCAGATGTGCAAACGCCCAAAGCGATGTCCCTGCCAGTTGCGGATTGCGAACACCTACTGCAATTCGCCCTGCCGGGACAGTTGAAGCAACCAGCAACACAAAGGAAAAGAACATCACCAGAAGCGTGATATGCGAGGTCCAGAAAGGTGTCGTGTAGAGCACCGCACCATCGTACTTGCTAAGAGCATAGGCCCAGATCATGACAATGAACGCGGCAAGCGTGACGAGCGAGAAAAGCCCCTTCCAGCGCTGATCACCAAGCTTCTGAATTGCGGCTAATCTCGCACCGGGAGCAACAATTCTGAGTGAATGGCCAAGCACAAAGACGGCCAACGCGATACAGAAGATCATTGTCATTTCATTTCTCCAGCTTGTTTTTAAGTCCGCTCACATGCCCGCTGCAGCCAGCGGCGAAACACCAATCAACCACAAATGCAGGTAAAACAATATTGCTGCATAAAGGGCCGCCCCAATAGCAATAGCAACTACATCCCATTTGATAGACACCACGTCACGCGCGGCAATCTTCTGCCGTTTGGCTGAAATCCGCGCCAGAACAGCCCAGGCCAGAAAGCCGAGCGCCAGCAGGATCGAGTTCAGCTCACCATTGGCAAGCAAATGCGCCAGCGCCCAAATCTTGACCGCCAGAAGAGCGGGAAATCGCGCGGCGTTTGCAATACGCCCGGCAGGCAACACAGATGCCGCGAGCAGGATCATCGAGACCAGCATCAGCGTCAACGTGATATGCGCCATCCAGACTGGCGGATAATAGTGCATTGGCGTTTCACTGCGCGAGGTACCAAACGACCAGATCAGAGCCACAATGGTTGCAATGGAGACCACGGAATAGACGCCACGCCAGGCTGTCATGCCCAGGCGATCAATCATGGCCAGACGCCAATCGGGCGCAACAATGCGAATGGAATGCGCCAGCAGAAACGCGACAAGAGACACTACAAAGAAAGCCAAGGACTACCCCACCGAATATTCGAAATCTCAATAATGAGTCCGCAACACGGATACAGACAATCGTCAAAAAATACCACTGCCATCAAAGCTTCGCCGCAATCGCATGAAATTGAAAAAACATGCAACAAAGACGCCCCACCATATCCATAGCACTGTCCGCCCTTGGTGCCTGCCTTGCAGTTGGCGCGCCAATCACTGCGGCAAAAGCTGACAGCACGCGCCCTCAACTTGTCATCATTTCTTTTGACGGCGCACACGACAATGCGCTCTGGACAAAGAGCCGAGAAATCGCGCGCGAGACCGGCGCACATTTCACATATTTCCTGTCCTGCACATTTTTGATGAGCCAGGAGATGCGCGCACGCTATCAAGCACCGCATCAAAAGCCCGGTCGCTCCAATGTTGGCTTTGCACAAAGCCAGGAGGAGGTTCGAACCAGGCTGAAGAACATATGGGCTGCACATGAGGAAGGCCATGAGATGGCAAGCCATGCCTGCGGCCATTTCGATGGCAAGGACTGGACGAAAGCGGATTGGAAAATTGAGTTTTCCAGCTTTCACGACACGCTGTTGAATGCCTGGGAGGGGAGCCGACTGGAGGCTGAAAAACCGGCGGGCTGGGCGGATTTTGTCAACAATGATATTACCGGCTTCCGCGCGCCTTACCTGTCTCAAAGTGCTGGCCTTGCCCCTGCCCTCAAAGCGTCCGGCTATCGATATGATGCCAGCGGCGTCTCAAAGGGTGCACAAATGCCTCAAATGGAAAATGGCCTCGCACGCTTTGCACTGCCCCGCGTTCCGGAAGGCCCAAAACAAAGACGCATCATCGCCATGGACTACAATCTCTTCATCCGCCATTCAGCGGGCGTTGAGAACCGGAAGCGCAGCGACGAGTTCGAAGCTCGCGCCTATGATGCCTTCACGGCCGCGTTTGCGCGCGAGTATGAAGGCGACCGCACGCCACTGCAGCTTGGCTTTCATTTCGTGGAAATGAACGGTGGTGCTTATTGGCGCGCCATGGCGCATTTTGCCGCTGACGTCTGCCACAAAGCGGATGTCAAATGCGTGACCTATTCGGAAGCCCTCGATCTGCTTGCCCCAACCACCCAATCAGCCGAGGCAGATACAAAGAAGGCGGGAAACCCCGCCTTCTGATAGGTTCAAATCCGAATCCAGCGATCAATCTACCTGATAAGTGTATTCGATTTTTGGCAGATCCTCGCCCGCAAGTGCTGCCTCAAACGAGCGCAACCGCTTGTGGATCGACAGAAGATCGATAATCGTCGTCCAGGAATTCACCAGATACTGGAATGAGTTGGTAACCTGCCCAAATGCCGAGCTGATCTGCTGATAAACGCCAAAGGTGATAACACCAGCGGCGATGGACGGCACCATCAGAAAGATATGGAAAATCACGTCAGTCTGCAAATAGACATAACGCGTTACGTCGAAATAGAGATAGTGGAAATAGAGCCGGAAGTAGTTCTTGCGAACATTGTCAAATAGCTGACGTACCGAAATCGGATCCGCGCGCTCGTCGGAATCCTCGCCATAGACAAGCTCTTTTCGAAAAGCGGCTTCAACGCGCTGGTTGTGGAACTCCAGACCTGGGAGTTTTACGCCGACAACGATGAGCAGGAACGTACCGAAGAGAGACCAGAATATAGCGGCGGTGACGAGCGGATAAGGAATATCCCCGACAATCGGTAGCGTGGTTATATTCGCGGAAAGCATGTTGAGTACCGGCAAAAACGCAATCAACGTCATGATCGAACTGATCATGCGCTCGCCGAGGCTCTCAACGATACGCGCAAAACGCTGCGTATCTTCCTGGATACGCTGAGATGCCCCCTCAATATGGCGCACCTGGTTCCATGATTCATAGTAGTAATCATTCATCGCGTTGCGCCAGCGGAAGAGATAGTGGCGCGTAAAATAGATATTGATCACCGTGATTACGATGGAAACACTGGCCAGAGAGAAAAAGTCACCGATACCCCAGTAGAGATCGCTCTCGCTGACCGTATTTGGGTTCTGGAGCGCCTTGACAATCATGTCGTAGAAAGGCCCGCGCCAACGGTTGAGGGCAACCGAAATATCAACGTCAAAATAGATGTTGAACAATATAAATGCGGATCCCCAAAGCGACCAGTTGCGCCATCTCAACTCAGGCGCAAGAAATGTCCATGCCAGGCAGAACAATGCCATTGCCCCGATGAAGTAGGTATAGAACCAGATGGAATCTGTGGTACCAAAATATCCCAGCCCAATAGGTGCACTCTCCGGATCGGCCATTGGCGGAAGTCCAATGATGCCACCGGCGCCGCTCATGAAAGCATACCAGCTACCAACAACGACAATGCTCCACGCAATCGCGGAAATAACCAGCATGCGAGGATTTGGAAAAAACGATTTGAACAAGGCAAATTCCTATCTTGTGTCAAAAACCATGTTGCGCGGGAACCTATTTCAGTTCACACCGCCACGCAATTCAGATTGACGTTTGTTACGAGAATGTAATTCAGCGGTAATGCCGCGTTCATGTGGTAGGGGCGGTGCCTTGTTTTCCCCGCCCGCTGCCGCACTCAACCCGGCAAGGTGAGAACCAGCGGACCGCTTTTGGTGGCAACCACGGTATGCTCATATTGCACGGTCAGTGCTTTGGGTTCGGAATAGAGCGTCCAGTCATCCTGATCACCGTCTTCCGCCCAAAGTCCGCCCATTGAAAGAAACGGCTCGATGGTGAAAACCAGGCCATCCTGCATGATCCGATTTTCATCCGGATCCGGCCAGGTCGAAAGCTCGCGCGGCTCGTCATGCAGTGTCTCGCCCACGCCGTGGCTCGCAAGATTTTGAATGAGAGTATACTTGTTCTTCTTGGCGAAAGTGCCAATGGCGTTGCCGATATTGCGCAACTGCCCGCCCGCCTTGACCTGGTTGATGCCAGTCCACATTGCGCGCTTTCCGTCACGGCAGAGCTTCTCCACCTTTTTGGCAACAGGCGCCACAGCGAAGGATGCACCCGTATCGCCAAACAATCCGTCCTTCATCGCAGAAACATCGATATTGACCAAATCGCCCGGCTGAATAATGCGGCTGCCGGGAATGCCGTGCGCAATTTCCTCATTGACGGAAATGCACGTGGCACCCGGAAACTGATAGCAAAATTCAGGCGCTGAGACCGCACCGTGGTCATCGAGATATTTGCGCCCGATAGCATCCAGCTCAGCCGTCGTGATTCCCGGCTGCAAAGACTCCGACATGAGCTGCACCGCGTTGGCGCAGATACGGCCAATTTCTTTCAGACGGTTCAGCTCGTCATCGCTGGAAATAATCATAAGCGCATCCTTTCTGCAGCGCCGCACGTTTCATGAAACGCGCACAAGGACGCCGTAAGACTTTGAAATGATGCATATACATTCCATTCAATTGAGGTCAATTGAACACGACACGCACCACGACGCGCTTATGCGTTGGCAGACCGCATCAGGTCAAGTGCACCTATGCACTCAGCGTCCTGCGCACAGCATCCTTCCAGCCTTTCACCTTGGCCTTGCGAGTATTGCCATCCATTTTCGGCTCAAATCGCGTATCCCGTGCCCAGCCCTTGGCGAATTCTTCCATGCCCGGCCATACACCTGCCTTGGAGCCTGCAAGCCAGGCGGCACCAAGAGCCGTGGTCTCCAGAATAACCGGACGGTCCACTGGCGCATCCAGAAGGTCGGACAGGCGCTGCAAGGTCCAGTCAGATGCAACCATGCCGCCATCGACGCGCAGAACAGTCTCGCCAGAGGCATCCTTCCAGTCTTTATGCATGGCATCCAGCAGATCGCGCGTCTGGTAGCAAACGGCTTCCAGTGCGGCCCGCGTAATTTCCGCAGGGCCGGTGCCGCGCGTCATGCCAAAGATTGCGCCGCGCGCATCCGGATCCCAATAGGGCGCACCAAGACCTGTAAAGGCAGGCACCAGATAGACATCCTGATTAGGATCTGCCTGATCAGCCAGCGCTCCGCTCTCTGCGGCATTCCTGACGAAGCCAAGCTCGTCTCGCAGCCACTGTACGGCAGCGCCCGCAATGAAGATTGATCCTTCCAGCGCATAAGTAACCTCGCCATTCAGCCGATAGGCGATGGTCGTCAGCAGCCGGTTTTTGGAGAAAACAACATCCTTGCCCGTGTTCAGCAGCGCGAAACAACCCGTGCCATAGGTGGACTTGAACATGCCCGGTTCAAAGCATGCCTGTCCGATGGTTGCCGCATGCTGATCGCCAGCAACGCCAAGGATTGGCACTTCTGCACCCAGGATTTCAGCTTCACAGGTGCCAAAATCATCCGCACAGTCTTTCACCTCCGGCAAAATAGCTTCCGGCACATTCAGTGTCTTGAGAAGCGACTTATCCCATTTCTGCTTGGTGATATTGAACATAAGCGTACGAGACGCATTCGTCGCATCGGTCGCAAAAACCTTGCCGTCAGTCAGCCGCCAGATCAGGAATGTATCAATCGTACCAAAACACAGCTCACCGGCTTCAGCCCGCTTGCGCGCGCCCTTCACATTGTCCAGCAGCCATGCAGCCTTGGTACCAGAGAAATATGGGTCCAACAGAAGTCCGGTCTTCTTGGTGAAAGACTTTTCCAGCCCCTGCTTCTTTAGCTTGGCACAGAATTTTGCGGTCCGCCGGTCCTGCCACACAATAGCATTGTAAATAGGTTTGCCTGTTTTGCGGTCCCAGATCACAACCGTTTCGCGCTGGTTTGTAATGCCGATCGCGGCAAGATCGCTTGCAGCGATGTTCGCGTTTTGCAAGGCCTCACGCATGGTGGAAACAACAGTTTCCCAGATCTCTTCCGGATCGTGTTCCACGTGACCGGAAGCCGGAAAAATCTGCGTGAATTCCTTCTGGCCAGAACCGGCAACCTTCATATCTCCATCAAACACGATCGCGCGTGTCGACGTCGTACCCTGGTCGATTGCCAATACATAACCTGCCATAATTTCCTCCATCATTCCTCAGGTGAAGTTCAAACCGACGTTCAAACGAATGTCAAATGAAAACGAAATGAAAATGGTCCGCCCGATAACCTTTGACCAATTGGAAAAAATCCCATTGCCAGTTGGCGATTTTTTCGCTTACCTTTCATTGCTGCATTGCAATTTGCCAGCAGCAAGGCAAGGATTCCAATATGCAAGGTCAGACCATCCGTTTCATCCTGAATGGTGAAATTATCGACACCGGCGCCATTTCGCCAACAATGACGCTTCTCGACTGGTTGCGAGAGCGCAAGAGGCTGACCGGCGCAAAGGAAGGCTGCCGCGAAGGCGATTGTGGTGCCTGCACTGTGTTGATTGGGCGTCTGATCGGTGATGAACTGATCTATGAGAGTGTCAATTCCTGCATCCGCTTTGTGGCCTCACTCGCGGCCACCCACGTCGTAACGATCGAGCATCTGAACGGCAAAGATGGAACGCTGCACCCGGTTCAGCGGGCCATGGTGGATTGCCATGGCTCACAATGTGGCTTCTGCACACCTGGCATTGTCATGTCCCTCTATGGTTTGTGGATGCGTCGCGAAAACCCGTCCCGCGCGGAAATTGAAACCGCGCTGCAGGGTAATCTTTGTCGCTGCACGGGCTATGAAGCCATTTTGAAAGCCGCCGAACTGGCAAGCCAGATGCGCGACGGCAGTGTCAACGACCCGATCCTCTCCGAGCACGACTTCGTCAGGGAGACGCTGAGATCGCTGAAGGTGCAAAAAACGATCCGCATCTTTGCCGGTGCACAACGCCTCATCATCCCTGCATCCGTTGATGATTTGGCAGAAGTTCTGGCGATAGAACCCAATGCGGCAATCGTTGCGGGTTCAACAGACACCGGGCTATGGGTGACCAAGCAGATGCGCCGTCTCTCCCCTGTTGTCTTCATCAATCATCTGGAAGAACTGCAGTCCATTTCAGTCACCGAAGAGGCGATAACGCTTGGCGCGGGTGTCACCTACAGCCAGGCCGCAAAAACACTGAAGGAGCATTTCCCGGCACTTGGCGGGCTTCTCAACAGAATTGGCGGCGAACAAGTACGGAATATGGGCACGATTGGCGGCAATATCGCCAACGGCTCGCCCATCGGCGATACACCGCCACCACTCATTGCACTCGGTGCCAGCATTACACTACGATCCAGCCAGGGCATACGGCAGGTGCCGCTTGAAGACTATTTCATTGAATATGGCAAGCAGGATCGCAATCCTGGTGAGTTCGTTGAAGCCATCACCATTCCGCAACTGCCCCAGGGCGAGCACTTCGCCGTCTACAAGGTCTCAAAACGGCGGGACGAGGATATTTCGGCCCTTTGCGGAGCGTTTCGCATTTCGCTGGACGAGGAAGGCCGCGTAGCCGACGCGCGCATTGCATTTGGCGGCATGGCTGGCACACCGAAACGTGCGACGGATACGGAAGAATTCCTACGTGGCAAATCCTGGAACCAGTCACTGGCCGAGGAGGCCCGCAGTCTTCTTGCGACAAACTACCAGCCGCTGACAGACTGGCGTGCGACGGCAGAATACCGCTCACTGGCGGCAGGTAATCTAATGCTGCGCTTCTACGCAGAAACCACCGGCACACCTGCCCAGCTTTCACGATATGCGACATTGGAGGCTGGAGAATGAGCAGCAACAATACGACTTCCGCTGAACAGATTTCCGTGCCCTTGCATGCTGGTACGCGCCACGATAGCGCCCACAAGCATGTGACCGGTAAGGCCGACTATATCGACGACATGCCGGAACCAGCAGGCCTTCTTCATGCTGCCATGGGGATGACCAATCGGGCGCATGCAAAAATTCTCTCTATGGACTTCTCCGCAGTGGAGGGCTTCCCCGGTGTCGTTGCGGTACTGACGGCCAAGGACATTCCCGGTGCCAACGACATCAGCCCTGCCCATTTGCACGATGAGCCGGTTCTTGCCGATGGTCTCGTTGAATTTTATGGCCAACCCGTCTTCGCCGTCATTGCCGAAACAAGGGAAGCCGCCCGCCATGCCGCGCGCCTTGCCCATATTGAATATGAAGACCTGCCCCATGCGACCGACATTGAGAGCGCCCGCGCTGCGGGTGGAGAGCTGGTTTGCAAACCACTGAAGCTCGCCCGTGGTGAAGCTGCCAGCGCGCTGGAAAATGCACCACGCCGACTGGCCGGGACGATTGAAATCGGCGGTCAGGACCACTTCTATCTCGAAGGTCATATCTCGCTCGCCATTCCCGGTGAGGACGATGAAATGACTGTCTGGGCCTCCACCCAGCACCCTTCCGAAGTACAAAAGATGGTGGCAACCACACTTGGTGTGCCGGCCCACGCTATCAACGTTCAAATACGGCGCATGGGCGGCGGCTTTGGCGGCAAGGAAACCCAGGGCAACCAGTTTGCAGCCATTGCGGCAATTGCAGCGCGCAAATTTGGCCGCGCTGTAAAGCTTCGCCTCGACCGCGACGAGGATATGACCATCACCGGCAAGCGGCACGACTTTCTGGTCGACTATGAAGCGGGATTTGATGATGATGGCAAAATCCATGCAGTGAAGGCCAATTTCGCCGCGCGCTGTGGCTACTCATCGGACCTCTCAGGTCCAGTGACAGACCGTGCGCTTTTTCACGCCGATAACGCCTATTTCTACCCGCATGTGGAGCTAACATCCGAACCGCTGAAAACCAACACCGTTTCAAACACGGCATTTCGCGGTTTCGGCGGGCCGCAGGGGCTGCTTGCTGGCGAACGCATTATCGAAGAAATCGCCTACACACTCGGCAAAGATCCATTGGAAATTCGCAAGGCCAACTTCTATGGCGAAGCCGGATCGGGTCGTGACGTCACCCCCTACCACCAGCAGGTGGAAGACAATGTGATGGCGCGCATTGTTGATGAACTGGAGGCAAGCTCCGACTATCAGGCACGCCGTCAGGCAATCCTCGATTTCAATGCCAAAAGCGGCTTTATCCGCAAGGGGATTGCGCTGACGCCGGTGAAGTTCGGCATCTCTTTCACCATGACCGCCTTCAATCAGGCTGGTGCACTGGTGCATATTTATCAGGATGGCTCCATCCACCTGAACCATGGCGGTACGGAGATGGGGCAAGGCCTATACACCAAGGTTGCCCAGGTGCTCGCAGATGCATTTCAGGTCGATATGGGACGCATCAAGATCACCGCGACGACGACAGGCAAAGTGCCAAACACGTCCGCAACGGCGGCATCCTCCGGCTCTGACCTGAATGGCATGGCAGCCTATGACGCGGCGCGGCAAATCAAAGAACGACTCGTAGATTTTGCTGTAAACCACCGAGAAAAAAGCCGTGGCGTTAGCCCTGACGAGGTGGAGTTCCTGCCCAACCGTGTTCGCATTGGCCGGGAGGTTATCGCCTTTGATGACTTCATCAACGAGGCCTATTTCGCGCGCGTTCAGCTTTCCGCTGCAGGCTTCTACAAAACACCGGACATCCACTGGGATCGCGAAACCGGCCGTGGGCGTCCGTTCTACTATTTTGCCTATGGCGCTTCCGTTTCAGAGGTCTCTGTAGACGTGCTGACCGGTGAATATATGGTCAACCGCACTGATATTCTTCACGATGTGGGCCACTCTCTGAACCCTTCCATTGACAAGGGGCAGATTGAGGGTGGCTTTGTGCAGGGTATGGGCTGGCTGACAACTGAAGAATTGTGGTGGGACAAGAAGGGCATGCTGCGCACCCACGCGCCTTCGACCTATAAAATTCCGCTTTCCTCCGACAAACCGGAAATCTTCAACGTGCAGCTGGCAGAATGGTCCGAAAACCGAGAGCCAACCATTGGCCGTTCAAAAGCTGTGGGCGAGCCACCATTCATGCTGGCAGTTTCTGTTCTGGAGGCAATCTCCATGGCGGTTGCCAGTGTGGACGATTATCGTCAGTGCCCAAGGCTGGATGCCCCGGCAACACCTGAGCGCGTACTTATGGCCATTGAGCGTCTGAAAGGCCGCTAGAATGCTCGCCTTCATCGACGCCCTGAAGAGCAGTCAGCAGCCCACGATCCTGATCGAGGTTGCGGGCACCAAAGGATCGGCACCGCGTGAGCAAGGCGCTTTCATGCTGGTGACCGCGAGCACACAATGCGGCACAATTGGCGGGGGACAGCTGGAGTACATGGCTATTGCCCATGCACACGCCATGCTACAGGGCAAATCCGACAAAACCAGCCTGGATATCGCATTGGGACCGGAAATTGGCCAATGTTGCGGCGGACGTGCAGGTCTCACATTTCGCCACACGAACAATCAACTATTTGATGCACTTACAGCGCGGTTGAGCGACAACGCGGCCCATTTCCCCGCAGTCTACATATTTGGTGCAGGACATACCGGCAGAGCGTTGGCACGAGCGCTTTCGCTTTTGCCGCTCCGTGTTATCGCTGTTGAATGCAGAGCGCAGGAACTGGAAAGCCTGCCAGCAAATGTGCAACCCCGCCTGGAGGCAATGCCTGAGAGCATCGTCAGCCAGATTGAACCTGGTGCATCTGTGGTCATTCTCACGCATGACCACGCGCTTGACTTCCTGATAGCCGCTGAAGCGCTCAAGCGCACGGACCTCGCCTATGTCGGAATGATTGGCTCTGCAACCAAGCGTGCAACGTTTACTCGTTGGCTTGCGCGCGAGCATGAAGGCGTTTCTGCGCAGCTGCTCACCACGCCTATTGGCGGTTCTCAGATCAAAGACAAACGCCCCGAGGTCATTGCAGCCCTCACCACAGCAGAAGTCGTGCATGCAATCGCCGCATGGCAACACCGAGAAGCACTTATCCAATCCTGACTTCACACGCACCGATTGCAAAACGCCCCCTATTGGCCTATTCAAGCAATTGAGAATTTAATGCAAGGTACGGGCCTATGAGTTTTTTCCGGCTGCTGTTTTGGTTGATCTTCATCGCGACTCTGGCGATCTATGTCACTATGCTCGCCGGTCCGCTTTCCGCTATTCAGGAAGCAACCGGAGGCCTGCCTGCATTTGACGTTCGCCCGATGGGCTATACCTTTGAAGACGCGATGCTCTTCCTTTCGCATCTTCCAGATGACGCCCGTGCGCTCTATCTCGGCCAGCAACACACGCTCGATATGTTCTTTCCCCTCGGCATTGCGCTCAGCAAGGCAATTGCCATTTTTACGCTTCTACCAGCCGCACGCGTCTGGAAATGGCTGCTTGCCCTGCTCCCCGTTCCGGGCATGATCTTTGACTACATGGAGAATGCAGCCGTTTCCGTGCTGCTGAAGACGCCGACCCCTGATGTGGTGCCGGATATGGTGACAACCGCCAGCCGTTACACCGTTCTCAAATCGCTTTTCGATACGGCGTCTTTCATTGTGCTATTCGCGGTATTGATTGCCTGGATCATCTCGCGCCTAAGAGCACGACGGCAGACATCGGTAAATTTACGCTAGAGTTTGCTCTGCGGGTCGATGCCCGCGGCCCGCAATATGGCAAATGCGGGTTCCATGCGGCTCATGTAGTTCAGCACTTTTCGATTGGCGCCTGAATATATTGCCTGCCGCACCTGCGCCGAACTGGTTGTCGTCACCACGCGTTCGGTCTCATGAAAGTCGAGACAGGAGTCGTCCCAATCAAGCCCGCAATAGGCCAGCAATCGTTCTGTTTCGCCACGCTGATCGGCCACCAGAGCCTCGTAGGGCAGCTCCAAAATTTCACCGGGATAGAGCGCGTGCCAATGATCCATCATACGCTGCTGCATCACATAATAAGCGGCAACATCCTCCAGGTCATAGATGAACCTGACGACATCGCTGCCAAAGACTGAACTGTAATTGGCAAGACAGGTTGCTGCCGGTGCCCTGCTCACATGCACGATCTTTGCATTTGGCAACATAGCCTTTATCAAACCAATCCATTTGAAATTGAACAGCTGCTTGTCCGCCAAACGCGCCTTGCCGCCAGCAACCCTACCGTGCTCATCAGCAATTTCCCGCCCCGCAGCGGCCAAACGTTGTGCGGTCATGCTGCTCAAATCCAACCCGCCCTTGGCGCGATCCGCTGCGTTCATGAAATGCCTGCGGATGGTGTGACCAACCAACCCCATTTCTCCACCGCCAAAGACATGTCTATGACTTGCCAGTATTTGCTCGGTCAGCGAAGAGCCCGTACGCGGCAAACCAACGATGAAGATCGGTTGAGCATCGCTGGCGCTTGAATCAGCCGCGAACCTGTGAGGTGTGTCGAAGGTCGACATGATCGCCTCAGACTGCCTTTCCTCATCCGCACGGGAATAGGGCAGAGCCGCACGCATGATGTGGTTTGCCTCATCCAGCATGTCGAACGCTTCATCAAAACGCCCCAAATCCTCATAGACCTTGTAGAGCAAAAAACCGCCCAGAGCACGCTCTCGGCTGTTTGGCTCAGCCTTCTGAAAGGCCTTTTCCAGTGCCGCGACAGCCGGATGTCCAATAGTGAATTTCTTGATGACCTTGTTCAAGAGATTGTAGCTGCCGACATCCTCGGGAAAATACTCGACAATTTCCAGAGCGTAGCGCTCGGCGTCTTCAATAGCCCCAAGGAACTGGGCGCAGGCAAAAAGTCCGTTCAAGACAACAGCATTGCGCGGCTCAATGGCATAGGCTTTCTGCCAAAGTGCCATCGCTGTTTCGTGATTTTGCAGCTGCATCTGCACATAGGCGAGAAGTCGCAGGCCCTCAGCACTTTCAGGCCGTAATTCGTGATGCCGCGTCAGCACCAGCAGCGCTGGTTGAAAGGCGTGCTTCTCCGCAAATCGACGCCCGGCAATGAGCAGTTTGTCAGCGTGCAGGCCAGACCTCGCAACAGTCAAATAATATTGGGCCGCCTCATCCAAGCCACCTTCCGCCTCCGCCAACGCGGCGCGCGCCATCGCAATCTCAACGTCCGCAGACACGTGCTTGGAGACCCTGTCCAGCGTAACGACCCCATCGCCGTAGCGCCCGGACGCGGCATAGATGGACACCAGCTTTTTCGCAATTTCCAAAGCCATGGACTGCAGCTTGCCGACATCAATCTGACCGGATATCTGTGGCGGAGCATTCTTCTGCTGTGACAGTGCCGTGCATGTTTTGGCAAACAACGCCTCAAACTGAACCAGCTTTTCCGCTGACACGCCTATACCCTCAACACTCTGTTGGCTTGTTTCCTGCACAAGACCTCACAACCCAGTGCGATGCGGGTCTATGCCTGCGTCGCACAGCATTTTGAGTGCCGGTTCCAGTTGTCGCTGATAATTTTGCGTCTTGCGATCAACACCGGAATACATAGCCTGGCGAACCTGGTTCGAACTGGACGTCGTTACGGTGCGCTCGGTCTTATAGAAGTCGAGGCAATTTTCATCCCAATCCAGTTCACAATAGTCCAGCAGTTTTCTGGTTTCCTCTCGTTGGTTCACCGTCAGCGCCTCATAGGACAAATCATAAATCTGCCCTGGGTATAGCGCCTTCCACCAATCCATAAGACGCTCATGCATGATGTATTGGGCAGCAATATCTTCGAGATTGTAGAGATAGCCAATCGTTTCTGTTGCGAATACAGAGCTGTAATTGGCAAGACATGTTGCTGCGGGCGATCTGCGAACATGGATGACTTTTGCATCCGGCAGCATGGATTTCACATATCCCATCCACTTGAAATTGAAAGGCATCTTGTCGACAAGACGCGGCTTGCCGTCAGCGACTGCCATCTGTTCGTTTGCCACATACTGACCAGCGGTCGCAAAAATATCAGGCGTCATCATATCCAGTTCAGGGATGTATAGGTCGCCATCCTTGCGCATGAAATTATCCTTGGCCATGCGCCCAATCAGGGTCATTTCACCACCACCATGCGTATCCCGGTGGCTCGCCAATATCTGCTCCGTCAACGTGGAACCCGACCGTGGCATGCCAACAATGAAGATGGGTCTGGCGTCACGATATCCGCCCCCCATGAAACGATCCGCATTGGCCATGGAAAATGCTTCAAGCAGTAGTTCCACCTGCCGCAAGTCGATATTTCTGTCATAGGGCTGCGAGGCCCGCCGTATACGATTGGCATCATCCAATGCGTCAAATGCTTCATCAAATCGCTCAACAGCATCCAATGCCTTGAAAAGCGCAAATCCGGTCACCATACGCTCGCGACTTCCCGCCGCCGAGTTGCCATAGGCAGTTTCCAGTAGTGGAATATGCCAATGCCCTTTCTCGTATTTCGTGACCTGGCTCAACGAGAAATGCGAATCCGCGCTATCTGGGAAAAGCCGCACGGCTTCTTCGATATATGCTTTTGATTCAGCTGCATATCCAAGATATTGGCTCGTGCTGTAAAGTGCCAGCAGCGTACCCTTGTCGCCTGGGTTGATAGCATTGGATCGCAGCAGATACGCGCGTGACGCCTCATATTCTGCGCGGGCAAGAGCTGAAAATGCAAGCGCGCGCAACACTTCCAGATTGTTCTTTTCTATCTCGTCATATCGGCGCAGAACCCGCAGCGCCAACGTGTAATGATTGGCATGCGCCAGCTCAACGCCAAAACGCGCCAGCGCATCGAGACATTCGCCGCTATCGGCAAGTTCCAGATAGAGGTTTGCGGCGCGTTCGAAGTTTCCTTCAATCTCAGCAAGCCCTGCCGCGCCCCGCTTTACGTCGATACTGGTAATTCCAAGGCGCTCAAGCTCATCGAAGTATTTGAGCCCACGTTCAGCGTTTCCATGTCTTCGATAACGCCGGGCAATCTTTTGGGCCGTCTCCACCGCTATATCACGCAATCGCGCGAAGTCCTGTTCGGATACCGTTCCCGCAGGCACACCGGATAGTTTTTTCAGCGCAAAACAAGCCTTCTCGAACAGCGCAGAAAGCCGTTCAATTTCAGAATCCTCTGCATCTGCTTGCAGCCCCTTGGCAACCAATCCTTCGAATCCCTCAATCATTTATGAGATATTTGGCATTTTAGCCTTGTCTGTATCTTGTTGCATCGCAGATTTTCCGCATTTTTCTCTTTTCTATTTGGTCAAAATTTCTAAAGATGGCGACCGACAAACATTGGGGAACACATGTACGAACTCGGTATTGCCTGGGAATGGCTGGCTTTCGCTGTGCGCTGGCTGCACGTCATCACCGCGATTGCGTGGATTGGCTCATCATTCTATTACATTGCGCTCGACCTCGGGCTGCGCAAAGCACCCAATATGCCGCATGGCGTATATGGCGAAGAATGGCAGGTACATGGCGGCGGCTTCTACCATGTCCAGAAATATATGGTCGCGCCCGCAAACATGCCGGAACATCTGACATGGTTCAAATGGGAAAGCTACACGACATGGCTCTCCGGCTTTGCCATGCTGGCCGTAGTCTATTACGGTGGCGCCGACCTCTTTCTGATCGATCGTCATGTTCTGGATATTCCGGCATGGCAGGCCATCCTACTGTCCATTGCATCACTGTCTGTTGGCTGGCTGATCTATGATACTCTTTGCAAATCGCCACTCGGCAAGAACATGTGGGGCCTCATGGCCGTGCTTTATGTTGCGCTCGTGGCCATGGCATGGGGCTACACGCAGGTTTTCACAGGTCGCGCGGCCTTCCTGCATCTGGGGGCCTTCACCGCCACCATCATGTCGGCAAACGTGTTTTTCATCATCATTCCCAACCAGAAAATCACCGTGAATGATCTGATCGCTGGCCGCACGCCAGATCCCAAGTATGGCATCATCGCCAAACAGCGCTCGACACATAACAACTATCTCACGCTTCCTGTTCTCTTCTTCATGCTGTCGAACCACTATCCGTTGGCCTTTGCCACGCAGTATAACTGGGTCATAGCGGCGCTGGTTTTCCTGATGGGCGTTACCATCCGTCATTGGTTCAACACAGTGCACGCCCGCAAGGGAAAACCCGTTTGGACATGGGGTGTAACGGCCATTCTGTTTGTGCTCATCATGTGGCTTTCCACCTCACCACAGATTGGTAAATCGGAGAATGAAGACACCGCAGCACTTCCCGTCTCCGTCACGCGCTTCATGAACGATCCTCATTTTGAAGAAGCGCGCGACATTGTGCAGACCCGCTGTATCATGTGTCATACGCAGGAGCCGGTATTTGAAGGCATTGCACGGGCACCGAAGAATGTGCTGTTCGATGAAGACGTCCAGATCGCCTCACGGGCGTTCGACATCTACCTCCAGGCAGGGCGCAGCCACGCCATGCCACCTGGCAATGTGAGTGAGATTGAGCCTGAGGAACGCGCGCTCATAGCTGCTTGGTACGAAAACGCCAGTGCATTCTGATCCGGCACAAAATTGACAACAGCGCAAATGCGCAAGGTAGGATTCCACATGCCTCAGACCCTTCTTCGCGGGCGACTTCTGTCTTTTCACCGCCGTCCGACAAATGGCGAAGACATTGACGCCTATTCCTACGAAGAGGATGGCGGGCTACTGCTCGAAAACGGTTTGATCACGGCCGTCGGCCCCTATGCGCAAGTTGCCGCCGCCGCAATGCCCGATGCCAATGTTGTTGATCACCGCCCGCACCTCATCATGCCAGGCTTCATCGACACGCATTTGCACTTCCCGCAGATGCAGGTCATCGGCTCTTACGCAGCAAATTTGCTGGAATGGCTGAACACCTACACATTTGTTGAAGAGCAACGCTTTGCGTCCCCTCAGCACGCCGCACGCATAGCAACACATTTCTTTGATGAACTGGTGCGCCACGGCACCACGACGGCGGTCGCCTATTGCTCGGTGCACAAGGCTTCGGCGGATGCGTTTTTCGCGGAAAGCCTCAAGCGCAACATGCGCATGGTGGGCGGCAAAGTGATGATGGATCGCAATGCGCCTGATGCGCTGCGCGACACACCTCAAACGAGCTATGACGACACCAAGCAGGTCATCGCTGATTGGCATGGCAAGGGCAGAAACCATGTCGCCATCACACCACGTTTTGCCATCACCTCCACGCCTGAACAGATGGAAATGGCGCAAGCGCTGGCGCGTGAATTTCCAGACTTGCACATCCAGACACACCTGTCTGAAAACAAGGACGAAATTGCTTACACCTGCGAGCTTTATCCGCAAGCCAAAGACTATACCGACGTCTACGCCCGATATGATTTGCTTGGGAGCAAGAGCCTTTTTGGCCACGTGATCCATCTCAGTGATCGCGAAATGGATGCCATGAGCGAAACCGGTTCGGTTGCCGTACATTGCCCGACATCCAACCTGTTTCTGGGCTCCGGCCTGTTTCCGCTTCGCCCTTTGACGAACCGGGAAAAACCAGTGCGCGTTGCAGTCGCAACCGATGTCGGCGGCGGCACCAGCTACTCCATGCTCAAAACACTGGATGAGGCCTACAAAATTCAACAGTTGCTTGGCGAGCGCCTTCACCCGCTGGAGAGCTTCTACTGGATGACGCGCGGCAACGCAGAAGCCTTGTCTCTGGCTGAGCACATAGGTTCCCTGGAAGTTGGGCGAGACGCGGATCTGGTGGTTCTCAGCATGGCTGCCACGCCAGCGATGGCACTGAAAGCAGAAGTGGTCTCAACACTCGCGGAAGAGCTTTTCTTGCTTCAAACACTGGGCGACGACCGCGCCATCAGTGAAACCTATGTTGCAGGCAAGGCCGTAAAATCAGCGTTGTAGTGAGGCACTGTCCAGCTGGCAGTCAGAGAACCACCTGACTGCGTTTTTAGTCCGTTCGGACGTTGTGACTGTTGCTCAAAAAAGGCCACACAATGGGAAACAAAGCGAGGTTTCCCATGAAGACGCTATTTTTGATCACTTGCACGCTGCTTTTCGCCACCCCGTCATTCGCGATCAACCGCTATGACGCCGACAATCTGACATTTCGCCAATTGCGCAGCGTTTTGGAAAGCCAGGATGCCATCATTCTGTGGTATCGCTCGAAGAACAACACCTCCCTTCGACGCTTTGGCAAATTCGTCAACAATGGCTCGGCATGTGCCCCGGGAGAGAAAACGAAATCAGTGTCCATTAGTCTCGGTGGAGGTGAAACAGCCAGACTGAAAACGTGCATTGAGGTGCCCCATGGTGTGTCAACTGTAAGTGCACCGTCCACACCCGCCACGCCTAACACTCCCAGCACGCCGGACACCAATACCAACACTGATAGTGGTACTGACACGAACACAGATACAAATACAAATACAGGCTCTAACACAGACGCTCTGTGAATTCGGCTCCGAAAAAATTAAGAATTTATTAACCAAGGCATGCCTAATATAAAGTCATGACCGGTGGAGACACCGACTGAAGAAGCCGCGTGAGCACGGATGTACTGCCACGCGGCTTTGTCATGTCCAGAATTGTTTCCCGAACAAATCCAGCGCCTCTCCAAACCACAAGCGCAAACTTGGCGTCCAACCCGGTGTGCAAGTTCCGCCATTCGTAGAATTTCATGGGGTAGATTGCAGCGACAGCAAACCGCTTCGGCTCAGCTTCCGCGATAGGTTGAATAGCTCCACGGCGAAAGCAGCAGCGGCACGTGATAATGTGCATGCGGGTCGGCTATGCCAAAGCGGATGGGAACCAACTCCAGAAAAGCAGGTTCCGGCAAGGTTTGCCCGCTTGCCCGCAGATAATCGCCCGCATGAAAGACCAATTCATAGCTACCAACCATGAAGGCATCACCATCTAACAGCGGACCTTCGTCAACCCGGCCATCGGCATTTGTTTTGACCGTCTTGATATGCTGGCGTTCATTGCCCTCCAACCAATAGAGGTCAATCTTCATGCCTTCGGCCGGCTTGCCAAGAGCTGTATCAAGAACATGGGTCGTCAATCCACTCATAAGCCCGGCTCCTCAATAACAAATGGGGCGTCATAGAAATACTCTTCCAGATTGTTGCCAGGTCCAGCACGATCTGCAACCAGAAAATCGCTAACTTCACCTATTGCCATGAGAGGATGGTGCCAGACATTGGCGTGATAGTTGACGCCCTGAAGTGCGGATGCGCGAAACACTTTCGGTCTACCCGGTTTACCATCTTCATCTTCCGCCACCACCACCAAGTAAGGGTGCCCGGACAGTGGCGTAAAAGACTGACTGCCCAGCGGGTGCCGTTCCATCATATCCACCGCGTAGGGAAACTGCCGAGGTTGGCCGCGAAAAATATTGAGGATGATTGACGCGCCCTCACCCAGCGCCTGAGTCTTGCCAAGTGCATGGAAACGCTCTGTCGTCCCGCCGTTGATGAGATGCATCGTCTCCGGGTTGGCCTCGATCACATCCCCAAAAGGCGCAAATGCCTCTGCCGATAACGGTTTGACAGGAACGACAAGCATCGCAATCAGCCTTTCACGCCATAAAGGCGAAGACGGCTTATGCCACCATCAGGATACATGGCCAGACGAACATGGGTGATCGGTCCAATCGCCTGCACTTTATCGCCTGAAAACTCATGGATATGGTCTGCCTGCAGCTTGGTTTGCTGCAGAAGCGGTTGCCAATCTGCCGAAGCCTCGATCTCTTCCTGCGTAAACGTATCTACATGTCCCGGCAGATGCGCGCCCAGTATCGCGCAGCTATCGGGGAAGTTTCCCTTGAAATGAGCCGTATCCACGATGATGCGGTTGATGACACCAGCAGCACCGAGCTTGATGATTGCCCAATCGTGCCCTGGTCCACGCCGCCTTGCCGTCTCCCAGCCGTCGCCCATATTGATTCCGCGGCCCGGAGCCAGGATCAAATCCGGGTGACCATAATGGGCATCAGACCAATGCAGGGAATGCGCGCCGTGAAAGATATAGGCGAAATCCTGTTCCTCATCCGGGCCAACTGCCGACCAATCAAAAAAGGCCGCGCCATATGCCCTCAGCCGTGCAATCCCGCCATCAGGGTAAATGTGAACGCGCAAATGTGTCCAAACGCTCTGCCGATCATTCGTCTCCACAAAATGGTGAGCGTTGGGGCCCAGGCCGGTCTTTTCCAGTATCTGGGTCCATTGGCTGTCATCATTGGGGTCAGGATCAGCACCGTCAGTCTCAACAAAGGCCGCCTCAATCGAGCAATGTGGCGGGTAGTTGCCGGTAAAGTAGCTGGTATCGATGTCAAAGCCGAAGATTGAACCCGGCATTGCGAGCTTTATGACTGCCCAATCGTGACCGGGAACACGCTTGCGGCGGCTTTCCCAGCCGTCCATCCACTTTCCGTTCTCGTCATATTCGCCGTCCAGAAACACGGCAGGCTCATCCTTCAACATACGTGCCAAAGGCGCGAAAAACTCATCGGTGGCAAACAGACCCTTTGCGCCAAGCCTTGCCGAGGCCAGATTGATAGCACCGGCAGTAAATCCCGGAAGCTCCGGGGGCAGATCGGTCGAACGGACGACGCTCATACATTTTCTCCATCAAAAAGGGCCTCAAGGCGAAGTCTCGCAATCCGCTCCACCTGTCGGCATGCGGTTTCAAATTCCGCCTCAATAGTATTGTCAATGCGGGTTTCAAATGCAGCCAGAATATCGTCCTTGCCAAGCCCCTTCACCGCAATAATGAAGGGAAAGTCGAACTTCTCGACATAGGCCGCATTCAACGCGCTAAAGCGTGCGTGCTCATCCGCGCTCAGCCGATCCAATCCGGCACCCGCCTGCTCTTTGCGGCTATCTTCGGTCAGTTCGCCAGCAATCGCCAGTTTTCCAGCAAGGTCGGGATGCGCCCGTAATACGGCCAGGCGACGCGCGTGTTCGACAGCGCGAAATGCCGTATTCATAGCCAGCGCTACGCTCTCTGCGCTCAAAGTCGCGTCACTTACCGACGCATACGCGTCCTCTGCCACCCAGGGAGAATGCTCGAATACGCCCCCAAAGCGAGCCACAAATGCTTCTTTTTCCACGATTTACCCGTTCGGATTTTTAGATGCGGATAATAGAGCAGCGGCGAATTGATGTGGCAAGTGGAAAATTGACCATGCGATAAAGAAAGATCGCCCGGTTTCCCGGGCGACCATAGCTTGATGAAAAGTGCTACTAAAATTTCTATTTCAGAACCGGAAATGGTCCGATGTAGCCAATATAGGCGCGAGCATCATCCGGGTTTTGCAGCTTATCTTCGTCAGATTCGCCATAAGGGTGCTGAACAACTGTGGTCAGATAGGCATGACCGTTGATGTCGGCGAACCAATCAACAGAGGTGTTTTCAGAACCATATGGCGTTGTCGTGATGCGCGTCATCGCCTTGGTTTCGGTGTTAACCGCCCATGTTGCGTCGTTCTGGTGGCCAGAACCTGTATCCTCGGCGACGATCAGTGTGTTGTAGCCGGGAATAAAGGACAGGTTGTCCGGGTTGGCGATTCCGTCAATATCGCAGCTCTGACCGGCATAGGGGCCGTCTTCATACTTGTGCGGCTTGCCTTCCAGGAAGGATTTCATAGCGGTTACAGTGTAGTTGTCATCAAACGGCATTTCGTAGACAGCACCACACTTGTTGGCTTCCACGCGAACGGCATTCTCGCCGCCCTTGTCGTATTTGCCATCCTTGGCATTGTCTTCCATTCCCTTTTCAACGGCAGACATTGCAAGGAAGAGACGCTTACCATCGGCGTCATATGACAGACCTTCCATTTTGCGGAACTCAGTCGTTGCCCCCAGAGTGGAAGCGTAGCGACGAGTTTCAAGGCGTGAGGCAAGCATCTCCATGCCCGGCTTGACCTTGAGGCATTCAGAGCGGCCTTCGGCATTGGAGCCAGCGAAGCCCTCTGGGCAATTGCCGTCATCATCGAATGGTGCCATCTCGAAGAGGTCGGAGAACTTCGCACCGAGTTTAACGGCAACATCAATTTCTGCGTCGCTGGCATGACCAAGGTCGATCCAGGAAATGTCGGCTGCACCCGCACCTTCGTCTGACGTCTGGGTCCATTTGGCAGCATAGAGTGTGCCGGAGGACAGGTCGCCTTCGTTGTCAGCAACAAAACGGTAAAGACCGGTGTTGGAGCCATCGTCCGTGATGTAGGTGGTTTTGTTGTCTGGCATGACATAGGCCAGCTCAACAGCACCGCGGCCCATTGCATAATGCTTGGAAACAGCAGTATTGCCTTCCTCGTCGATCACGGAAACCTCAACCGGATAACCATAGGCGTAAGGGTTGAACGCATCCTTGAAAGCAGCCAGCGGAGCTGTTGATGCATCAACGCCAAAATAGCGCGCCATGGGCAGCATGTAGCTATCCAACTGGCCATAGCTGGTTGCATTTTCAAATGAGTTGGCGTCCGGAGAATATTCTTCAGAACCAAGATGGGTATTCCATGGGGTCACAGACCCTGCACATGGCACCCAAAGTCCACCAACAGCCGAAAAGTCGACCGGACGTGTGGAAATCGCCGTCATGTTGCCGTCGGCATCCTGGTTGAGTTCGCTGATATACATGGCCGCAGGACGGCTTTCGAAATGCGTGATGGAGAAGAGCTTCTTGCCCACCGGCAGGATGGATGTGAAGTCAGCCGAATCCTGAACAGCCGGAGAACCATCAATGTTGTAGAGGCTGTTGCCGTTAGCATCGGTGATCACACCAAACTTCACACCGCCGATGTCCTGCCCGGAGCGCGCAATTGTATGCCAGGCCAGCGGGTATTCCTTACCATCAATGGTAACGGAAGGTGATACAATAACCTGGCGCTTTGCAGCGTCGTCTGTCGGGGCATCGATACCCTTGAATTCAATCGTTCCGGCCATCGCCATGCTGGAAGCACTGCAAAGTGCGGTTGCCGCCAGAAGCAGGGTGCGCATATTCTTCATCTGAAATCTCCTTCTCCTGCGCAGTAAGCAATTCTACTGCGCGGTGAGTTTCAAATGCCCCATCCCAATAACACGCTTGTGACAGAATCTTTACATTTCAATGACAGCGCGTTTGACCACCAAACCTTTCAGGCAAGGCAACACTTATCCCGCATGACATGCTTCCTCAGTACAAACAGAGGACTGCCGGAGATTGACGAGTTTCTCACCAATTCGGCTTGTGATGCTCATGCCAATGCCGCGCAATGTCAATTCGTCGCGGTATCCAGACCTTATCCTTGGAAAGAACATATTCCAGAAAACGCTTCAACGCCGCCGCGCGACCAGGACGACCGACAAGGCGGCAATGCAGTCCGACAGACATCATCTTCGGCGCACCTTCCTCACCTTCTTCCCAAAGCGTGTCGAAAGCGTCTTTCAGGTAGGTGAAGAACTGATCGCCGGAATTGAAGCCCTGCGGGGTGGCAAAGCGCATATCGTTTGTTTCCAGCGTGTAGGGAATAATGAGGAAGGGTTTGCCCGATGCATCCGGCACCCAGAATGGCAAATCGTCGGCGTAATTATCAGACGAATAAAGGAAGCCCCCTTCCTCCATTGTCAGACGCAATGTGTTGTCGGATGGTTTGCCCTGATAAAGCCCCAGGGGGCGTTCTCCCGCGATCTCAGTGTGCAACCGCACCGCCTCGGCGATATGCTGGCGCTCAACTTCCTCAGGAAAATCTTTATATTCCAGCCAGCGATAACCGTGGGATGCGATCTCCCAACCAACCTCTTTCATGGCCGCCACCGCTTCCGGGTTGCGCGCCATCGCCAGCGTCACACCATAAACAGTCACCGGCACATTCAGCCCGGTAAACATGCGATGGAGACGCCAAAAGCCAGCGCGCGAGCCAAACTCATAGATGGATTCCATGTTGAGATTGCGCTGTCCCGGCCAAGGTGCCGCACCGACAATTTCCGAAAGCAGATTTTCCGAAGCCGCATCACCATCCAGAATACAACTCTCGCCACCCTCTTCGTAGTTGATGACAAACTGCACAGCCACATTCGCCCCACCTGGCCATTTGGGATCTGGCGTCGAACGCCCATAGCCAACCAGATCACGTGGGGTTTTGACATCAACGATCATGCGCATTTCGCTCCGAATTTTATCCATTCGGTCAAAAGCTAGATCGCGCGATGCAAATTGTCGAGTGGGTTTCAGCGAAAGCGGTTTGAAATGTGAAATGTGTCGGGCAATCCAGACAATGTTTGCCCCAGAAGAGGGGCCAGAACATACTCGGCAAGTCGATGCGCGATGCCAAATGAGATTTTGTATCCGCCCGTCATTGCATGAATACGGGAAAACTCCGGATGTTGGCCAATCACGGGGTCGGATCCGTCATTGGCCTTGGGGCGCAAACCCGCCCAGCGCTCCAGCACATCTGCACCTCGAAGTGCCGGCACAAGCTCGCGTGCGCGGGTAATCAAGTCTTCAAGTTGTTCGTCAGTGGAAGCAGGATCATCAAATTCATCTTCGCTCGTCGAGCCGATCGCCACGCGCCCGCCTTCATGTGGGATAACATAAAGGCCACTGGCATAAATTAATGGCAGACTTGGATCGACCTCCGCAGCAAGCAGCGCAGACTGCCCTTTTACGCCTCGCCCCATTGGTTCAGTGCGCGTCGGAAAGAGCCCACCCATCAGGTCATATGCGCCAACACCGGCAGCAACAACACAATTTGCAAACGACACAACAGTGCCATCGTTCAATGTTGCGCTACCGCCCGCGCCATCAAGTGTCACGACCTCAGCACCTTCCAGAACGAAGGCATTTGCCTGCATTCTCAACGCCGCTATTAATACCGCTGTAATGGCCCGCGGGCTGGCGCGACCTGCCAGCGTATCAAGCACAAAGCCGCCTTCGATGCCTTCCGCAGATGGCCAGCCTTCGACCGGCGGCCTGTCCATCACCCGCCACTCAAACGATTGGTCGCCAACAGTCCAGTTCTTCCGTGCCTCAATCTCGAGCTGCTGGGCATTGGGTCGCTGCGACGTCTTCATCAGAGGCATCAGGCGACCGCTTCGTCGGAAGCCTGTCTTGAGGCCGGTTTCCGCTTCGAGAGGTGCAAATTCTGCCTCCAATGACAGAAGCGCATCAAACTGAAACTGCTTCTTTGCATTCCACTTGCGTGGCATATGCGCCATCAATGCGCCCATGTGGCCAAAGCTTGCGCCGTGCCCCAGCCTGCCCTTTTCAATCAGCAACACCGTCATGCCCGCCTTGGCAGCCTTCAGCGATGTCCATAGTCCCATCACGCCGCCGCCGATCACCAGAAGGTCAACCGGACCTCCGGACCATTGACGTTCAGCCTTTGCGGCCTTATCCGCTGCTGTCATGACAGAAAAACTCTCCGATACTGCGCAACCACTGGAGTGGCATGAAGGCGATATGCCCTATTCCACCCTGTTTGGCGACCACTTTTATTGCCGCGAGGATGGTCGGGCGGAATGCGGCCATGTGTTCTTGAATGGTAACGGTCTACCAGAGCGATGGGCAGAAAACGGTAATTTCACCATCGGCGAGCTGGGTTTTGGCACAGGCTTGAATTTCTGCGAGACCTGGCGGCAATGGTGCCAAGTGCGCACCGCGCAACCCAATGCGAATGCCAGACTGCATTTCATCTCCTTTGAACTTTATCCAATGGCACGCGACGCTATTGATAAAGCGCTCTCCCGATGGCCGCAAATTGACGCCGAACGGAGTGCGTTGTGCAAAGCATGGCCGGACGCTCCGGAAGGTAAGGTGTATTTGCAACTGGCAGAGGACGTACGACTGACGGTCATGTGTGGCGATGCCCGCACGAATATCGCGGCCTCTGACATCACATTCGACGCCTGGTTTCTGGACGGCTTCGCACCATCGCGCAATCCTGACATGTGGTCGCTGGAACTGATGGAAGAGCTATTTGCCCGTACAGCGCAAAGCGGTACATTTGCCACCTACGCCGCTGCAGGCTTTGTCAGGCGCAATCTGCAGGCGGCAGGCTTCACCGTGGAGCGCCGCCCCGGCTTCGCTGGAAAGCGTGAGATGCTCTGCGGCATCAAAAGCTGATGCAAAAACAAAAAACCCGCCATAAAGGCGGGCTTTTCGAAATCTCATATTCAGGTAATCATGCAGATTCCTGATAATCCTCGTTGCCGTCTGGCTCACGCAGCACGTAGCCACGACCCCATACGGTTTCGATGTAATTTGCGCCACCGGCGGCATTAGCCAGTTTTTTGCGCAATTTACAGATGAAAACGTCGATGATTTTCAGTTCAGGCTCATCCATGCCACCGTAGAGGTGATTGAGGAACATTTCCTTGGTGAGCGTTGTCCCTTTACGAAGGGAAAGCAATTCCAGCATCTGGTATTCTTTGCCGGTCAGGTGAACGCGCTGACCGCCGACTTCAACAGTCTTTGCATCAAGGTTCACAACCAGTTCGCCCGTAGTAATGACCGACTGTGCGTGGCCCTTAGAGCGACGAACAATGGCGTGGATGCGGGCAACCAGTTCATCTTTGTGGAAGGGCTTCGTCATGTAGTCATCGGCGCCGAAACCGAGACCGCGTACCTTGTCCTCAATACCTGCCATGCCGGACAGTATGAGGATTGGCGTTTTGACCTTGGAGAGACGCAGCGTGCGCAGCACCTCGTAGCCAGACATATCCGGCAGGTTAAGGTCGAGCAGAATGATATCGTAGTCATAGAGCTTGCCGAGATCCACGCCTTCCTCGCCCAGGTCGGTCGTGTAAACGTTGAAATTCTCGGACTTCAGCATCAACTCGATGCTCTGCGCTGTCGCGCTGTCGTCTTCAATAAGTAGAACCCGCATTCTTCTTGTCCCCTTTTCCGCCGCCTAAAAGAACCCCCAAGGCCCCCTACGCGCTACGGATCCAGTCATAACCTGATTTGGAGGCTGCCACGAAATGGTTAACAAATTCTGATTCACTCTGGCAAGTGCAAACCGACATGTTAAGCAAAATTTACAGACTCCTGATTTTAATAGTAAAAACTTTCTTAAAATCCTGACTCAGAACTTTAAGAAAACTTCGTAAGTGATTCATTCGACTCATCCAATGTCACTTGCGAAATTTTCACCCGGGCGTTTACTGACCCTTAAATGATGAGGCCTATCATTACGTAAGGTCGTAAACGAAAGGTTACCAGCGGTAGGATTTTATTAATAATACCGCTAAAATTTTTGTTAACGGCTTTGCGCGACCCTATGTTTCGGATCGCGCAACAAATGCAGGTCTCACTTTGTTTGGAGTATTGCGTATGAAATCGCGTGAGAGCCTTGTTCGTCTGAAGCAGTTTCAGGTGACGGAAAAGCGCCGTCAATTGAAGCAGTTACAGATGATGATGTCTGAATTTGAGCGCATGTCGCAGGACCTTGAGGCACAAATTGCCTTCGAAGAGAAGAAATCCGGCATCACGGACCCGAATCACTTCGCCTATCCGACATTTGCCAAATCTGCCCGCCAGCGTGCGGAAAATCTCGAAGGGTCCATTAAGGAGCTGAAAGTTCAGCAAGATGCTGCAGAACTTGCATTGGAAGAGGCGGAAGCCGAACATGCCAAGGCAGCAGCTCTGGAAGAACGCGATAGCGCGATGAAAATGCGGGCCTAAAGCCGCCTTTTCAGTATTCGGGGACTCGACCCTTCGCAAGCGCCTGAAGACAGACGCTTGCGAAGGGTTTTGTTGTGTCTAAACAAGCTTGTAACGATTATCTACAGACCCAACGTGGCGCCTGGCTCCCTAGACTTGACGCGTCCAATCAGCCAATCAAATCAAACTTGTTCAGCACATATTCGCAGAAAACAAAAAACCCGGACACTTACGCGCCCGGGCTTGAAACCAACTGGAGCTACTTGCCCCGAATCAGTCGACGTCAAAGACCAGAGGCTCCGCCTGACGGATAGCATGGTGCGCGGTAAGCTTGTCCAGCACATCCTGGCTGACCTGCTCATCCACGTAGAGAAGCGCGATTGCGTCCCCACCTTCTGCATTACGACCAAGCTGGAAGTTGGCGATGTTGACACCCGCCTCGCCCAGAGTCGTACCCATGAAGCCAATCATGCCGGGAACGTCCGTGTTGGTGATGTAAATCATGTTGCGACCAAGGTCCGCATCCATGTTGATGCCCTTGATCTGGATGAAGCGTGGCTTGCCATCCGAGAAGACTGTACCGGCAACAGAGCGCGTCTGGTTTTCAGTCTTCACAGTCAGCTTGATAAAGGTGTCGTAGACACCGGTCTTGTCACGCTTGACCTCAGAAACGACGATGCCCTTTTCCTTCACCATGATTGGCGCAGAAACCATATTCACGTCAGCGACCTGCGGACGAATGAGGCCAGCAAGAGCTGCACTTGTCAGCGCCTTGGTGTTCATATCTGCAACCGCACCATCATAGAGGATTTCAATTTCCGAGATGGACGTGCGCGTTACCTGACCAACAAATGCGCCAAGGCTTTCTGCCAATTTGATGAACGGTGTCAGACGCGGAGCTTCTTCGGCCGAGATCGACGGCATGTTGATGGCGTTGCTGACTGCTCCCTTGACCAGATAGTCGGCCATCTGCTCAGCAACCTGTAGAGCCACGTTTTCCTGCGCTTCTGTGGTGGACGCACCCAGGTGCGGCGTGCAAACCACATTCTCCAGACCAAAGAGCGGGCTCTCAGTCGCAGGCTCAGTCTCAAACACGTCGAAGCCTGCACCGGCAACCTTGCCTGCCTTTATAGCATCCGCCAGATCCTTTTCGACAACCAGACCACCGCGTGCACAGTTGATGATGCGCACACCGTCCTTCATCTTGGCGATGGCAGCAGCATCGATGATGTTGCGGGTCTTGTCAGTCAACGGCACATGCATGGTGATGAAATCCGCGCGAGCAAAGAGGTCATCCAATTCAACCTTCTCAATGCCCATTTCCTTGGCGCGCTCGGCAGACAGGAAGGGGTCGAAGCCGATGACATTCATTTTCAAGCCGTTGGCACGCGAGCAAACAATGGAACCAATATTGCCGCAGCCGATAACGCCGAGCGTCTTGCCGGTGATTTCAACGCCCATGAATTTCGACTTTTCCCACTTGCCAGCCTGCGTGGACGTGTCCGCGGCAGGAAGCTGACGAGCAACGGCGAACATCATCGCAATGGCGTGTTCCGCCGTCGTGATCGAGTTGCCGAAAGGCGTGTTCATGACAATGATACCGCGCTTGGAAGCTGCCGGAATATCCACATTGTCGACACCGATACCGGCACGACCAATAACTTTGAGGTTGGTCGCCGCTTCAATCAGCTTTTCAGTTGCCTTCGTCGCGGAACGAATTGCCAGACCATCATATTTGCCAATCACTTCAAGGAGCTTTTCCTTGTCCTTGCCGAGCTTCGGTTCAAAATCAACTTCTACGCCGCGATCACGAAAGATCTGTACGGCGGTTTCCGAAAGTGCATCAGATACGAGTACGCGAGGTGCCATCTTGGGCCTCCTTGGAATTTAGAATGAATTCTGTTTAGGAAAGCGCCCCTTCATAAGGGGGCGCAAAATGGGGTCTCAGGCAGCAACCTTGGAAAGTGCTGCTTTCTGCGTTTCAAACGCCCAGGCAAGCCACGGCATGAGCGCTTCCATGTCCGCGGTCTCAACCGTGGCACCCGCCCATATACGCAGGCCAGACGGTGCGTCACGGTAAGCGCCGATATCGTAAGCAACGCCCTGCTTGTCCAGCAGGTTTACCATACCCTTGGCAAATGCGGCCTGGTCGGCAGGCTCCAAAGCCTGAACGTCCTTGTCCACGATAGACAGGCAGATGGAGGTGTTGGAAGCCGTAGCCGGTTCCTTCGCCAGATTGGCAATCCAGTCATTAGCAGCAACAAAATCTGCAATGACCTTCGCGTTGGCATCTGCACGGGCCATCAGCGCCTTCAGCCCACCAATTTCCTTCGACCATTTCAGTGCATCGAGATAATCTTCCACGCACAGCATAGAAGGCGTGTTGATCGTTTCGCCAACGAAAATACCTTCAATCAACTTTCCGCCCTTGGTCAAACGGAAGATTTTTGGCAGCGGCCATGCCGGTGCGTAGTTTTCCAAACGCTCCACGGCACGCGGGCTGAGGATCAGCACACCATGACCACCTTCGCCGCCAAGCACTTTCTGCCATGAGAAGGTAACAACGTCGAGTTTGCCAAAGTCCAGGTTCTGCGCAAATGCAGCGGATGTCGCATCGCAGATCGTCAGACCCTTGCGATCAGCGGGAATAAAATCTGCATTGGGGACGCGCACGCCAGATGTCGTGCCGTTCCATGTAAAGACGACATCAC
Organism: Ensifer sp.; assembly: GCA_050301895.1. Taxonomy (GTDB): domain Bacteria; phylum Pseudomonadota; class Alphaproteobacteria; order Rhizobiales; family Rhizobiaceae; genus Ensifer_A. The sequence continues at coordinate 112,721 of JBNKZZ010000012.1, read as the reverse complement.
GGTCGAAATCAACATCGGCAAGGTTCGGCAGCTCACCATAAGGCGCATCGAACTTGCGAACATCTTCCAGCTTGAGCTGCTTTACAACGTCCGTAGCCCAGCCAGCACCAAAGCTCTCCCATGAGAGCATGTCGACGCCGCGCGCACCAAGCAGCGACCAGAGCGCCATTTCAACAGCGCCGGTATCGGAAGCAGGCACGATACCGATGCGGTAATCAGCCGGTACTTCAAGAATTTCACGTGTGAGATCAATTGCCTCTTTCAGCTTTGCTTTGCCAACCTTCGCACGGTGCGAGCGACCGAGCGGGGCATCACCTAGCGCATCGAGCGACCAACCGGGACGCTTCGAGCACGGGCCTGAAGAGAAATTGGGATTGTTCGGGCGTACGCCCGGCATAGCGGTATCTGTCATGATCTACCCTTCCAGATAGTTGGCCTCTCGTTGGGGAGAGGTGTCCCGCCGCCGTGATTATTCTTCGCGAACTCCCGCGTCAAGCACCCAAATGTCGTAATGAGCAAAAATATTTTCGCATGTGGCAAATTTGATCCAGACAACAAAAAGCCCGCCGGTGTTCGGCGGGCTTTTCCAATCCTGCGTTTCCGCGAGACTTATTTGTAGACCGGTGGCGGGTAGGATACCGGCGGCGGCATGTAAACCTGATCATTACATGTCTTGCCGAATGCATAGCGCAGACCCGCGCGGCCTTCGTGGCTGGTGAAGCCCTTGTCATAACCAGGCCCGCCGTTGGAGGCATAGCCAAACATCTTGCCAGCGCTCACTCGGCGATAACGATAGCCGATGTCAGCTTTCAGATTACAGGTGATATCAACGGAAACACCTGCCATCAGAGCATATGCAAAGCGCCAGCTTGCCGCACCGTTGTGTGTAACGGTGGCATCGCAGTTCGTGGAATCGCTGACATCGCACGCAGTGTTTTCCAGATCGCTCCAGCTGACGTACGCCCCACCGATACCGCCACCAACATAAGGTGTCACTATGCCGTAGGTGCCAATATCAACATAGGCGTTTGCCATGAGGCCGATCGCGGTTACTGCAGCAACATCTGTTGATGTACAGCTTGTTGCAACGCCGCAAGACCCTGAGGTGGAGCCCGCGAAACTTGAGCGGAACATATAGTCCGCAGTCGCATCAACGCGGAACGAATTGTTTATCTGGTAACCGACACCAAGTCCTGCACTGTAGGAATTGGCCAACGTCGCAGTGTCGAAATCAACATCCGAGGAGTTGGACCCCTGGAAATAATGCGCACCGCGCAAAGAATTGAAAACGTAAGCAGCGTCGCCGCGAATATACCATCCACTTGATTCAACGACATGCACTTCCGGTGCATCAAGCTGAGGAGCCTCAATTACCTGCGGCTCATAGAGATCTGCAGCATATGCGCCAGAACTCAGCAAAGCTGCTGCGAGCGCGCCAACAATAGTCTTCTTCATAACCTACTCCAAAAAATCAGTCATGCGCCGTTCGCAGTTCCGCCCAGCGATTGATTGGAATATTAGAGAGCAAAGGTTAAGGGGCATTTAACCAAGAAAATTCACCAAGGTTCTTCGCAAATCATTAGTCATAACTTGCGGTCAGCCCGGACAAAAACGCCGCGTAGCCGGCAGCAGGCGGGCTACGCGCGGCGTCATGATGCTTGGCAATGTACGCGTTCTTGGTCACCATCACGCCACGCCCCCAAACCAGAAAGTCGTCTGGATGAGGCTGCAGCAGGTCTGTTTGGCGTCAGTGACGCCCATAATCCATTAGCAATAGGAGAATGCTGCCTACGCAGCACTCGGTGCGTTGGTAATTGCGCCGACAATATCGTCGACGATGCGATGGATTTGCGCCTCATCGTCGCCCTCGGCCATGACGCGGATCAATGGCTCCGTGCCAGACGGACGAATGACGAGACGGCCATTGCTTTTCAGTTCCTCCTCGGCGGCGCTGATAGCATCCTTGACCGATTTGTGCTCCAGCGGAGCGCCCCCGGAAACACGCACATTCTTCAAGAGCTGCGGAACTGCCTCAAACTTGGCCGCGACTTCGCTTACTGGCCTATTGAGGCGTTGAACGCATGACAGCACCTGAAGGGCAGCAACAAGCCCGTCTCCGGTCGTGCCATAGTCAGACAGCACTATGTGGCCAGATTGTTCGCCGCCAACATTGAAACCATGCTTACGCATATGGTCCACCACATAACGGTCGCCCACCTTGGTGCGCACCAGCGACATTCCCTTATCGACGAAGAAACGTTCCAGGCCCAGGTTGGACATGACAGTCGCGACGACACCGCCACCCTTCAAATCGCCATCGTCAGCCCATGTTTCGCCAATCAGCGCCATAATCTGATCGCCGTCGACAACGCGCCCCTTCTCGTCAACGATGATGACGCGGTCAGCATCCCCATCAAGAGCAATGCCAATATCAGCGCGAACTTCATGCACCTTGGCAGCAAGCGCTTCGGGATGCGTCGAGCCGCAACTCAGATTGATATTTGTACCGTTCGGCTTGTCACCGATTGTAATGACCTCAGCGCCAAGCTCCCAAAGTGCCGCAGGCGCCGCCTTGTAAGCTGCACCATTGGCACAGTCCACGGCCACGCGCAGACCGTTCAAGGTGACATTGCGTGGGAGTGTTCGCTTCACAAATTCAATGTAGCGATAGATGTCGCCGTCAACACGGTTCACACGCCCGATATCGTCCGACGCGGCCAACTGCGGATAAATATCGATTTCCAGAAGGCCCTCAATATCATGCTCCAACTCATCAGAAAGCTTGAAGCCATCGGGGCCAAACAGTTTGATTCCATTGTCCTGATAAGCGTTGTGGGATGCGGAAATCATGACGCCAAGATCAGCGCGCAGCGAGCGTGTAAGCATAGCCACAGCTGGCGTTGGAATCGGCCCCAGAAGGAGTACGTCCATGCCTGCAGCGGTAAAACCCGAGACAAGCGCATACTCCAGCATATAGCCTGACAGACGCGTATCCTTGCCAATCACGACCCGATGGCGATGACCGCCATTGCGGAAGATAGTGCCGGCCGCAACACCCACTTTCATGGCGATATCCGGCGTCATTGGAAATATATTTGACTTACCGCGAATACCATCAGTTCCAAAGTAACGGCGCTTCTTCATCTCATCCCCGTAATACCAAAAATTCATAAATGTAATGGCGCGCTTATAATACGAAACCACGCCATTAGGAACTATCCGCCTGCTCAAACACGCATTAAGGTTAAGCACCGCAGACAACAACCATGATTGACTAACTGCCTCTGCCCCAACAGTCCTTGCTTTCCCGCAAAGTGCCGAAGCATAAAGCAAAGCACCGCGCAGCTTTTGGCCGCGCGGCACTTTCGTATTCACAAATTGTGGCGCTTTATTGGGGCTGTGGCTCCATACCACCTTCGGATTCACCGCCAGACGATTTTGCACCTGCAGAAGGTACAGCAGAACCACGGCTAGGTGGCGTGTCATCGCCCAGATCACGCGACGGCTTTTCACCATTCATGAGCTGCTTGATCTCATCACCAGTCAAGGTCTCGTATTCAAGAAGCCCCTCTGCAATCGCCACAAACGCATCCTTATGTTCTGTCAGAATGCGCGTTGCTTCAGCATAGGCTTCATCAACAAGACGGCGGATTTCGCTGTCTATCTTCTGGGCCGTCGCTTCAGAAATATTCTTCTGCTGGGCAACAGAATGACCAAGGAAAACCTCCTGCTGGTTTTCACCATAGGCTACCTGACCGAGTTCATCGGAAAAGCCCCACTGTGTCACCATGGCCCGAGCAAGCTTTGTTGCCTGCTCAATGTCAGAGGACGCACCAGAAGTGATGTTTTCCTTGCCGAAGGTAAGCTCTTCCGCCACGCGACCACCCATCATGATGGCAAGTCGCGAGATCATCCACTTGTAGCTCATGGAATAGCGATCGCCTTCCGGCAGCTGCATCACCATGCCAAGCGCACGACCGCGTGGAATGATGGTCGCCTTGTGCACCGGATCAGCCACGGGCACATTCATTGCCACAATAGCGTGCCCGGCTTCGTGATACGCGGTCAGCTTCTTCTCTTCCGCAGTCATCGCCGAGTTGCGGCGTTCCGCACCCATCATGATCTTGTCTTTGGCGTCTTCAAATTCCTGCATGGTTACAAGACGCTTGTTGCGACGAGCCGCCATCAAAGCTGCCTCGTTGACGAGGTTCATCAAATCGGCACCGGAAAAACCAGGCGTACCGCGAGCGAGAACCTTCAGGTCCACATTAGGAGCCAGCGGCACGTTTTTCACATGCACCTTCAAGATGCTTTCACGGCCAACAATGTCCGGATTCGGAACAACGACCTGACGGTCAAAACGGCCTGGACGCAGCAGCGCGGGGTCCAGAACGTCAGGACGGTTGGTCGCCGCGATCAGGATGATACCTTCATTCGCCTCGAAGCCGTCCATCTCAACCAGCAACTGGTTCAGCGTCTGTTCGCGCTCATCATTGCCGCCGCCGAGACCTGCGCCACGATGACGACCCACGGCATCGATTTCATCGATGAATATAATGCACGGAGCATTCTTCTTCGCCTGCTCGAACATGTCGCGCACACGGCTTGCACCAACACCGACGAACATTTCCACGAAATCGGAACCGGAAATGGTGAAGAACGGCACATTGGCTTCGCCAGCAACGGAACGCGCCAAAAGGGTCTTACCTGTACCCGGAGGGCCAACAAGCAAAACACCACGTGGGATACGTCCGCCGAGACGCTGGAACTTCTGAGGATCGCGCAAAAACTCTACGATTTCCTCCAGGTCCTGCTTGGCCTCATCGACACCCGCAACATCCGAAAATGTAACGCGACCATGCGCTTCGGTCAGCAACTTGGCTTTAGACTTGCCAAAGCCCATCGCACCACGAGAGCCACCCTGCATCTGACGCATGAAGAACAGCCAGACACCAAGGATAAGGATCATCGGCAACAGTGTTCCGACATAGCTCCAGAAGCCCGAAGAGCCATCGCTTTCGGGACGAACCGTCACGACAACGTCTTTGGCCTGCAGTCGGTCAACAAGACGATCATCAACACCAGGAGCATAGGTCTGGAAGGTGGTGCCGTTGTCGGAATAGGTCCCGACAATGCGATCACCCGTAATCGTCACGCTCTTCACGCGCGATGAGTTGGCATCAGAGAGAAACTGCGAATAAGGAATTTCCCGCGAGCTCGTCTGTGCCGGTGCGCCCTGAAACATCGAGAACAGAGCGACAAGCAGCAACACGATAACGGCCCAAAGGGCCAGATTTTTCAAGTTTGGGTTCATAAAACTCCCCGAAACAACGTGGATACGGGTGTGACCCGCCTGGACTTGCCCTTAACATAGGGTCGGCATATGCCATTGCCAAGGCAATGCAAGCGGATAAATGTCATTTTCCCGAAGCACTTCCCAGCGGAAATGCCGGATAGTCTTTTCGACCTGTCAATTGCAGCATCGCACGGGCAAGCGCAAGATCAAATGACGGCAGAATGAAGTCAAAAAGCCCCAAATGCGTCGAGATTTGCACTTTGTCCTCCGGCTCGGTGTCGAAATGCGGTGCAGAAGCCCGGACCCGGCCAGCAATACCACGCGGAACAGTCTCCAAGTTATCGAGCCACGGCACCGCCAGGGCACCAGTCTCGGAAATCTCGATTGGAGTCGCCGCGCCGTTCAACAACTCAAAACGTTCGTCCCACAGACCGCTCTGCCCTGGGACGAGCGTCAACTCAGGAATATCACGTTTCTCACGATAAATGTGCAATATGTCACCACGATGTTCGATAATCGCACGTGAGAAGTTTGCAGTTTGCGTGCGCCCGGACGCCAGATCATCGAACACCCGACTTGTCACTGATTGGCCAGCCAAAAAGCTCTGCCCGCCGGCAACAGCAGCAAGGCAGGAAACGGCAAGCTGGCTGGCAGCGCTCCGCAATGCGGTTGCCTCAATCTGGAAATATCCAGGGCATGGCGAGGTCGCGCTCTTCAGTAGAATCTCGGCGGCGGTCTGGCTTTGCACGAGGCGCTCGCCTCGCCACGTTGTCAGGCGATCAAAATCCGCCTCTGTCTCGCTATTGCGAACCCGCACGCGTTCATAGGCGGGATTACTGTTGCTCGGATCATCGAACCAGCTTGCCCCTGCGCCTTGAAGATATGCGCGAATATCGGCCCTTGAAACATTGAGAATGGGCCGAACGAACCATGTTCGTCCGCGATATAGGGTTGCCTCCGCAATGCCGGCCAATCCACGCATGTTGGACTGCGTTCGCTGCTTGCGCATCGTCACCGTTTCGGCTTGGTCATCAAGCGTGTGTCCGATCACCACCATATCGGCACCGGCCTGAACTGCGGCTGCATCGAGAAGGCGATAGCGCGCCAGTCTCGCCGCATCCATCACACCGTTGGTGGGCTTTTCGTCAATCCAGGGAAGAACCTGATGATTGATCCCCAATCGCGCGCACAGAGCGCCACAAGCAGCAGCCTCAACCGCGCTTTCTTCTCGCAGGCGATGATCGACAGTCGCCGCGGTCAAGGTGATGTCGTTCGCGCCATTTCTGCCAATCTCTTCATACAGGGATAACAACAGACCGGTGGAATCACCCCCACCCGAAAACGCAACCATGATGCGACATGGCCGCGGCAAGCGCTGAACGAATGTGCGTGTAGCCTCATTCAGCAAAACGCGACCTCTACTGAACGTCGGCATTTTAGCAGGAGAGCCGCGATTGCTCGCTTGCTACCTTCGAAATCACGGTCTTGGACGCTTTGGGATAGCGACGCGGGATCTCCGCCAACGTCGCACAGGCCGTTTCCCGATTATCCAGTGCCGCGAGCGACATTGAGAGTTTCAGCAGCATTTCAGGAGCTTTTGGTGCCTCGCCATAGGCCTTATACGCGTTCAGGAAAGTCTCTGCCGCGTTGGTATACTTGCCCTGCGAATACTGGGCCTCACCCAGCCAGAACGAAGCATCCGGAGACTTGTTGCCTTCTGGATAGGCGTCGAGATATTGAACAAATGCGGTCTCAGCCAGGGCATAGTCACCGGCAAGGATGTGACTGTAGGCTTGCTTGTATTCTTCATCAGCAGATTCATCTGCAGTATCGGGGATGGACGCCGCTGAATTGTCTGCAGGATTGACATCAGAGCCAACAAGATCGCCATCGCTATTGAAAATCAGATTTCCAAGTGTACCGGGCTTGATTGTTTCAAGCCCCCCCACCTCCGATGTCTGATCGTCAATAGCGGTGTCAGCGTTGGCCTGTTCTGCGATCTGGCCAATCTCATCAGTTTCTTGTAATTCATCGGTTTTGTCGGCGCTGGCCGTTGCGGACGAATTGTCGTCCGCAGGCTTCTCCAGGGCTCCACTCTTGCCCGTCCCCTTCTCAAGTTGCTGGAAGCGGAATTCATTATCTTCCTGCATCTTGCGGATTTGCTCTTGCATCTGCAGGAGCTGGAAGTTCAACTCTTCGATGCGGCCGTTCAAATCACGAACGACTTCATCCATTTGCTGTGCACCGGCAGGCGCTGCCTGCACGCGAATGACCTGGCTTTTCGCTGCTGGCTCAACAGATTTGAAAAAAATTGCAGGCATGGCCTGCGCGGCGGAGAATTGAGAAAGCGCTGTCAGGGTACACAACCCCGCAACCATCAACTTCTTCATATTTTGGCCCCATCGTCCCTGTGTTTGGCTATTTTGGAATCGCTCCTTCAAGAAGGGGCAGGATTTCCGAAACGCTGCAACAATGCAAGCAAGTCTGGCGATTCCAAGGCGCTGAAGCCCTGTACCACAAAAAAGGGCGGCCAAACGGCCGCCCATGTCATTTGCATTGCGTTCGTCGATTATTGTGTCGCACCGCGAAGAACTGTCACGGCACGGCGGTTCTGAGACCAGCAAGAGATGTCGTCACACACGGCAACAGGCTTCTCTTTGCCATAGGAGATGGTCTGGATGCGATTTTCCCCAATGCCACGGCTCATCAGATATTGCTTGGTTGCCGCAGCTCGGCGAGCGCCCAGCGCAAGGTTATACTGGCGTGTGCCTCGCTCGTCCGAGTGCCCCTCAATGGTAATCTGATATGTGCCATAATGGGCAAGCCATTGTGCCTGACGGTCAAGGGTCGTCTGCGCGTCAGCGCGGATTACCGAAGAATCCGTATCAAAGAAGATACGGTCCCCAATCTGTGTGGTGAACGCCTGCTGGGTGCCAGGGATATTGGCAATATCCAGAGCATCGCCTGTAAGGCCGAGATCGCTTGCATTGTTCGGCAAGCCCTTTTTCGAGGCGCAGCCTGCCAGCGTCAACGCAACAACTGCGGCAACGACCAGGGGATTGCGGGCCAGTTTTGTCATGGAAGACTGAGTCATGCTCTGCGCGCGGCTCATCGCCATTCTCCTTCAGAGAGGTCGGATTTAAGGTTGCCCGAAGGTAACCTGTCTAGGTTAACCTGCCCTCAATAAGCGTGGTTAACAATTCATCAATTCCAGCCTGTAATCCCTGATTTTCAAGGCAATTGCGGCGGGAAAGTGGCAGCCACCTCAGTCGAGAAGCGGCGACCACGCGGGGTCGGATGCGTAGCTGGGGGTCGTGATTTTCTGTTCGTTATAGCCAGTCAAATCGATGGAGAAGAGTTCCGGTCCGCCAGCACCTGCGTTTTGCCGGAAGAACATGAGCACACGTCCATTGGGAGACCATGTAGGCCCCTCATTGTGAAAGCCTGTTGTGAGAATACGCTCACCCTTGCCATCGGGACGCATAACACCAATGGAAAATTTTCCACCTGACTGCTTGGTGAAGGCGATGAGATCGCCGCGCGGCGACCAGACCGGCGTTGAATAGGACCCGTCACCAAATGAAATACGGTCTTGACCGGAGCCATCCGCATTCATGACATAGAGCTGCTGCTTGCCGCCCCGGTCGCTCTCAAAAACGATCTTCGAACCATCGGGTGCGTAGGAAGGCGATGTGTCGATAGCATTCGTCGACGTCAGACGTGTCGTGGTGCGAGAACGCAAATCCATAGTGTAGATATTGGCATTACCACCTTCTTCGAGGCTCATAATGATGCGCTGACCATCCGGAGAAAAACGCGGAGCAAACGTCATACCTGGGAAATTGCCAACCACTTCGCGCTGGCCCGTCTCCAACTGCAGCAAATATACGCGCGGCTGGTTTCCACCAAAGGACATATAGGTGATTTCCTGCTGGTTAGGCGAGAATCGCGGTGTCAAAACCAGATCGTTACCATTGGTCAGCATGTGCACATTGGCACCGTCCTGATCCATAATGGCAAGCTGACGCTTGCGGTCTGTCTTGGGGCCGCTCTCGGATACAAAGACGATACGGGTGTCGAAATAGCCCTTTTCGCCCGTGATCTTTTGATAGATGGCATCGGCAATGATATGCGCCACGCGACGCCAGTTTTCCGGTTGCGTGAAGAACTGCTGGCCAATCATCTGCTGTGCGGCAAACGTATCCCAAAGGCGAAACTCCGCACGCAAACGCCCGTCATTCTCCTTGACCAGACGACCGGTCACCAATGCCTGCGCATTGATCACGCGCCAGTCTTCGAAACGCGGCGCAGCGTTTGGATCTGTCACCTTTTCGATGAATGCCTGCTTGCCGATTGGCGCAAACAGTCCTGAACGTTTGAGGTCAGCCATCACCACCGAACTGATCTTCTCGCCCAGACCATCCTTCGACAGAAAATCAGTTATCGCGATTGGCAGCGGCTCGATGTTGCCCTTGTTGATGTTGATTTCCACGAGCGCGTTGGCAGGTCCTGCAAACAATGCAAAAAACGCCGCCAACATGGAAGCAACCACAACAATCCGGCTTTTCATGATCCTCACACGCATATCTCTTCTTCCTCGGCCCAATTCTCTATCACATTAATGCACTTGGATCGAAGTTCACTATCACTTCGTTCCAGGCGTCGTATTTCTCTTTGGGTAAATTGGTGAAAGGCGCAGTTCTCAAAACGGCTCGCCGCGCACTGGCTGCAAGCACATCGCGCGCTTCGGCTGATCCACCCGTTGCCGTTACTTCCGGCTGCCCAATTATGTCGCCACTTTCGTCCAGCTTCATCTTCACGGTCACTCGCACATCCTGGGCATCCGCCATACCGGAGACAATTGACCAGTTCTTTTCAATGGCACCGCGCAAAGCATCCATCTCGCTTTGAGAGAGCTTGGATCCGCCTGTATTTTTCTTGGCCCCAAGTGCCGCCTCCTTGTTGGAGCGCTTGGCTCCGCCGCCAGCCGCGTCCTGCTTGTTGAGCAGCGCTGCCGTTTCATTAGCAATCTGGTCTGCCTTCTTGGATGACGCCGCCTTGGCAGTTTCCTTCTTCTCTTCAGACTTCTTGCGGTCCGGCGTCTTGGCGGTTTGCGCCTGTGCTGCGGTGGTATCTGCAGCTTCCTTCTTGGCCGTTTCCTGCTGTTTTTTCGGCTCAGGGCGTGCCGTTGGAAGCGGTACCGCGTCGGGGATAACAATCTCCTCTTCCGCAGTTGTTGCCTCGGCCTGCGCCTCTGGCTTTGGTTCCGGTTTCACATCCCGCTTCGGCTCGGCAAGGGTCGCAACCTCTGTCGCTTTTGCCGTTTCGGTTTCTTCCTGAATAATGTCTTTGACATCATTTGGCTTGTCATCAAGGGTCGGCACCGGCACATCCACCGGCTCGGGCGCTGCCGCCGCTTCTATATTTTCAGGCCGCGCATTTGGTGTCGGCAAGCTTTTGAGGTCGACTTCATTTTCGCCGGTATCCTGCGCGTCCTGGACTGCATCCTGGCGTTTTGTCGGCACTGGAGCGGGTGTCTCCTCAGCCGTGGCCTGACGATCCCCCTCCTGGATACGGGTAAACTCTTCAATCGGCACAATATCAACCGGCAAGGATTCCACATCCTGCACCTCAAAGGCCGGCGGCGCTCCAAAGGTAAAGAGCGCCCCCGCTAGAACGGCTGCGTGCAGAATTGCCGATGTGGCTAGGCTGCCCTTCATTGTGTGACCGTCACTGATCCTGTTCCTGCTGCGTCACAAGACCGATATTCTTGTAACCAGCAGTCGAAATGCGCGCCATGACCTTCATCACTGTGCCATAGTCGGCATTCGCATCACCGCGCACAAAAATGCGCTCTGAATAGCCCGTTGTGGCAATCGCCTGCAGTTTCGGCACCACTTCATCGATAGCGATGGGCGTTTCCTGCAAGAAGATTTCACCGGCCTGATTGACCGAAACCGTAATCGGTTGCGTTTCCGCATTAAGCTGCTTGGCCTGGGTTTCCGGCAGATCAATCGGAACACCGACAGTCATGAGCGGTGCGGTCACCATGAAAATGATAAGCAGCACCAGCATGACATCCACCATCGGCGTCACGTTGATCTCGGCAATGGGAGCCCCTTTGCTGCGCCCGCGCCGACCACCGCGCCTGCGTCCTGAACCGCCCTGCCCTTTTACCGCCATGACCATGGAATTTGTCCTTCCCTCATCCAGCGCTTACTGGGCAGCCTGACGAGACTGAAGTTTCTCATCAATCTGGCGCGAAAGAATGGCGGCAAATTCGTCGGCAAACGCCTCCATCCGCGCATTGATCTTGCCTGCATCCACGGAGAACTTGTTATAGGCGATGATGGCTGGAATTGCGGCAACGAGACCTATAGCTGTCGCTAGAAGCGCTTCCGCGATGCCTGGTGCAACGACGGCAAGGTTGGTCGACTTGGAACCAGCGATTGACTGAAACGAAGTCATGATACCAACAACAGTACCGAAGAGGCCGACAAAGGTGGCGGCGGACCCGATGGTTGCGAGCCAGTTGAGACGGGCCTCCAGATATTCGGATTCCCGCGCGAGTGTCACATCCATCGATCTGTCGATACGCATCTGCAAACCAATCGGCGACCGCGCACCGCGCTCAAACGACTTCTTCCATTCCCGCATCGCAGCCACAAAGATGGCGCTCATGCCGGAATTCTGCCGGTCTGAAAGCGTGCGATAGAGTTCTTCCAATGACTGTCCGGACCAGAAGACCTGCTCAAACTGATCAAGTTGCCGACCCATTCTTGCAAATACGATGGACTTGTTGACGATGATCGCCCAGGTCCAAACAGATGCCGCGATCAGGCCCAGCATCACCAGCTTCACCACGAACCCGGCCTGAATGAACAAAGCCCACAGGCTCACCTCACTCACACTCGCCAATCCAACTTGTTCCATAAACGTGCCCTTCGAATCCAAACGCCCGGTCAATTTCCCCGGGCGCAGAAAATCAGAAATCAATTCGACAGCGGCGCCACTGCGCAATCTGCCATCCCAGCCAATTGCCTCTTCGCCGGAAAATTTGGTCAAACGAAGGCGCAATTTGCCTGCAATTCAAACAATTTCAGTAAGAACTCATTATGGTTAAGGCTTGGTTAGCATTCCGCCCTCCGGCCAGCGAAATTGCCAATAGACAAGTGGCCGTCTGAAGCAAATGCTGGAAACCCGCCCCACGAGTGCTATACCAAGTCGCAAAAGCAGACAGCGTTTGGCTGCCACCGGGAGGAATATGAGATGGATTGCGATGTACTGATTATCGGTGGCGGTCTGGCGGGCCTTGTGGCGGCAAATGAAGCTGTCGCGCGTGGCTTAAAAGTTATTGTTGCAGATCAGGAAGGTCCACAAAATCTCGGCGGTCAGGCATTCTGGTCGCTGGGCGGCCTGTTCTTTGTAGACAGCCCCGAGCAGCGCCGATTGGGCATCAAAGACAATATCGATCTTGCCCGCCAGGACTGGATGGGATCAGCGCAGTTCGACCGCGCTGAAGACCATTGGCCGCGTCTTTGGGCAGAGGCCTATCTCAATTTCGCCAATGGTGAAAAACGGGCGTGGCTGCATTCGCTCGGCATGCGCTGGTTCCCCGTTGTGGGTTGGGCGGAACGTGGCGGTTCTCTGGCCAATGGCCACGGCAATTCTGTGCCGCGATTCCACATCACCTGGGGCACGGGGCCTGCAACACTGGAACCCTTTATCCGCCTGTGCAAGGCAGCGGAGGCCAAGGGCCTGCTACAATTCCGCTTCCGCCATCAAGTGGATGAGCTTCTCACCAGCAATGGCGTGGTGATTGGCGCGCGGGGCTCACTGCTTGCCGATGATCCGATCCATCGTGGCGGAAAAAGCTCCCGCGAGGTTGTCGGAGATTTTGAAATCACAGCAGGTGCAACGATTGTTACGTCCGGTGGTATAGGCGGCAATCTCGATCTCGTGCGCAAGAATTGGCCTCAGGATCGTCTTGGCAAACCACCGGAATTTATGGTGGCGGGTGTCCCTCCCCACGTCGATGGTCGCATGGTAGAGATCACACAGCGTGCACGCGGTTCTGTCATCAATGCAGACCGCATGTGGCACTATACTGAAGGCCTACGCAATTTCGATCCCATATGGCCGAACCATGGCATTCGCATTCTGCCCGGCCCCTCATCGCTGTGGCTGGATGCCGATGGTAACCGCTTCAACGCTCCCGCCATGCCGGGCTTCGACACGCTGGCGACCTTGAAAGCGATCAAGGCAACGGGACATGACTATAGCTGGTTCATTCTCACCAAGGCGATTATCAAAAAGGAATTTGCACTGTCCGGTTCCGAACAAAACCCCGACCTGACCGGCAAATCCATTCGCCAGCTTTTGAAAAGGCTTGGCAAGAACCCGCCGCCCAATGTGCAGGCCTTCATGGACAAAGGCGAAGATTTCGTCGTTCGCGACAATCTGGAAGATCTCGTTGAGGGGATGAACGCACTTTCCGGCGAACACCGTCTGGATGCCATGAAAGTGCGTAAAATCGTCGAGGCGCGCGACCGCGAAATCGACAACAAGTTCAACAAGGATGCACAAGTGACTGCCATCCGCGGCGCGCGCCATTATCTCGGTGACAAGCTGATGCGCACGGCCAAACCGCACCGACTGCTGGACGAAAAAGCCGGCCCGCTGATCGCCGTCAAACTCAACATCCTGACGCGCAAAACGCTGGGTGGTCTGCAGACAGACCTGCAGGGCCGCGTTCTGGAGCTTAATGGACAGCCTGTGCCGGGCCTCTATGCCGCAGGCGAAGTTTCCGGGTTTGGCGGTGGCGGATACCACGGCTACAATGCACTGGAAGGCACGTTCCTTGGCGGCTGCCTGTTTTCAGGACGTGTTGCGGGGCAGTCTGTGGGGAAGTAGCCTACAGCTGATCCTCAGCCACGATCCTTGTCGGGTCGAACACCGCATGAATGGGCAGGATTTCGCGTGACGCAAAAAGACCATTGATCTCATAGGGATCGGCGGCGTTGAATGCGTGGATTTTGTCCTCGTTTTCCGCCTCCATCACCATCCATGTTCCGTTCATGGTTTCCGCACCAAGCGGCGAACCGACAAGCACACGCACCAAACCTTCACCGCCCGTTTTCACGTGCGCCAGATGCGCATCACGGTTTGCCTTGCGTACATCCAGCATGCCCGGATTGTCGTGCGAAATGACCAGATAATGTGGCATTACCCCTCCCTCAGGTTAAGCGCCGGTCGGCCCTCACATCTCACGCGTGATTGAATTGCAGCTCGGCAAGGCGTGCATAGACACCACCTTGAGCGACAAGGCTTTCATGCGTTCCCTGTTCCACCAGACGACCATCGGCGAGCACCAGAATGCGATCCGCTTTCAGCACTGTCGCCAACCGGTGGGCAATCACCAGGGTCGTGCGATTCTGCATCAAGCCATCAAGCGCAACCTGCACCAGCTTTTCGCTCTCTGCATCCAGCGCCGAGGTCGCTTCATCCAGCAACAGCACAGGTGCGTTCTTCAAAATCGCCCGCGCAATGGCAATTCGCTGGCGTTGTCCACCGGAAAGCGTGATACCGCGCTCACCCGCCACAGTGTCGTAGCCCGCTTCCAGCTTTTCAATAAATTCGTGCGCCTGAGCTGCCTTGGCAGCCTCCACCACCATCTCGCGCGAGGCACCCGGTGCACCGTAGGCAATGTTGTCGTGAATAGAGGCCGCAAAGATCGTCACATCCTGCGGCACTATGGATAGCCGCGAGCGCAGGTCGGTGGGATCTGCATCCTGCACCGCCACACCATCTACGGCGATGGTGCCGGACTTCGCGTCATAAAATCTCATAATCAGCGAAAAAATGGTGCTCTTACCAGCGCCGGAAGGTCCGACGATCGCGACCGTTTCACCTGCGCCAACGTCAAAGCTCAGACCATTCAATGCAGACCGATCAGGGCTGACCGGATAGGCAAAATGAACATCGCTAAACGCAATTTCACCGCGCGGCGGTGTCGGTAGTGCTACAGGTGACACTGGCGCACGCACTGCAGGCACTTCATGCAGAAGTTCGCCCAGCCGCTCCGCAGCACCCGAAGCTTGAGATATCTCACCCCATACTTCCGAGAGAGCACCAAGGCTTCCCGCGGCCACAACTGAATAGATAAGGAACTGGCTGAGCGTGCCTGCCGACATGGTGCCTGCCAAAACTGAGTGGGCACCGACCCACAAAATTGCGGCAACGCTGCCAAAGACCATGGAAATTGCAATGCCGGTCAGAAGCGAACGCGACTTGATGGCCTGCCTGGCCGCCTCATAGGCACTTTCAACAGCCGTCGAATAGCGGTCGGCAGCCATCGGACCACCGTTGAAAGCCTGAACCGTTCTAACCGCCCCAATCGACTCATTGGCAAAGGATGATGCTTCAGCAAGCGTATCCTGCGCCCGGCGGGACCGACGTCTCACCGAACGACCAAATGCAATCAATGGAAATACGATTAGCGGTATCGCCACAAGTACCAGCCCGGAAAGACGGGGACTTGTATAAACCATCATGACTATAGCTCCGAGGCAAAGAAGTGTGTTTCTGAGCGCCAGCGATGCGGTAGCGCCAACAACGGACTTCACCTGAGTCGTGTCTGCTGTCAGACGCGAGACGATTTCACCAGACTGATTCACATCGAAGAATGACGGCGAAAGCGTCATAACATGGGCATACACATCACGCCTAAGATCGGAAACGATACGCTCGCCAATCGTAATCACGAAGTAGTACCGCATGGCGCTTGCCAGCGCGAGTACGGACGCCAGAACGATGAGCATCACAAAATAATTGTCGATAAAGGCAGCATCATCAGCATTAAAACCGTGGTCGATCATGCGCCGCACGGCCAGCGGAATCACCAGCGTTGTAGTAGCCGCCAGCACCAGAAATACCAACGCACCTGTCACCAGCCCTTTGTAGCGCTTCAAATAGGGCAAGAGATTAGCCAGTGGCTTTACCGAGCGCTCGCGCGCGCCCTTGTTTTCAACGATTTCGCTCACAACTAACCTTTCTTTACCCGCACCAAACAGGCAAATACAGCATTTCTTTTACCGGGCCTTGTTATCCGGCCCGCCATCATGTATAGGCCCACCAACTGAATTTAAAGGCCGTTTCCTGAAAACAGGTTGCGGCTTCCTTTACGAGTTTGGGTCAAAGACTGCAATGCCTTGCGGCAAGGGACCCCAAGAACAGGCAGGAAGTGTAAAATGAAGGCTGATATTCATCCCGACTATCACATGATCAAAGTCGTCATGACCGATGGCACCGAGTACGAGACTCGCTCCACTTGGGGTTCTGAAGGCGATACTATGAACCTCGAAATCGACCCGACGTCTCATCCGGCATGGACCGGCGGCAACCAGCAGCTTCTGGACCGCGGCGGCCGCGTTTCGAAGTTCAACAAGCGCTTCGCAGGTCTCGGCATCTAATTGCCGGTTCGGCACAGCCGGACAACGTATTTCAAAAAACCGCGCTCAGCATAGCTGGCGCGGTTTTTTACGTTCATGGATGGCAGCACACAAAGAAAAGGCCCGGTCGAAACCGGGCCAGACTGAAGGTCTTTAAAAAATGCGGGTCTTTTTAGTGGCGTGAAAAGGCCGTCTGCAGCAGGGAAAGCTGAGCCTGTACGCTATTCTCATTGTCGTGCGCGACAATCTTGTCTTCCTGACGATAGATCTCACGATCCAGAATGGCAACGCGAGCCTGCAGGCGCATGGAACGCTCAACGAGGTCGCGGAAGGAAATCGGAAGCTCCTCCCAACCTTGCGCATCGCGGTCAATATTGTAGGCTTCCAGGCGAACCTTCTTTTTCTCGGCCATCACCTGGTCACGTGTCATCTCACCATTGTTGACGGCGCGCTGTAGCAACAGCCATGAAGCGACCTGCATAAGGCGAGTCGTCAGACGCATGGATTCAGACGCATAAAGCACAGAAACTGGACGCGGCAGCAGCTTGGAAGCAGCGCGGCCTGGGCCGTCCAGATAGCTTGCGGTTTCTTCAACCAGAGCCATTCCTTCGGAATAGATGCCCTGAAATTTTGACGATGAAGCCACGTGGCCCGCAAAGCTGATAGTGTTAATTGCTTGATCGCTCATCTAATTTTCCTCGCTACGCACCACATCTACAAGGCGTCGGCTGCAAAAAGCGCCGCCAGAACCATGGACGCTAAGATGATGGTTATAGCGCAAACGCGCAAGCTGTTTCTTAATAAAGGGTTAATACCAACAGCTGTCTGAAGCGAGCAGACAAAAAAAGAGCCGCAAAGCGGCTCTCAAGGTAAAACAGGGAGAAAATCAGAAGTTGCCCACTAGAGAAAACATCTGAGTCCAGAAAGTCTGGATGTATTGGTAATACCTTATAAAGGTTTCTGAACCGTTAATTATCGGCATTCAGGCACGCAAAAGACACTACGTTGAACTTAACTGCACGAAAATCTCTATTTCTTGAAGAGACCTTCAGCAGCAGATTTGCTGGCCGATTTCGACTTGATTTCCAACTCGATACGCACAATTTCCTGACGCATCTGCTCTATGCGTGCTTCAAGTTCATCGACTGAGAGAAATGAAAGGTCGCAGCCGATTTCGTGAATAGCCTTGCGTTTCTGGCCTTCTTCGTCAAACACACTCATTCACTGCCTCCCTCATCTGCGACGATCTCAAATTCGAACACATCGGGTTCCGGATTGGCACGCGGGCTGAGATGATAGCCTTCCGGCGTCGTCAACGTTGCGCTACCCAGTGCCATATAGGTATCCTTGTCTTCGGCAGCCACCGCTGCACCAAAACGGCTGCGGAACAGCGCGTAGACCATGACGGAAAAGTGCGCGAACGCCGTAATTCCAAACAACGCATAAGGCCCCATGATTGACATAACCGGACCGCCGATTGTCGGCCCAAGAATGGTTCCGAAGCCATAGAGCAGAAGCAGACCGCCTGACACCTTCACGAAATCTTCAGGAGCGGCAAGGTCGTTGGCGTGGGCAACAGCGATTGGGTACAGGGAGTTTGCAGCCGCACCGTAGACGATAATAATTGCGAAGAGAATGCTGGGATCCGACGGTTGCAGGAGCAGCATCAACCAGCCAGCAATCGCCCCGACAGCGGAGACAATCGCCAACACGACACGACGGTCCATTCTGTCGGACAGCCGCCCGGTTGGAAACTGCATGATGGCTCCAGCAAAGATTACAAGGCTCATCATCAACGCAATCTTGGCGGTGCTGAGCCCAGTGCCGGTGCCAAAAACAGCGCCAAGCGTTCCAAAGGCCCCATTGGCCATGCCGATCAGAAACATGGCAACGGAGGCAATCGGCGAGTTTCGGTAGAGTGCCGGAATATCCAACTTGACGCTGGTCAGTGGCTGCGGCGATGCAGCTGTTGAAAGCGTCGTCGGCAGCATCGCCACACAATAGAGTATCCCGGCAATCATGAACAATGTTGTCGTCATCACATCGCCAAGGGACAGGATCATCTGCCCGCCCATAACGCCAACAAGCGTCACCGCGATATAGGTCGAGAAAATCGTGCCGCGTGTCTCGTTCTCAGCCCGCTCATTCAGCCAGCTTTCAATAATCATGGAGGTGCCGGCGGTTGAAAAACCTGCGATGGCACGCAGACCAATCCACGCATGTTGATCGACCATCACACCGGTGGCCAGCGCGCTGATCGCCATAAGCGAAATGAAACTGGCAAATGCACGCACATGACCGGTTCTCAAAACCAGCATTGGCGCGAAAAAGCAGCCCAAAACAAAGCCGATGGACCAGGACGTGCCGAACAGGCCAAGCTCTGTGGTCGAATAATGTTCCGCTGCACCACGCACTGGCAGAAGCAGACCGTGCAGCCCATTGCCAACAAACAAAAACAATGTGCCTAGAAGCAATGCAAAAATGGGAATGATGCTGCGCGCCATAGGGATAAATTCCAGTCTCCAGTCAGAATCGAATATCTAACTGCTCTCCAGTTCTTTGCGCCTCATTGACCCAGTATCATGGCGAGAGCTTGTCCTTTGGGGGCGAATCGTATCGTGTGCACGACAGATTCGACCTTTCTCGAACGATGTTATTACCGCTGCTGTGGAAACAAAAGTGCTGGCAAAGATAATCTCCGTCTTGATGATATTGGCAATGCTTGTCCACATCATCAAACCGCTCGGACTACCGGGTCTCAGAAAGCGCGGAGATTTCTGGAAAATTGCTATCTTCGCCTTTGCGATTACCATGCTGGTCGTCGCCATCAGACCTTGACATAAGTCACATTCGCGCCCGCCAGGCTGTGCATAATGGATCACGGAAAACACCAAATCCGGGGTTTCACATGCGCAACGCCTGAAATTCATAAAAGCGCTTTAAATCTAATCGTTTAAATGACTTAAAAGGCGAAAAATACGCGATGTAACTCTGGACGCTTTAATTTTTACTTCCTAAACAAACTCTGGTTTTAGGAGTGAGCATTCATTGTTTGAAGCAACAGGGAGATCAGCGTGAGCGGACTTAATCTGCAACCCGGCGTGGTTACCGGAGAAGACTATTCTCGACTACTTGAGGCCTGCAAGGACGGCGGCTATGCCCTGCCTGCAGTCAATGTAACTGGCACAAACAGCGTCAACGCCGTGCTGGAGGCAGCGGCCAAAGCGAAATCCGACATTATCATTCAGATGTCGAATGGCGGCGCGCAGTTTTTTGCCGGCGCTGGCATGGAAGATAGCATGAAGGCGCG
This sequence comes from Ensifer sp., assembly GCA_050301895.1. Taxonomy (GTDB): domain Bacteria; phylum Pseudomonadota; class Alphaproteobacteria; order Rhizobiales; family Rhizobiaceae; genus Ensifer_A. The sequence continues at coordinate 92,665 of JBNKZZ010000012.1, read as the reverse complement.
CGTGCTAGGCGCAGTATCCATCGCGCAGCATGTCAATCTTCTCGCTGAAGAATACGGTATCTGCGTCGTGCTGCACACCGACCACTGCAACCGCAAAATGCTGCCTTGGGTCGATGGTCTTCTCGATCATGGCGAAGAACATTTCAAGCGTACGGGCAAGCCGCTCTACACGTCACACATGATCGACCTTTCAGAAGAGCCATTGGAAGAAAACGTTGCAACATGCGCGAAATATCTGGAGCGCATGGCACCGTTGAATATGAGCCTGGAAATCGAACTGGGCGTAACCGGCGGTGAAGAAGACGGCATTGGCAAAGAGCTGGAAGACGGCGACGCTGACAATCCCAAGCTCTATACCCAGCCGCAAGATGTTCTCTACGCCTACGACATTTTGTCCAAGATCGGTCACTTTACTGTTGCTGCATCCTTCGGCAATGTTCATGGCGTTTACGCACCGGGCAACGTCAAGCTGCGTCCGGAAATCCTCAAGAACTCGCAGGCGCTGATCTCGAAAGAGCGTGGCGGCGGTGACAAACCGTTGAGCCTTGTTTTCCATGGCGGTTCCGGCTCCGAGAAATCAAAGATCGAAGAAGCCGTTTCTTATGGCGTGTTCAAGATGAACCTGGACACAGACATTCAGTTTGCCTTTGCGGAGGCGGTCGCCGCCAAGATCGACGAGAACCCGATTGCCTACAAGCACCAGGTCGACCCCAATGACGGCACGCCCTACAAGAAGTTCTACGACCCGCGCAAATGGCTGCGTGCAGGCGAACTCGGCATGGTTGCCCGTATTGAAGAAGCCATGAAAGACTTGGGCTCGGCTGGTCGGTCCGTGGCCAAGCGATAAGCACTGGTCGCACCAAACAAATCAAGGGCGGGTGCCAGACTGGCACCCGCCCTCTTCGTTTAGCTCGGTTCTTTGATCACCCGATTATTTGATTTCCAGAATTTCAACGCCCGGCAACGGCTTGCCTTCCATCCATTCCAGGAACGCACCGCCAGCCGTGGAAACATATGTAAATTCGTCAGCCACGCCCGCATGGTTCAACGCGGCAACGGTATCACCACCACCTGCAACAGAGACCAGCTTGCCAGCCTCGGTTTGTGCCGCCGCATGCTTGGCAGCCGCAACCGTTGCCTTGTCAAATGGCTCGATTTCGAAGGCACCCATGGGACCATTCCAGACCAGTGTGGAAGCTTTGCCAATGCGGTCATTGACGAGAGCAATGGATTGCGGACCGACATCCAGCATCATGGCATCTTCTGGAATGGCGCTAACCGCGACGGTCTCGTTCTCTGCATTTGCCTTGAACTCGCGCGCAACGACACCATCAAGTGGCAGCACGATTTCGCATCCTGCCTTCTCCGCTTCTTCAAATATCTTGCGGGCCGTTTCAGCCAAATCGTGTTCGCAGAGGGATTTGCCAACATTGATGCCTTGAGCCGCAAGGAAGGTGTTGGCCATACCGCCGCCAATCACCAGCACATCCACCTTCTTCACAAGGTTCTGCAGGAGATCAATCTTGGTCGAAACCTTAGCGCCACCAACAATGGCAACCACAGGACGGGCCGGATTGCCGAGACCTTTTTCAAGCGCCTCCAGCTCAGCCTGCATCGTGCGACCAGCATAGGCAGGCATGTAATGCGCCAAACCTTCGGTCGACGCGTGGGCGCGGTGTGCTGCCGAGAAGGCATCGTTGACGAAGACATCACCATTGGCTGCGAGCGCTGTCGCAAACTCGGGCAGGTTCTTTTCCTCGCCCTTGTGGAAACGCGTATTTTCCAACAGCAGAATGTCACCGGAATTCAGTTCCCCGATAGCTCGTTCCGCAACTTCGCCGATGCAATCGCCTGCAAAGAACACACGGCGATCCAGAACATCTTCTACTGCCGCCGCAATCGGCTCCAGCGACATGGAAGCCACAACTTCACCTTTCGGGCGGCCAAAGTGTGCGAGAAGTATCACCTTCGCGCCCTTGTCTGAAAGTTCGGTGATAGTCGGCGCCACGCGCTCTATGCGTGTCGTGTCAGACACTTTGCCATCCTGAACCGGAACATTGAGGTCGACACGCACGAGAACGCGCTTGCCGGAAACATCGGTGAGATCATCAAGTGTCTTGAAAGTCATATTTTCTGCCCTTTACGGTTCACTCGGCGGCTGCCGGAAAGCAATCTTCGCCGCGGAAATTACACGACCCTGTGCGAGGTTCAAGTCTGCAACGTATAGGTCGCAATTTCTTACCCGCATTGACGTATGCCAATTGGCCGACAATATTCGATCTGTAACAGGAGATTGAGAATTGCATGTCGTTTCCCAGCTTGCCTCATCGCTTGATCGGCGCGACGAGGAGCCCAACATCGCGCTTGCGGAGAAACTGGCTTCCGAGGGCGATACGGCAAATATTGCGATCCTGGTCGATTTGTTGAGCACCGGCACAAAAACCTTGAAACATGATGCAATCAAGACGCTCTACGAAACAGCAGAGCGTCGACCTGAATTGCTCGCCCCGCACGTGGATAGCTTTCTGGAGGTTCTGCGGTCCAAAGATAACCGCATGGTGTGGGGTGCCATGAGTGCGCTTGCAGCCCTTGCAGCGGTCACACCAGATAAACTGATGTCCGAGATTAATGCGATTCTCGAAATCGCCGACCGCGCAAGCGTGATTTCCAAGGACAAGGCGATGGCGTTGCTGGCCACGCTAAACAGCGATCCACGCTACCACGACATACTCATGCCCGTGATTTTTACGCGTCTGGCCAATGCGGCCACAAACCAGACACCCATGTATGCAGAACTGACTGCTCCAAGTCTGCTGCAGGACGATATTCCGCGTTTTGAGGAGATTGTACGAACGCGCATCGCTGAAATTCCTCAGCCCGCCAAGAAGGCGCGCCTCGAAAAACTGCTCAGAAAATTGGGAAAACGGTAGATAAAGCGCGATCCACGACAACCGGTGGATGTTTACGATCCCGGGAACCTACAAAAGTAGGTGGGCGCCATATGCCAAGGCCCACGAGCCAAGACAGGGACAGCTCCCTAAGGATCAAGTAAGGCCCCGGGGATTGATGTATCCTGCCGAGAAGCGCAGACCGCTTGCGATATATAGTGTGCTTCGCGGTCATGCGCCAGTGGGGAAAGAATAGCATTTTATGAGACATCATTCCGGTGCAGACACCCAACCCAGCGAAGCTATATAAGTGAAAACACCAAAGGCATGCTGACGCCCCTGGTGTAATGGCAGGTTGAAGAGAAAACACCGAGCAGAATGTCCACTGCCCGGCGCTTCCCGTCCCCGCTTATTATGCCTTTGCTTTCAGGTTCGATTGCGCTGCCGCCAACCGCGCAATAGGCACACGTGGTGCAGAGCATGACGTGTATGTCAGCCCAATCCCGTCAACAAAGGCAATGGATGCCGGATGGCCTCCGTGTTCACCGCATATCCCGATCTTCATGTTGTCGCGCTTTGCGCGTGCTTCCCCAACGGCGAGTTTCATCAGCTTGCCAACGCCTGACTGATCGAGCGCTTCAAACGGGTTCTCCGTCAAAATGTTGTTCGCAACATAGAGCGGCAGGAACTTGTTTTCCGCATCTTCACGCGAGAAGGAGAAGGTCGCCTGTGTCAGGTCGTTTGTACCAAATGAGAAGAACTCTGCCACATCGGCCAACGCATCGGCACGCAAGCAGCCACGAACAACTTCCAGCATCGAGCCGAATTTGAAGTTGAGTGTCACACCATAGCGCGCTTCGATGGCCGCCTTGAGCGCATCAACATGCTTCTTGATGATCTTGAGTTCTTCAACCTCTGCGACCTGCGGCACCATGATTTCGGGCTGCACATCAAGGCATTCCTTCTGGCACTCTGCGGTTGCTTCCAGAATGGCTCTGATCTGCATGTCGTAGATTTCAGGGAACGAGATGCCCAGACGTACACCACGATGGCCCAGCATCGGGTTCACTTCGTGCAGATTGCGCACCATTTTCAGCACTTTCTGCTTGCGGCGCAGCACATCATCCACAAGCTGAGGCGATGCAGGAACGCTGACCGCGGGGCGATTTTCCCCGGCAAACAGCATTTCCGCTGAATCCGAAAGCATTTCGATGCCTGTCAGCGTTTCACGCAGATGGCTCAACTGGCTGATCTCATCCACCAACTGATTTTCCGAAGGCAGGAACTCATGCATCGGCGGGTCCAGAAGTCGGATCGTCACCGGATAGGGTGCCATGGCCTTGAAGATGCCCTTGAAGTCGCTGCGTTGGATCGGCAGTAGCTTGTCGAGCGCCGTCTGGCGTTCCTCAGCGGTTTCCGAGACAATCATTTCAACCACAATTGGCAGACGCTCCTTCGCGTTGAACATACGCTCGGTACGGCAAAGACCAATACCTACGGCACCGTAATCGCGTGCTTTCTTGGCATCCAAAGGCGTATCCGCATTGGCAAAGACCTTGATGCGGGCCGCCTCATCGGCCCAGCCGAGCAGCGTCATCAACTCTTCAGAAATGCGCGCCTCAATCATCGGCACTTCTCCGAGATAAACCTCGCCAGTGGTGCCGTTGATGGTAATCACGTCGCCTTCTTCAATCGTGTGGCTGCCAACCACCGCACGGCGTTTGGCAACATCAATCTCGATGCCTTCGGCCCCGGCCACGCAAGCCCGCCCCATGGAACGGGCAACCACGGCAGCGTGCGAGGTCTTGCCACCGCGCGAGGTCAAAATCCCCTGCGAGGCAAAGAAACCGTGAATGTCTTCTGGCTTGGTTTCTTCACGCACCAGAATGACCTTCTTGCCTTCGCCACGTCCCAGTTTTTCAGCCCGGTCAGCGTCAAAAACGGCCATGCCCACGCCTGCACCGGGGGAAGCGGGAAGTCCGGTTGCAATAGATTTTGCACCAGCAGTCTGATCAATCTGCGGGAAGAGAAGCTGTTCCAAGGATTCCGGGTTCACGCGCAGCAGTGCTTCGGCCTTCGAAATCAGGCCTTCCTGCACCAGTTCAACAGATGTGCGGACCATGGCAGTGGCGTTCATCTTGCCGTTACGTGTTTGAAGGCAGTAGAGGCGACCATTTTCAATGGTGAATTCGAAGTCCTGAATTTCCTTGTAGTGACTTTCCAGTTTCGCCCGCAGCTCTTCCAGCTGTCGGTACATTTCGGGCATTTCGGTTTTCAATTCGGCAATTGGCTTCGGCGTGCGAATGCCTGCCACCACGTCTTCACCCTGCGCATTGACGAGATATTCTCCGAACAGTCGGTTTTCGCCTGTGTCGGGATAGCGGGTGAATGCCACGCCTGTTGCAGACGTATCACCCAAATTGCCAAACACCATGGTCACCACGTTTACGGCTGTGCCATTTGCCATGTCAGGCGTGATGTGGAATTCGCGGCGATAGTCGACCGCGCGGCGCCCCATCCAGGAGTTGAAGACGGCCTTGATGGCGATTTCCAACTGCTCAAACGGATCCGCCGGGAATGGTTTGCCGGTTTCTGCCTGCACGACACGCAGGAACCGTTCGGAAATGTCCTGCAGATGCTCAGCCGACAGCCCCACATCTGCTTTCACGCCAGCCTGACGTTTGACCTCCTCAAACTCCTCGTCGAATTTTTCGTCTGGAATCCCCAGCGCGACCTTGCCAAAAAGCTGGATGAAACGGCGATAGGCATCATGCCCGAAACGCGGATTATCCATCTGCGCGATAATGCCCTGCAGCGTATCCGCATTCAGGCCCAAATTGAGGATCGTGTCCATCATGCCGGGCATTGACATAGCCGAGCCGGAACGAACGGAAACGAGAAGCGGGTTGCCAGCGTCGCCAAAGCCTTTCCCGGTCTTGGCCTCAAGTGCTGCAATTTCTTTGCGCACATCATCCATAACACCGGCTGGCAAAGTGCGGTCCGGTGTATCGAGATATTCCAGGCAGGCCTTTGTGGAAATCACAAAGCCGGGAGGGACATTGAGCCCGATCTGCGTCATTTCGCAAAGGTTGGCGCCTTTTCCGCCCAGCAATTGCTTGTCTTTGCCATTGCCAACGTCAAAGGAAAATACATGTTTGGACATTACGGCCTCCTAATGCTGTGACCGGCTCGAATCCAAATTGACCAGCCGGTCGGAGCGATGCGTCGAGGCATATCAGACAGGGCAATTCGCTCGCCTGCCATGATCTTGGTCAAATTCCATTAGCGATTTCGCGGATAAAGTGCAGCGGCTTGGCATCAACAAGCGAAGAGTCCGTCGGCGCACTGACACCAGTGGCTAACGGGCGGGCAACGCGGGATGACGAGAAAAATGGACGCGGTTGGGTTCCGTCCTCATCCAGCGTCAGTTGATTGCGTTCTTGTCCTTGGATTTTTCCGTCAGCTTTGCAGAAATGCCGTTAATCTGGCCTGTCAGCTCGCCGAGCGCTGCGACCAACAATGCATCACTTTTTGACGATGTGGCCAACATGCTGTCGCGGTTTTTCTTCAAGCTCTCAAGCTCTTCTTCAACGCTGGCCAGTTTGCGTGTATTTTCCGCCAACTCGTCCATGACCATGATACCGGCCATAACGGTCAATCGCAGGTCTCCAATTTCACCAAATTGACTGCGCAGATGTGTAACATAGCGGTCAAAACGGTTGGCCAACTCGCTGAGGTGGTCTTCCTGACCTTCTTCACAGGCCATGCGATAGGCCTTGCCGTCAATCTGAACTGTTACCTGCGCCATGCGCCCCCTCACCTACTCTTGTCGGTCGAGAACAACGCGGATAGTCTCCATCGCTGTAACAAGACGCCGTGAAACTTCACGATTGACCTCTTCAAGCCTGTTTGCTCGAAATTCCGACTGATCGAGCTCTTGCGCCAGACGAGAGCGATCTTCATGCGCACGGCGCACTTCGTCCCTGAACTCGCTGCTGGCACGCTCCTTCTCAAAACGCAGATCAACGGCATGGCCAAGGCCTTCAATGGCGCCGCGCAGCTCCTCAATTGCAGTTTTCACCGTCTTTTCTGCAGGCAACATCATTGCGTCCACTCTTCATGGTGTCGAATCGGTACAGTTTGCTGATGCAAGATTACGCGAGACTAGTCAGCCATCATGCCAAGCGTCAATAAAGGCTATATGATGTTGCCGTAGGATTATTGTGGAAATATCCACATGATTGACATGCATCATCTTCCTGCACGCAGAATTGGCATATTTCAAGGAAACTGATGATAAGATCACTTGGGATTTATTGACTTGGGCCTAGCACCTGCTATTTGTCACGCGAATTTTGGGAGTGGCCGATCTACGGTCTGCAGCAAACATCGGAAACAATATGACCTCTCGCGAAAAACATAACCGGATGGCCAATGCGATCCGTTTTCTTTCCATGGACGCCGTGCAAAAGGCCAATTCGGGTCACCCCGGCCTGCCAATGGGCGCCGCTGACATCGCAACGGTTCTTTTCACCCGCTTTTTGAAGTTCGACCCCAAGTGTCCGAACTGGGTAGACCGCGACCGCTTTGTTCTTTCTGCCGGTCATGGCTCCATGCTCATGTATTCGCTGCTCTACCTCACCGGCTACGAAGACATGACGATCGAGGATATTCAAAACTTCCGTCAGATTGGCGCGAAAACCGCCGGCCACCCTGAATATGGTCATGCTTCTGGCATTGAAACCACCACTGGTCCACTTGGCCAGGGCATTGCCAACGCTGTTGGTATGGCGATTGCCGAGCGCAAGCTGGCGACTGAATTCGGCCAGGAACTCGTTGACCACTATACCTATGCACTGGCCGGCGACGGCTGCCTCATGGAAGGTATCAGCCAGGAAGCAATTGCGCTGGCAGGTCACCTCAAGCTCAACAAGTTGATCGTTTTCTGGGACGACAACGGTATTTCCATTGATGGCGCGATTTCCGTAGCCGACAGCACCGACCAGCATGCGCGTTTCCGCGCCTCCGGCTGGAACACGCTGGCCGTTGATGGTCACGATCCGGATGCAATCGCAGCAGCCATTGAAACCGCACAGCGTTCTGACAAGCCCACCATGATTGCCTGCAAGACAATCATCGGATTTGGCTCACCCAACAAGCAGGGCACACACGACGTGCACGGCGCGCCGCTGGGAGCAGAAGAAATTGCTGCTGCACGCAAGGAATTGAACTGGGATAGCGAACCCTTCTCTATTCCGTCTGACATTTTGGATGCATGGCGCCTTGCCGGCCTTCGCTCAACCAAGGCTCGAGCTGAATGGGAAGCCCGTCTTGATGACGCAGACGCTGACATGAAGGCCGAGTTTAACCGCCGCTTTGCCGGCTCTCTGCCCGGCAGCTTTGCGACCGCAATCAACAACTACAAGCAGGAACTGGCAGACACCGCACCGACGGTCGCCACCCGCAAGGCTTCGCAGAACGTGCTGGAAGTCATCAACGGCGTTGTGCCGGAAACCATCGGTGGCTCGGCCGACCTGACCGGCTCCAACAACACCAAGACAAGCCAAACAGCGTCCATCACACCGGATGATTTTTCTGGCCGGTATTTGCACTACGGTGTGCGCGAACACGGCATGGCCGCAGCCATGAACGGCATCGCGCTTCACGGTGGCCTTATCCCTTACTCCGGTGGCTTCCTGATCTTTTCTGATTATTGCCGCCCGTCAATCCGTCTTGCTGCGCTGATGGGCATTCGTGTCATTCACGTGCTGACCCACGACTCTATCGGCCTTGGCGAAGACGGCCCGACACACCAGCCTGTCGAGCATTTTGCGGCACTTCGCGCTATCCCGAACCTGTTGTTCTTCCGTCCTGCAGACGCAACGGAAACTGCCGAATGCTGGCAGCTTGCTCTGGAAAGCGAAAACCGCCCCTCTGGCATCGCTTTGACCCGTCAGAACCTGGTGGCTCAGCGCACAAAAATGATCGAAGAAAACCTGTGCGCATCTGGCGCATATGAACTCATCTCATCTGCCGATGCGCAGGTTACGATTTTCGCATCCGGTTCGGAAGTTGAGATCGCTGTTGCGGCTGCGGAGAAGCTGGAAGCCAAGGGCGTCACAACACGCGTTGTATCGGTTCCCTGCTTCGAACTCTTTGCCGAGCAGTCGGAAGAGTATCAAACAGCAATCGTTGGCTCATCGCCGATCAAGGTCGCTATCGAAGCTGGCATTCGCCAGGGTTGGGACCGCTTTATCGGCAACGACGGAATTTTCATTGGCATGGACAGCTTCGGCGCGTCCGGTCCTTACAAAGAGCTTTATGAACATTTTGGCATCACTGCGGATGCGACTGTCGCGGCAGTCGAAGGCGCACTGAACTGAAATGCTTTACACTGGCGGGGGGATTAACCTCTCGCCACCATCGTAACCTGTCATCAGGAGCGGGAGAAACGCAATGACTGTAAAAATTGCAATTAATGGCTTTGGCCGTATTGGCCGTAACGTGGTACGCGCGATCTATGAATCCGGTCGCAAGGACGTCGATATTGTAGCGATCAACGACCTCGGGCCGGTTGAAACCAACGCACATCTGCTGCGCTACGACTCTGTTCACGGTCGTTTCCCGCATGAAGTATCTGTCAATGGCGATGTGATCTCCATCGGCACCGACAGCTTCAAGTGCCTGGCGGAACGTGACCCGTCCAAGCTGCCTTGGGGTGAGCTGGGCGTTGATATCGTGATGGAATGCACGGGCATCTTTACCTCCAAGGAAAAGGCATCTGCCCACCTGGCAGCAGGCGCTAAGCGCGTTCTGGTTTCCGCACCGTCTGAAGGTGCAGACAAGACCATCGTTTATGGCGTCAACCACGACACGCTGACCAAGGATGATCTGGTTGTTTCCAACGCATCCTGCACCACCAACTGCCTGGCACCTGTGGCTTACGTCCTGTCCAAAGAATTTGGCATTGAAAAGGGTTATATGACCACGATCCATGCCTACACAGGCGACCAGCCGACACTGGACACCATGCACAAGGATCTCTACCGCGCACGTGCAGCGGCTCTGTCAATGATCCCGACCTCCACCGGCGCTGCCAAGGCTGTTGGCCTGGTTCTGCCGGAACTCAAGGGCAAGCTGGATGGTTCCGCGATCCGCGTTCCTACGCCGAACGTCTCTGTCGTTGACCTGAAGTTTATCGCTTCCAAGAACACCACGGCAGAAGAAGTCAACGCCGCCATCAAGGCTGCGTCGGAAGGCGAATTGAAGGGCATCCTCGGTTACTCCGACGAGCCACTGGTATCTGTCGACTTCAACCACAATCCCAACTCCTCCACCTTCGCCTCAGCGCAGACAAAGGTCATGGACGGCAACCTGGTGCGCATCCTCTCCTGGTACGACAACGAATGGGGCTTCTCCAACCGTATGTCCGACACTGCAGTAGCGATTGCAAAGCTTATCTGACGATCGGCAAATGCTGACATTGAAAACGCGCCTCAGGGCGCGTTTTTTATTACCACACATGAGAAAGTTATTTCACTTCGCTGAAGCAAAAAGCCGGAAAACCAAGGTTTTCCGGCTTCACTTATTGTCGAAACTGGGTGCCTAATGGCACATTACATGGCATGCTTCATAGCTTCGTCGAGATGCATCTTGCATTCGTCCTGCATGCCATTTTTCATCGCAGCTTTAGCCATTTCGACTTCCTTCATGGCCATGTCCATATTCTCACCCTTTTGCATTTTCGCAGCCTCTTCGACCTTCATGACGTGCGCATCATCACACATCATCATGTCGTCAGCGAGTGCTGGAAGCGCCATGCCGGCGGTTATCAGCGCTGCGACAAAAACTGTTCTGATCATTGAAATTCTCCCGGATTAAGTGGGCTTCATTACCCACCCGCACCTGAGTGCCACGCCCGATCACATGCAAATCACACAACCGCGATTGACAGGATCGTGAATGGTTGTGAACGCTAAACCAGAAAATTCTCCGGTGAGAAGCTGACACACGTCGACCAGATAGAAAAATTGACACCATCGGCTGCAATCACAGATCGACATATGGAAATTTATTGAGAAACTTCAGCGTCTTATGTTGAAACGAAATTTTAGTTTCGTCGCACATGAATCCAGTATGTCAGTTCCCAAGGCTATTGGTCTCCTAGGCAAAGATGCGCAATGGGATAATCTCTCCGTCGGCACAATCTCACCTGGGCAAAAAGCTCGGATCGTCATTGGCTCTGTATGACTCGGACGGCGAAAGAATAGAGATTGAAGGACAAACTGGAAGTTTCCTGCCAGGCCTGCATGGCAACGTTGATGAAAACTGGGGCAAGGAAGCCATCAAACACGACTGACCGTGAGCGAAACAACACTTCTGATCCAGCTACTTGCTGGTCACAACTTAAAAACGGCAGCGCGACTTCAGGGCGCAACGTATGAAACCAAGCGCACCCAGCTGAAGGGAGAAGACATCTCGACCCCGCATTATATCATTGAGCGCATCGCCAGCGAGGCCGGGACCTCGCTGAAGACGATTGCGGGTACCGGACACCGCATATCGTTATTGCATGTAGCAGAGCTGATTGCACACGTTGCTGAGGGTGTATCTGCTAATCCACTATCAACGACCGAAGGCTGACAAAAAGCAGACGAACTTAAAATCGCTTGCTCAACGTCAACGCCGCACTGCTTTTGTGATAGTCGTAAAGCTCGACATTCGATCTGTTGTAAAGGTAAGAGAACTCCAATCTGGGTGCGAAGCCTTTGAAATTGAGCATCCTGAATGTCAGCCCTGCCGACAGGGTATATATCGTGTCGTCCCGAGGAATACCCATCAGCGGAAAGTTTCCAACGTAATTACGTCGCGTAATATCGGCATTGAAATCCGAAACAAACCCACCTGGCCATTCGTGAACAAAGCTGACACCTGCGCCAAATTTCCTGTACTCATTGAACTGGGTTGCCGCAGAGACATAGCCGATCGAGGCGCTGACACCCAGACTGCTTGCCGATGACAATGCAACGTGGTGCTTCACAATGAAATTGGCTTCACTGCCATCGTAGGCATTGGCAGAACTGTAGTCGAGCTTTTTCCAGGACAGCTTGGCCGAGGTTGTTCCAAATCGTCCGAATGAGTATTTGGCAGTCACAAATGGGCCAAAGCCAGTCCGATATGATGTCCATGCTTTCAAGATATGCTCGCCAGACACACCCAACCCCAGACCCCAGCTGTCAAAGTCACGCGCCAGAACCGCAAATGCATCAAACTGGGTCGTATCATAGGCTTTCACACGGTATTGCGATCCAGATATGCCACCGCCAAACACAATTGTGTAATTATTGGGAAGCACCACCCGATAGGAGCCATTGAGGCCATAGTTCAGCCCAATACCGCTTTCTTCTCTTTGAGTTGGCCTGAACGGAATACCCCCGATTCTGACGATGTTAGCGGCGGTGGAATTTGACACATTACTGCTTGGGGCGATGGTAATATAGCCACCAACATTCCATGGCCTGCTGCTCTGACTTAACTGTATGAATTTCTCATAAAATTCCCGGTCATTGTCGTTGGAAGCGGCCTCGGACAATAATTCAAAGTGGTAAATGGCGGCATCACTCCTACCCAACAGGTAAAGTGTATGTGCCAACTGGGTGCGCACCTGCACAAGTTGGGGATTGGCATCGAGCAGAGCTCTCAACAGTGCCACGGCTTGTTCGTATTTGTGCTGTCGCTTAAGAATAAGCGCGCGCGTGAAATCTACGTATTCGTGCCTGTTTTTTTCATCATCGCCGCTAGCTTCTGCCAGGCGCAACGCCACATCGTAGTGTTCTTCCTGAATCAGCGCCATGATGACGCGTAGCGAATTTGCATCAGTGGCAGCCGCTGCATTTTTCGGCAGCACCAGCAACGTCAAGACAACTGCGGGGAGGGCTAACCTCCCCGCGCGTACGAGCAATGCGAACATGCTCATGAGACGCTAGTTCTTATCTGCCTGATAGACGCCAAATACGCCTTCGGTCGGCGAGTTGTCATCATCAAGGACATAGAATTCGCCCGCAGTCGAACTGGCTTGGTCGCCGCCAAACACACCGTCTACGCGTGATTCAGCTGAAGCAGTGGTTCCGCCAAGCTTTACGGATGTCGAGCTGTAGGTTGCAGTGTCTGTATCGAGCGTACCGGAGAACGTCACATTGCTGACTGAGGAGGATGTTCCATCAATTGACAGACCCGTGAAGCTTCCGCTGACCGTAGATGATCCAAAGTCAGCCGCCAGATTTGCTGTACCGCTGACGCTCCCTGCGTCGGCGCCGCTCATGCCAACGCCTGCCACGGTGCCGGAATAGGTTGCCGTACCACTCGCAGGTAGTATCGCCTCCTCAGTCGCAGCATATTGTGCGATGTGGGTGCCCGAATGGTCGTTGCTGTTGGACCCAATAGATAGGAGACCGGCTACAGCTGCCGTATCATTGTCGAGCAATACTGCTGTTACATCCTTACCATCAAGCGTTCCCTCACCATTGGCATCAAGTGTCAGTGTCTGCCCCTTGTAGTCACCTGATTTGAAGACGACCGTTGTCGTGTTGTCATCATTTGATTGCACTTCAGTCGTAGCTGACGATGACGTAAGGCTGCTAAAATTGGCTCCCACAACGAGCTGTGTACCTGTAAGACTTGCGGCATTCGATGACTGGCTGTTGCTTGTGTCGCTCTTTGTCGTTGAACACGCCGCCAGTGAATACAGCGATACACTTAACAACAGGGCGGTCATAATCTTTTTCATTGTCCCCAATCTCCAAATTTCATAACGGGATTTCGCAAATAACGAAGTCATCCCCAACGGCTGACTCCGCCAGATTGCTAAACGGAACAGGCGATTATGCACCCCCCATTTGGGAGGCCTCTCCCCAATTTGTTAATTTGCATTAATCAATTTCCAGCATTTGCACGCTGGCCCATGAAGCATCCATGGCAGCATCAGCAGGGAAATATTGCTGTGACGTTCGACTTGGCTAGGCCCGTCAAATTACCTATTGATTGAACGAAATCGAAAACCGGAAATCACCTGTGCCTGTTGAAAAATCAAAAATCCGCAAAGCCTGCCTGGCAGCGCGCGACGCCATTCCCCAAGAAGAACGGATTGAAAAGAGCCTGACAATCGCAGATCTCGCAAAAGAGACTATCGATTTTGAACCTGGAACAATTGTTTCCGGTTTCATGCCAATCCGTTCTGAAGTCGATCTTCGTCCGCTCATGGCGGATTTACGGGAGCGTGGCGCACGCCTCTGCCTTCCCGTTGTGCTCGACAAAGAAACAATCGTGTTTCGTGCGTTTGAGCGCGAAGCCCCACTTGTTCAAACCGGCTTTGGAACAACCGGCCCAGGCCCGGACGCTGAGGAGCTTGATCCTCAGATCATGCTTGTTCCCCTCTCCGCCTTCGATTCCAATGGAACACGGATCGGCTATGGCGGCGGCTATTACGACCGCGCTATCGAGCGTCTGGAGGCCAAAGGCAAACTTCCAAAACTCATCGGCATTGCATTTGACGTCCAGAAAGTGGAAAAGGTGCCCGCGGAGCCGCATGACGTGACGCTGCATGCAATCGTCACGGAAAGTGGAATGACTTGGTTTAAGGAATAGGTAATCAGATGCGCTTGCTTTTCTTGGGTGACATGGTTGGCAAAACCGGTAGAACGGCCGTCGCCGAAAAGCTGCCTGGCCTGATCTCCGACTTCAAACTCGACTTTGTCATCGTCAACGGTGAAAATGCTGCGGGCGGATTTGGCATCACCGAGCGCATTCACAATGAAACAATTGATGCAGGCGCGGATGTCGTCACGACTGGCAACCATGTATGGGACCAAAAGGAAACTGTCTCCTTTGCCGGGCGCTACGACAATTTCCTGCGACCAGCCAATTATCCACCAGGCACGCCGGGCAAAGGCTCCGGACTCTATATCGCGCGCAATGGTGCGCGCATTCTGGTGGCAAACATTATGGGTCGCGTCTTCATGCACCCGGAACTGGACGACCCTTTCAAGGCGGGAGAATCCATCCTTGAGGCCTGCCCGCTTGGCGAGCAGGCGGATGCCGTTGTATTCGATTTTCACGCTGAAGCTTCTTCCGAAAAACAATGCTTCGGCCACTTTGTCGATGGTCGCGCATCACTGGTTGTGGGAACGCACACCCATATCCCAACCGCCGATCATCAGATTCTCGTAGGCGGCACGGCCTATATGACCGATGCCGGAATGTGCGGCGATTACGATTCTTCTCTCGGCATGGACAAGGAAGAGCCTATTAACCGGTTCATTTCGAAAATGTCCAAAAGCCGCATGGAAGTAGCGACAGGCCCCGCCACGATTTGCGGTGTCGCAGTGGAAATCTCCGACCGCACGGGCCTTGCCGAAAAGGTCGCGCCACTGCGCATCGGGCCAAGACTGGCCGAAACCATGCCGGATTTTTGGAGCTAGCGGCAGGGAATATCGATGCGCGGTCTTTTCCTGTTCTCCGCAATTCTTCTGATTCCAGTCTGGGGTTCTCAGTCGATCTCCACCAAAATACGTGTCGTCTTCACAGTTGTCGGGCTGGTTCTTGCCGTCATTATTCGCCTTTTCGGTGTGATTGGCCTGCCGGCTTACCTATACTCGGCCTGGAGGATCTTGTGGGCTCAGCGAGCCGTCTAGGGCGTGCTTCCCGCACATCGCCGAATGGGTCGTAAAATTGTTGGTGACATTTGCGATATGTCCGCTATGTCCCGACGCTTTAACAGATCATCACATTGGATTGTGCGACGCGGCTGGACGAATGGTCGAGAAAAACCTATAAGGCCGCGAATACGAACAATAGATGAAGTGTAGGGAAGCAATGGCTGGCCATTCACAGTTTAAAAACATCATGCACCGCAAGGGCCGTCAGGACGCGGTCCGCTCCAAGCTGTTCTCCAAGCTGGCACGCGAAATAACCGTTGCCGCAAAGATGGGCGCGCCCGACGCAGACATGAACCCGCGTCTGCGTCTGGCTATCCAGAACGCTAAAGCGCAATCCATGCCCAAGGACAACATCGAGCGTGCAATCAAGAAAGCTGCTGGCGGCGACGCTGAGAACTATGATGAAGTGCGCTACGAAGGCTATGGCCCAGGTGGTGTTGCAGTGATCGTTGAGGCATTGACCGACAATCGCAACCGCACAGCCTCCAACGTACGTTCCACTTTCTCCAAGGGTGGTGGCGCACTGGGCGAAACCGGCTCGGTTTCCTTCTCCTTCGACCGCGTTGGCGAAATCACCTACAAGGTAGAGATCGGTGATGCGGACGCTGTCATGGAAGCGGCAATTGAGGCTGGCGCGGAGGATGTTGAATCCACTGAAGACGGCCATACAATCTATTGCGCATTCGAAGACACCAACGAAGTTGCGAAAGCTCTGGAAGCAACACTCGGCGAGGCCGAATCCACCAAGATCATCTGGAAACCCCAGAACACCATCCCGGTGGACGAAGAAAAGGCGGAATCCCTGATGCGCCTCATCGGCAATCTGGAAGACGATGACGACGTGCAGAACGTATTCTCCAACTTCGAAGTTTCCGACGAAGTGATGGCCAAGCTTTCTGCTTGAACATAGTCGAAAAGCAAATTGAAAGGCCGGGCCCAGCGCGCGGCCTTTTTTTGTTTGGCTTCACAACGCAGTGGCACATGTGTCAATGTGAGGATCCAAATGTCAGCGAGGCCAGATGATCACCGAAGTCGACGACTTTTTCACCAAAGGCTGTGGGCGTTGCGCGAGATTTGAAATGCCGGATTGCGCAGTCCAGCAATGGCGTGGCGGTTTGATCGCACTGCGCCGTATCTGCTTGGATGCGGGGCTTGTCGAAGAGGTTAAATGGGCGCATCCATGCTACACCCACAAAGGACGAAACATTGCCATGATGGGTGCGTTTCGCGGTGATTTCCGTCTCAACTTCATGAACCCTGCCCTCCTGAAAGACCCACAAGGCGTGCTCGAGAAGCCAGGCCCCAACAGTCAGAACGCGAGCATGCTGCGGTTCACAAGCGATAGGCAGGTTTCAGAGATGGAGGCCACAATTATCGCCTATCTGCGGGAAGCCATGTCCTATGCCGACGCGGGCATAAAGCCACCGAAAGAAGCACGTGAAATTGAGCTGCCTGAGGAGCTCTTGGAAGCGCTGGATGGCGACCCCGAAATGGCCGAGGCCTTTCACGACCTCACCCCTGGCAGGCAACGCAGCTATGTAATTGCGCTCAACACTGCCAAGAAACCTGAAACACGAACAGCCCGGATCGCAAAATTCCGTAATCGAATTCTGGCCGGTAAGGGCGCAACGGAACTGTAGCTCCGCTTCATTTCACGCTGTCAAAATGCTCAAGTTCAGCGAACCCTTCCATCGACTTCATTCGCTTCTGGGGATCATGAACAGGAAACGAGGCAATCACCTCATCAGCCTTTGTATCCGCCAGAAAGCCAGCGAGTTTGGCAGCAACGGTTTGCTGCGACCCCACCATCGCATAGCGCAGCGTATGTTCCACGCCCGCACGTTCCATCTCGTTCCAGTAGCTATCCATGCTCTCAACAGGTGCCGGGAACTGCCCCGGCTGGCCGCGGCGCAGGTTGACAAATTGGCGCTTGGCGGATGTGAAGAGATACTCGGCCTCGTCGTCTGTATCCGCCATGACACCCATGATACCCACCATCACATGCGGTGCTGCGAGTTGCCTTGATGGCTCAAATCGCTGGCGATAAATGTCCAGAGCTTCCATCAGCATATCGGGCGCAAAATGGGATGCAAACGCGTAAGGCAACCCGAGGGCGGCAGCGAGATGCGCGCTGTAGAGACTGGAACCTAAGATCCATAGCGGTATCTTCGATCCCACACCCGGAAAAGCAATCACGCGCTGCCCCTCTTGAGCGTCATCCAACCATGCCTGCAATTCGACAATGTCGTCGGGAAACCTGTTGGCGGCCTCATCCAGATCCCGCCTCAAGGCCCGTGCAGTGGCCATATCAGTGCCAGGCGCGCGCCCAAGCCCCAGATCAACCCGACCTGGAAACAGCGCTTCCAGCGTGCCGAACTGCTCGGCAATGACATAAGGCGAGTGATTGGGCAGCATTACCCCGCCCGAACCAATGCGGATAGTGCTGGTGGCAGCACCTACATGGCCCAGCACAACAGAGGTTGCAGCACTTGCCACACCGCGCATGCCATGGTGTTCCGCCAACCAATAGCGATGATAGCCAAGAGCTTCCGCCAAAACAGCCATTCGCCTCGTATTGGCGAGCGCGTCATGAACAGTATGCCCCTCGCCAACGGTGGACAGATCAAGAATGGAAAAACGCGGCATCAGAAACTCTCCTTGTTATGCCCATGCATATAGGCATGACCTCTTGCAATGACTAGACGGTGGAAAATGTTTCCTATTTGTTCACATTTTGCTGACAGGGTTTGCACCAAAGGTTAGGCTCACAATATGGCAGATATGATTCGCATTATTGGCATTGATCCGGGGCTTCGCCGCATGGGCTGGGGCATCGTTGAGACATTGGGAAATTCGCTGCGGTTTGTCGGTTCAGGCACCATTACCAGCGATGGCACCATGGATCTTGCCTCTAGGCTGTGCCAGCTGCACGATGGACTTGCGGACGTCATACACCAATATCAGCCGCATGAGGCTGCGGTAGAGCAAACCTTCGTCAACAAGGACGCTGTGGCGACGTTGAAACTGGGTCAGGCACGTGGCGTCGCTATGCTGGTGCCCGCACGGGCCGGCCTTCAGGTGGCTGAATATGCACCGAATGCGGTCAAGAAATCCGTCATTGGCGTTGGCCATGGTGAAAAGCAGCAGATCCACATGATGCTGAAAGTATTGATGCCGAAAGCAACATTCAAAGGCAATGATGCGGCGGATGCTCTCGCCATTGCTGTGTGCCACGCGCATAATCGTGGCGCAGCAAAGTCGCGCCTCGCTGCACTCGCAGGATAACTCAGGACGAAAGCACCCCTCACATGATTGGCAAACTCAAGGGCACTGTTGATGAAATCGGCGAAGACCACGCACTCATTGATGTGCATGGCGTGTGCTACATCGCCTTTTGCTCCGGGCGAACGCTCTCCAAGTTAAATGCGGGAGAGGCGGCAACGCTTCATATCGAAACCTATGTCCGCGAGGATCAGCTGAAGCTCTTTGGCTTCATCAGCACGCTGGAGCGTGAATGGTTCCGCCTGCTGCAATCCGTCCAGGGCGTCGGTGCCAAAGTGGCACTGGCAATATTGTCCACGCTCACCCCGTCTGATCTGGCCAATGCCATTGCATTGCAGGACAAAACGGCTATTTCGCGTGCGCCTGGCGTGGGGCCGAAAGTCGCGGTGCGTATCCTCACAGAATTGAAGAACAAGGCACCCGCTTTTGCCGGTAGCGCCGATGCAGCCATGGGCCTGAAGCAGGAACTGGGAGAAGGTGCAGCCAGCGCGCCCGTCGCAGACGCTGTCTCCGCGCTCACCAATCTCGGCTATTCACGCGAACAGGCCGCCAATGCTGTTGCTGCAGCTTTGAGAAATGCCGGAGAAGACGCCGACAGTGCCAAGCTGATCCGCCTTGGCCTGAAAGAGTTGTCCCGATGAGTGCCACCTGCCCTTTTCTCGCCCCGTCAAACCGGGTAAATCCATCCCGGAACTGGACGATCTGAGATGAATGAAGCCAACCCATTGCTGAACCCGGAAAAGCGCGGTGAAGATATCGACACCGCTTTGCGCCCGCAGTCGCTGGACGAGTTTACCGGCCAGGCGGAAGCGCGCGCCAATCTCAAGATATTTATTGAAGCCGCAAAAAATCGTGGCGAGGCGCTGGACCACGTTCTTTTTGTTGGTCCACCCGGTCTCGGCAAGACGACACTTGCGCAAATCATGGCCAAGGAATTGGGCGTCAACTTCCGCTCAACATCCGGTCCGGTGATTGCAAAGGCTGGCGACCTCGCAGCCCTTCTCACAAATCTGGAGGAGCGTGACGTCCTCTTCATCGACGAAATTCACCGCCTCAATCCGGCCGTAGAAGAAATCCTCTATCCCGCAATGGAGGATTTTCAGCTCGACCTCATCATTGGCGAAGGCCCGGCTGCACGCTCGGTGAAAATCGATCTTTCGAAATTCACGCTCGTTGCTGCCACGACCCGGCTTGGCCTGCTGACGACCCCGCTTCGCGACCGCTTCGGCATTCCTGTGCGACTCAACTTCTACACGGTGGAGGAGCTGGAGGGTATCGTACGTCGCGGTGCTCGCCTGATGGGGCTTGGCATGACGGATGATGGCGCGCGCGAAATTGCGCGCCGCGCCCGTGGTACGCCGCGCATTGCCGGCCGCCTATTGCGCCGTGTTCGCGACTTTGCAGAGGTCGCCCGCGCCGAAGCCGTTGACCGCAAGATTGCCGATGAGGCCCTCACCCGCCTGCATGTCGACAATATGGGCCTCGACCAGCTCGACCGGCGCTATCTCACCATGATCGCGCATAATTTCGGCGGTGGGCCGGTAGGCATCGAGACTATCGCCGCTGGCCTGTCAGAGCCGCGCGATGCAATTGAGGACATTATAGAGCCCTATATGATCCAGCAGGGCTTCATTCAGCGCACCCCACGTGGCCGTGTACTGACTGCTAATGCATGGAAGCACCTCGGCCTTGACGTGCCAAAGGATATGGAAAAGACACAGATCAGTCTTTTTCAGGAGGAAGAGTGATTATCTCGCGTTGGCCTTCTCACTCGTCTGCCCCAATACAGCCAGTGCCCGCATTGCGTAGCTTCTTCAGCAAAGTGACGATTGTTCGCGAGCCAAGCAGAAGAGACAGGCCAAAGCACCAGCTAATTGCCGCACCTGCCATACTCGGTATGTAAGATGTGTAACCTCCTGAATGAACCTCAATCATAGCCAACAAAATGCTCACTGTCTGGGTTATGGCGATATAGACGATATAGATCCCCACAGCGCTGAACGCGACCGATCGAATCGTGTCAACTGTAACGGGCGATGCTCCGCTAACACTCTCTCCCGCAGGCATCATTTTGTCGATGATTGCGGGCGAGAGCCAATACCCTGCAAGAGAAGTAGCCATAAATAGCGCCGAGATCCCCATAAAACCGGCGAGCTTGGATATGTTGCCCAAGAATATGGATGGAACGAGCCAGCTCAACTCATTGAAGAGAAATAACAAGATTATGACACGTAAGACAACTACGAGTCCGCTTCTGATTGGCATGCTCTTTCCCATCAACAAACTAAACTGCTATTAGCCTACCGAGCCAGGCAGAACACTAGCACAGAGCCTACGCGTATATACAAGGCGAAATAGAATATGAACCAGACATTTCTCCTCTCCGGCGAGCTGACGCCTGACGGCGGGCACCGCCTGACCCAGCGCGTCTATTATGAAGACACGGACTTTTCCGGCTTCGTCTATCACGCCCGCTATCTGCATTTTATGGAGCGTGCGCGCACAGACTATCTGCGCTGCCTCGGCGTTGAACAGGCAAAACTGTTCGAGATGGATGGCGAGGGACTGATGTTCGTCGTTCACCGCATGGAAATCGACTTCAAAGTCCCCGCCAAGATGGACAATGTGCTGACCATCCTTACACACACCGAAAAGGCCGGTGGCGCAAAGATGATCCTCAATCAGGAAATCCGCCGGGGCGACGATTTACTGATCGCAGCCAAGGTCATCATCGCCGTTGTAAATGCCAATGGCCGTCCCCGCCGTTTGCCACAAGAGCTGGCAGAGGCATTTTCCGGCAATTGATTATTTCTCGGTGAGCTTCAGCTCAATGCGTCGGTTTTGCGCCCGCGCCTCGTCACTGTCGCCTTCCGCAATCGGCTGATACTCGCCGAAGCCCGCAGCTACCAGGCGATTGGCGGGAACACCTTGCGAGATCAGGAATTTCACAACGGAAGTCGCACGCCCGGAAGAAAGCTCCCAGTTGTCTGCATATTTGCCCGTACCCGATAGGGGCACATTGTCGGTATGACCATCAACACGCAGAACCCAGTTGATCTCCGGCGGTATTTCCTTTGCCAGATCCAGAAGTGCAGATGCCAGTTTACCCATTTCGGATTTCCCGGCATCATTGAGATCAGCGCCGCCCGAGGGAAACAGAACCTCGGACTGGAAGACGAAACGGTCGCCGACAATACGGATGTTCTCGCGATCAGAAAGAATTTCACGCAGTCGCCCGAAGAAGTCCGAACGATACCGGTTCAACTCCTGCACACGTTGCGCAAGCGCCACGTTCAGCCGCCGCCCTAGATCAGCAATCTTGGTCTGGCTGGCCTTGTCCTTGCTCTCTGCTGCCTGCAATGCACCTTCAACCGCAGCGATCTGCGCGCGAAGTGCCGCGATTTGCTGGTTCAGGAGATCGATCTGGCTGCGCGCCCGCGCGCTGATCTGCTTTTCAGAATCGAGTTCACCTTGCAACGCACCGATGCGCGCATCCGCATCACCGGTTGCCGCCTGTCCCTTGTCCAGCAATTGTTGCAATCGGGAGCGTTCGCCCTCCGATGCTGTCAGTGAAGCCTGCAGGGAGGCAAGTGAGTCCTCGAGGTCCTGCTTGCCGCTCTTTTCCAGAGCAAGAAGCTGTGTGAGTTCATTGATTTGGCTGTTCAGTCGATTGAGAACTTCATCCTTACCGGAAATCTCCTGGCTGAGAAAAAATTGCCCCAAAACAAAGATCGTCAGCAGGAAGACGAAGGTCAGCAGCAATGTCGACAGGGCATCAACGAAGCCCGGCCAGTAATCGACGCCCCGCTCCCGGCGGCCTCTACGCGCCAGCGGCATCAGTCATTCCCCAGCTTGTTGACCAGTTTTTCCAGAGCCTCGCGTAGCTCTTTCGATTCGGCCTGATGTGCC
This sequence comes from Ensifer sp., assembly GCA_050301895.1. Taxonomy (GTDB): domain Bacteria; phylum Pseudomonadota; class Alphaproteobacteria; order Rhizobiales; family Rhizobiaceae; genus Ensifer_A. The sequence continues at coordinate 69,873 of JBNKZZ010000012.1, read as the reverse complement.
TCGATCCAGTCACGCAACATCTGCTGCTCAGAGCGCATGTTCTTCACCAGTCCCTGAATACCTTCCGCCAGATTGACGATTGCAGTGGTGGTGCGTTGGGCGGCACCTGTACCTGCATTGCTGTCATGCGCGGTCGCTTTCAACTGTTCGATTAGCGCGCGAAGTTCACCGGCCACTTCATCGCCCATGCCCGCAGGTGCCGAAACACTGACCGGCTGGTGAGCAGCATCCTCGGTGACGGAGGAAAGCCAATCTTCAAATTCATTGTAGAAACGGTTCTGTGCTCGGCCCGACTGCAGATCGAGAAATCCGAGTATGAGAGAACCGGACAAGCCAAAGAGCGAGGATGAAAAGGCCGTACTCATGCCTGCCAGCGGCGTGGAGAGCCCTTCCTTGAGCGCGCCCAGAAGGTCGGCCGTATCGCCGCCGCCCGCATCCAGAGACTGGATAACCTGGCTGATGGAACCAATCGTGCCAAGCAAGCCCCAGAAGGTGCCAAGCAGACCAAGAAAAACCAGTAGTCCCACCAGATAGCGATTAATCTCGCGCGCTTCATCCAGACGACTGGCAACAGAATCAAGAATAGAACGAAGGGTCGCAGTTGAAATGGAACCCGAATCGCGGCTCCCCATGAGTGCACGCATTGGAGCGAGCAATTTCGGGTCACGCCCCACCTTTTCCGCGCTCCCCGCAGCCAGATAGGCATTGAACCAGCGCACCTCCGGCACCAATCTGAGAACCTGTGAAAAGACCAGGAACACGCCAACACCCAGCACGAATACAATCATGCCATTCAGGCCCGGATTGGCCATGAATGCAGTGTGCGCCTGCCGATAGAGAATGGCCGCAACAAAGGCCACAAGTATGAGAAAAATGACCATGGTTCCAAAGAAAGCCATGGGACTGGACAGTCGGTAGTTGAAGTTGCCCTGTTCACCGTCGCGCGTCACGCCCGGCAATTTCAAATCCAGCATCGTCTTTCAGTCTCCTGTCCTCGTTGCTGCGAGGTTAGAGTAAGATTGTGCCAAATTGAAGTGGCTATTTCTGAATGGTTGCAACACGCACGCCAAGTGCAGCATCATAACCGATAGATCAGCCCACCCATCGCTTCAAAACCGGGTTTCACTGGCTGATTAAATGTCCACGTGCCCAACTCAACAAAACCCCACTTCAAATAGGCGTGGCGGGCATGATCAGCACTTGCCATATGATCCAGCCAGACATGGCTCAGTCCCAACCTGCGTGCCTCAGCAATTGCTGCATCCACCAGGCGTTTACCCAGACCCAACGCTTGAGCACCGGGCAATAGATAGATACGCGGTATTTCGGCGCCACTCATGTCCTTTGTCACCGGATCGGGCGAGCCAATAATCATGGTGAGAAAGCCGACAGCGCGACCATCAATCTCTGCTATCCAGACGCGGGTATCGTTACGTTGCAAAAAACGCTCGAAAGCGCTCATGGAGAAGCTATCAAGCCAGGCAGCTAGCGCTGCGGCACTGTCCCAAATATCGCCGTAGGCTGCAGTGTAGGCTGCGGGGCCAATTGTTCCCAGTATCACAGCATCCGCCAGAACGGCTTCTCTGACAATTACGCCATCCATTATGCCCCGGACGGGCATGCCCGTTCCCACACCTTGCGCGGCAGAAGATGGACACCAGCAGCAGCCTGCGCGCCTTCACTGGCGATAAAGCCAATGCCTTCAACAAGAATTGCCAGCGTAATATCGAAAGCGTTCAGGCTGTCACCTTCTCCCGCGGTCAGGTTCGCCATGGCCCCGTCGGCGAACAGATGCACCCGCGCACCCGTTGCCAGTGTGTAGGTTGTGATGAAGGGGATTGGGCTGTGAGCTGGCCGCTCCGTCAAAGCAGCAATCTCGATTTCATCAATCTTGTGCCCGGAATTAAGCAGGAAGCACCCATCCTTTAGCGTTTCAATGACCGCGCGCGGCAGCACATGATGCGCGCCCGTACCCGTTACAATTACATCTGCGCGGGATGCCAGCTCCTCCACCGTTCCGGTTTGCCAGCCATCATAGCGAGCCTGCAGAAGCCGTGCCGGATCCACCTCTGCCACCATCACCGTTCCGCCATAGGCGCGCGCGCTGGCTGCCAATCCTTGACCAACGGTGCCGTAACCCACCACAAGCACGGTCTTCTCGTGCAAACTGTGTAGCGTTGCATTGAAGAAGGCGTGCCAGGTGGTCAGTCCCACCATGTGCCGGTTATGCAAGCCTTCCTTCACTGGCACATCGTCCCAGTTAAAAATCGGCCATGGCGGCAAATTACCCTGCAAGCGATTAATCCCGGAGCCAGTTGCCTCCAGCCCGGCTTTGACAGGAGGAAGTTCAATCTTGTTGGAGAGCAGATAATGGGTGAAGTCAGCACCCATTTCGCAAAGATGTGTCGGCCCCCACTCCAGCCCCGCAGCAATTGCGCTTTGCCAGTCCGCATCAGACATGCCTTCACCGGCCTCAACTCTGGCACCCGCAGCGCGCATGCCTGCAACAACATCGTCGCGCACGGTGGTTGGATTGCAGGTCGTGACAAAAAGCTCTGCACCTTTTTCCGCCAGGCCACGGATCAATGGCAGGGTCTTGATGTCGAGATGCAGGCTGATTGCAAGGCGCATTCCGGTCAGATCAGGGAGGTTGCTCAACGACCGCCGTGAGCGAGGCATATTGTCTTCAACCCAGGAGATGGGAAAACGTGAGATACGCATTATTTTGTCCAAGCGGTAAAAGAAAGCGATAAAACAAAATTGCCGCGGGTTTGTCTACCCACGGCAATGCGACATTCTGACAATAGATTCCTGCAGATATCAGGCCTTGACTGCAGGCCTGTGAGCAACGTCCAGCAATGCTTTGTGAATAAGCTCGTTGCCGGCCAGCACGGAGCCGGTCTCAAGCATGCTCTTGCCGCCGTTGAAATCTGAAACCCAGCCACCAGCCTCGCGTATCATGATGAGACCTGCAGCAATATCCCACGCATTCAGATGGTTCTCCCAATATCCGTCAAGCGTGCCCGAAGCCACGTAGCACATATCAAGCGCTGCGGAGCCGAACCGACGAATACCGGCGACCTCGCCCATAACGTGACGGAGCTGAATCAGAAATTTGCCATGCTCCGGGCGACCAAGATGCGGCACGCCACAGCCGATAACAGCATCGGAAAGATTGCGGCGCGCAGCGACCCGCAAACGGCGGTCATTCAAAAACGCACCGCCACCACGCTCAGCCGTAAAAAGCTCATCCAGAGCAGGGTTGTAAATCACGCCTGCCACGATCTCGCCATTACGCTCCAGCGCAATCGAGACCGCAAAGTGCGGAATCCCGTGCAAGAAATTTGTCGTGCCATCCAGAGGATCAACAATCCAGCGATGCGCGCCATCCGTACCCTTAATTTCTTCATTGGCACTCTCTTCGCCAAGGAAGCCATAGGTTGGACGTGCCTTTAGAAGTTCGTCACGGACAATCTTTTCAGCCTTGCGGTCCGCATTGGAAACATAATCACCCGGCCCTTTTAGAGATACCTGCAGATTCTGCACTTCGCCGAAATCGCGAGATAGCGACTTGCCAGCCTTCAAGGCAGCTTGAACCATGACATTGAGCAGGGCGGAACGAGCCATAACATACAATCCTTCTGAGAAACGGCGTTTCAAGACCACAAAACGCACGAATGTGCAAGTGCGCCCGGACCATGGCCTGCATTTCGAAGCCACAGAATTCAGGCATCGTTAACGCCAAAGGCCTCGTGCCCGCCGGTCAGCGCCTGCGCACGTTATTAGCTGCCTCAAGCGCGGCCTTCTGCTTTTCCTCGCTAATGCCGAGGTAAAAATCTTCAAGTGCTGGATCTTCCAGCCCTGCCCGCCGCGCGATGATATACCATTTGGCGGCCTCCACGGGATCTGGCCCGGTGCCAATTGCATTGATGTAGAGATGCGCCAACTTGTTTGCAGCCAATACGTGGCCATTCAGCGCAGCAAGACGCATCCACCTGAAGCCTGCCTCGTAATCGCGCTCGAATTCTGTGCCATTTATCAGCCAGACTCCCATATCGAATTGGGCCGTGTCATAACCGGCCTTTGCGGCGCGCAGCAGCCACTCTTTTGCCCTTGAGCGCTTCTCCTCCGGCAATCCGGGTAGATTGAGATAGATTTGCGACAATGCATATTGCGCATCGGCAATGCCTTTTTCGGCAGACTTCTCATAATAGGGAAGTGCGTCACGAAGACCTTTCACACCCGGCGTCTGCGTCACCAAAATCTGCGCCCAGTTGAATTGCGCCAGGGGATTGCCTGCATCGGCCGCCTTGCGCATCAATTCGTCAGCCTTATCCTTGTCGTGTTGGGCAAACCTGCCCTCCATCAGGATCAGGGCATATTTGAACATTGCGTTGGGATCACCGCCCTCTGCACCCTTCTCATACCAGAAGGCTGCCGCCTGCGGGTCGCGCTTCACCCCAAGACCTTGCGAAGTAATCTCCGCCAAAAGCGTTTGCGCCGCCGCATCACCAAGCTGTGCCCGAGGCAGTGCAAGATCAAGCGCTGTCAGGTACAAGCCCCGCTGAAATGCACCAAAGGCCTCGTCTATCTTGCCTGTAAATTCTTTTTCAGGCGGCAATGGAGGCAGTCCCGCCCCCATACGTTCAAAGACATTCATGCCGCGCGATGGCTTCACCTCGTCCGGCTTCACAAATTGGCCGACCGGCTTGCCATCCGGGCCTTCCGCTCCGCTGTCTTCGCTGCCATCAAAATCCAGAACTGGCGGCAATCGTCGACCTTTGCCACCTGCCTGCTCCGCTTCCTGCGCCGTGGCACTGTTGACATCAGACGATGCTGTCACACCCGGCAAGTCGTCGCACAGGGCGCTCGTGGCCGGGCTTAAACCCGCCGCGAGGCCAAGTACAATAGGAAGAATGGAAACATGCTTTTTCATGAGCGGCTTTTAAGCGCCAAACCGTGGCGCTTTTTCGTCAAGCATTGCATTAACTGAGGCAACGATATTCGCGGCCTGCTCCGGCTCATCGAAAACCGCTTTTCCCAACGCCGCAAATTCTGCACCGGCTTCCGCGATTGCAAGCGCTGAGGCCGGATCTGTACCGCCCATCACAATACAGGGGATTTCAATTATGGACGCCCACCAATTGCCCAGATCAAGGTTTTTGGGATGCGCATCCGCCTTGATGTCGCCATCAGGCTTGCCAAAGAATATGTAATCGGGCTGGGCTTCACCAATTTCGAGCGCCTTGTGTCGTTCGCCCAGATGCCCGGCACCCACGATCATTTTCGGCACAAATTTCTCAACGGCATCGGCAATATCTGCAACGCTGCCTTCGACATGCAACCCATCAGCCTTCACGCGACCCGCCACCCTGCTGTCACCAGCAATAATGGCTGCAGCACCAGCGGCCTGTACCACTGGCACGATTTGCTCCGCGTGTTTTTGAAATTCGAGATCGCTCAACCCGTATTGCGGAATAATGACCGAGGCAACGTCGCCGCCACGAAGTGCGTCACCGACCACCCGGGCACGGGCATCCGCGTCTTCCACATCAGGCGCGACAAGCACCAGTCGGCAGCGGCTTTTAATATTACTCATTTCCAGTTCCCCAGTTCTGCACCAACAAGCCGAGCAGGCATGTGCGCAACCGACACTTTGTTCATAGCGGGCATACTGCGCGCGTGCAAATCATCCAATCGACACACAAGCACAGCGTTACGTTTCTTTGTCCTATAGAAGTCTGCAGTGACAGCAGCAAGTGCCCAAAATCGCAGCAAATTGCGAGTTATTGCGGCAACGCAGCATTGGCAAGCAATAACCATTGACTTTTACGCTGCCCTGCACAATTTTTCTTGCTCAAAATCTCAGTTTCGCCTAGCTTTGCGCCCATGTTGAATTCCGATCCTTTCGCCGCCATTGCCGACCCAAATCGCCGCTATCTCTTGGAGGAGCTGCGTCGCACACCGAAGACCGTCAACGAGTTGGCAAGCGGGCTGCCCATCAGCCGTCCGGCTGTATCTCAACATCTCAAAGCGTTGCTTGATTGCGAGCTTGTAACGGTAAAGCCCGAGGGAACCAAACGCATCTACGCAATCAATGCGAAAGGGTTTTCCAAGCTCAACCTTTGGCTCGATCAATTCTGGTCATGATTTAGGGATGGATGCATGGGGATGTTCTAAGGCAGCCACCGGCCAGAGGAAATCTCGACTCTTTTCATCCGGCGGCTGCTAATTGCTCAAAGGCTCAAGCCTTATTCACATAGCGCTCAGTGCGCGGTGGAACGCAATCGTTCAATTTCCTCTTTCACACGCAGCTTTCGACGCTTTATGTCCAAAATCGCTGTATCTTCGGTAGAAGGATGGTTCATCGCAAACTGGAGTTCCGCCTCTAGGTCTCCATGCTTTCTTTCAAGCGTCGCAAGATGAGCCTCAATGTTCATTTGGCACGTCCTTTCCTTCCTTCAACGCCCACATGTTTCATTCAGAAACATGTTTCAGGCTGTAACAGAATCAGTGTGCCATGACTTTCGAATTTTGTCGAAGGTGAATTCACCAAGAAGGATAACTTCCCGTTACCATATTTTATGTGATAAGAGCGCCGCACCATTTTTTGATATATCATGGTGGGGTCCAATAACGGACCACCGAGGGGAATATACATGGCGGATCAGGAACAGGCGGAGTTGAGACTTGCAGCAGCACGGCTCAGACAGGAGCACGCGGACTATGACGCTGCGATTGAAGCCATGATTACCACAGGCTGCGACGCAATCCGCATCCAGCGCATGAAGAAAAAGAAACTTTCGATCAAGGACCAATTGTCCAAAATTGAAGATCAGATCATTCCGGACATCATCGCCTGAGGGGACGTGTAGATGACCTATTCAGAGCCGCCGCCAGTGGCCATTATCATGGGCAGCCAATCTGATTGGGAAACCATGAAGAACGCAGCCGACACGCTCGAAGCGCTTGATATTCAATATGAAGCTCGCATCATTTCGGCACACCGCACGCCAGATCGCTTAGTGTCCTTTTCCAAAGGTGCCCGCGATGAAGGTTTCAAGGTTATTATCGCAGGCGCGGGCGGCGCGGCGCACCTTCCCGGTATGACCGCATCAATGACCCCCCTGCCCGTTTTCGGCGTCCCTGTGCAGTCCAAGGCACTCTCTGGCCAGGACAGTCTTCTATCTATCGTACAGATGCCCGCTGGCATTCCCGTCGGCACTTTGGCAATCGGCCGCGCCGGTGCAGTCAACGCCGCGTTGCTCGCCGCAGCCGTTCTCGCGCTATCGGATGAGGAGATTGCCGTCAGACTTGATGAGTGGCGCGCGAGCCAGTCAGCCTCGGTAGCAGACTACCCTGTGGACAATGGGTGAATAATGAAAACCATCGGCATAATCGGTGGCGGCCAACTGGGTCGCATGTTGGCTATGGCAGCCGCACGCCTGAATTTCAAAACAGTCATCCTGGAGCCACAGGCTGATTGCCCGGCCAGCCAAGTTGCCAATCGCCAGATCGTAGCAGCCTATGATGATGCCGAAGGATTGAAAGAGCTGGCAGCTCTTTGCGACGTCATTACCTACGAGTTCGAAAACGTACCGGTGGAAGCCGCTGCCGCGCTGACCGAGGCAAAGCCCGTATATCCGCCGCCGCGCGCACTTGAGATGTCTCAGGACAGACTCATCGAAAAGCAGTTTCTCGCAGATTGCGGCATACCGACAGCCCAATTCCGAGCTATTGGCAGTCAAGCTGATCTGGATTCTGCGCTTGACGAATTTGGTGGCGAAGGCGTGCTCAAAACCCGTCGTCTGGGCTACGACGGCAAAGGACAGAAGCTTTTCCGCAAAGGCGATCGCGCCACAGGCGCATTTGAAGAGCTGGGCGGCGTTCCGCTTATCCTGGAGAGCTTCGTTCCCTTTGTGCGTGAAATCTCCATTATCGCCGCTCGTGGCCTTGATGGCGCATGTGCCGCCTACGATCCGGCAGAGAATGTCCATAAGAATGGTATTCTGCATACGTCCACACTGCCTGCCTCCGTCAGCGATGATACCGCCAAGGCTGCCAACCTTGCCGCGACGCTGTTGCTGAACAAACTCGACTATGTGGGCGTTGTCGGCGTTGAGTTCTTCGTGCTTGAAGACGGATCGCTAATTGCCAATGAAATGGCACCGCGCGTTCACAATTCCGGACATTGGACCGAAGCGGCCTGCGTCGTCTCACAGTTCGAGCAGCATATCCGCGCCATCACGGGCCTGACATTGGGTAATCCTCTACGTCACTCGGACTGCGTCATGCAGAATCTCATCGGTGACGACATAAATGATCTGGACCGCTGGTTGGGTGAGTCGTCGACGCTCGTACACCTCTATGGTAAAGCCGAGGCCCGGCCGGGCCGCAAAATGGGCCATGTAACCACACTGAAAGGCTGAATTGGCGGCTAATTTCGGCTTGATACAGTTGACACGCATCGGGCGTCCATGTATCAAGCCGCCAACTAAACGAGCGCGCCCGAAGGCGCGCTTTTGATTGTAAGAGGACAAGAGGGGAAACCCTCCAACCGCGGATCAGAAAAATGAAGATCAAGAATTCGCTGAAAGCGCTTAAGGCCCGTCACCGTGACAACCGTCTGGTTCGTCGTAAAGGCCGCGTATACATCATCAACAAGCAGAACCCGCGCTTCAAAGCACGTCAGGGCTAATTGAAATTTGCGGGCAGCATGTTGCTGCCGCTGTTCAACACATTTTGAGTTGATCTTCTCACGTGGCGGGGTACCATCTCCGCCATGCGTATTTTCATGTTCAGATTCCTGACTGTAGCATTTCTGTTGGCACCTGTCGCCGTCCTTGGCGCAGACGAGGCTGCACGCGAGCCGGTCAGCAAGTCCGCCCGTCTGGACACCTATTTCTCTCAGCTAAAACGCATTCGTGATCCTGCAGCGGCCAGCGACGTTACCGCGAAGATTTGGGGCGAGTGGAACGATTCGGGCAGCGCCACCGTTAATCTCCTGTTGGAGTGGGCACGCGACGCCATGCATTCGCGCCGTTACCCTGCCGCGCTGGATTTTCTAGACCGCGCAACAACAATTGCACCGAATTATGCGGAAGGCTGGAACAAGCGCGCCACGCTGCATTACCATATGGGCAATTACAAGAAATCCATGTCGGACATCACCCGCGTTCTGGCACTTGAACCCCGCCACTTCGGCGCACTGGCAGGCATGGCATCGATTTTGGAAGAGGCAGGAGAAGACGAGCAGGCGCTTGACGTCTGGAGACGTCTCCTCGAATTCTACCCGGCAGACCGGCAGGCTCAGGACCGTGTGGTGGAACTATCTGAAAAAATCGCTGGCAATCAAATCTGATCCCTCTCCATAATCATAGAAGTCTCAATTGAAGTCTCTTTTCATGACCATTTTGTTGGTGGCCGCTGGCCTCATCGCGATAGCCTTCGTATTCAGTCAATGGAAGGCGCGCGAAATCGCGCAGACATATCCAAACCAAGGCGAACTGACCGACATTGGCGGTTACAGTCTCAATAGCATCGACATCCCGGCTGGCCCCGAGGCTGATCTGCCACCGCTGCTTTTCGTCCATGGCGCAAGTGGCAACGCGCTGGATCAGTTGTATGCGTTCAGTCCGTTGCTGGAAGGCCGCGCACGCATGATCTTTGTGGATCGCCCCGGCCACGGATATTCTGATCGCGGACCGGCAGAAAACGACACGCCTGCCGGACAGGCAGATGCCATTGCCAAACTGATGGAAGTGAAGGGCATCGAAAGCGCCATTGTTATTGGCCATTCGTTTGGCGGCGCGATAACCGCCAGCCTTGGCTTACGGCACCCTGATAAGGTGCGCGGACTGGTCTTTCTGGCTGCCGCCACGCATCCGTGGGAAGGCGGTGTGGAGTGGTACTACAATTTGGCGAACACACCTGTTTTGGGTTGGCTGTTCTGCAACACGCTTGCTGTTCCCGCGGGCCTGGCTCGTATGGACAAGGCAACCAAGAGTGTCTTCGCACCCAACAAACGTCCAAACGACTATGTTGAGAAGACAGCGCCAAAGCTGGTCCTGCGCCCGCAAACCTTCTGCAACAATGCACGCGATGTCGCAAATCTCCTGCCCTATGTGCAGAAGATCGCGCCACATTACAAAGAGATCACCGCACCAACAGTCATCATCACCGGCGATCAGGATGGGATCGTTTACGAGGAAATTCATTCTGTCGGGCTGGATCGCGACATTCCCGATTCAGAACTTGTTTGGATCAAGGGAATTGGCCACAAGCCGGACTACGTGGCCACCGACATTGCCATAGCGGCCATTGAAAAACTCAGCGGTGCAGAGCGAGACCTTCAGGCTATGGGTGCCGCGTGGAAGGAAAAGTAATCAGGCTTGCACGGAATTCGCATTGATGAACGGCTCATAGCGCTCACGCAGATCAAAAATGCGATTGAGTTCCATCGGCTCAAGATGGATTTTGCCATTCTCAAATCGATAGCCCAGAGGCTCGGCAACATGGCCGTGCACTTTCCAGATGATCTCCTGCTGCCTGGGCGTAAAGATATCCAGAGAATGATAGAGCTCCCCCTTCCAAAAGAAGGGATTGGCCTTTGAGACCGCCTCGTTAAAGCCGAATTTCTGCTCTTTTGTCTTCAGCTTTTCAAAGGATGATTCTTCAATCGCTGCGCGTATCCGCGCCTCGTCGGTTATGCCAAGCACCTCTCTTGCCAACCGCCCAAACTCGCCAACCGGATCGGCGTGAATATCCTCGTAGCGCATGACGATCATCGGAATATCCTGCTGGGTGAGCCATGAGACGATATTGACGTCCCACCCGCCGACACTGATGCGATGCTGCTTGCTGTTATCCCTATTGTTGAAGGTCAACATGGCGTTCGATATGGCAGCCGCCCCCTTTTCGGGCGTCGTCGTCAGATAATTTGCCATGGATGCCGCAACATCAAATGGATTACGCACAATAACAACGGCGTAGCGCGATACATCTTCGGCAAACATGTCGTTGCCAACAACCGTGCCGTAGCGGGAATGCGTTTTGCAGAAATGCCGCGAGTTGCCAACAAGCTGGGATAGAGCGCGCTGATAGGGCACGCGCCAGGCCATGCTCATATCCACATCTGGCCACGGCTGATCCTTGAACGCCTGTGACCAAAGAAACTTGCCGGAACATATCGACGTAAAGAGCGGAAAATCACCACTTTCGCCGATGGTGCCAAACCCGAGCACAGAACCGATAAAGGCGCGGGTCCACGTGTTGCCCGATTTGGGGAAGCTGGCAAGCCAGATGAGATTTTTCACGTCAATCTCCGCATTTCTTCAACGATTATCACTCAGGCAATAACCGCCAGACGTTGCGCGGCGCTTGTGACCGGGAAATTCAAACAGGCGTTGCTTGGTGGAAAACGAGACGCCAGCCATCACCATTACGCTGCCATAGCGATGAACGGCGCGCCGCCCTGCCCCCTCCGCTATCTCCGGCTGGTGCGGTCGAATAGGTCACCAAAACAATTTCATCAGAGATTGAGCGAAGGGCAAAATCACTGATAACAATTGCCGCCTTAACGCGCTCGGTCATGAATGCATTGAGTATATCTGGCTTTGTATAGACCGTTCCCGATTTTCCGATCTCAACGAAATCATCCGCCAGAAGTACCGCGGCCACGTCTGGATCTGCGCGAACCGCCGGATCCATGAGGCGCAATTCCAGCGCGTAGATTTCGTCACGCAGGCTCATCTCAATCTTTCAACGCTTCAAGACCATCAACAACGGTTGTCAGCGCAACTTCGGTAATTTCATAATCAGCAATCTGGTGAATTGCGAACGGATCTTCCGCGCAAAACGCCTCCACTGCCTCGCGTACGCCTTTTGCCAAAATCACGCCGCCCGTGCGCGGCACCTTGCGACCAGACGCCAAAAACATGCCGGACACATAGCCTTCTTTCACCCAGGCCAGGTGCGCCTCCATGTGGCGATCCGCCTCTTCAAGTGCGGCCTTATAGGTAAGCGAAAGAATGAACATGCTATTCCTCAATCAGTTCAGCGCGTATCAAGCCGCGCAGGGAGTTTCCGACATAGAAGCGACGGTTGCGTAGATCTTCGAGGTGAAGATCGGCTTCGCACGCCCTGCCGGACGCCAGTAGCTCGGCCCGCAATACACCAGCAAGGCAACCAGACGAGAGCGGCGGGGTCAACAGACGCCCTTTGCTATCTTCAACAAAAACATTGGTAATAGTTCCCTCGCAGAGCACATTCCGGTCGTTCAGGAGCAGGACTTCCTGTGCCTGCTTCACGTCAACCTCCGCACGCGCGGTCTCATAAATCGCCCGCCGCGTCGTCTTGTGGCGGGTGAGCGGATCATCCGAACGTATGCTGGCTTTGGCTACAGCCACATGCCAGACGGTTTCCGGAGCCTGCAGCGTGAAAGGTGCCGTGGTGATCGAGATTTCACCCTCGCTGGAGAGTTCCAGACGGACGCGAAAACTGCCTTCGCCAGGTTCAAGGGAAGCCAGCGCGTCGTTCAGCGCCGCCTTCGCGCCTTGCCCTCCTGCAAAGCCCAATACCGCCGCTGATTGAACGAGCCGTGCGAGATGCAAGTCCAGCCGGGTAATGCCCTCGCCCGGCGTAAAACGCATGGTTTCAATCAAGGAGAAATCTTTCACGAAATAATCTCCTGATTGCCGACTGCAAATCGTGCCTTCAGCAATGCTTCTGCATATTCATCCCGCGCATTGGAATCGTAGACAATGCCACCGCCGACATTGAATACCGCCCGGCTCTCGTCATGAAGCGTAATCGTGCGGATTGCGACATTGAAGAGCATTTCACCCGATGGAGCTATATAGCCTATGGAGCCACAATAGGCGTTGCGCGGACCGGCTTCCAATTCCGCCAATATCCGCATCACCCACATTTTGGGCGCGCCAGTAACCGATCCGCAAGGGAAGAGCGCTGCGAAAATGTCGCTCAATGTTGCATCAGGCAAAAGCCGCGCCCGAACCACCGATATCATCTGATGCACTGTTGGATAGGTTTCCACATCAAAAAGGCGTGGAACGTCCAGCGTACCCACTTCACTGATGCGCGAAATATCATTGCGCAGCAAATCCACGATCATACGGTTTTCGGCCTGCGTCTTCTCATCCGCCTTCATCGCAGCGATGATTTCGTCATCATGCTGCGGGGATGTGCCACGCGCCGCCGTCCCCTTCATGGGGTGTGTTTCAATCCAGCGATCTTCATCAACCTTGAAGAACAGTTCTGGCGAACGCGACAACAGCATCGGCCCACCCAGATTGACGAAGGCACCGTATTTGACCGGCTGACGCTCAATCAAAGACCAGAACGCCGCCAGCGGATCGCCCGACCACCGTGCTTCAATGGGAAATGTCAGATTACCCTGATAGCAATCGCCCTGCCGCAAATGCTGGTGCAGTCGGTCAAACCTGTCCTCGTAGGTCGCGAAATCCCACACCGCGCGCGGTTCGGAGATAAACGGCTCATTCTCCACCCGCTGACGTGGTTCGGCGAAAGGGTGCTCGCCTGTCGGTTCATCAAAAATGCCAAACAGCAGATAGGGCACCTCGCCGCCATCTTCGGCCAGCCTTTGAAGCTTGTCTTCAAACAGGTGCCCCGCCTCATAGGACATATAGCCCGCCAGCCAATATCCTTCTGCGTGCGCGGCTTCCATTCGCTTCAATGCTGCGGGAAAATCTGCCTTTCGGTCCACGCGAATAATTTCGCGCGGACGAGCGAACAACATGGTGCGATCGCTGGCATCATCGCGAAGCAGAATAAAGGGGTCAGACAGGTCGCTCATTGCGCCTTATCTAGAGCTTCCAATTCGTCAATCAGCCCTTCGATCATCGACAGGCCCTTGTCCCAAAACGACGGATCGGAAGCATCCAGACCAAACGGTTTCAAAAGCTCTGAGTGATGCTTGGTGCCACCAGCCTTCAACATGTCAAAATACTTCTCCTGAAAGCCCTCAGCTGCATTTTGATAGACCGCATAAAGCGAGTTCACCAGGCAGTCGCCAAAGGCATAGGCGTAGACATAGAAGGGCGAGTGGATGAAATGCGGAATATAGGTCCAGAAGCTCTCATATCCCTCGTTAAGTTCAATGGCCGGGCCAAGGCTCTCACCTTGCACAGACATCCAAAGCTCGCCAATCTGATCAGAGGTCAACTCACCTTCGCGACGCGCTGTGTGCACCTTGCGTTCGAATTCATAAAACGCGATCTGACGCACGACCGTATTGATCATGTCCTCGACTTTTTGCGCCAGCATCGCCTTGCGCTCACGCTTGTCCTTCGTTTGGTCTAGAAGCGCCCGGAATGTAAGCATCTCACCGAATACCGAAGCCGTCTCGGCAAGCGTGAGCGGCGTCGCGCACATCAACGCGCCCTGCTCGCCCGCCAGCACCTGATGCACACCATGGCCCAGCTCATGTGCCAGTGTCATGACATCGCGCGGCTTACCCATGTAATTCAACAGCACGTAAGGGTGGGCAGAGGGAACTGTCGGATGTGCGAAAGCACCCGGTGCTTTGCCGGGACGCACAGGCGCATCAATCCAGCCATTTTCAAAGAAGCGATTGGCTATTTCTGCCATTTTCGGCGAGAAGCCGCCATAAGCTCCAAGAACGGTATCCTTGGCCTTATCCCAGCCGATCAGTGCATTTGATGTTTCCGGCAGCGGCGCGTTACGGTCCCAAAAGTTGAGCTTCTCAACACCCAGCCATTTGGCCTTCATGGCATAATAGCGGTGCGAGAGACGAGGATACGCTTTGCGCACCGCCTCAGCCAATGCGTCCACCACGTCGCGCTCCACACGGTTGGCCAAATGCCGACTGTCGGCAATATCTTCAAAGCCGCGCCACCGATCAGAGATTTCCTTGTCTTTGGCCAATGTGTTGGTGATCAGCGTGAAGACGCGCAGGTTCTCCTGAAATGTCTTCATCAGTGCCCTTGCAGCGGCCTCACGTTTCTCAGGCTTGGCGTCCTGAAGCAGAGACAATGTCGCCTCGATGCCCATTGTCTCGCCTTCCACTTCAAAGGTGAGCGAGGCGTTGGTCTCGTCAAACAGACGATTGAACGCTCCGGCCCCCGTCTGCCCTTTTTCCATGAAAAGCTGCTCCAGCTTGTCATCAAGCTGGAAGGGCTTGTCCTTGCGAAGGTCAATAATCCAGGACGCGAAATGGGCAGTCCGCGCATCATTGGCAATTGCAGCCTCAACTACCGCATCATCAATCCGATTGAGCTCCAACGAGAAGAACAGAAGATGTGAGCCGATATCGGTGAGTTTGCCCTGGACATCACCGAACAGCTTGCCGTTTTCAGGCTTTGAAGTATCCGTGAAATAGGTCAGACCGGCAAAGGATGCAATGCGCCCCAATAGATCGTCCAGTGCGTCATAACCTTCCAGCGCGGCACCCAGCCCTTCGTCACCGCCGGCAGTTGCCGCCTCGGCAAGCTTGCCCTTCCATCTAGCTTCAAATGCAATCGAATCTGCCGCTGCCTTTTCAAGCGCCGCCTTGAATTCCGGGCTATCCGCCGAGGGATAAAGATCTGCCAGATTCCAGGAGGGAAGATCACCCAAATCCGCCCTCGCCGCACCTTCGGCGCTTGCAAATACAGTGGTTTCCGTCAGCGCCTGCGCATTTGGCAATCTCATGATCTACATTCCTTCCTGATTTCACATGCCCCCTATATGGGCATGCTCGCCCTTTAGAGCAATCGATAAAATGCGACCCTTTCTCAAAACGGGATATTCAATCCTTGTGTGCCAAGGTTGGTCAAACAGAGAGAGTTTTTAGCCGATGGTCCAGAATATCGGGAGTGAAAAAGTGGCGTCACAGATTCTTGTTGTCGAGGATGAACCGGTTCAGCGCCGACTGTTGAAAAACGCTGTCGAACACGCAGGCCATGTGGCCCATCTCGCCGAGAACGGACGAGCAGGTCTTGAACTGGTCAAGGATTCCGAAAGCCAGATCGATGTTATCGTTCTGGACCTGATGATGCCTGAAATGAACGGCATGGAATTTCTCTCCGCCATCGAACAAATGGGTATTGATATTCCTGTCATTGTGCAGACAGGACAGGGCGGCGTCGAAACTGTCGTTGACGCGATGCGTGCAGGCGCGTTCGACTTCGTGGTCAAACCCGTATCACCTGAGCGTTTACAGACTTCAATCGGCAACGCCCTGAAGGTAGACCGCAGGAAAGCCCGCCCCAGCCGCAGGCGCTCTTCAAGTGTTCGCTTCGACGATATCATTTCGGCAAGCCCGGCAATGGATCGCGTTATCGATCTTGGCAAACGCGCAGCACAGTCCGACATTCCGGTTGTCCTGGAAGGTGAATCGGGCGTCGGCAAGGAAATGATCGCAAAGGCGATCCAATCCGCTTCCGACCGTTCCGGCAAGCCATTCATCACGGTAAACTGCGGTGCAATCCCGGAAAATCTGGTCGAAAGCATCCTCTTTGGTCACGAAAAGGGCTCCTTCACCGGCGCAACGGAAAAGCATGTCGGCAAGTTCGTGGAAGCCGACGGCGGTACACTTTTTCTGGACGAGATTGGTGATCTGCCGCTCGACGCACAGGTCAAACTTCTGCGCGCCGTTCAGCATGGCGAAGTGGAAACCATTGGCGCACGCCAGCCCCGCAAGGTGGATGTGCGACTGATCTCGGCGACCAACAAGGATCTGATTGAAGAAGTAAAGGCCGGGCGCTTCCGCGAAGACCTTTACTATCGCCTGAATGTATTCCCGATTGCGATTCCCGCATTGCGCAAGCGCAAAGAGGACATCCCGGTTCTGGCTCGAGCGATTGTGAACCGCTTTGCGCGTGAACAGAAACTCGCAGAACCACACCTGATCCCACCCAAAACCATGGCATTGCTAACCGCCTACGACTGGCCCGGCAATATTCGCCAATTGGAAAACGCAATCCAGCGTGCCGCCATTTTGAGCTCAGGTCCGGATCTCAACGCCGAGGATTTCCCGCAAATCGCAACGCAGGTCCCCGGCTACACAATTCGACCAGACGGCAATATTGGCTGGGCAGGTGATCGAAATGTACCAAGCGCTGTGGGCATCAAGGAAATGCCGCGCGTTTACCCCGAGTTCTCTGGTCCGGTTATCGTCGACAGCGCCGACCAGGGTGTGGCGCCAAGCGCACGCGCCGGCACCATTCCAAGCCTCAACATGGAAGGCGACATTCGCACCATCGCCGATGTTGAAGAAGAGCTTATTCGGTTTGCCTTGAAGTTCTACCATGGCCAAATGAGCCAGGTGGCCCGCAAGCTGGGCATTGGTCGCTCGACACTATATCGCAAGTTGAAAGACTACCACATCGATCCCGAGCACCCCTTCTCCGACGTGGCCTGACCCAACCCTACACACGGAATATTTTATCCGGATGGCGGAGTGTTACGCTCCGCCATTAACGTTATTCGTGCAAAAACGGAACAGGTTCCGTCGCAACGGTTGCTGTTAACGCCGTATTCACTATATAGCTTAACGCAAGGAATTATGGTGTATCTGCCATTGTATTACCTTATTTGCCCGGCAGGGCATAATCGGGACGTTCCTTTTACGGGGAATCAATTGTCGAATACGCTACTTAGGCTGATGCAACTTGAAGAATTTGCCAGCCGCGCTTCATGGGTCATGCGCGCGGCACAGCTTGGAGTCGCCCTTTTCCTTGCAACCATCTTGCTTCTGGCAGCCCCGCTTGCGATGACAAGCGCGCATGAGGCGCACGCCGAAACACGCTCGCTTAAGCTGTATTACGTCCACACCCGGGAACGTAAGACAATCACCTACAAGAAGAATGGCAAGTTCCTCAGCTCCGGCCTCAAGGAACTGAACTATTTCTTGCGCGACTGGCGACGCAACGAACCAACAAAGATGGACCCCCGGCTATTCGATCTCATCTGGGAGGCCTACCGCCGCACCGGATCAAACGAATATATTCATGTGCTTTCAGCCTATCGCGCGCCAGAAACCAACTCGATGTTGCGTAGCCGCTCAAAAGCAGTCGCCAAAAACAGCCAACATATTCTTGGCAAAGCGATGGATTTCTATATTCCCGGCGTCAAATTGCAGACGTTGCGCGAAATTGGCCTGAAGATGCAGATCGGTGGCGTCGGCTATTATCCGCGTTCAGGCTCGCCCTTCGTGCATCTGGACGTTGGCGGTGTGCGTGCCTGGCCGCGCGCCGACCGGCAGACACTTGCCCGTTTGTTCCCGGATGGAAAAACGCTCCATATTCCACCAGATGGCAAACCGCTGCCAGGCTACCAAGCCGCCCTGGCGGATTACAAAAAGCGCATCGGCGCTACCTCGATAACTGTTGCTGACAGCGGCGGAGGCTCGAAGAAGCGGAAGAATATTCTTGCACTCCTGTTCGGCGGCGGTGACGAGGATGAATCGCCCGAAGCAATCGCCTCGTCGCAGAAGACTCTGTTTGGTTCAACCAGCAAGAAGGATGAACCGAAGGCGGCGCCAGCAGCCAAACCGCCTGTCGCTGTTGCAACTGCCACCCAGCTGCCTGGTGTGGAAACCTTCGCACCACCAGTTCCAGATTCGCGCCCGCGCCGCACTCTCTTCGGCAATAGCGAGGGCGCAGTTGTCGAAACCGCGCTTGTTTCGCCTGAGCCAGAACCCGCATCTCAAGCAATTGACGCACTGCTACCCGCCGATGGCGCACCTGTGCCTGAAGAGGCTTTTGTCGATCTGGCCCAATATCAGGTTCCGCTACCCGAATTGTTAGGGCAACGGCGCTTGCCCGGCGAGGCCGAGGCCTCAACAGACGAGATTGCCATTGCAGCCGCGGAAATTACTGCAGTTCCTGAATTGCGCGCACCTGCTGATACTGACAACAATGCACAACAGCTTGCGGCAGCACTGCTTCCTGACGCGGAGGCAGCAACGGCCAATGAAAATGCCGGCCTATCGGAGAAGGTTGCTGCGGCAAACGACGAGCTGGCATCGCTGCTGCAGGATCTGGCCAAGAGCCAGGAGAACACCACAAGCGAACCGGCCACGTTTGAGGTCGCCGCCCTTCCGACGCCGGCAGTAAGACCTGCAAACGATCAACCGATCACACGTTCGCTTTCAGGGCAGTTGGAGAAAGCGGCAGAGAGCTTTGACCCCGCACCGGTATTCGTAAAGCCCACTGCCGCGCCACGAAAAGGCAACCGACCACGCCCAAAGGATGCCGCAGCCGCGGCCCCAAGCGCCGTCCTGACCAAGCCGAAACTGACAAAGGATATGCTTGCCCAATGGGCGCTCTCCAATGGCAAATCGGCAACGCTTTCAAAACCTGTGAAGGCACCTCGTTTTGTAAGTCGACAAATGCGTGCGCAGCCTGAGGCGGTTTACGATGTTGGCTTTGAAACGCAGACGGCTCAGGTTAACCCATCACGCTTTTCGGGAAGCGCTGTAAACTTCCTCAAGGTTAGAAAGTTCGAAGAATAATAAGGCTTCGGGCATGAAAAAGGCCGCATCGCTGCGGCCTTGTTTCTCGCATCAATATACAAGCCTATTCATCGGCGTCAGGTGCCGCTTCCAGCATCCCAAGCGCCAGCAGATAAGTGTCGAGAACAGCTTCCTGTTCCAGGCGCTCGTTTGCATCCTGCTTGCGGATCGAGATCACCTTTCTCAAAATCTTGGTGTCATAGCCCATCGACTTGGCTTCGCCGTAAACATCCTTGATGTCGTCGGCGATGGTCTTTTTCTCTTCTTCCAGCCGCTCGATGCGCTCAACAAAGGCGCGAAGCTGGTCACGGGCGATGCCATGAGCGTCAGTCATCAGAAACTCCTGTTGTTCTTTGCCAGTTTTCTTTTTGGTGGTTTGGCAATCCGGGACGGGACGTGCCGCGAGATTGCGGCAAGGTCAAGGGCAAATTGATGCCTTTTTGGATTTCCCTTGTTATTCTTTCGGTTTGTTCACCTCAAACGCGGCGAGTTGCTCGACACTGGCCTCTTTCTGATAGCGCGATTTCCACTCATCATATGGCATGCCGTAAACCGCAACGCGAGACTCGTCCTTCGATACGTCAAGACCAGCCTGCTTGGCCGCATCGAGATACCAGTTGGACAGGCAGTTGCGGCAAAAGCCCGCCAGGTTCATCAGGTCAATATTCTGCACGTCTGTGCGCTCACCGAGATGCGACAGAAGCCTGCGAAAAGCCGCAGCTTCCAGTTCTATCTTCTGCTGGCTGGTCAATTCACTCATCGGTTTGTTTTCCAATTTTCAATAAGGGCCTGTGCGCGAGGCAAAGCGTTTTCTTTCGTGCAGCGCTTCGTCACCATTCAAAGTCTCGAGTATCGGCGCCAGCACGTCTGCCCACTCTTCCACCCCTGCCGCATCCCCGATCAAATCCTGCCGGATCTCGATCAACGCATGCGCTATGCCCTGAGACATGCAGTGGCGATACATACAATCGCCGCGCAGTGCACCATCGTAGGGTTCGTTGTCACCCACAACATAGCCCTTGGCAGCAATCGCTTCAATAAGCGGGGCCACGGCGCGCGGGTCGTTGTCCCACAGGATACCGGCATGCCAGGGGCGTGCCACGCCTTTCCACGCCGGAGTAAACGAATGCAGCGAAATGACCAGTGGCGATTTGCCGGAAGCTGCTTCCACGGCCTCTATCGATGCGGCAACAGCCTCATGATATGGCCTGTGAAACTGCTCAATGCGCAATGAACGCTCATCATCACTTAGCGGATGATTGCCCGATATGATGTCACCGTCGGAAAGCCGCATGATAAGCGTGGGGTCGTCCTCACCGCGATTGGGGTCAATCAACAATCGTGAAAACTGGCTCATGACCGCAGGAACACCAAGTCGCTCCGCCAGGCTGCGCGTCAGCGGCTCAACCCCGATGTCATAGGCTATATGCCTGGAAAAACTCGCCTGGGGCAGACCCAACGATCCATAGCGCGCAGGCAAACGATTCGTTGCATGATCCGCGACCAGTAACATTGCGAGGCCATTATCCCCAGGGAGCGTCACAAAAGCGTCTTCTTTGTTCATCAGTGGTTCCGCAATCATCTCGTTGTTTCATTCATGAGAAATGATTGGGGCAAGATCAAGCGCGGGAGCTATAAAACACTTAAAACGATTAGATTTTCTGTGGAGCGGAGCGGGTCCACAACATCAAACCAGTTGAAGGATTGACCTTGCCCGTTGATTTCAAGGCAATTTTGCCATCAAATGAATTCTAAGTTCCGACGCATGCGTGCGTTGACATTCGTTATTGGGCGTCGCAATAACATAGTGCCTAATCTCATCAAGGAGTTCCGTAGGAAGCCGTGTTCAATTCAAGACATCGCACCTCCCAAAGCGGCAAGACAAGAAACACAGCAATGTGGATTGTACCATTTGCCGTTGCGAGCTTGACGCTTTTGGCAAATGCTGGCGAGGCACGAGCTGATTTTCGTGTGTGCAATGGCACCCAGAATCTTGTGGGTGTGGCCATTGGATATCGCGCCAAAGAAGGCTGGATAACCGAAGGCTGGTGGCAAATCCCCGCAACCGCCTGTGCCACGTTGATCGAAGGAAAATTGCAGTCTCGTTACTACTACCTCTATGCGGAAGATGCCGCACGTGGAGGACGGTGGACCGGCAATGTCAAAATGTGCATAGCCGAAAACGAATTCAAAATTGTCGGCGTTGAAGATTGCTTCGCGCGGGGTTTCCAGCAGATGGGGTTCAAGGAATATGATACGGGCCGTCAAGGTAGCTGGATGGTCCAGCTTTCCGATACGCCTGGTACCCAAGAAAGCCCGAATTGATGAAAAATATCCGCAAGACGAAAATACTTGCAACGCTTGGCCCAGCATCCTCCGAAGAAGACGTCATCCAGAAATTGCACGAAGCCGGTGCGGACATGTTCCGCATCAACATGAGCCACGCGAGCCACGACCTGATGCGGACTTTGGTAAGCCGCATCCGCTCTGTGGAGAAGCGCTGTGGCCGGCCGATCGGCATTCTGGGCGACCTGCAGGGTCCCAAACTGCGCGTTGGCAAATTTGCTGATGGCAAGGTCACGCTGGAACCCGGCCAGACTTTCACGCTGGATTCCAACGAGACTCCCGGCGACACAAAACGCGTGTACCTGCCTCATCCAGAAATCCTTGAAGCAGTGCAGCCTGGCCATCGCCTCCTGATCGATGACGGAAAGCTTCAGCTCAAGGCAGAAAAATGTGACGGCAAGACCATCGTCTGCACTGTCACCAGTGGCACGTCCATCTCTGACAAGAAGGGCGTCAGCCTGCCCGACACTCTGCTTGGCGTTGGTGCGTTGACAGACAAGGACCGCGCCGATCTGGAAGCCGTCCTGGAAACCGACAATATTGACTGGGTTGCGCTTTCATTCGTGCAACGTCCAGAAGACCTTCAGGAAGTGCGCAAGATTGCACGCGGTCGCGTCGGCATCATGTCGAAGATTGAAAAGCCGCAGGCCATCGAACGTATCGACGAGATCGTGGAGCTCTCCGACGCACTCATGGTGGCGCGCGGCGATCTGGGCGTTGAAATGCCTCTGGAATCAGTTCCCGGCCTGCAAAAGCAGCTCATCCGCAATTGCCGCAAAGCCGGCAAGCCGGTTGTCGTTGCAACACAGATGCTGGAATCCATGATCTCAGCCCCTGTGCCGACACGTGCCGAGGTATCGGACGTGGCAACGGCGGTCTTTGAGGGTGCGGACGCGGTTATGCTCTCTGCCGAATCGGCAGCTGGCAGCTACCCCGTGGAAGCCGTCAAAACCATGGCTTCTGTGGCACTGAAGGTGGAATCCGATACGCACTTCCCCGGCATCATGCAGGCGCAGCATCCGGGCCCTCAGCCCACCGCAGCCGACGCGATTTCACAGGCCATGCGCCAGATCGCCGATACGCTGAAGCTCAGCGCTATTGTCTGCTACACCTCGACAGGCACCACTGGCTTCCGTGCAGCGCGTGAGCGCCCATACGCACCCATCATTGCACTCTCCCCTGTCCCGCAAACCGCACGCCGCCTTTGCATCGCTTGGGGAACGCAATGCGTGATCACAGAAGATGCCGCAGACCTGGACGATATGGTCAACCGCGCTTGCCGCATCGTCTGCGATGAAGGCTACGGCAAGCCGGGCGACCGCATCATCATCTCGGCTGGTGTCCCGCTTGGCACGCCCGGCGCAACCAATATGCTGCGCATTGCATATATCGGATCTGACGGGCAAAGCGGCATTTAACGCTGGTACGCGCCGGTTCGGTGCGGCAACACCGCAACGCACCGTCTCAAATTGCCGCTTCGGCAGGTTTCAACGCCGAAGCGGACTTGCATTCGCGTGTAAGTCGGGGCAAGTATACCGTCAATATTATGTAAGTTGGATAATGCGATGAAGAAGTTTTTGCTCCCCGCCACTCTCGTTCTGTTGGGCGCGCTCGCATCTTGTCAGAGCACACCCCGTTCGCTGCCGCAGATCGAGAGACCAAAGACGGTTGAGGGTCAGTGGGTTGATTCCAGCGGTATCGTTTCGACATTCCAGGGCGGAACATTCACAACAAAGACCACAGACACAAACCAGCTCTTGGCGTCTGGCACTTATTTCAATGTCAGCCCGACATTGGTGGAAATCAACATGACGTCGCTGGTCAGGAACACCCAGGCTCGGGTCAATTGCTCTATGGTTTCGACCAATCAGTTGAATTGCACAACGCAAACTGGTTCGCAGTTCGTACTAACGAGAAAGTCTGATTTTCTTGGCTCAGGCCCTGTGCCCGTCACGACGCGCCTCTAAGTCCAAGACTGACATAAATAATTCTATAGAAGGCTGGAACATCGTTTCCGGCCTTCTATATTTCGGTAAGCGAGAAAACGGAAAAGCCGAATGATAAATGAGAGACCCGCTTCCCACCCTCCCGTTAAAACAGGCCGAGTTGGGATTCTGCTCGTAAATCTGGGCACACCCGATGCGACCGACAAGCGTTCCATGCGGCGCTACCTGAAGGAATTCCTGATGGACCGGCGCGTTATCGAGTGGTCGCCCTTCTTCTGGTATCCGATCCTCTTCGGGATTGTGCTCAACACGCGCCCTGCGAAGGTTGGCAAGGCCTATGAGGCAATCTGGAACAAGGACCTAGACGAAAGCTATCTCCGCACCTACACGCGTTCACAGAGCGAAAAATTGGCCGAAGCCCTGAAGGACAAGCCGAAGGTGATCGTCGATTGGGCAATGCGTTACGGAAACCCGTCTATCGATTCCAAACTGAAGGCCCTGCAAGATCAGGGCTGCGAGCGCATTCTGCTGTTCCCGTTATATCCGCAATATGCGGCGTCAACCACCGCGACGGTCAACGACAAGGCATTTGAATCATTGATGAAAATGCGTTGGCAGCCAGCGATTAGAACCGTGCCACCCTACTTTGACGATCCAGCCTATATTGAGGCTTTGGCGAACTCCATCCATGCGAAACTCGCAACGCTGGACTGGGCGCCGGAGGTTGTGCTGACGTCTTTTCACGGTATTCCGCAGTCGTATTTCGATGCCGGCGACCCCTATTATTGCCACAGTCAGAAAACCGCGCGACTGCTGCGCGAAAAGCTGGGATGGGACGAATCGAAGTTGCGCGTCACCTTCCAGTCCCGCTTTGGGCCGGAAGAATGGCTGCAGCCATACACAGACAAAACTGTGGAACAACTGGCAAAGGATGGCGTGAAGCGCATCGCAATCATCAATCCCGGTTTCGTATCCGATTGCTTGGAAACACTGGAAGAAATCGCCGGAGAAGTGGCAGAGATTTTTGAGCATAATGGCGGCGAGCATTTTGCCCATATCCCCTGCCTCAACGACACCGATGACGGATTGAGCGTGATCGAGAAGGTTGTTCGCAACGAATTACAGGGCTGGACGTAAGGCGATGCCTGAAATCGCCTGTGTGATATTCGACATGGATGGCACGCTGGTCGACAGTGAAGTGCTGTCCTGTCGAGCTTATCTGGAACTCATTCCGCAACTCAATGAAACACTCGATGGAATGATCCGCACCTATGGCGGCGGAAAATTTGCCGAAATCACATCTGACATAGAATTTCGAATCGGCAGAAAACTGCCAGAGGACTTCGAAACAACCTATCGCAGCCGAGTGGCTGAACTCTTCGACCAGGAATTGCTTCCAATTCCCGGCGTTCCCGAAATGCTGGATCGCCTCACTTTGCCCAGATGTGTTGCATCCAATGCGCCCCAGAAAAAAATCCGCCACGCATTGCAGGTGACAGATCTCGCACACCATTTTGGTGACGCAATATTCAGCGCCTATGACATCCAGTCCTGGAAACCGAAGCCTGACTTGTTTCTGCACGCCGCTGCATCTTTGGGTTTTACCCCTGAACAATGCCTGGTGGTTGAGGACAGCGACACCGGCGTTAGAGCGGGTATTCGTGCAGGAATGCACGTCGTGCGCTACGCTCCATTGGAACCAGAAAATAGTCGTGATGAAATCACGCTCATTCGTGACATGGCGGAGTTGAATAAGCTGCTAACGGAGACCATGCCGCGCAACGCAGCCACATCAAGCCTTGCATAAGCATCCAAAACGACCACATATAGCTAACTTGCGGCGGCACAAAGCGTGATTGCCTCGACGTGAAAAATGGGAGGGCGCGATGCCAATCACAGGTTTTGATATTACGATTATTGCCGCGGTGGTACTTGCGGTTCTGTTTCTCTTTGCCGGTATCAAGATCGTATCGCAAGGCTACCATTTCACAGTGGAGCGTTTTGGACGTTACACCCGCACATTATCGCCGGGCCTCAACCTGATTGTGCCATTCATCGACCGCATCGGCGCCAAGATGAACATGATGGAGCAAGTTCTGGATGTCCCCACGCAGGAAGTCATTACCCGTGACAACGCTTCCGTCTCCACTGACGCGGTCGCTTTTTACCAGGTTCTCAATGCGGCAGAAGCGGCATATCAAGTTGCCAATCTTGAACGCGCACTCCTCAATTTGACCATGACGAACATCCGCTCTGTCATGGGGTCCATGGATCTTGATGAGCTTTTGTCCAACCGCGAGGCCATCAATGAGCGCCTGCTGCATGTGGTTGACGATGCGGCCACCCCATGGGGTATCAAAATTACGCGCGTGGAAATCAAGGACATTCAACCCCCGCAGGACCTGGTTGCCTCCATGGGCCGCCAGATGAAAGCTGAGCGTGACAAGCGTGCCCAGATATTGGAAGCCGAGGGCACAAGAAGCGCACAGATTCTGCGGGCAGAAGGCTCAAAGCAATCCGCGATCCTGGAAGCTGAAGGCAAGCGCGAGGCAGCATATAGAGAGGCCGAAGCACGTGAACGCCTTGCCGAAGCGGAAGCAAAAGCGACCAATGCTGTTTCTCAGGCGATTGCCACCGGCGATGTGCAGGCAATCAACTACTTCGTGGCTCAGAAATACACCGAAGCGCTTCAGGCAATCGGTAATGGCAACAACGCCAAGATCGTCCTCATGCCTATGGAAGCATCCTCACTGATCGGCTCACTCGGCGGCATTGGCGCTATAGCGAAGGAAGTCTTTGGCGATGGCGGATCAGCGCCAGTGCGTACGGCAAGCTCGCGCAACCGTGCAACACCTGCCGTCAATCCGTTTAACCCGGAGGGCGGTGAATGATAGCCAATCTTGCAAGTGAATTCGGCCCCTGGAGCTGGTGGGTCCTGGGCATTGTATTGCTGGCAGCAGAGTTTATCCTGCCGGGCGTATTCCTGTTTTGGATTGGCATCGCCGCGATCATTACCGGCCTGATTTCACTCCCCCTATGGGGAAGCGCAATCTGGCCCTGGGAAGTTCAGCTTCTAGTGTTTGCGGCTCTCGCGCTTGTATCTGCCTACGCGGGACAGCGCTATATGCGCAATTCTACAAAGGAAACGGATCAACCTTTGTTAAACAAGCGCAGTGAAAGCCTGGTTGGCCGCACGGCAACACTGCATGAAGCTATCCGCGATGGACGCGGGCGGATCAAAATCGACGACACAATCTGGGTCGTCAACGGGCCCGATCTGCCCGAGGGAGCGCATGTGCGCATTGTTGAGGGCAACGGACGGACGCTCAACGTCGAGGCGACGGAGTAGCGACCGTCAGGCCACGCCAAGCCGCAACAGATCGTGCAAACCAACGATACCATCGACGCGTTTGCCGTTTTCATCGACAACCAGCAGCGCGCTGATGTTATGCTGATTGAGGAGCGCCATGGCTGACATGGCAAGTGTCGAACACTTGATCGTTTTGGGCGCGGTCGTCATGATTTCCTCAACGCGAACCTCGCGCATCGGGCGTTCCATGTGGCGTGCAATGTCGCCATCGGTCAAAATGCCAGACAGCAGACCATCATCGTCGACAATACCGACACACCCAAACCGCTTTCTCGCAATCTCCATGGCTGCGGCAGGCACCAATGTTCCAATTTTTACAAGCGGTATTTCCTCGCCCACATGCATAATTTCGGAAACCTTGGCGAGAGACGCGCCCAGCTTGCCGCCGGGATGATAGATCTTGAAATCATCCGCGCTAAATCCTTTGGCTTCTAGAAGCGAGACCGCCAGGGCATCGCAAATTGCCAACTGCATCAGCGCAGAAGTTGTTGGGGCAAGTCCGTGGGGACAAGCCTCATCGCGTTTCGGCAAGATCAACTTGTATTCAGCGGCTCGCGCCAACGCGGAGCGGGCACCGGAGGTAATCGCGATCAGGGGAATCGAAAAACGCCGCGAATATGCAAGAACACCTTGCAACTCTGCAGTTTCTCCACTCCATGAAAGCGCGATGACTACATCATCATGGCCGATCATTCCGAGGTCGCCATGATTGGCTTCCGACGGGTGTACAAAAAATGAGGGCGTGCCAGTCGAGGCGAGTGTTGCCGCAACTTTTTTTGCAATATGACCGGATTTTCCAACGCCAGTTACAATCACGCGACCTGTGATACCACTGATAAGCTCTGCCACTTCGCAAAATGCGGCTCCCAGTGCCCCGTCCAGTGCGGAATGAACGGCAGTGAGACCTGCCATTTCTGTCTGTATCGTCCTCTGTGCAGAGGACAACAACTGACCGGCATCAAGCGCAATATCCTTGTACATATTTCCTCCGCATCAATATTTCTGCCGGGATGACATCGGGCCCCAGCCTGATTGCATTCCTGCAATTCAAATGTAGCAAATTCTTTACGTGCGTATGGCTGCCCAAATTCATCGCGTCAACACAACTTTAACCACATTATTTTACTTTTAGGTAAGATTTTGTGTCGCGCGAGAGCCATTGTTAATGAACACCCTGTCAGCTCCAAAACTCAATCCTCCGCATTTCAGGCGGTTTTGTGGCTTGTTGCTCGCAACAACAGCTTTGGCATACGCGACCAGCACATATGCCCAGACATTGGAAGAAGACGTCGTGGATACGACGACCGCCTTCGATATGGCACCCACCTCTCAGCAAGATCCAGCGGCCTCGGGACTCAATCGTGAAAATGGTCTGTCACCTACTGAACTGCAGGATTTGAACACCGCATCAACGCTCCCGGTTGGCGCTCGCCTCAACCGGGCACAGCAGCCAGTGACCGGCCAGAGAAGTGCACAGAGGGAAGACGAAACCGGAATTACGGTTGGCAGTTTCATTCTGCGCCCTTCTATCACCCAAAGCGTCGGGTATGAAAAAACAACCTCAAACGGATCAAGCGTCACCCGCACTTACTCGCAAACCGACATCGAAGCTTCACTGACTTCGGACTGGTCGCGTCATCAGCTCAAGATTGATGGCAAAGGAACATATCAGAAGAATTTCAGCGGCAGCTCCGCAACAGAGCCTAGCGCATCGCTGGATGCAGAGCTGCGCCTGGATATCGGCAGCAGCAGTGCTGTCACGGTTCACGGCTCCTATGATTTCTATCGGGTATCAACAACCGATCCCAATTCAGTTTCCGGCGCAACGACACAATCGGCGGTGAATGAGTTTGGCGGTGGCATCAAGGGCGAAACGGAACTTGGAAGATTACGCGGTTCTGCAGATCTTAGCTTTTCCAGAAGCATCTATGGCGCGGCAACGCTTTCTGACAATTCCACATTGAGCATGAGCGATCGCAATGAAACGACGGCGGAGCTGACCCTGCGCGCCGGCTATGAAGTTTCGTCCGCATTTACGCCCTTTGTCGAAGGTTCGTTCGGTCGCGGCTATTACGACCAGTCGACAGATTCGTCTGGATATGCTCGCAATTCCGCATCTTGGGGGATACGCGCTGGTAGCGAGATGAACTTTGGTGAAAAACTGACAGGCGAAGCCTCGATTGGCTATCTGTCAACGTCGTATTCCGACAGCAGATTGGCAAGCATATCCGCCCTCACACTGGACGGAGACATCAACTGGTCTCCACGACGCGGCACATCAATTGCAACCAGCCTATCCACAAGCATCGAACCGTCGACAACAGCCGGCACCTCCGGATCGACAGTGTATAGCTTGTCGTCTGTTCTTTCCCACGAACTCAGTGCCCGTATCGCGGCACGCGTTTCTGGCGGGATCTCCGTTGTCCGTTACCCAAGCGCCAGCACGCTTTCCAATTATCGCACCTATGAAGCCGGAGCCGGTCTGACGTTTACAGCAAGCCCATACGTAGATCTGAATGCTGATGTGAGCTGGGAGAAAACCGACTACACAGGAACAAGCGACGACCAGACATGGACATTCATGACTGGTCTGAAGCTCAAGCGATAGGTCGCCTATTTCAGGGCGGCCAGCAACGCCTTCAGATCGGCCTCGACACTTTCCCGAATGTCCTTGCGTGAAAGCGCAACGGCAACCTGTGCAAGCACATAGCCTTCCTTCATACCACAGTCGTAGGTGGTGCCATCAAAGCGGTATCCGAAGAAATCCTGAGATCTGGCAAGTTTAAGCATCGCATCAGTCAACTGGATTTCGTTGCCAGCACCCGTTTCCTGCGTTTCAAGAATGTCAAAAATCTCAGGCTGCAGGATGTAACGGCCATTAATAAACCAATTGGAAGGTGCAGTACCCTTCGCAGGTTTTTCCACCATCTCGGTGATGCGAAAGCCGCCATCCAGCTCATCACCAATGCCCACGATACCGTATTTATGGGAAAGTTCGGGCTCGCACTCTTCCACCGCAATCACGTTGCCGCCCGTGCGTGCATAAAGCTCCGCCATACCCTTCATGCAAGCCGTCTCGGAACGCATCAGCATATCCGGCAGCAGCAGCGCGAAAGGATCTCGTCCAACAATATCGCGGGCACACCAGACCGCATGCCCCAGGCCAAGCGCTTCCTGCTGGCGCGTGAATGTCGCAGCGCCAGCTGGCAAACGTTGCTCCTGAAGAATGCTGAGTTCCGCATCCTTGTTGCGCTCTTTGAGTGAGCGTTCCAACTCAAACTGGATATCGAAATAGTCTTCAATAACAGCCTTGTTCCGACCAGTGACAAAAACAAAGTGCTCAATACCGGCCTCTATCGCTTCATCAACGATGTACTGGAGCACCGGCTTGTCAACAACGGTCAGCATCTCTTTGGGAATAGCCTTTGTGGCCGGAAGCATCCGAGTACCAAAACCAGCGACCGGGAGGACTGCTTTGCGCAACTTTCTTTCAGTACTCATAAAATCCCCTATATTCTAAAATCATACTGCACTCGCTGGAGCGCCTGAAAATACACTACAGAGCAGTTAATGCTCCGTCCATTCATTGAACCAAAATGACGGGGAAAACGCATAGTCAGAGTTATGGTAAAGAATTTATTGACCTCCGCCGCGTAATATTGACGACAGATGTCAAAACACAAGACCGGAGAGAGACATGCAATTTGCACAAAACCGCGCGCTGAAGATCCTCCAAGGGATCGCGTTGGCGAGCGCGCTTTTTGCTGTACCGACTCATGCAAGCGCCGATGAAGGCTTCAAGAAGTGGATCCGGGAATTCTTCCCGCAGGCCGCAAGAGCCGGCATTACGCGCCAAACTTACATGGCCGCTTTTGACGGTGTAAACGAACCGGATCCGGAGGTTCTGCGCAAAGCCAAGTACCAACCCGAGTTTCGCAGCACAATATGGGACTATCTTGATTCACGAGTAAACCCCTACACGGTCCAAACCGGGCAGGAAGTCGCCGCGCGCCACTCTAACATGCTTGCTGCGATCGAAAAACACTTCGGCGTCAGCCGTTGGGTTCTGCTCGCCATCTGGTCCATGGAGACAAATTATGGCGCTGTTCTGGACCGTGAGGACAGGCTGCACTACGTCCCTCGTGCGCTAGCAACATTGGCCTACGCTGACAGCAAGCGGGCGAAATTTGCCCGTTCACAGCTTGTCGCGGCACTGAAGATCTTGCAGGCGGGCGACATTTCGCGAGACCAGCTCACGGGTTCATGGGCAGGCGCAATGGGCCACACCCAGTTTATTCCTACCAGCTATCACCTCTATGCCATTGATGCCGACGGAAACGGCAAGCGAGACATCTGGAACTCAATTCCCGATGCGCTGGCAACGGCCGCAAATCTGCTGAAGAAGAATGGCTGGGAAGGAGGCCGTACCTGGGGCTATGAGGTGACTGTACCGGCGAGCGCAGCCAAATATGCCGGCGCAACAAAGACGATTGCCCAATGGGAAGCGCTTGGTTTGAAACGCCCTAGCGGAAAGGGCTTTCGATTCGACCGCGACCGGGCTGTCTTGAAAATGCCTGCGGGTGGTAATGGCCCAGGCTTTTTGATGATCAAGAATTTCTTCGTCATCAAACGCTATAACGCCTCCGATTCCTACGCGCTTGCGGTTGGGCTACTGGCGGACGAACTGGCAGGCTACGGCGGGATGGAGCAATCCTGGCCACGCCCGGCAGGCGCATTGGACATTCGCGAGAAATTCAAGGTGCAGGAGCGTCTCAAAGGGCTTGGCTACTACAAGGGCGATGTTGACGGCAATTTTGGCAGCGGAACAAAAGCCGCTATTGAAGCATTTCAAAAGAAAAACGGACTGCCAGTCGACGGCGAAGCATCCAAGGAGCTTCTGCGCCATCTTGGTGGGTAACCCTGTTTACCTGATGCCGAAATTCAGGCATTAGAGAGCAAACGCAACTTATTCAAGCTCGTGGTGCATCGTGGCAGCAACCGGAAAACGCGCAGCATTCACTGCCCTTCTTTGCTTGATGTTTCTGGCTGTCTCGACAGTTGGAACGACCACGTTTGCTGCCGAGAAGCGGCCCAAGACGTTGTTCGACCTCCTCTTCAACAAGAAGAATGCATCCCCAGACAGCGCCACAAAAACGAAAAAGCCACGCAGTACCCAGGGATCAGTCACAACTATAAAGGCAGATAGTCCCAAAGCCGTTGAGAAGCTGGAAACCGCCAACCAGGTACTTGTGATTGGCGACTTCATGGCGTCCTCACTTGCAAAGGGCTTGGCGCAGGCATTCGAAGCAAAACCGAATGTTGTGATTTCCAATCAGGCCAACGGCTCGTCTGGCCTGGTTCGGCAGGATTATTACGACTGGCAGGCGCAGTTTCCAAAACTTCTTGACGACGAAAAACCCGCAATCGCAATCGTCCAGATCGGCTCCAATGATCGTCAGGCAATGCGCCTTGAGAGCGGGTCTGAAAGCTTCAATTCAGCGACATGGCTGGCTGAATATGAAAAACGTATTGATGGCATCATCTCTGCGGCAGCAGAGCGCAATGTTCTCTTGCTGTGGGTCGGCCTGCCGCCATTCGGCTCAACTTCGCTGACCGCAGACGTGGTGACATTGAACTCGCTATTTCGCAGCCATGCGGAAAAAGCCGCCGTCACCTATGTCGACATATGGGACGGATTTGCCGACGAAGCAGGCGGGTTCGTCTATTCCGGCTCCGACATCGACGGTCAACAGGTTCGTCTTCGTGGCTCGGACGGAATTGTCATGACAAAAGCCGGACAACGCAAACTAGCTTTCTATGTAGAAAAATACATCCACCGCACACTTGGCTCGGATGCAACGTCCTTCGGTGTTGCCTACGGGACCGATATCGACCTGTCAGATTTGAAGCTCGGCGAAGCAAAATCGGCGCAGATCACCCGCACGGAACCGATGGCGATCAGCGACCCCACGCTTGATGGCGCGGACCTGCTGCTGGATCCAAAGCTTATGCCGCATGCTGCTGCGGAAAGCCCGCTTGAGAAGCTTCTGAAGAGTGGTGATACCGGGCCGCAAACAATTGGCCGTGCCGACTACGTGCTCGTACCCCCAAATGCGGGCAGCAGCACGCAATAGTCGACAGATTGAGTCTCTCGATTTTGGAAGCAAAAAATACAAAAAGGCGCCTCTACAATCTGCTGTAGAAGCGCCTTTTCTCAATTTCGAAACGACTTAGCGTGGAAGGTTTGTCGTGCCCATCAGAGTTTCGTCGATAGAACGCGCTGCCTGGCGGCCTTCGCGGATTGCCCACACAACGAGCGACTGACCTCGGCGCGCATCACCAGCGGCCCACAGCTTGTCCACTGACGTTTTGTAGTTGTCGGTATTTGCGACAACATTGTGCGAACCGCGACGGTCAATATTAATGTCCATCTTGCCTTTCAGCTCGGCCAGTACGCTATCCTCGAACGGACCGCGGAAACCAATTGCGATGAACGCCAGATCTGCCTTGATGATAAATTCCGTGCCAGCAATCGGCTTACGGGCTTCGTCGACCTGTACGCACTTCACACCGATCAATTGGCCATCTTCGCCAACGAACTCGAGCGTGCCGACCTGAAACTCGCGCTGTGCACCTTCGGCCTGAGAGGACGACGTGCGCATCTTGGTTGCCCAAAATGGCCATACTGCCAGCTTGTCTTCAACCTCTGGAGGCTTGGGACGAATATCAAGCTGTGTGACGCGGACTGCACCCTGACGGAAAGCCGTACCAACACAGTCAGACGCGGTATCACCACCGCCAACAACAACAACGTGCTTACCACCGGCGAGGATAGGTTCGCTCGGCCAGCCCACGCTCTCGATGCTTTCCCGACCAACGCGCCGGTTTTGCTGAACGAGATATGGCATAGCGTCGTAAACGCCCGCCAAATCAGCACCGGGGATGCCAGCTTCACGCGGGGTTTCAGAGCCACCGCAGTAAAGAACAGCGTCGTGCTCTGCGATCAGCTTTTCAACAGTGATGTCTACACCAACGTTGAAGCCGCAATGGAATGTCACACCTTCGCCCTGCATTTGCTCAACGCGGCGATCGATGAAGTTCTTCTCCATCTTGAAGTCAGGAATACCATAGCGCAGCAGACCGCCGGCCTTGGATTCACGCTCATAGACATGAACCTCATGGCCCGCGCGCGCAAGCTGCTGGGCTGCCGCCATGCCAGACGGACCAGAGCCGACAATGGCAACGCGCTTGCCGGTTTTCACAGTTGCGGGCTGCGGAACAATGTAGCCCATTTCATAGGCCTTGTCGGCAATTGCCTGTTCAACCGTTTTGATCGTTACCGGAACATCTTCCAGGTTCAGCGTGCAGGCTTCTTCGCAAGGAGCGGGGCAAACGCGACCGGTGAATTCCGGGAAGTTGTTTGTCGAATGCAGGTTGCGGATCGCTTCCTTCCAGTTCCCGCTATAGACAAGATCATTCCAATCCGGGATCTGATTGTGAACCGGACAGCCCGTATCACCATGGCAAAAGGGAATGCCGCAATCCATGCAGCGAGCAGCCTGTTTCTGCACCTCAGCATCAGACATGGGGATTGTGAATTCGCGGAAATGCCTGATCCGGTCAGATGCCGTCTGGTACTTCGCCACCTGACGGTCGATCTCCAGAAAACCAGTTACCTTACCCATAGCTACTCCCTCATCACCGAAGAACGACAGCAGTGCCAGATGCCGAAACCATCAGCATCGAACCGCTCGATCCGGTTGAAATATTCTCGTAATCAATGTCCACGCCGATAACAGCATTCGCACCCAGCTTGGTTGCCTCTTCCTGAAGCTCTCTGAGAGCTGTCTCACGCGCTTCGCGCAAGACCTGCTCATAGGCTCCCGAACGACCGCCCACCAAATCGCGGATACCAGCAAACAAGTCGCGGAAGATATTCGTGCCGAGGATTGCTTCCCCTGTCACGACGCCTCTGTAGTCAGCAATTTCGCGACCTTCGACGGTGTTTGTTGTCGTTACAATCATGACTTACTCCGCTGCTACGCCCATCTTCATGCGCTCCATATCTTCAAGTGCACGACGATATTCAACCGGCATGACCTTGCGGAACTTCGGACGGAAGTCCGCCCAGTGCTCCAGAATATGCTTTGCGCGCGGCGAACCGGTGTAATGCAGATGATTGGAGATCAACTGGAACAAACGCTCTTCGTCGTGACGTGTCATGTCTCCTGACACATCAACGCGACCCTTGTGCATAAGGTCCCCGCCATGGTGATGCAGCTTTTCAAGCATGTCATCTTCTTCCGGAACAGGCTCCAACTCGACCATTGCCATGTTGCAACGCTTGGCAAAATCGCCTGCCTCATCCAGCACATAGGCAACGCCACCGGACATGCCGGCAGCAAAGTTGCGGCCTGTGCCACCAAGAACCACGACAACGCCGCCAGTCATGTATTCGCAACCATGATCGCCAACGCCTTCAACAACAGCGAGCGCGCCAGAGTTACGAACAGCAAAGCGTTCACCCGCAACACCGTTGAAATAGCACTCACCAGCGATTGCGCCGTAGAGAACTGTGTTACCCACAATGATGGATTTGTCGGCAACGATCCGGGTATTTTCCGGTGGGCGTACAATGATGCGACCGCCGGAAAGGCCCTTGCCAACATAGTCGTTACCATCGCCAATCAGGCGGAAGGTGACACCCGATGCCAGGAACGCACCAAAGGACTGGCCTGCCGTGCCGCGCAGCGTCACGTCAATCGTATCATCCTTCAAGCCCTTGTGACCGTAGCGCTTGGCCACTTCACCGGAAAGCATTGCACCGGCAGACCGGTCAACGTTCTTGATCTGCGTATCAATGACAACCGGTTCCTTGCTCTCCAGAGCTGGCTGCGCCTCAGCAATCAGCTTGCGGTCAAGGATATCGACAATCGGATGTTCCTGACGCTGGGTCCAATAGGTGGCGTCTTTCGGCGCATCAACCTTGTGGAAGATACGGGTAAAGTCGAGACCTTCGGACTTCCAATGCGAGATTGCCTTTTCCTTGCTGAGCAGATCGGACTGGCCGATGATCTCATCCAGCTTGGTGTAGCCCATGGAGGCCAGGATCTCGCGAACTTCCTCAGCGAGGAAGAAGAAGTAGTTGATGACGTGCTCAGGCGTACCCTTGAAGCGCTTGCGCAGGACCGGGTCCTGTGTCGCAACACCTACCGGGCAGGTATTGAGGTGACACTTGCGCATCATGATACAGCCAGCTGCAATCAACGGCGCTGTCGAGAAGCCGAATTCATCAGCCCCCAGCAAAGCCCCTACGATCACGTCGCGACCGGTGCGCAAGCCACCATCGACCTGCAGCGCAATGCGTGACCGCAGACCATTCATGACCAGGGTCTGGTGCGTTTCGGCCAAACCAAGCTCCCATGCAGAACCCGCATGCTTGAGCGAGGTGAGCGGTGAAGCACCCGTGCCACCGTCATAACCGGAAATGGTGATATGGTCGGCGCGCGCCTTTGCAACACCGGCGGCAACCGTGCCAACACCAACTTCAGACACCAGCTTCACTGAAATATCTGCAGCCGGGTTCACGTTTTTCAAGTCGTAGATCAGCTGAGCCAGATCCTCGATCGAGTAGATGTCGTGGTGCGGCGGCGGTGAAATCAGGCCAACACCGGGGGTCGAATGACGGGTCTTGGCAATCGTCGCATCCACCTTGTGACCAGGCAGCTGACCGCCCTCACCGGGCTTGGCACCCTGTGCCACCTTAATCTGGATCATATCGGAGTTGACGAGGTATTCCGTCGTCACACCAAAACGGCCCGACGCCACCTGCTTGATGGCGGACCGCTCCTTGGGCGTCGATCCATCCGGCAACGGCAGATAGCGTTCGGCTTCCTCACCGCCTTCACCAGTGTTCGACTTGCCGCCGATCTGGTTCATGGCGATTGCCAGTGTCGTGTGTGCTTCACGGCTGATGGAACCAAATGACATCGCACCGGTGGAGAAACGCTTGACGATATCAGCGGCCGACTCCACTTCCGAAATATCAACGGGCGTACGTCCATTCTGCTCGGCGGTCTTGATGGAAAACAGTCCGCGAATTGCGTTCATGCGCAGTGTGGATTCATTGATTTGCTTCGCAAACTCCCGATAACGATCCTTGGAGTTGCCGCGAACAGCGTGCTGCAGCGATGCAATCACGTCCGGCGTCCAGGAATGCTCCTCGCCGCGTTTGCGGAATGCATAGTCGCCGCCAACATCCAGAGTTCCGGCCAGAACCGGATCGTTGCCAAATGCAGACGCATGACGAGACACCGTTTCCTTGGCGATGTCGGCAAGGCCAATACCTTCGATCATGGTTGCTGTGCCGAAGAAATACTTCTCAACCAGCTTGGAAGACAGACCAACAGCGTCGAAGATCTGCGCGCCGCAATATGACTGGTAGGTGGAAATGCCCATCTTGGACATGACCTTGAGAATGCCTTTGCCAATTGCCTTGATGTAGCGGGTGACGACTTCGTCAGCACTGACTTCAACAGGGAACTGCCCCTTGGAATGCATGTCAATCAGCGTGTCGAATGCCAGATAGGGGTTGATCGCTTCCGCACCGTAACCAGCAAGGCATGCAAAATGATGCACTTCGCGTGGCTCACCGGATTCAACCACCAGGCCCACAGATGTTCTCAAGCCCTCACGGATAAGGTGATGGTGGACAGCCGCAGTTGCCAGCAGCGCCGGAATTGCAATCCGGTCCGGCCCAACCTGACGGTCGGACAGGATGATGATGTTGTAACCACCCTTCACCGCCGCCTCAGCACGTTCGCACAGACGGTCAATAGCCGCAGGCATGCCTTCGGCACCCAGCGTCGAATCATAGGTGAAGTCCAGTGTCTTGGTATCGAACAGGTCTTCCGTGTGACCAATAGAGCGGATCTTTTCCAGATCGCCATTGGTCAAGATAGGCTGGCGAACTTCCAGGCGCTTCGCTTTGGACGCGCCCTGGTGGTCCAGAATGTTCGGACGCGGACCAATGAACGACACAAGGCTCATGACCAATTCTTCGCGGATCGGATCGATAGGCGGGTTGGTCACCTGCGCAAAGTTCTGCTTGAAGTAGGTGTAAAGCAGTTTTGACTTCTGCGACATCGCCGAAATCGGCGTGTCGGTACCCATGGAGCCAATGGCTTCCTGACCGGTCGTCGCCATGGGAGACATCAGAATTTTTGTGTCTTCCTGCGTATAACCAAACGCCTGCTGACGATCGAGAAGAGAAACGTCACGACGCAGCGCACGCGGTTCAACGGGCTTCAGCTCTTCCAGGATCAGCTGAGATGCGCCAAGCCATGTTGAGTATGGGTGCTTTGCCGCAAGAGACGACTTCATTTCCTCGTCGGAAATGATGCGACCCTCTTCCATGTCAATCAGCAGCATCTTGCCAGGTTGCAGACGCCACTTGGTAACAATGTTTTCTTCCGCCACCGGCAAAACGCCAGCCTCGGATGCCATGATAACGCGGTTGTCATCTGTCACAACATAGCGTGCCGGGCGCAGACCGTTACGGTCAAGCGTTGCGCCGATCTGACGACCATCAGTGAATGCGACAGCGGCCGGGCCGTCCCAAGGCTCCATCAAGGCAGCATGGTATTCGTAGAATGCACGACGCTCGTCATCCATAAGCTGGTTTCCGGACCAAGCTTCCGGGATGAGCATCATGACAGCGTGAGCCATGGAATATCCGCCGCGAACGAGGAATTCGAGCGCATTGTCAAAACAGGCAGTATCCGACTGACCTTCATAGGAGATCGGCCAGAGTTTGGAGATATCATCGCCAAACAGCGGTGAGGAAACAGATGCCTGACGCGCAGCCATCCAGTTCACATTGCCGCGCAGCGTGTTGATCTCGCCGTTATGGGCAACCATACGGTATGGGTGTGCCAGCTTCCACGACGGAAATGTGTTGGTGGAGAACCTCTGGTGCACCAGCGCGACCGCACTTTGAAAGCGCGGATCAAGCAAATCCTTATAATATGCACCAACCTGATAGGCCAGGAACATGCCCTTGTAGACAACAGTCGTTGAAGACAGCGAAACAAAGTAGAAGCCGTTGTCGGCACCATTTGTCTCAGTGAAGACACGGTTGGAAATGACCTTGCGGAGCGTAAAGAGACGACGCTCAAATTCTTCCTGCTCGGAAACGCCTGTGCCCATGCCAATGAAGACCTGAACGTGATAGGGCTCGGTCGCGGCAATATCGGGTGCCTTGGAAAGCGACGAATTGTCGACCGGCACATCGCGGAAACCAAGAAGGGTCTGCCCTTCTGCCGCCACAACTTCCGTGATGATAGACTTCAGGTGATCGCGCAGATCTGCTTCCTGCGGCATGAAAAGATAGCCGACGGCATAGCAACCAGCCTTAGGCAGGGTTACGCCCTGCGCCGCCATTTCTTCACGGAAGAAGCGATCCGGAATCTGCACCAGCATACCAGCACCGTCGCCCATCAGCGGATCAGCGCCAACTGCACCGCGGTGGGTCAGATTTTCCAGCATGAACAGACCATCCTTGACGATCTGGTTGGACTTCTCACCCTTCATATGCACGACGAAACCAACGCCGCAGGCGTCATGTTCGTTCAGCGGGTCATAGAGCCCCTGTTTCGCAGGGAGACCATTCGGAAATGTCGTTGTTTTCGCTCCAAGCTCTTTGGAGCCAGCGATACCACGTCCCGAATTATGCGATGGCGTCATCTGCGTCATCTTCTACCCTCCTGAATAAGCCACACAACGATGCGGCAAACATCATGCTGCGAAACCGAGTTACCCGTTAAAACGAGCAGTCGGCATTCCATACTTTTTGGCCGCACTCTGCGCCTCGCCGAAATCAAACGGCGACCTGAGAGCGGCCAGTTGCCTTGAATTTAGTTCCTGCGCGGCGTTTTCCGCCATCCGCGAGATGGAACTATAGCGTCAAATACTAGAAAAACCAGCTTTCTAAACACCCTTGGCTGAAATAGGACAGCAAAACTGACCTATTTCAAAAGTTCTATGCCAGAAAGTTAACACTCCTGCAAGGGTCCGGCCATACTTATTCACCATGCAGCGCAGCATTTTGATAATATTTTCCAATTGGTAAAGCGCGCTAGACCATGACCTATCCTGCATATTTGCAGTCTGGTATTTCTTCGATATTCTCCACCCTCAACGTCAAAACACAGGTCCGATAAATGCATTTCGCTTCTGACAATTGGGCTGGCGCCCACCCGAAAATCAATGAACGGCTCACCCAGGAGAGCGGCGGCTTTGCCCCGTCCTATGGGGCAAGTCCGTTGGACAAAAAGGTGGAGGCGAAGTTCAACGAGATCTTCGAGCGCGAAGTGGCCGTCTTCTTTGTGTCCACAGGCACAGCCGCGAACTCCCTGGCTCTGGCAAGTGTCGGCAAACCGGGCGGTGTCATATTTTGCCACGACAGTGCACACGTCTTTATGGATGAAGCAGGCGCACCGGGATTCTTTTCATCCGCCGCACGCTTGTCACCGGTAAAAGGGGCAGATGGCAAGATCGACCCGATACATCTCGAACATGCAATCGCGGCGGTACCACCGCATTTCATTCATGCCGGCCAACCGATGGCGCTTACCATCACCCAATCCACCGAAAGCGGCTCCATCTATTCATTGGATGAGATTGACACGATGGCCGCTATCGCGCGCAAAAGTAACATTCCCCTGCATATGGATGGCGCACGATTTGCCAATGCACTTTCCGCGCTCAATGTTTCGCCTGCCGAAATGACCTGGAAGCGCGGTGTTGACATCCTCTCCTTTGGTGCCACCAAAAATGGTTGCTGGTGTGCCGAGGCCATCGTTTTCTTCGACCCCGAACAAGCCCGCCAGCTTCCCTTTATCCGTAAGCAATCTGCACAGCTCTTTTCAAAGACCCGCTTCGTGGCCGCGCAGTTTGACGCCTATCTTGAGGATGGATTGTGGCTCGAGCTCGCCCGCCACGCCAATAGTATGGCCGACGGTTTACGAGATGGCATTGGCGCGTCCAACCACACAAGACTTGCATGGGCTACCGCGTCAAACGAGGTCTTCGCAATCGTAAAGAAGGAAACTGCGGCCAGCGCCCGCGCGGCCGGCGCTACCTTCCACGACTGGCACGGCATCCCCGATGAGTTGCACGAAACGATGGGCCAAGACGAAGTTCTCATCCGCCTCGTCACATCTTACGCCACAATACCGGAAGATGTTTCAGGTTTTCTGAAGCTGCTTGCCCGGTAACGTGGCAATCACGCGAATGAGCGCCATGATCACTTGGCGCTCACATTTCTTTGACAATCAATAACGTCCCATTGATTTCCATTTGATCGAAGTTTCTGCGAGGTTCTTCTCACCGGAACGAACCGGCCCCGCAAGACGCGGGAAACAGGATCAATTTTGAGGAGTCAAAGAATGTCCACTAAAGCTCTCACCGCTTCCACGCTGGCAGGTGCCGTTGCTCTCGCAGTTTCCTCCACCGCATTTTTTGCCAACACCACTGGCGCTGTTGCAGCTGAAAAAGAAAAGTGCTTCGGCGTTGCAATGGCTGGCAAGAACGATTGCGCTGCTGGCCCAGGCACCACATGCGCTGGCACTTCCAAGGTCGACTTCCAGGGCAATTCCTGGAAATATGTTGAAGCAGGCACATGCACAACCATGATGCTGCCAGGCGACCGTCACGGTTCGCTGGAAGCTCTCGACCGCGACGTTCCGGCATAATTCTGCCCGCAAGTAAGACACACCAAGGGGGCCCGCTCCGCCAGCGCGGCCCCCTGATCATCCGCCAGACCAAGGACTGCCGACATGACCAAGATTGACTTCCCTGCCAATCGATTTGCTGAAAACCCGCTCCTTCCCCGTGCCGGAGCTGGCTTCAAGTCGCAGCATGCGGATGCCATTCTGGCGGATGAATACCGTATTGGCTTCCTGGAAGTACACGCGGAAAACTATATGGGCGCTGGTGGACACCCCCACCGTATTCTGCGCCGGATGCGCGAAGATTTCCCCCTATCCATTCACGGGGTAGGCCTATCCATCGGATCTGAAAAAGGCCTCGATTCCGATCATGTCGCGCGACTGAAAAAAGTCGTGGAGATGTATGAGCCGGCACTGGTCTCCGAGCACTTGGCCTGGTCCACCCACGATGACAGCTATTTCAACGACCTGCTTCCTGTCCCATACGACGAAGAGACGCTGGCGCGGGTCTGTGACCATATCGACATTGTACAAAACGCACTTGGTCGGAAAATTTTGCTGGAGAACCCGTCCACCTACGCGGCTTTTGAACGTTCCACGATGAGCGAGACCGACTTCATAGGCGAAATCGC
The DNA here is from genome assembly GCA_050301895.1 of Ensifer sp. GTDB lineage: Bacteria > Pseudomonadota > Alphaproteobacteria > Rhizobiales > Rhizobiaceae > Ensifer_A. Next base: position 27,355 of record JBNKZZ010000012.1, on the reverse strand, counting down.
GCAGCGCAGCGGCTGCGGCCTTCTCCTGGACGTGAATAATGTCAAGGTCTCCGCCGTCAATCACCGCTTCAGCCCAATGGCCTATCTGGCCGCTTTCCCGTTGCACCTCGTTGAAGAAATTCACCTGGCAGGACACGCGGAAGACGCCGATATTGATGGTAGCCCCATCCTGATCGATGCCCATGATCGCCCAGTTGCCGACGAAGTCTGGGCATTGTTCGAAAGCGTGGTTCGCCGCACCGGCCCGCTACCCACCCTGATCGAGTGGGACAATGATGTTCCTGATTGGCCAGTCCTGAAGCGCGAGGCCGAGCTTGCCGATGCAATTCTGACAGAGCAAGGCAAAGCCGCCCTACTGGGAGCGCGCCATGGGTGAGTTTCAGCAAGGATTTGCAGCCGCACTGACCCGAGCCGAGTATCCTGAGCCCGATGGGTTGAGCGCACCGGAGGGTGGGTCAACGGCCAAGCGATTTTCGATCTATCGCAACAATGTAACTGTGAGCCTTGTCAACGCCCTGGCCGAAGTCTTTCCAACGGTCCAGGCACTTGTTGGCGAAGACTATTTTCGGGCCATGGCGCGCGTCTTCGTTGAAGATCATCCGCCACGCTCCCCGATGCTTTTCGAATATGGCGCCGAATTCCCGGAATTTATCGAGACATTTGAACCGGCCCGCAAATTGACATACCTGCCAGATGTCGCTCGCATGGAACGTCTGTGGCTTGGCGCATTTCACGCAGCAGATTGCCCGCCACTGGACGGTCAAAAGCTCGGTGAAATTGCTCCAGAGGAACTTGGCAACATCCGCTTTGAGGTGCATCCCGCAACTCAATTGATTGCAAGTCCCTTCGCCATCGTGACAATTGTCTCGCGAAGCCGTGCACAGGAAACACTGGCAGGCTTCAATCCCGAACAAGGTGAGATCGGTCTGATAACTCGGCCGGAATTTGACCCCGTTCTGCGCTACGTGCCACCGCAGGCCTATCCATTCCTCAAGGCGCTCCTTGAAGGAGCCACTTTGGGCGAGGCCGCCGCCGTCGCTGCAGAACAATTCGATGACTTTGATTTATCCGGCGCACTGGGCCTGGCTTTTGCCGCAGGCATGTTCGCGAGCATTCGGATGCCTGATGGAGAATTGGCATGAGCCTCATCAACAAACTGATCAGCATTCATGATCGCGGTTTCACCCAACTCGGGACCATCACTGATAAGTGGCTTTTGGGACTGCTGGCACGGCTGACATTTTTTGCTGTGCTCTATTTCTACTTCGTCAACTCATTCTCCACGAAGATCGGCGACGGCTTTTTTGGCTTTCTCTCTATTGCCGACAGCGCCTATTACCAGATTGCCCTTCCCGCGGTTGACGCAGCCGGGGGCGATATCTCCGCCATATCATTTCTGCCATGGGGGCTGATTGTGCATCTCGGCACCTACGCTGAATTCCTGCTCCCGCTTCTGATTGTGCTCGGTCTTTTCACACGGCTTGCGGCCATCGCGATGATCGGCTTCGTCGCAGTGCAAACCGTGGTCGACATCACCGTCCACATGGTAGATTCTGCAACGGTTGGCGCACTATTCGATATCTATTCCGACAGTCTGATTGCAGACCAGCGAACCCTATGGCTCTTTCTGCTGCTTTACCTGGTCTTCAAGGGCGCTGGTACAATCTCGCTCGACGCCATCCTGTCAGCGAAGTTCAAACCAACCCTTCTCGCTCAACGATAGTACCGATCAATCATTGCGGCGACCTCGTGAAGGTCGTCCAGCACATGCACACACAGTGAGCGAATGTCTTCTGTTGGTTCGAGGAGATCGGGAATCATAATGGCCATGGTTCCTGCCGCGTGGGCCGAGCGGATACCATTGTGCGAATCTTCAAGTGCTACGCAGGCCTCCGGCGCAATGCCAAGCCGCTCAGCGGCCATGAGAAATGGATCCGGAGCCGGTTTCCCGGCAGCATAATCACCCGCGGCGAGAACATGATCAAACCGATCCCAGAGATCGAAATTGTGTAGCTTATAACTTGCCTTGTCCGGCGGAGATGATGTGGCAACCGCTCGCGGGATGGTGTGTTGATCCAACATATCAAGGATCTCAACCACGCCTGCTTTCATAGCCAATTGTGTTTCCAAGAGCCCTTGATAGTGGTCCACCCAATTCTGTCTAAACTCGTCAGTCGGAAATGAAACACCAAAATAGGGACGAAGCAGTTCATTGATTGTTGGCCAGCTACAACCGATCCAGGTCTTGTAGAAATGCCAATCCATCTCGTAGCCCAGACTTCGAGATGCTGAAATTGCAGCTTCACAGGACAATTTCTCAGTATCAAAAAGCAGGCCGTCCATATCAAAAATGACAGCTTCTGGTTTGCGAGGCAGTTTCAACAATCACACTCCGGAAAATGAAAATGCCCCAGCATTTGCCGGGGCATTTCCTGATATCTGATTCAGCTCAGAGGATCAAAGCTTGCCGGAGCGCTGCTGGATCATCATGAATGTATCGTAGGTGTATTCAGCAACCTGAGACCACAGATAGCTGTCGTTTTTAAATGCCAGCTGATCGTCATAGATCTTCTTGAAGGTCGGGTTTGATGCGCTGATTTCAGCGTAGGTACCCTTGGCTGCTTCATAGCAGGCTTCAAGAATTTCCTGGCTGAACGGACGAAGCTGTGCACCTGCAGCAGCCAGTTCCTTCAGGGCAACAGGGTTCTTGGTGTCGTACTTCGCCATCATGTTGGTGTTAGCAAAGGAGCACGCATCCTGCAGGATGGCCTGGTAAGACTTCGGCAGAGATTCCCACTTCGCCTTGTTGACGATTGCATGGAGAACCGGGCCACCTTCCCACCAACCTGGGTAGTAGTAGTACTGGGCAACCTTGTTGAAGCCAAGCTTCTGGTCATCATAAGGACCAACCCACTCAGTCGCGTCAATTGTGCCCTTTTCAAGAGAAGCGTAGATGTCACCACCAGCGATCTGCTGCGGCACAACGCCGACCTTCTCGATGATCTTGCCGCCCATGCCACCAATACGCATCTTCAGACCCTTGAGGTCGTCAAGCGTGTTGATTTCCTTACGGAACCAGCCACCCATCTGCACGCCGGTGTTACCAGCAGGCATACTGTAAAGGTTCTGTGTTGCAAGGAACTCGTTGATGAGTGCGTCACCATTGCCCTGATAGAACCATGCATTCTGCTGGCGCGCATTCAGGCCGAACGGAATGGCAGTTGCCAATGCATAGGTTGGATCTTTGCCCCAGTAGTAATAGAGCGCTGTGTGGCCCATTTCCACAGTTTCCGCAGAAACAGCATCAGCAACCTGCAGGCCGGGAACGATTTCACCGGCAGCAAATGTCTGAATTGTGAAGTTGCCATCGGTCGCAGCAGCAACGCGCGCCGCGATATCGTCTGCACCACCGTAAATGGTATCAAGCGCCTTCGGGAACGACGACGTCATACGCCAGGTAATCTTCGGGTTCTCCTGCGCAATCGCAGGTGCTGCAAGCACTGTTGAAGCGGCAGCGCCGGCACCAGCAACACCTGCTTTTTTGATAAACGAGCGACGATCCATATGTATACCTCCCATAGATCTTTCAGGATTGGCGGATCTTATATTATCGTTCCGCACAGTCGGCGCAGCTAACCATTTTGCACGGGATGTTTCAAGCTTCGATTGCTGTTTAAAATCGCGGGTCTGAAACAATTTTGAGGCACCGACTCGCAGCATTTGCTATTCATCAAGACAAAGAAAGAACTTGCCGGAGAAATATATGCCTCTCGTTGCGATCCCCGCAGATATTTTCGAGTTCAACGGAACCGCATGGCATTGCACCCAGAAACAATATGTCAATGCAGTGGTCAAAGGCGCAAATGCTACCCCTGTCATCATTCCGGCAATCGGGGACGCGCTTGATATCGACATGCTCCTGGACCGCGTGGACGGTGTAGTTCTGTCCGGTGCACGTTCTAATGTTCATCCGTCTCTCTACGGTCGAGAGGCCGAGGAGAAAGATGGTCCGTTCGACCATGATCGCGACGCCACAACCCTGCCGCTGATCCGTCGAACAATCGAACGCGGCATCCCGCTGCTGGCGATTTGTCGGGGCGTGCAGGAACTGAATGTCGCCCTGGGCGGCACACTGGACAGCGAGATTCACGAGATGGAAGACCGTGACGATCACCGATATGAAGATGTACCGGAACGGGATGTGATGTTCAAAATTCACCAGAAAGTGAAGGTTAAACCGGATACTTGCCTGGCGAACTTGGTTGGATCAGGTGAAATTACCGTCAATTCTCTACACCGACAGGCAATTTCTAAAACCGCTCCAAATCTGGCAATCGAAGCGTTGGCCGACGATGGCACCATCGAAGCTGTTTCGGTTATCGGCGCGAAGGCCTTTGCGATGGGAGTGCAGTGGCATCCGGAATATTGGGTTGAGACCGACAGCACATCGGCCACTCTATTCAGGGCATTTGGAAAAGCCGTTCAAGAATATGCAGCAGCAAAACCTTGAAGGGCGCAATCAGCGTATGATCGTCAATGTCAGCGAGGCATTGGGTGGGTCCAGAGTTTCATAGGCTACACCGTCAGCGGGTGCGAGCGTCAAGATAGCTCTGCCTGAACCGTCAGAAAGAATGACTGAGCCATCGCTCTGCTCTGCCCAGTTGCTGGCCTCGGCCAGACCTGACCAGACCTCATCGCAATCGCTTCCGGCTTCAAAACTGCGGCTTCTTGCAGTCACGGCCTCGCCACGCTTGACGATGCAGGCACTGCCGCCAGAGAGATTGGCAACAGAATATTCGCGATCAGCACCTTTTTCCACGGCAGGACCGATGGATGCCGAAGTCATCCAATCGATTTCTTCTTCGGGAGGACCTGGAACGAAATAAAGGCCCACTGCGCCTATTCCCAACATGGCTATCAATGCTGACAATCTCATATCGTCGTCCCTTACCCACTCGTTTCAGGGGGATCTTGCGACCCAGACCTTAATCAAACCTTACCAAGTACAGTCGCTGGTTAAGATTCATGAGCAAAACGTTAATCGCCAACCATGGCCATCGCTTGGCGAAGCCGTGTCAGGAACGAGGAATCATTTGGGAAACGGCGTCTCTGGCACAGGAGTTACCGGTGCACCGTGCTCAAACCAGCCAATCAGATTATCCGCCACCAGATCCGCCATTGCGTTTCGGGTGGGTACCGAGGCCGATGCCACATGCGGCAACAGACAGGCGTTGTCGAGCTTCAAAAGCCGCGACGGCACGTGGGGCTCATCCTGAAAGACGTCGAGACCGGCGGCAGCTATGACGCCGCCCTCCAATGCATCCGCCAACGCAACTTCATCAACTGTCCAGCCGCGCCCGACATTGATAAGGACGCCATTGCTGCCAAGCCGTGAAAGAATGTCCGCATTGATGGTTTTGTGTGTCTGCGGCGTTTTGGGAACAATACAAATCAATGTATCGACAGCATCGGCCAGTGCCTCAAGCGTGGCATAATAGGTATAATCAACATCGCTGACCTGATTGCGCGCGTGGTAGGCTATTTCCACGTTAAATGCCTTCAAGCGTTGGGCGATTTCACGACCAATGCGCCCCATGCCATAGACGCCAATCCTGCGACCGCGAAGCGAAAGCGGGGAGAGCATGAAAGGCCCCTCAACCGCCCATTTACCTGCACGCAACCAGTTTTCGGCCTGCGGCAGCAGTCTGATTGTATTCAAAAGCAACCCGACAGCCGTGTCAGCCACTTCCTCGTTCAAGACATCGGGCGTGTTGGTGACGATCACACTATGGGCCGCTGCGGATTCAACATCGACCCCGTCATAACCAACACCAAAATTGGCAATAATTTCCAGATTCGGCAGCGCCTCGATCAACCCGGCAGGCATACCATTAAAGCCAGTCGCGCCGCGCACTTTCTCCGCAAGCTCTGCAGTCACCAACGCACCGTCCGGCTTGGCAATCCTGACCAGCTCAAATTTCTGCTCAATACGCTCGATCACGCGCGGATGAATATTCCCGGCAATGAGAACAGTTGGCTTGCTCATGAACTTACGCTCCTATCGTGTCAGAGGTGCAGTCGAGTTGCGGATACGCATTTCCGGTTTGATAAGATGGATGCCATCTGGCTCATGGCTACCTGCAAGTTTGTCCAAAAGTGCACGCGCCGACAACCGCCCAACTTCAGACTGCCCGTTCCACACAGTCGTCAGCGCTGGCGTTGCAATGGCAGCTTCTTCCAGATCATCGTAGCCGACAACGGAGACATCCCGCCCTGGAACCAGGCCCGCACGCGCGATACCATTCATAAAGCCGATGGCCACAAGATCGCTCCAACAGACAACAGCTGTTGGCTTCTTGGGATGCGAGAGAAAGTGGACGGCTGCCTCAAACCCACCCTGTTTCGAGCGTGGCCCTGCAAGACGCAGGGACGGATCAACCTCGATATTGGCCTTCTTGAGCGCATTCACATAACCACGATAGCGGTCACGACCGGTCGAGGTCTGATCCGTACCACCAATCATGGCAATAGCCCTGTGCCCAAGGCCGATCAGGTGATTTGTAGCAAGCGAAATACCGTAGCTGTCATCACCGCGGTAGGTGGGCAAATCAACCCCTTCAATCGAACGCGCAATCAGTACAATTGGCATGCCGTTATCTTCAGCAAGTGCAAAGTCCTCCTGAGGTGTACCAATGGCCGGCGACATAATAATGCCGTCCCCACCCAGCTGCAGCAGTGTTTCAATGAAAGTGCGCTGCTTCTCCACCGAGTCATAGTGGTTGGATAGAATGAAGGTATGGCTGGAGCGATCCAGCTCGCTTTCAATCGATTTCAGGATTTCCGCATAGAACGGGTTTTGAATATCGTGCACGATAACGCCGATAATGCCCGAGCGGGACGTCCTGAGGCTGGCGGCACGGCGGTTATATATGTAGCCAAGCGCCCGCGATGTCTCCTTGATCTTCTCGCGCGTTGTGGCCGCCACAAGTGGGCTGTCACGAAGCGCCAAAGAAACGGTTGCCGTGGAAACGCCCAGCGCTTCTGCGATCGTTGAAAGTTTAACTTTTTGCGCCACGCCTTTAATCTTCCTCTAAAAATTGAAGGGACGTCAGGTATTCCTTTAATTTTTAGGTAAAGATTTTGAAAGACTGACGCAACCGCAATGAAGGCCTATCCCGATTTTTTCTCATCCGCATTGAGGGCGGCATCCAGATTGCCAACCAGTTCGCCGAGATACTGCATCAACCGGGCTTGCTGCTTGCCCTTCAGCGCCCCAAGTGCCACCGCATGTACACGGCTATTGGCCTTGTTGATGTGATCAACAGTCTGGCGACCACTCTCCGTCAGCCAAACGGTCGTCAGCCGCCCATCTTCACCGTCACGACGCTCCACGAAGCCCTGCGCTTCCATCCGCGCTATAGTTCGCGTCATGGTTGGCGGCTTCACCCCCAATGCCTGAGCAATGTTGCCAGCTGTTTGTCCGTCGCTTTGTGCAAGTGCCAGGATGACTCCTTCCTGGCCTGCATAGAGCCCGATTGTGCTCAGCTCCCGCGAGGTCAGTGTTCGAATATCGCGTGCAGCCTGCACCAGAGCGTTTGCAATATCGCCATCTGCGGGAACCACAATCTCGTTCTTGCGTTTGGCTTTACCCTCATGCTTCTTCTTGTCTTTCGCCATGGCCGTCCCCTTGCATCGCCCACCCGCCAATGTATGACTGCTACTGCAAATCCTGACGGAGTCGACAGCATAATGTCCGGTGAGTTGAATATTCGCAATGACCTCGAACAAGCGACAATAGCAATATTGCCTCTTGGTGCCCACGAATATCATGGCCCCCACCTGCCATTTGAGACAGATACGATCATCGCAGAAGGAATTGCAAAGCGTCTTGAGGCATCTTTGCCATCCGGCAGCAAGGTCGAGTTTCTGCCCGTGGAACCCGTCACCTATTCACCCGAGCACCTGCATGTGGAAGGGACACGAAGCCTTGCATATGATGTGGCGGTAGCGCGCTGGCTGGAAATTGCCGAGGACGTGGCCGAGCGAGGCATCCGCAAACTAGTTCTTCTCAACGCCCATGGTGGCAACTCGCCACTTTTGACCATTGTCGCAACCGAAGCACGCATCCGTTTCAACATGCTCTGTGTGGCGACAAGCTGGACGCGCTTCAACCCTTCTGATGGACTGGTAACGCCGCAAGACAAGGCAATCGACATTCACGGTGGCGACATCGAAACCTCTGTCATGCTGGCTCTGGCACCGCAAATGGTGGACATGAAAATGGCGCAGAACTTCGCCTCTCGCCAATCCGATTTCATTGCCGACTTCAAGCACCTGCGGGCATATGGTCCGCACGCCTTCGGCTGGAAAATGTCAGACCTCAGTCCGAAGGGTGCTGCGGGCAATGCGGCTGCGGCGACGGCTGAAAAAGGCGAGGCGATGATCACTCGCTCAGTTGCGGGGCTGGTGGAGCTGATAGAAGACGTTGCAAAATTCGATTTGACGTCCCTCGCCCCTTAAAACATCTCCTTGAGCCTTGGATGAGACGCCAAAAAGTCCAGGAATGCCCTCACCTTCAATGAGCGATTGCCACCGGGTGGCATAATAGCGTGGACTGGCAATAAATCCTGTTTATGCACATCCTTGAACAGCTCGATCAGCGCGCCACTTTCCAGATGTTTGGCAACGATTAGACGCGAAAGCCGTCCGATCCCCTGCCCGGCCAGCATCATATCCACAATCACATCCGGACTGTCAGAATCGAAAGCGCCGGAAACATCTATCGTGTTTATTCCCTCGGGCGTCATAAACGGCCAGCGCCGCAGATATGCAAATCCTGCCACCGCCATACAGTTGTGCTCCACCAACTGCCCTGGATGATCAAGTTGGCCGTGCTTTTCCAGGTATGCCGGGCTGGCGCAAATGGCCCTCGAAGTATCGCCCAGCTTCCTGGCAATCAATGAAGAGTCAGTCAGAGCGCCCGTTCTAATGGCAACGTCAACCTGCTCTTCAATAAGGTTTACCTGTCGGTCGGCAATGTTGAGTTCTATCGAAATTTTTGGATAGCGCGCCATGAACTCCGGCAACAGGGGCGTCAGCATGTGTCGCCCCACCACCACGCCGGTATTAATCCGCAAGCGGCCCGACGGTTCGGCGGCGCTGGCCATCAGCCCAGCTTCCGCGTCCTCAATCGCAGCGACGATATCACGAGCGGAAGCCAGATAAATCTCACCCTCCGCCGTCAACGCAAGACGCCGCGTGGTGCGCGTGAGAAGCCGCACACCGAGCCTGCCCTCCAGGCGTGTAACGAGTTTGGACACAGCGGACGGTGTCATTCCAAGCTCATTGGCCGCGGCGGCAAAACTCCCAAGATCCATGATCCGGCAGAAAACATTCATTTCATGGGCTGAAAGCTGAACCATATTCTTGCCTGTTATTCACTAATATAAGTCTTCAAATGGTAATTATCATATACGCTGGAAATAATAAACTGGCCCCGCACCCAAACAAAGGAGCGGAGCAATGTACAAGCCCTACGAGAATACCGACATTCGATATGAAGGTCTGGGCGAGGTAGACAGCCTACCAGTCGTATATCCTTACGGTGAAAGGCTGGACCTCACGGATGCCTGGCCGGGCAAGCGCACGGATATGGCGAACCTGGAAAGGAACGCCACAGCATTTCGCAATGAAGAGCGCCGACGCTTTTTTCGCAGATGCGCAAACTATCTGGTAGCCGCCATCAAATCGGCACGTGCAAAGGCCCGCGAAAGAAAGGCGCATGCGGCATTTCTGCGTTGGGAAAGCCCGGACGATGCCCCGACGGGTTCGAAGAACAATTTCATCAACATCCTTGCGGGGACCTATGGCGCCGCCCTATATAGAGGCCAAAATCCCGCAAAGGACTATAGAGATGACTGAAGCTCAAGCTGCAAAGCCTATTCCTGTGACCGTTCTGACCGGCTATCTCGGATCCGGCAAGACCACGCTTTTGAACCGCATTCTGACGGAAGATCACGGCAAGCGTTACGCCGTGATCGTCAACGAGTTTGGCGAGATTGGCATCGACAATGATCTGATTGTCGAGTCGGATGAAGAAATCTACGAAATGAACAATGGCTGCGTCTGCTGCACGGTTCGCGGTGATTTGATCCGCGTTGTGGAAGGCCTGATGCGCCGCCCCGGTCGCTTCGACGCCATTGTGGTTGAAACGACAGGTCTCGCCGATCCGGCACCTGTTGCCCAGACCTTCTTCATGGATGACGACGTTCGCGCCAAAACGGAGCTGGATGCCGTGATTGCGCTGGTGGATGCCAAGCACCTGCCGCTGCGCCTTAAAGACAGCAAGGAAGCTGAAGACCAGATTGCCTTTGCTGATGTTGTCATCATCAACAAGACGGACCTTGTCTCACACGATGAGCTGCACCAGGTAGAAGACGTCGTGCGCGCCATCAATCCGGCAGCGCGTATTTATAGCGCGCAGCGTTCGCAGATCGAGCTCACCAAGATCCTCGATCAGGGGGCGTTCAATCTGGAACGCGCCATGGAGAACGATCCGCATTTCCTCGATCACGACGACCCGGACCATGTTTGCGGCCCAGACTGCGATCACGATCACGGCCATCACCACCATGACCACCATCATCACGATCACGACCATGGCCATCATCATCACGGTCACGCTGCACCGGCAGCGATCCATGATGTCACTGTGCAGTCGATCTCGCTGCGTGGCGGTGCAATGAACCCGGAAAAATTCTTTCCCTGGATTCAGAAAGTCACTCAGATTGACGGGCCAAACATTCTGCGTCTGAAAGGTATCATCAACTTTGAGGGCGATGAGGAACGCTACGTCGTACAGGGCGTTCACATGATCATCGAGGGCGACCACCAACGCCCCTGGAAAGAAGGCGAGAAGCGCGAAACGCGCCTTGTCTTTATTGGACGCGATCTGGACCGGGAAAAGCTGGAACGCACATTCAAGGCTTGTGAAGCTGCAACGGTGGCCGCCTGATGCCAACAGTTGCACCGCTAGATATTGAAGGTCACGTCACCGCTGCCCTCTTCATCGACGACGTGCCGTTTTTCGCGGCCTCCTCTGGCGAAATCCACCGTCTCGACATGGGGCACAAGGTGGAGATCGCGCATGACGGGTTGCTCGCCGCGATCAAGGATGAAGTTGGCAATACAATCATCAGCGGCGGTGAAGATGGCAAGGTCAATCGCATCAACGCGGATGGCCGTGTGGAGACGCTCGCAGAAAATCCTCGCAAGTGGATTGATGTTATTGCCGCAGGCCCACAGGGCGCTGTTGCGTGGGCGGTGGGCAAGCAGGCGCATGTTCGCCTTGCCGATGGCACCGTAAAAACCTTCACCGAAGAGCGCTCCGTGGAAGGTCTGGCCTTCGCGCCCAAGGGCATGCGAATTGCCGCCGCGCGCTACAATGGCGTCACGTTGCATTGGGTCACGACACAAGGTGCACCGATTGACCTCGACTGGAAGGGCGCGCACAACGCCGTCACCTTCTCGCCCGATGGCCGCTTTGTTGTCACCTCCATGCAGGAAAACGCACTGCATGGATGGAAGATTGACGGCAAGCCGGGCGAAGAGCCGCGCCATATGCGCATGACCGGCTACCCGGCCAAAATCAAATCCATCTCGTGGGCAGTAAAGGGCAAGTGGCTCGCCTCCACCGGAGCACCAGCGGCAATCGTCTGGCCTTTTTCCGGCAAGGACGGCCCGATGGGCAAGCCACCGCTGGAACTCGGCACACGCGGCAACACGATGGCAACCGCAGTTGCTTGCCATCCCGCCGAAGAGGTTGTCGCAATTGGCTATGCCGATGGCATGATCATGCTGGTGCGCATGGCAGACCAAAAGGAGGTTCTTCTCCGTCGTGGTGGCAGAGGTCCCGTCACCTCCATGAGTTGGTCAAAATCCGGTAAACTGGTGGCCTTCGCATCCGAAACTGGTGATTGCGGCGTCGTGGATATTTCCGGCTAAACCTGCATTCAGATCTGCGACACTTTTTGCCGAAGCGAAGGAAATAGCGGATATTTCCCTCTCCGGCTAGGTCGCGGGTCTGCGCAGCCGTGTCGCAAATTCACGCAAGCGCATGCGGGATTGGTGTCATCCTGAGATATCAATAACACGATATTTAGGGGGGCCTCATGACCGACGACATGCTGCATGTGATGGAATGGCACAATGGCGAGAAGGATTACTCTCCCTTTTCTGACGCTGAAATGGCGCGCCGTCAAAATGAACTTCGCAAATGGATGGCGGCGAACAATGTCGACGCCACTCTCCTGACCTCCTACCACTGCATCAACTACTATTCTGGGTGGCTCTACTGCTATTTCGGCCGCAAATACGGCATGGTGATTGATCAGGACAATGCCACGACCATTTCAGCAGGAATCGATGGCGGGCAGCCGTGGCGGAGAACCGCCGGCAACAACATCACCTATACCGACTGGCGACGCGACAACTTCTATCGCGCGGTGCAAAGCCTGACCAAGGGCGCAAAGCGTATCGGCATTGAATACGACCACGTGTCGATGGACTATTTCAAAATGCTGCAGGATGCCCTGCCCGGCGTGGAGTTCGTTGATATTTCCGGCCCCTCCATGTGGATGCGAACCATCAAATCGGAAGAAGAACTGCGGCTGATCCGTGAGGGCGCGCGCATCGCCGACCTCGGCGGCGCAGCGGTGGCGGCAGCAGTAAAATCAGGCATTGGTGAACATGAAGTGGCGATCGCCTCCACCAACGCCATGATCCGCGAAATCGCCAAAAGCTTTCCCTATGTTGAGCTGATGGACACCTGGACCTGGTTCCAGTCCGGCATCAACACCGACGGTGCGCACAACCCTGTTACCAACCGCATCGTGCAACGTGGTGACATTTTGAGCCTCAACACATTCCCGATGATCTTCGGCTATTATACGGCGCTTGAACGCACACTCTTCTGCGAAGAGGTTGACGACACGAGTCTCGACATATGGGAAAAGAATGTCGCGGTTCATCGCCGTGGGCTGGAACTCATCAAACCCGGCACACGTTGCATGGACATTGCCATTGAACTCAATGACATGTACCGCGAATGGGGCCTGTTGAAATACCGTTCCTTCGGCTACGGCCACTCCTTCGGTGTGCTGTCGCACTATTATGGCCGCGAGGCCGGTGTGGAACTGCGCGAAGATGTGGAAACAGTGCTGCAACCCGGCATGGTGGTTTCCATGGAACCGATGGTGATGCTGCCCGACGGCGCACCCGGCGCTGGCGGCTACCGCGAGCACGACATTCTCATTATCACCGAGGACGGCGCGGAAAACATAACCAAATTCCCCTTTGGGCCGGAGTATAACATCGTCGGCGGTTAATGCTCACCGTTCGATTGAAGGCTTGCGCCGCATCTTCTTCTGAAGAAGCAGAATTCCATATAGAAGCGCCTCGGCTGTTGGCGGACAGCCGGGGACATAAATATCCACCGGGATAATCCGGTCGCAGCCACGCACGGTCGAATAGGAATAGTGGTAATAACCGCCGCCATTGGCGCATGATCCCATTGAAATCACATATTTCGGGTCCGGCATCTGGTCGTAAATCTTGCGCAGTGCCGGGGCCATCTTATTGGTCACGGTGCCAGCCACAATCATCAGGTCAGACTGCCGCGGCGATGCGCGAAGGGCGGTGCCGTAGCGGTCAAAATCATAGCGCGGCGCGCAAAACTGCATCATCTCCACAGCACAGCAGGCAAGGCCGAATGTCAGGATATGTAGCGAGCCGGTGCGTGACCATGCTGCCAAATCGGCCACACTCGTTGTTACATATCCCTTGTCCGCCAGAACATTCGAGAATGTCTCAAAGTTCAGATCCGCGTCTTTCTCGTCCCTGCCAAAATTCAGTGCGGAACTAGCAAGCTGAGTGACTGTCATGGCTCTCTCCGAAAAGGCATTTATTTCGGACGAAAATGCACGCAGGCGTGAGCGGAATATAGAACGGTTGCGACACTTGCACGCATCTGCGCGCATTCCTATAGTTCGGTCATGAGCGAGGCCAGACGTCGCAAACCAATCTCCGAGATACGCTATCCGCGCGCCGAACTTGCGGGGCTAATCCCTTTTGTGTTCGTACGCGACACACGCGACGCGGCACTCTCCCACGATGCGCGGTTCAATCATTTTGCGGCAAGCCCGCTCTGCGGACTTTCCTTCAGCCTCACGGGCGTTGGCCACATAATTTCCAACCCCGAAGATTTCGCCAAGCCGCATCTCTGCCCGACAGCGCCGAAAACCTGTTTCGTTGGCCCACACCCCAAACCCATTGCCAGCTGGAATCCCGGAGATGTGCAGTTTCTGATGATCGGGATGTTTCCCGATGCGTTCAAGATCCTGACCGGAATTGATCCTTTCATGCATAAACAGGCCTATATCGATGTGCAGGACATTCTGGACGGCGAACTTCTGACGGCCGTTCTCAAGGTGCAGGAACCGGGCAGCATTGAGGAACGTCTGGAACGTTTCCAGGATATGATCGCGCCTATTTGGACTGACAGACGTCCACGAGGCGCAAGTGTGTCCAACCGCGTGTCCGACTGGGTGAAACTTGCAATCATGCGCGCCGCGCTCTCTGAGAAAGGCAAAAGCATCAGGGCATTCGAGCGCAGAATGCGAAATCTTTTTGGCGTGTCGAAACGCGAATTGAATGCCCATGCAAAAGCTGAAGACGCATTTGCACTCGCCTATGCAGCACAGCGGGATGGTCGGCTTGATCTGGCAACCATAGCCAACGACGCGGGCTTTGCAGACCAGTCACACATGGGCAGGCTCACCAAACGCGTCACAGGCCATTCGCCCGAACAACTCATGCGGCTGATCGAAACCGATGAAGCTTACTGGTCCTATCGTCTTGTGGGTGCACATCTTCAGGCGGAAAGCTGATAATCAATGCCGATGCCCGCTGGTGGCTGGTCGCCAGTGCGACAAATATGAACGGAACCTAAATAAGCATTTCAGCCTCAATTCATCAGGAGTATGATTATCTCTTCTTCATCGGCGAGGGACGACGCCATTAACAGAAGAGGAGATACCAAGATGAACACTATACTGAAAGGCATACCTGCAAAGCTTTCCCTCGCAATTGCCGCAACACTGATCGCAGGGTCAGCCCTTGCCGCACCAGCCACCGCTACGAGCGGCGTCAATGTACGCACTGGCCCCGGCGGCGGTTATGCAAAAGTCGACACGCTTCATGCAGGCGAAGCGGTGGATGTGAAACAGTGCCAGGGTAGCTGGTGCTACGTCGAACACAACGGCCCGGACGGCTGGGTTTCCAAAAACTATCTCGCCTATGGCGGTGGTGGTAATCAGGCGAACCCGCTGCAGGATTGTGGCATAGCCATTGGTCCCAACGGCGTCCAAGTGGGCTGTGGTGCAGGCGCACCCGGAAATAACCCGCCTCCACCTCCCGTGTATTCCAAAGTTTGCTTCTACAACGGAGCCAATTTTCAGGGAGCAAGGTTCTGCGTAAAGCCTGGTTATGGCAACATGCACCTGTCCGGCTATTGGAACGACCGCATTTCATCGGTCAAAGTCTACGGCAACGCCAAGGCAAAGATTTGCGGCCACGCGAACATGAATGGCTTCTGCTCGATGGTCACTTCAAGCCGCGCACACCTACCTGCACTCAACAACAAAATTTCGTCCTATTGGGTTCAGTAACACCTCCGCCCCCTGGCCTTTTCGCCAGGGGGCGCCCGGCTGTCACCCTGTCACCCCGGGAACATCTCAATAGTTAAAATTCTCCTAATATGAGCTCCAACGTCACCCAGGCAGGCAACAACGCCCCGGCGGTGAACGAGAGACATGAGGAGAATAGCTATGAGAAAGCTCAGCCAATATGTGACCGGCACATTCCTTGCCATTGCGGTCGTGGCTACCAGCACACCATTCAACACAGCGATTGCAGCCAGCATCAACGTCTCAGCCCAAACCTTCAAGTCTGTTTCGGCGGTCCCCCCTGGACAAACCGACCCAACTGGCGGGCCAAACGCTCCCAACAACAATCCGAATGATCCAACAGGAAATCCCAACAATCCCGGCACGCCGAATCGCCCCACCGCAACGTTCAATCCGGGCCGTGGAAAAGAGCCAAACAATCCATGCCACCAGGCGAATGGACGCCGGACTTGCGGCATCAAACCTCAGCAAACAGCAGAAGTTTGCTACTACACGGGGTCGCATTTCCGCGGTGCCCACTTCTGCTCAAAGCCCGGCGAAAACGTCAACAGGCTTCCGGCTCGCTGGAACGACAAGATCTCATCGATCCGCGTCATTGGACGTGCATCCACAAAGGTATGCGCAGACAAATCGCTTGGCGGGAAATGCATTCTTATTATGTCAAACCGCACGCGTCTGAACGGCCTGGACGACGCGATTTCCTCCTACCGGATTCACTGACCGGAGCTGGAGCGTCCTTTTCCGTAGACTGCAACTGGTCGCCGGGCAACCGGCGGCCATTTCGTCAATCACAGCCTGACAGTGCTTCAAGAATGCGTTCGGCGTTTTCGTTCAGCCATCGAATGTCCGCCAGATAAAGCGCCAAATCGCCACGAGCAATGTCGGCGCGAAATTTTTCATCACCTTGATCGGCCAAGCTTTTCATATGATCCGTCATGGCCTGCAGGCGAGCAGACATCGTCTCTATGACGTCACCCCTTGCCTCATTACCCAGACCATAGGCTGTCAAAAACACAGCCATACGCCGAACCTGCTCCTCAAGGGGGCGACGCTCACCAGATAGCGCCGGATCGCCCATTGGCACCCAGCGATAAAGGGCATAGGCAATATCCCATAAACGCGGCGCCGGATGCGCAACATCAAAGTCAATGATGCCAACCGGGAGGCCATCAACAAAGACCGCATTATATGGCGCGAAATCTCCATGACAAATGACCTCAACCGGCTCACGAGGCGGATGCATCCATTGCCCGTCGCGCGGCATTTCAAAAGTGGTCGTCGCGTCGTGGTAATTTCTCAACAGGCGCGCACTTTCCGCCAAAACGCCATCATCCGAGTAGAATTCGTCTGCTGGGCGGTTTGCGACATCACCCTCAAGGAAGGTGAGGATCTCATTGCCGTTGTCGTCAAAGCCGATGGGTTCGGGGGCAGCTTCAAAGCCCTGCTCGCGAATATGCCTTAGCAATGCGTGAACGGTCTTTGCCCACGGCCCTGCCGGGCGAACGACGCGATTTTCCACACGCCGCACAACGCCGGGCCTGCCGCCAGTCAAAATCTCTTCAGTCATGTCGCCCCTTACCCCTGCAGCTTGCGTTCTGACCGGTGAGGCCCCGCCGGAAACCGGCGGGCCCCATAATGCCTGACAGCACATCCAGGCACATTGACTACCAGGCCAATTCCATATGTGGTCGACCATTCGATGTTTTCTCGACAGTGCGCCCATCTTCTCCAATTGTGCATGTAACACGGTGGCGGAAGGCTGAAAAACTGTCGAAAGTGACCACATCGACCGGCTCTTCGAAGTTGAATGTGATCCTGTAGCGCCCCGGAGCGGATGTCATCGCCTGCACGGAAATAATCTCTGCTCTAAAAGGCTGTCCCAGATATTGACCGCTGACATGGCTGCCGAGCATCCAGGGGTTCAGGGGTTCGCGATTTCCGGCTTTGGCGGCCAGAGTGTTCCAGTCGCGAAAGCCATACTGGGTGGCAACCAATTCAAGCGCCTTGGAATGGGAAATCTCATTACCTTCATCCCGCAGCCGCGCGCGCAGTCGCTTGGCCTGATCTTTTATCGTATCCAGGGAAGGCATAGGTATATTACTAGACATGGAGAAACCTCGTCTCTCGCATTCATGTGCCGTAAAATGGGGCCCGCATTGCCAATGGCTCGAATGCTCAAAGGGTCTCAACCAATGTTCATCCAATGGGGAACTTCACCAAGGCCAATTGACCAGCGGGCGGCAGGCGTTCCCAGACCTGCCGCTTCTATGCCCTGAATGTGCCAATTAGTCAATAATTCTCAACTTCAGCGGCGGCACATCCAACACACAAATGCCGAAATTGATCCTGCAATGCTGGGTCTCTTCTCCCAAAAACCCACGAATTCAGTGACATAGAGGAAAACTCACAAAGCGCAACTTTATATGTTGCGTAGTTATATAATACTATTATATGGTTTTATCGCTGGGTGCATCGAGGAGGGTTCGCTCGGCGTTATCAATGGGAGGAATTTTTATGTCTTTGAAGAATATTCTCGCTGGCAGCGTTTTTGTTGCGGCTTCATTTGCGGCTAGCATCGCTGGCGCAACCACAATCGGCTTTTCTCAGGTTGGTTCAGAAGGTGACTGGCGTCCGGCATTCTCTGCAAACATGCAGGAAAGTGCCAAGGACTACGATGTCGACCTGAAATTCGCTAACGCACAGGGCAAACAGGAAGAGCAGCTTCGCGCTGTTCGCGCATTTATTGCCCAAGGCGTCGATGCGATCATCATCGCCCCCGTGGTTGTAACGGGCTGGGACGACGTATTGCAGGAAGCCAAGGATGCCGGAATCCCTGTTTTCCTCGTTGACCGTGATGTTGAGGTGAAGGACAAGTCGCTCTACGTGACCCGTATTTCCGCCGACTTCAATCTGGAAGGTAAACTGGCAGGCGCATGGCTTGCAGCTGCATCCAAGGGCACCTGCAAAATTGTTGAGTTGCAGGGCACCACAGGATCAGCCCCGGCAATCGAGCGCAAAAAGGGCTTTGAAGCTGTTGTCGGCCAGTTCCCGGCGATGGAAATTGTTGCGACCCAGTCTGGTGACTTCACCACCGAAGGCGGCAAGAAGGTCATGGAAGCCTTCATCAAGTCCACCAACAATCTGGACGGCATCTGCGCTTCATTTGCGCACAATGACAACATGCAGCTCGGCGCTATCCAGGCAATGAAGGAAGCCGGCTTGAAGCCAGGCGAAGATGTCCTGATGGTTTCCGTTGACTACGTGCCGGCTATCATCGACGCACTGAAGGCTGGCGAAGCAAATGCTTCTGTTGAACTGCGTTCGGCTGTTGGCAAGTTCATCTATCCAGTCGTTCTTGACTACCTCAAGAACCCACATGATCTGGACAAGTGGATCGTGATCCCGTCGGATCTGCACACCGCCAAGGATTAGTCCTCCCAAGCGACGTAGGCGTGGCTCCCGCTCATTTATTGACCGGGGGCCACGACTTGGCACATCATAAAGACAACCAGAATTCGTGGTGGACGGACCAATGAGTGACCATGCCGATAGCAGGGCGCGGGTGGAAATGCGCGCGATCAGAAAAGCCTATCCGGGCGTTCTTGCGCTGGATAATGTCGACCTTCAGCTTATGCCAGGCGAGGTTCATGCACTGCTCGGCGAAAATGGCGCTGGCAAATCGACACTCATAAAGGTGCTCACAGGTGCTGCCACCAAAGACAGTGGGGAAATCCTGATAGAAGGAAACCCTGTTTCATTTCACACCACCGGACAAGCGCAGGCGATGGGCATTTCAACTGTCTATCAGGAGGTCAATCTGATCCCTGCGATGTCGGTGACAAAAAACCTGACACTGGAAAAGACCGCTGGGCGGTTTGGTATGATTTCGTGGCGCAAGGCGCGCGAACAGGCACGGGCCAAACTGGCACGGCTGAAACTCGATATCGATATTGAGCAACCGGTAGGCTCGTTTTCTGTTGCTATCCAGCAGCTTGTCGCAATTGCCCGCGCTCTGGATGAGGACACCAAGGTCCTGGTCCTTGATGAACCAACAGCAAGCCTGGATGCCCATGAAACTGCGGCCCTGTTCGAGATCATTCGCGACCTGAAAGAAAAAGGTATCGCGATCGTCTTCATAACCCACTTCCTGGACCAGGTTTACGAAATATCGGATCGCATAACTGTGCTTCGCAACGGCAACCTCGTGGGCACAAGCCTAGCCAGCGAGATATCGCGCTCAGACTTGATCTCCATGATGATCGGTCGCGAGCTTGGCGAGGTTGAAGCGGCATTTTCATCGAAAAGCAATGCGGAAAAAGGCGACGCGGTTCTCGTAGCTGAAGGCCTCGGTCGCCGCCGCACAATTCACCCATTTGACCTGACCTTGCGGGCGGGTGAAGCCGTGGGGCTTTCCGGCCTGCTTGGCTCGGGGCGCACCGAGATGGCCAAGATTATTTTCGGCGCCATAAAGCACGATAGCGGGACGCTCACGATCAACGGCAAGACGGACACGCGCAGCTCACCGCGCAATTCGCTCAACGCTGGCATGGCATTTTGCCCGGAAGACAGAAAGGCCGAGGGACTCGTCGGCGACCTTTCAATTCGTGAAAACATCATCATGTCCATGCAGGCAAAGCGCGGCTGGCTGTCCCGCATCCCGCAAAGCGAGCAGGTCCGCATCGCAGACGAGATGATCAAGGCGCTGGCGATTGCAACGCCGGACGCAGAAAAGCCCGTGGGCCAGCTTTCCGGCGGCAACCAGCAAAAGGTGGTCCTGGCGCGCGCGCTTGCTTCCGACCCGAAAATTCTGCTGCTGGACGAACCGACCCGCGGCATCGACGTTGGCGCACACGCGGAAATCATTACCCTCATTCGCCGCCTGTGCGAAAAGGGCCTTGCATTGCTTGTGGCCTCGTCCGAACTCGATGAGATCGTTGCCTCTTCCGACCGCGTGGCCGTTCTGCGTGACCGCAGGAAGATCGGCGAAATGTCGGGCGAAGAGATCACCAGAGACAATATCATCGGCATGATTGCGGGAGACGAGCGTGGCTGATCGCAAAGTAAACAATAGCTGGACTGAGCGGCTGAAAAACAATCACGCGCTATGGCCATTGCTGGCACTCGCGGTGATATTGATCGTCGACGGTTTCATCTCGCCAAATTTCTATGAAATTCGGATCGTTGAAGGACGTCTGTTCGGTAACGTCATTGATATTCTGTACCGCGCAACGCCCACCGCACTTATTGCACTTGGCATGGCCGTTGTTATCGGAACCAAAGGCATCGACCTTTCAGTCGGCTCCATCATTGCCATTTCAGGTGCTGTTATTGCGTGGCGCATACATGCAGGTGACTCTCACTTCCTGATTCTGCTCATGGCACTCGCAGCTGCTGCTGTCTGCGGCATGTGGAACGGTCTGCTGGTGGCCGGGCTTGGAATTCAGCCGATCATCGCCACACTTATCCTGATGGTGGCCGGTCGGGGTATCGGTATGCTCATCAACCTGTTTTATGGCGGCACCGATCCAAGCTTCGAAAGTGCGCTGCTTCAGGGACTTTCCACCGGTCACATCTGGTTGATCCCGACGCGCATCATTCTCTTTATTGGTATCTTCGTTGCTCTGTGGCTCGTTCTGCGCAAGACGGCACTTGGACTGTTCATTGAATCAGTCGGCGGCAACGCAGCCGCATCGAACCTGGCAGGTGTAAACGCCAAGTTGATCACCTTCTTCGCTTATGTGCTTTGCGGACTACTTGCCGGTTGGGCGGGCGTTATCATGACTGCAGACACGCATACCTCAGACCCAGTCTCGGTTGCCATGTATAGCGAACTTGATGCTATCCTTGCTGTTGTCATTGGCGGCGGATCACTCGCGGGCGGTCGCATCTATCTGGCCATGACGGTCGTCGGCGCTTTGGTTATCCAGGCTCTGACAACATCGATCCTCATTTCTGGCCTGCCGCCGGAATACAATCTCATCATCAAGGCGTTCGTGGTGCTGTTTGTGTTGCTTCTGCAATCCAGAAACATCCGTGCACTTTTTGCCAATTCCATGTCGAGGCAAGTACGATGAACAAGAAATACCTTCCCCTCGCCGCCACAATTGCTGTCTTTCTGGCCCTATTCCTCATCGGCGGGTCGATGTACCGCAACTTCCTTTCGACACTCGTTTTGGGCAATATTCTTGCTGACAATTCCTTCATTATCATTGCTGCTATTGGCGCCACCTTTGTGATCCTGTCGGGCGGCATAGACTTGTCCATCGGCTCCATGATCGGTTTTGTCGGCGTCAGCATGGCCATCCTCGACAGTATGGGCTGGCATCCGCTCGCCACGGCAGCATTGCTTATCTTGTTCGGCATCATGTTTGGCGCGGCACAGGGCTACATAATCGATTTCTGTGAAATCCAACCCTTCATCGTAACCTTGGCGGGATTGTTCCTGCTGCGCGGTGCGAGCTTCATGGTGACCTTGGATTCTGTGCCAATCCACCATGATTTCATCAGCACCTACAACTCCATGAAGTTGCCACTGCCCGGCAAGGGTTGGCTCAGGGCCTCAGCCATTGTCATGCTGCTCAGCCTGTTCCTTGGGATTTTCATTGCGCACTTCACCCGTTTCGGCACCAATGTATACGCATTAGGCGGAGACAAGGAATCTGCCCGTCTTATGGGCGTCAACGTCCGCAAAACAACGGTTATGATCTATGCGCTGGGTGGATTTTATTCCTCACTGGCCGGTGTCGTCTATGCGTTTTACACGCGCTCCGGTTATCCATTGGCGGGGTCAACGCTGGAGCTCTCTGCCATCGCAGCGGTCGTGCTAGGTGGCACGTTGCTCACCGGCGGCGTGGGCATGGTGGCTGGAACATTGTTTGGCGGTATGATCCTCGGACTGATATCAACGCTCATCATCTTCGACGGATCTTTGAATAGCGCATGGATACTAATCATCAGCGGCATGCTGCTTTTCATATTTATTGTGCTACACCGCTTCCTTGTCAGCTCATTCAACATTAAAGAAGCGGGCTAGCGGACCGAGCAAGAATGTAGAAAGGCGATGCAAACGTGACGCTCAAGAGCAAAACACCTAAGACGCGACCGGCTTCTGCTCAATACATGCCGGAGCAAGCTCTTACTGCTTTGGGTGGCACCGCCGGAACGTCAAACGTTGTTCATACGATTGGCCGCGAGATTATCAGCGGCGCATTCGAGCCAGGTGATCTCCTGCCTAGCGAACCGGAAATGCGCGAACGTTATTCCGTTTCGCGTACTGCCCTGCGAGAGGCATATAGCAAACTCACGGCCAAAGGTCTTCTGTCCGCACGTCCGAAAGTGGGAACACGGGTACGCCCGCGCATTCATTGGAACATGCTGGACCCAGAGATATTGAGTTGGCACCTGCAGATGCTGCCAGCGGGTGAAATCGCGTCAGATCTCTACGCACTTCGCCGAATGATCGAGCCGGGCGCGGCCGAACTTGCCGCAAGGCTCCACACCGAAGAAGGCCTTGAGGAAATCAACGACGCATTCCAGGCCATGGTGGACAATGCATCGGAAGAGCGCGGGTTGATTGACGCCGACTTTCGCTTCCACGTCGCAATTCTGAGTGCAACACAAAACCCGTTTATCAACTCATTCTCTGCGCTGATACAGGCCGCTATGCTCTCATCATTCCAATTGAGCTGGCGCGGCGCCGAAATTATCAAGGAACAGCGCCTCGAACAGCACGGCGCAGTGGCAGAGGCCATTGGTCAACGCAACAGTGCTCTGGCCAAACAGCGTATGCAGGACTTGCTGGATGATTCCATCCGCGACGTGCATGAAGCCCTACTTCGTGAATAGTACCTGAGCCAGCACGCAATATCTAATACTCAACGGTCGGAACTGTTGTATTTGGAAGGCATGCCCTGCCCAGAGCAGATTGCACTATCAAATGAATTGGAATATTAAGAAGCCCCGGACCGAAGCTGACAATACCAATCGGCAATTCCAAGCCATGGGTCTTGGCTTGCACACTCCTAAGCACGAATTAAATTTCCTACTATCCATGCCACGTCGCTAGAAACATAACACTGCTTGGCAGCCGGAGGAATGAAACCGAGGTTATCCCATGACGAACACCAACTCATTGGACTGCATGCTACGAAACGGCAGCTAATATGATACTGCCCCCCCGGAAAACGCGCGGTGGTACGTCAACGATCTTGCCGTAACGGGTGCAAATTCATAGAAATTAGTTTCCGTTTCACCAAGAGAAACAAGTTTCTTGGGCCGTTTGCCGGTCATCGCACGGCGTTCCTCAAAAAACTGTTTCGCCGACAGAACACCACTTTTTTTTGCGAAATGATAAGTCCAGTAGACAGCTGGTGAAAGACGGCGAAGCGCTTCTGAAGAGCGTTGTCGTCGAACAAGTGAATCTGCCGCTCAAATGGCTCGCATCGTAGTGCACCTGCGGGATGTTATCAAATGTGGCTGGATGGTCGAGCTGTTCAAGTCACATAGCTACAGAGTAGGGTTCGACGTGACGCAGGTCAGCGACGACGAAATCCGGGATGTTGTCGCCCAACCACAGGGAGAATTCATCGGCATCAATGTACGGTATTTTGTCCACTGTCTAAGCGAGATGACGCCGGAAGATGTGCGCAGAATTTCTCGACTTTTCGGTTGCATTCAAGCAACGCCTTGGCTGTCAAAACCACTACAATATTGGCAACAGTATATTGTACTCGTTGACGGCCATTGCAGAAGGCGCGACCTGGGTTGGAAGTACGATCGCCGACATCAGCTGCGACGCAAGCAAAGTCCAAACGGATACATAGCAATTGCGACAAAGCACAGAAGCCTTGCAACAGCTTGACAACCTACATCTAGGCAAAGCAGTCGTGTACTCGCTTGCTGACATGCCAATGGTGCACGCAAGGAACAGCCCCCCCTCTATTATGAGGCTGCAATCTTGGAAAACCTCATCTAAGCTGAAGCGATGACCACATTTCCAACTCTTGAGCAGGTCGACCAGCCGCATTGGCAACTGGCGGACCAAACGCAAAGATACATCGGAACGACATCTAGGCATAGCAAACAAGCACAAAGCCGTCGTTCCACTGTGAATCATATTGAACTTGCAGCGGCTGACCCCTCCGTCCTGGATAATCTTATGGCTCTTGAAGCTTCAAGATTCAGCGGTGGAGGCGGATTGGCAAAGCCACAAATCCGACCGGGCGTCTCGCCTTCAAAGAGGGATACAAAACGCCGACAGCGCGAGCGGAAAATAGCTTGGACAAGCTGGTTGTGGGCGGCATGATAATGTCGGCGCGTGACTCTGCCGGGAAAAACCGAACGAGAAACCTAACTTCCTCCACCTTTGCGGGATGGTGGGGGAGAGGCAAGGCGACGACGACACCCCTCTCATCCGCGGCCAGAGCGGGCGCTGGCTTGTATTGAGGCGAAGCGAGATCCGGCGCAGGGAGCGCAAGAAGGACAATACTGAGAAACCGGGGTGGCAAGATCAGAACCGTGTGCGAGTACTTTCCAAAAACTCGTTGTATTGCCCATTCGCTTATGGTAACGACCCAGCTTTAAAATTCGGATCTCCTCATTTTTCGGCCACATAGAACAGCAATACGGGAATGTGGCTTGCAGATTCATGGATATCAATAATGAATGAACCAGACAGACGCCAAAAGCCCCTCTGGAAAATGGCGCAGGATGCGATTCGCAACCGCTGGGGCGAAGCACGTTGGCGCCTGCGGTTTGCCTTCGCTCGCCGCTCAGGCAAACCTGTAGCCGTATTGATTGGATTTGCGCGTTGGAAGACCTGGATGCATGATGCCTTGCCTACTCATAGTGTTGTCTTTCTGGGGCACTCCACACGCATTCGTCCGAAAATATTGGAGCTTCTGCCTCATCAACCCTCACTTGAAGTTTTTTGCTGGAGTTACAAGCACCCCGAAAAATTGACGGAGATTTGCGCCAGTCACAATTTGCCCATTACTCGTGTGGAAGATGGTTTCCTGCGCTCGGTCGGCCTTGGCGTCAACAGATCCAGACCCATGTCGTTGGCCTTCGACACACGCGCAATGCACTTCGACCGCTCGAAAGTGTCTGATTTGGACACGATTCTGAACACCCATGACTTTGAGAGAGACCGGAGAAGTCTTCAGTTGGCTGATCGTGTAATGACCGCGTTGAAAGACGGCCTGACCAAATACATCAGCCAGGGCACTGGCCGTTCTCTCGCAGCCGAACTCGGGCTGAGCGCCGACCAAAAATGCATTCTTGTGATCGGCCAGGTTGAAGACGACTTATCCATTAAATATGGCATGGAAGGCTTCATGAACGGCAACGATTTTGTTCGTCTTGTATCGGAGAACAACCCGGACGCAACAATTCTCTACCGCCCCCACCCCGAGTCGATCGCGGCCTGCAAGCCGCACTATTCCAATCCCGCAGATATCTCGGACATTTGCCACGTCATCGGCCCGGAATGGAGCCTACAGGAAAGCTTTGCGGCGGCCAGCGAAGCCCACACAATCACGTCTTTGGCCGGGCTGGAGGCCGTCGTTGCCGGACTCACGGTTCACACATACGGCATGCCATTTTACGCCGGATGGGGCTTCACTATAGATCACGGACTAGCCAATGTGGAAGGCAAACGCTGCCGTCAGCTTTCTCCGCGCGAGGTCGTGGCTGCGGCCTACGTCCTCTATCCCCGTTACTTTCATCCAGAAACCGGCGAACCGACCAATTTAGAGGGCATTCTCGATATTGCTGAAAAAATCCGCGCCGACATGCTGGAGAATGCGGCGGCGTCATAACCGCTCACAGCGCCGCCACTGGCTACCCACGGAATCCCGCATCCGTGCACCCTTCGAGGCCGTCTTCGCCGGGATAGGTTACCCGAAAACAATCAGGGTTGACAATGGTCAGAATGCGGAGCCTACGCCAGTTGGTCATGGACAAAGTCCATTGCCCAAACCTGATTGGTATGAGTGGGTTCCACCCTGTCTTCCCTCAGCTTTGCTCTGACCCGGCGTTTTGGTGTCCTGTTCCTCAATTGAAGCCCTAACTCATTGTAAAGCCTGCTAACGCGCTTCTGGTTCACATGCTACCCCTATCGCTGCAACAGGACATGGACGCGGCGATAGCCAAACCGCACTCGGGTTTCGCAAATCTCCTTGATACGTGCTTTCAAGGCTGCCTGGTCGCCGCGTTTCGACTTGTCGGTATCAAGGGAACGGTCTATCCGCAAAGCATCGCATGCCTTATGGATAGAGACACGCCAGACCTCACGCACCTCATCAACAAGCTGACGGCGGCGAGCAGGCTTCAAAGCTTTTTTGACAGAACATCCTGTAACATGGCTTTATCAAGGGACAGGTCCACAACAATCTTCTTCAGTCTATTGTTCTCATCTTCAAGCTGTTTCAGCCGCTTCATCTCCGAGGGCATCAGGCCTGCGTATTTCTTGCGCCAATTAATGGGATGGACTGTTCTCCCGACCTTCGGCCTACTGGAGCGGTCAACAAGGAGGATAAGATTATGACCGATATCGCTGTACTCGGGATCGACATTGCAAAAAACGTGTTTCAGCTCCACGGCGTCAACCGCGC
>JBNKZZ010000011.1:0-75078 GCA_050301895.1 Ensifer sp. | reverse complement strand
AAACAGTATCAGCGATCACGCTCTTCTTCTTTGGCAAGCTTGCATCGCTTCATCAACGAAATCCCAAGCTCCAGCTGTCTTACGGTTGGGGCTTATTCAGAGTAGCGCTTAAGGCGCGACGGACATCCATCGCTTCCACAGCGCTCCTCCATTGCTTGCACGAACTATCGATAGCGACACTAATTTGGCGCGGAGCCTAGATGTCTCGGCAAAGGAGCATGTAGTAGTCTTTGCCGATTCGATCCCAATTGTAGCGGCGTTGCGCAATCTCGCGCATGTCAACTCCGATTTTGGTGACCTCCTTTGGATCGAGGTCATGCACCAATGTAACAAGCTCCCTGGATGTTAAGAAATACCGCCCTTTACCCTCGGTACTGTGACGATTGAACGAGCAATCATACGCCAAAATTGGCACCCCGAAATGCATCATTTCAACCAGTGACGGGTTGGTGCCACCGGCGGAATGTCCATGAACATACATTGATGCCCCATCGCGGATGGCCCACAGCTCGCGTGGCTCATAGACGGGATCGTGGATCGTGATGGTGGGATGGCTCACGTATCGAGCCTTCAGGTCACGGCCATAGTCGCTATTGTCCCAATTACCTATAAAGACCAGCGGCTTCCCAAGCATGTCAAACGCCTCGAGGATCATCTCGACATTGTTCTCGGGCTCGATCCGGCACAGCGCCAGCGCATATCCGTCTGGAAGCTCCGGTCCCGGCTCGACGGGCAACGCGCGCGCCTCGAGCGCGTGGTCGCCGCCATAGGCGATGACCTCGGCGGCGATGCCGTAGGTCTCCGAGAGGTAGTCCGCAATCCCCTGGTTGTCGGCCACGACGTCATGGGCGTACCGCACCGCGAGCCGCTCCGACCAGCGCAGGAAATGCCGCGCGAGGCCCTGCCATTTCTCCCGCCGCCATTCGATCCCATCGACGTTGATGACGATCCGGGCGCGGGAAAACAGGCGCAAGACCGGGATGATGACCGCCCCCGACACGCCGAGGATCAAGAGCGTGTCATGCCCCCGCCGCGCCGCGTCGACGGCGGTGAGCATGTCGTAGGGGATGCTCTGGACCCCGTTGGCGTTCAGCCGGGAATAGCGCAGCCGCGCGCCGAGAAAGCGCTCCGGGCGGTCCGGGTAGGCCCGCGCCGAACAATAGACGGTCAGCTCGTCGAGGAGCCCGGGCTGGTTTTCCGCGTGGCGCACGAGGTTTTCGACGAGCGTTTCGAACCCGCCGTAGCGGCCGGGCACGCCGACGGTGCCGAGGATTGCGAGCTTCATCGGCGGACCTTTCCGGTTTCGGAGGCGCTGGGCAAGAGCGCGATCTGCGCGCGCAGATCGGCGGCGAAGCGCGCCGCGGTGTAATCGTCGGCCCGGCTGCGCGCCGCATCCGACATCGCTTGCGCCTTGTCCGGCGCGTCGGCCAGCGCCAGCACCGCGCGCTCCAGCGCGTCGCCATCGCGGGAATCCACCAGAACCCCCTCCCGGCCATCGGTGACGATCTCGGCCGGGCCACCGACCGGCGGCACGATCGTCGGCAGGCCGAAGGCCATGCCCTCGATGATCGTCATGCCGAATGTTTCGATCCATTGGTCGACGCGCGAGAGGTTGAGGAGCACGTCCGCCTTCGCGTAGAAACGCTGCGGCTCGGCTGTGCGCGAGTGAACAGCAACATTGGCCGGCACGTCCTCCGGCGGCAGGTAGCGCGCGACGTCCTCTGGCTCGCCGTTCAGTACCAGCGTGAACCGGATATCGGGGCGCGCGGAGAGGTGCCGCGCGAGGTCCAAAAACTCCGGGATGCCCTTGAAATCGCGCGGCGAGGCGAGCATCAGCGCATTGAACGCGCCCGAGCGGCGGGGGACGTAAGGCGTCGTCCGGCCGGCTTCACCGATGGCCTCGGAGACCGGGTTGGCGACCACGGCGCTGGGCACATCGCGGATCGGCAGCCGGGTGCGGTTGTCTTCAGAGACATAGAGCACGCGGCCTGCGGTCTTCTCGACGATCCCGACCAAGAAGCGCTTCAGCGGCGCGGGCGAGATGGAGGTCTCGTGCACATGGGTGAGGAGAGCTCGCCCGTTGCGCCGCGCCCAGAGTGCGGCGCCGAACGGGAGCAGCGTGTTGGCGTAGATCACCGCGTCTTGCGGCAGCCGGGCCCGGGCGAGCGCGCGGTAGAGGAACAGCTGGCTCAGGGCGAAGGTGACGAGCGTCACCGGGCGAAACCGGCTGCGGCGATACCAGTAGCGGCGGATCGGCACGCCGGCCTCTTCCAGCACCCCCCGCCCCTGGGAGCCGACGAACAGCGTGTCGCCCTCGCCCGCCAGCGCGCGGATCGCCTCGCGCAGCACCACGGGAGACCCGGAATTGTCGTTGAGCAGGTGGCAGAAGACGATCACAACGTGCCCTGCTCGAGATCGGCGAAGAGCTTTTCCATGAAGGCGCCCTTTTGCTCCCAGCGGAAGTCGCGTTCGAGGCGGGCGCGGGCATTGGCGCCCATCTCGCCGCGCAGCTCGGGGTCGGCCGCGAGCGCCGAGAGCGCCTCGGAGAAGGCCGCGATCATCTCGTCGGGCGGGCCCGGCGCCACCATCCGGGCTGAGGTTTCGTCTGCAATGACGCTCATCCCCGAGGTGTCGACGCAGACGGACGGCAGGCTCATCGCCATCGCCTCCATCAACGACCACGGGCCGCCTTCGCGCAGGCTCGGGAACAGGTAGACATCGCTTTGGGCCAGGCGATCGAGCACCTCCGCCTGGGTGAGACGGCCGGCAAAGGTGACGGCGTCGGCGATGCCTTCGCTTTCGGCAAGCCGTTGCAGCGCGCCTTCGAGCGGGCCGTCGCCGACAATGGTGAAGTGAAGTGAAGTGCCGCTGCGGTGGGCGGCAGCGACGGCCCGAATCGCCATCGCGAGGTTCTTGAAGGCGACCATGCGGCCGGTGAAGATCACCCGGAGCGGCCCGCCCGCCTGCGGTCGCTCCTCGGGCGTACGGCGCTGGAACCAGCTCTCGTCGGCCGCGGTCTCGAGCACCACCCGGACCTTGTCGGCGTGGCGGGTCGGGAACATCTTCGCGGTGTCGCCGGTGCGCGCGAGGATGGCCCGCGCCTTGCGGGCGGGGCGGGCGACCAGCGGGTTGAACGCAAACGTCGTCATCAGGAGGTAGCGGGCGTACTGCAGCACGCGGGCCTTGGGCGGCAGCGTGCGGATAAGCGACCAGGGCACCGCCTCGCCGCCGCCCACGGGCCCCCAGATGAAGGGGACCGGCAGCCGGTGCATGAAGGTCGGCAGCCAGACGCTGCCGAAGGTGAGATGCATGGCGTAGTCCACCGGCTGACGCGCGATCTCACGGCGCATCTCGCGGTACGCCCCCCATTGCCACAGGATGTAGTAAAGGTAGAGCCCGCGTTCACGGCGCTTGAAGGCGCTGAGGCGGTCGGGGAGATCGTGGTAGACGAAGCGGATCCGTTCCCGGAGCGCCGCAGGAAGGTGGGCTTCGATCGCGCCCTGATTGTTGGCGCGCGTCACCACCACCAACTCGGCCAGGGGGGCAAGTTGCAGAACCCAGTTCCATCCGACGCCCTGCTCGGAGCCCTTTCCGGGCTCGCAGCCATAGGCCGAGACCATCAAGCGGCGCTGTGGTTTTTCAGAGGCAGAAATCATCGACAGCAAAAGGCATGGCACGCAGGGCGCGTCGTCGACGGGCTCATGCGAAGGTTTCCATCATACGAGCCCGCGCCTTTTGGCGCTGTCGGATCCGCTCCATCGCCATGGCCAAACCGACCATCACCCAGAATGACGCGAGAAGGTTCACACCGCTGACCAGACCCAGGGTAAAATTCGCAACAAGGGCGAAATAGACGCCTTCGCCGATGGCCGGGTCGAAACTGGCGCTGCGCGCGCCGCGAAGGCCCGAACGGATCGAGGTGAAGGCGAGCACGAGGAGGCTGAGGACACCGAATAATCCGTTATATGCGAAGAAGTTCACGATATCGGCACCGCCGACCTGCCGGATCTCCCCATGGATCATGGCATAGACCTGACCCCAACCGTTGCCGATCCAGATCCGGAACGGTTCGGACAGCGTTTGCTGGATCGCCAGTTGCATGGCCGCAGCGCGGAATTCCCATGAGCCGTCCTGCGACAGGGCTTCGAGATCGAACAACGTGGTGAACTTGTAGAGGTTGTACTCCGAGAGACCGAGCCCGGAAACGATGAAAAAGCCAAAACCGATCGTAGCGACCGTTCCCATCGCCATGAAACGTTTGAGGAAGGCGGAGAACGCCCGCTTTTTGGCATAAAACAGGGCGGCAACAATCGTGGTCACGAGGATCGCAGCCATCGCCGACCGCATGAAATTGATGAGGAAGACCACGGCAATCAGACCGTAAAGCACCAGCATGCGCTTGGTGAACCCGCGGCGTACGACGACCGGCAGGAAGAAGAACATCGGCGTAAGGAGAAACTTGGCGAAGGTGTTCGCCTCGGTGAAAAAGCCCGGCGCGAACCCGCGCAGGATCTGGTCGCCTTGCGTTTCCGACAGGGCGATGACCACACCCGCCCGGAAGGCCACGAACTGAACAATCGCGAAGACGCACATGAATAGGGTCGAGACCCGAAGCACCTCGGAAAACGCCTGGAACGTCAGCCGGCCGGACACAAGCAGTACGGCAACGGAAAACGCCACCCCCATGTTCAGAACCAGAAGGGTCGCACTCGTGAACGCGCCGCCAGGGTACTCCGACCCAATCGCCGAGATGACTGCGACCACCACGATGAACAGGATCGACCGGGCGACCGAGGTCGTGAACAGGCGCCCGAATCCCGGCAGAAAAAAGAGAACTACAAAGGGAAGCATCAGGTGGTAGGGCCGCAAGATGCCCCCGGCGACGTTGATGTACAGAAACTCCGTAAACAACACCGCCAGAAGGAACAGGCCGGGAACTATGGATCGCGTTGTCATCTGCCTCGCGTCTTTGACTGTGCCGCGTCACCGGTCATAGGCGAAAATATCTGTTGGAACGCTGCATCGCACGCCTCTGCAGGCATCGACAAACGCCGCCGGTTTCTGTTTGACCACCCATACCGCCTCGCACGCATCGGTGCAAATGCCATCGGATCGCTGCAGGACGGTGCTATTGCCGATCCTGACGCGCGCTGGGACCGCAGTGCGCGACGTCTTGCGAGAGCGGCCGGACACCAGCCGCTACCGCCGGGCCTGCTGCGGCCCACCTGCGCGCGGACACCGCAAAGCGGCGCCCTACCGCGCGACCTTCCGGTAGCACCGCGTTACCACGGCCCGGAGCGCGTCGGCGGCGACCTTTTCGGGCGCCTGTCCCGCGTCGAGCCGCACGAACCGGTCGGGAAAGCGGTCCGCGAGGGCGCGGTAGCGGTCGAGCTGGCGGGCGATCTCGTCCAGCGGAAGTTCCTGCTTGCGGGCGTAGATCTCCTCGGCGTCGGCATCGAGGAAGAAGACCAGGTCGGGCTTCGGGGTGAACGCCAGGAAGGCGCGCGGCACCCAGGCAGGCAACGACAGCCGCGAACGGCGCGGATCGACGACGAAATCGAAAAAATAGCGATCGAAGACGATCGTTTGGCCCCTGATCGCCTGCCCGCGCAGCTTGCCCCAGTAGCCGACCACGTAGTCGACCCAGTAATAGGCGATCCTGAGCAGCGAACTCGGCATGCTCGCGGGTTCGGCGCGGTGTGGGTCGTGGTCTTCGTCAACGGTCTCGACCTTGCCGGTCAGAAGCGTGTTGATGTTGGGCAGCAGGCGCGGTCGGAAATGCTCCACGACGATTGCGTCGTGATCCTTCACCTGCAGCTCGGCCAGCCCGACGCCGAGGTTCTCGATGAACGTGGATTTTCCGACGCCGTCGGGCCCGGCGACGGACACGAAGCTCGCTGGGTTGCGTCGCAGGCGCCGGGCGAGTTCGTAGACCACGTGGAGGGTCGCGGCCCGGAGCGTCGCGGCGGGGCGGCGGCGGAAAGCCTGCTGCCAGGCCGAGCGCCGGAGCGCGCGCTTCATCGGGATCGTGGCCTCGATGTCGCCGGTGCGGAGCTTGTCCCAGACCGCGCGGGCGCCGTCGGCGGTGAAGATGCGCTCGAGAATGGCGCGGAAGGCCTCGGGCCGGTCTTCGACGGCGCGGCGGATGTCGGGGACGTATTTCGGCTTCACGATCCCGCCAGTCAGGAGCGGCTTGGCCCAGAGCATGACGGCGTCGTCCGCGGCACCGGGGATGATGAAGCCTGCGTCCTGCCGGGCGGCGGCGAAAAGCTCGGGGAAGGCGAACACCTGCGCGCCGCGGAAGACGAAGCCATCGAGCAGGTCGATCTTGATCGACTGCGCGCCCTCGTCGAACAGCCCGAAGAAGGTCAGGCAGCGCACGTATTGGAAATCCTCGACCAGCACCCGGTCGAACCCGGTCCCGGCGACGGCCGCCGAGATCGCCCGTTCGGCACGGCGGAAGTCGGATTTCTCCATCCCGAGGTCGACATCCTTCGAGCGGTTCGCCTCCGGCAACCCCTGGTGGTTGCGCAGCACCATCCAGTCGATGCCGGCCGCATCGAGGGCGGCAAAGGCGGCGCCAAGAGCGCGGGCCTGGGTCTCGGTCCAGCTCATTGGGCCACGATCCGACGGTAGTGCCCGACCATGGTGCGCGCGATCGCGGGCCAGTTGAGGTCGCGCTCGATCACCTTGCGGGCGTTGCGGCCCATCTGCGGCCAGTCGGCGCGACGGGCGAGCATCTTCTCGATCGCCTCCGCGATGGCTTCGGATATCGGAGCGAAGGAGACGAAGCAATCGTCACCTTCCCAGGGCCCGTAGCCGCAGCCGGTCGAGACGAGACAGGGCTTGGAACAGGCCATCGCGTCGAGCATGGCGAGCGAGAAGACCTCGGAGACGGACGGCAGCACATGCACGTCGGCACTTTCGAGCGCATCGTACTTATCGGCATCGTAGACCGCGCCGCCGAACGCGAAATTGCGGGCTACGCCGAGGCGCTCGGCCAGGGCGCGGTATTCCGCTTCGTTGTTCTTGTAGTTCGGGCCGAGCAGGTGGACGACGAACTGGGCACGCAGGACCTCCGGCAGCAGTGCCACGGCGCGGATCAGAGCTGCGAGATTCTTGTCGGCGCGCTTGACGCCGATCCATATGAACCGTGCCATCCCCGGTGCGGGCAGCGCGTCGAATACGTCGCCCCGCCGCCGTTCGGGCACCTCGTCGAGCGCGATCCCGTTCGGTGCGGTGAAGGTGGGGCCGCGGTAGCCATAATCCTTTAGCTTCGCCGCTTCCTCGTCGGTGATCGCATGGATCTCGGTCGCACCGTTGAGATACGCCCGCTCGTAGAACAGCCGCGCCAGCCGCCGCCGCCCCTGCATCGCATGCGGCTTCGAATATGTGCCGTGCGTGGTGATGATATAGGGGATCCCCGCGCGCTTCAGCGCGCTGGCGATGATGTTCTTGTCGTAGAACCAGATCATGTGGAAATGGACGAGGTCGATCTCGTCCTTCTCGGCGATCAGCCGATCGATGATCTCGTGCCGGCCAAAAGGCAGGCGCACGCGGGGGAAGCACTCGACCGTGACATGCGCGTCGCGCGGATGGGTATAATGGGTGCGCGCGTCATCGACCACGCCCCAGATTTCGCTTTCGATCCCCAGGGCACGTTCCTCCTTGTTGAGGTGGTAGACCACGCGGGAGATTCCGTTGTGTCCGTTCGGGTTGGCCTTGCCATGAACGATGTGAATCACGCGCATCTGAAACTCGTCTCTACATTCAAATCAGTTTGCCCGACCGGCCCGGCTGAGCCGAGCTTTCGCCGCGTGAAGCATCGAAAAGACACCGTACGAAAAGTGCAGCGCGGCAAGTGCGAAAGGTCCGTAACCCGCATAGCGGTCCAGATAATACAGCCGGCTTCGGATGAACAGCCCCATCCGCCGGCTCGAATTGCCCTTGGTCGCGGCGACGTGGGCGTGCACCGCCTCGATCCGGGGGAAGAGCATCAGTCGCAGACCCGCCGCCCGCACCTTCGCAGCGAGGATCGGCTCTTCGCTGTAGAGAAAAACGCCTTCGTCCAGGTAGCCGGTGTCTTCAAGAAAAGACGAGCGGATCAAAAGGCAGCACCCATGCAGTTTCTCGGCCTCCACCGGGTCCGGACCGTCGGGCGGTTGCACGTAGGGACCGGGGCGCAGTGCGCGCGGCCCCATCTGGCGGACCCAGAGCAGTTCTTCCCAGAACCCGGCTTCGCGGATCGGGTGCTCATCCTTGCCGTCGAGGTTGACGATCCGCGACGCACCCACCGCGCAGCCGGGGTCCGCCCGCATC
This sequence comes from Ensifer sp., assembly GCA_050301895.1. Classification (GTDB taxonomy): domain Bacteria; phylum Pseudomonadota; class Alphaproteobacteria; order Rhizobiales; family Rhizobiaceae; genus Ensifer_A. The sequence goes on along the minus strand of JBNKZZ010000011.1, from coordinate 66,759 downwards.
TCGCCCCAGAGCTTGGCGAGGTAACGGGGGTCGTGGATGCGCACGTCCGGGTTCACGATCAGGACCGCCTCGCAGCCAAGCCCAACGGCCAGCCGCGCCCCGATGTTGTTGCCGGCCGAATAGCCGACGTTGCGGTCGTTTCGCAGGAACGCCGCCGAGGCCCGGGCGACCCGCTCCGGCGTCGCCTCTGACGCCCCACACACGACCCCACCGGCCACATGTGATGAAAAGATGTCCTCCATCTCGGCGCGTTCGGCGGGCGTCGACGCGTTATCGACCACGACAAGGCGCAGCTCGACATCCTCCTGTGCCAACAGACCCTCGAGGCAGGCCGGCAGGTCTGCCTCGCTGTTGTAGGTCAGGACGACCGCGCCGATCCGGGGTTTCGCCGTCATGGGGACACACCGTCCGCGAGGAGCACGTCGATCAACGCGCCTCGCATGTCTTCGCCCTCGAAGCCGGGACGGGTTTCGCCCGCCTCCACCCCGCGCCCGAAGTAGAAGGCCGCGTGCAACAGGAGCGAGAACAACGCAGCTTCACGCGCGGTCGCCCGGTCGCCGGCGAACCTCTGCCGCGCAAGGTCATCGAGTACGCGCCGCACGATCCCGGGCGCCGATAACGGATCGGTCCCCGCGGTGGCCAGAATGAAGTGCAGTTGGTCATAGCCCTGCGGATAACCGTGACGGGCATATTCCCAATCGAAGGCGTAGAGCCGCCCGGATTGCACAAAGGCGTTCCAAGGGGTGAAATCGCCATGGGCGAGACAGACCGGAAGGCGCGCCTGGGTGCCACGCAGAGCATCCCGCCCGGCGTGGAACCGCCGGGTCCAGTCGGGCGACAGACGTCCGTCGAGCGCCGTGATGTCGCCGGACAACTCTTCGAAGACATCGCTGGCGCCGACACCGCCGGTGCGCGCGGCGATTTCACCGAGAAAGACTAAGTGTTCAGGGCCAAGCCTTTTCCGGATGCGGGGCTGCGCCCCCTTCAGGCTGTCTGTCACCAGGAGCGCGAGCGCGTCCTCGCGGCGGGTGGTCATGACCCGCGGCACGTCGGCGCTGTGCAACCCGAGCCTGTCCAGCTCCGCCAGCGTGTCGGCCTCGGCCTCGATGAACCGCATGATGCGGGGGACCCGGCTGAGCTTCGCATAGCCCAGGATGCGCCCCCGCGGTCCCATGAGCTGGATCGTCGTTTTCCGGTGCGGCCCGTCCGTGCCGGTGAAATAGGCGTGAAATGCGATTTCACCGCCGAAGGCACTGCCGAGGTCCGGCGCACCGTCCAGCCGCAACTGCCCGCTACGCGGCAGGGACCGCGGGCTGACACACACCGCGAGCCGGGCCGCCGCCTTGGCGGCCGCTGCGCGGGTGCTGACCGGGTGGAACATCTGGAATCCGGCCATCGCAGCGCGTCTGTCGTCACGCGGCACGAGCCACCAGCGCGCGTTCGACCGGGCCTTGACCACGGAGAACCGCCGCCCGCCTTCGGCCACTGGCCGCACCCCCAGGGCCGCGAGATCCCCAAGGAAAGACGCGAAGGCACCGTTGCCCGGCTCTGACGACAAACCGCGCAAGGTATTCACGGCGCTTCGTCCGGGACGTTCGAGGGCGCGTCGCTCCTGGGCATGTCAGTCCAGGGTGGTTCGAGGCCGAAGGCGCGGCGCAGGAACTCGGCCTGGCGCGCCTCGAAGCCTGCGTAACGCGCCCTGACATCCGCCGGAAGCGCCGCCTTCTTCGCCGGTTTGATGTTGAAGATCTCGGTCCAGAACACCAGCGTCGGGCGCAGCCGCCGCGGAATGAGTGCGCGAAGCACGCGCCGCAACCCGGAATCGGTTTTCTTGAGCCATTCGATGGCCTTGAACCTGACCTCACCCGATTTGTGCGCCCGCACGTTCACGTTGGCAGGTTCCACGTATCCCACACCGAGAAAATCGGTGATCCGGCGCAACACGCCCCGGGGATCGCGGTCGAGATCTTCCTGGAACAACACGAGGATACGGTCGCGACCGTAGAGCCTGACGTATTCCGACAGGACAGTCTCATAGTCGCTGAACTGGAAGTAGCGCACGGATTCCGGTGTGTCGGTGTCGGCCTCGCCGATCTGGGCGGATGCCGCGAACGCCTCGGCAACCGGGCGGTCCTCCTGACCGCGCCGGGTTGACATGAGGTACTGCGAATAAGCCCGATCGATCGGCGCACGCAGGATGGCGATGATCTTCGCCTCGGGTAGACCTGCGTGCACCCGCCGCGCGATCTCGGTCGAATAGAGGTATTGCGGCGAAACCTCGCCTGCGAGGCGGCCCTCGGCGCAGCCGTCGAAATAGGTTTCCGCGTACCAGTCGAGCCCCTTCGGATAGAGCGCGTCGGACGAAAAGAACTGCACCTCCTTGCGCGCGGGCAGGCACAGATCCGGATGACGGCTGAGCATCAAGAACAATGAGGTCGTGCCGCTCTTCTGGGCGCCGACCACGAGAAAGTCGGGCAGTCTCAAGATACAAGCTCCCCGTCCGGAGCCTCGCCGGTCAACCGCGAGCCGATCCGCCGCGCAGGCACGCCCCCGACGATGTCATACGGCGCGACGTCCATAGTGACAACCGCACCGGCTGCGATGATCGCGCCATCGCCGATCGTGACGCCCTTCAGCACCGACGCGCCGTGGCCGATCCAGACATCATCGCCGATGATCACCGGCGCCGTGGTGATCCCCTGCTGGTTCATCGGAATGTCGGTGCGGGCGAAGGCATGGTCGGTGTCGCGGATCGTGACCGCCGGCGCGATCATCGCGTCGCGCCCAATCCTAATCTCGGAATTGACACCAATCACGCAATATTCTCGCAAGTAGGAATTCTCACCCAATGTCAGGTGTCCCGCGCCTTGGATTATTGTTCCCCGGGCAATCGTGTTCCTTCCTTTCAGGGTGATCATAAGGGAATTATCCTGTTGACTTCTAAAAAACAAATGCCGGATTTCAACTCCGCGTTCAATTCTGACATTTCCCTGCAGGTCTAGGTATCGCCTATACCGAAACGTTTTCAACCGGCTGACAAATGCGCCTGCCAACCGTCCGAGAGTCATTACCATTGGTATACTCACCTCGCCATCACGCCGTCGTGTTCAGACAGGTCCGGGCCAGATTCCCAGTTTTCGTTTCACCGCCAGGAACACGAAGAATTTCGCCCCGAATATCCCGGCGGCAACCGCGATTGCAGCACCGGTTGCACCCTGTTTCGGGATCAGGACGAAAGCAAGGCTCGCCGTCACTAAGAGCAAGAAAACCATGCTCAACAGCGCATACCGTTCATGTCCGCTCATCGCCAGCAGCATCCCACCGTTGCCAAGCAACAAGGACACGACCTGCGCCGTTATGAGGATCATCATCGGCCCGTAGGCGAGCGCATCGTAAGGTGCGCCAAACGTCAGCGCGAGCAGCGCCGGTCCAAAGATCCACAGGATCAATGCCGTCGGCACTGCGGGGGCAAGCGTCAGCCAGGCAGAAAACCGGACGACCCTTTTCAGCTCCTGGAGGTCACCACTGCGGTAGGCATTGACCAGATAGGGCCCGAGCACCGCGTTGATGAAGGTGAGCGGGAAGGCGACGAGCTGTGCGCCCCGCTCGGCGACACGCAGCTGTGCCACCGCCTCTTCCATGCCAGCAAACCCCAACAGCAACACGCCGATCTGCGCACCGAGCGTGGTCACCGCCCCGAGCATGGCAAAGGGCAGCAGCGCGCGTACCCAGTCGCGATTGTTGAGACGCGAGGCTGTTGCCGTCCGTGCAGCCGATGGCTGGACGGCGAGCAATGTGGCGGTCGCGACAACAAACACCACTGCGAACGTCGCCACGTACCACCACAACGCCGCGCGGGCCGAGGCGAGGCCGAAGTAAGCGAGCGCCAGGAACCCACAGATCAACAGGATCGGCTGTAGCACCTGCGTCGGCGCCTCGGCCAGCACCGGGTGACCCAACCCCTTGAGCAGACCGTTGCGTACCGCCGCCAGGCCGAACAGGGGGACGATGAACGCCACCGGCACGAGCGCGTCGGCCCGATCCCCCGCCCACAGGATCCAGGCGGCAAGGCCCAGCGCGACCAGGACGGCGAAGATGATGACCCAGGAATAGGCGCTGACCAGGATGCCGCGGTACGAACTCCAGTCCTCGTCGCGCTGGAATCCGGCAACTTCGCGGGTCAACAGCATCGGCAGGCCGCCGGAGACGGGAATTGCGAGAACCGTCGCCAGTGAGATTGCAAACCCATAGACGCCGAAATCCGCAACGGTGAGCATCCGTGCGAGAATGATGCTCGCCAGAAGCGTCAATGGAACCCCGATCACATAGAGTCCGGCCACGCCAGCGAACGCGCGGGTGAGCTTCTTCAGGGTGAAAGCGCCTGCCTGTCCGGCACCGCTCGCCTGCCGGTCGAGGTCATCATTCATGCAGTTTCATTCATCAATTCAATGCTTTTGCCAGTGCAGGTATGCAACGCAAGACACTCCCAAACAAGGCGTGAACCACATGTGAAATTGCCACCCCGGCCTAATGAACCGGTCACCAAACAAACACCACACCTTAACAGACGATCCGACACCCTGCTCCGCACTATGGTCTTTCCCGGGAGCTAAGGCAAAGACCACCGGCACAGTCACGTTTTTGTCGGATGTGATCGCGTAGAAACAGTCGGTTCACGCCGGACTCTAGGCTTTCTCAAGCTACCGCACTAGGACTGCCTATGGGCAGGCTAGTTGCAAGGCAATGCAATACCTCAATCAATTTTCTCACCATCCAGCAATGACCGGTAGCAAATGAAACAAGCGCAAGCAAGAGGGGAATTTGAAATGACCGAAAATTGTGCAATCTGGCCTTCTGTAGCTTTTTTGACAATGAGTTAGGCTAATCTGACCTTGTTTTGAGATTCAATAGAACTGAGCGATCCTAGCTTCGGATTTCGAAGGCGCGACGTAGTGGAACAAACCCGCTCTGGTGTCGCTACGAGTTCGGTAGACCTTTCGGACTGTTGAGTTGCTAATCGGTCGTGAAGCCGTGTAGGCTCAGCTTGCAAAGCTTCATCGTGAACTTCTTCGAGTGATCGCCAATGACGAATTGTGCAGCCGGTTTATGTCCATTCCGGTAGTGGGGTCAATAACGGCGCTCGCCGTCCAGACCGCGATTGACGATCCGTCACGCTTCAAAAGATCGGCCGATGTGGGCGCAATCCCGGATTGACACCACGGCAATACGAATCTGGGGAGAAAGATATTCGCAGGCGCATCAGCCGATCCGGGGATGAGTTTACCCGTGCAGCACTATTTACGACAGCTCACGTGATACTGACACGATCCCGACAATTGACATCGCTTCGGGGCTGGGGCGTCCGGTTGGCAAAGCGCAGCAGTTTGAAGAAGGCAAAAGTTGCCGTTGCCAGGAAGTTGGCCGTAATCATGCACCCGTATGTGGAGAGATGACGCCCCCTGCAACTGGATAGCGGGTCACGAAATCGGCAGGAGTTTAGGTTAGCCTCTCTATCGATGCGTCGCATAAGTTCTGGAAATCTCATTTGCATTTGTTCGAATTTGAGCGATATGTGAGTCAAATGAGTTCAATGAGGCTGCGGGATGACTTTCCACAATCGTGACACAAGTTGGTTTTTAGCGCAGCTAAAACCGAACTGCGCCAACATCGCGAGGAAGAATCTCAAGCGACAGGGCTTCCAGACCTTCTTGCCGATGGTTGAGGAAACGCACCAGCGCAACGGCAGGTTCGTCACTTTCATGCGGCCGCTTTTCCCGGGTTATATCTTCGTTGCATTCGATGTAGCCCGAGGTCCTTGGCGCGCGGTCAACTCTACCTATGGCATCACGCGCCTCGTGAGCTTCGGCAAAGAGCCGACGGCCGTGCCGCCAGGTTTGGTATCGCAACTTATGCTGCGCTGCGATATCAAAGGTACGTTGCGGTCACCAACGCTTCCGAAGCCCGGCGATCAGGTCACCTTGACCAAGGGCCCTTTTGCCAATTTCGTGGCAGAGGTGGAAAAGATAACGCCAGAAAGGCGCATCTGGGTTTTGATGGAAATCATGGGCGGCCATACCCGAGTTGCCATAACGGCAGACCAACTGCGAACCTTTTGATGATAAGTTGAACAGTGGTGAACTCCTTGGCTGTTGAGTGTTAAGCGTTCAATTGGACGAGGGGAATAGCATATGATGTGCCCCACAAAACGCCCTCGGATTAGTCAGAGTTTTCCGCGATGATTTTCCTAGCTGAAAAAGGGCAGAAAGCGACGAAGGCATCAAATTTTTCGGATACGTAGAGGTGTATGTTGTGAAGATAGGCGAGAAATAAATTCGTGATGCCATAATATTCCGCGACCGCGCCATATAACTACTACCTATTATAGCAGCTTTGGCAACTACATTACTTATGCTTTATTTAGCGATTACAGATATCTAGCTAGTTCTCGTAAGTCAGAGCGCAGTAAAGGGTTAACCTATCAAATCTAGCGTTGCTCTATAAATGGGCGGAACGTTTGAATGAACACACTACAAGCAACTCTGGATCGGTTGACGTCTGATGCACGTGTAATTCACCTTGCAAAATACCTGCGCGTGCCGGTCCCGCAGCTGAGATTCACCTCGTCCGATTTCGAGGAGCTCTATCGTCGGCAAGTTAATAATTGGCGCTCGAGCACCGGCGTCAAGTTGAACGCACTTGGCTGCGTTTTCGCAATGGGCGGGCTCGTCGACATCCATATTCTGGAACCCCAGCTTCTCCCGATGGCGGCCGTGCTTTTCTGCGTCAACTTGGTATTCTGGACGACAACCTATTGGTTGGGCATGAACCATACGCGCAGCCGCCCGCACGGCATGCTGCAATTTGGGTTGCTCATTTCCATTTTGGCAATATCCACCTGGGTCAATATGGCTGGGCGCAGCCCAAATGTCGCCCATCTGGATTACGCGCTCTATTTCACGCTCGTTTTTCCCAGCCTACTGCTGCGCGTCTCCTTTTTGCAGGCGGTTTTGAGCAATCTCACGGTCTTGCTCCTAGTCATTCTGACACTGGAGATTCAGCCCGATCTCTCCATGGAATCCCATAGCGTGATCATCATTCACCTTGCCCTGACTTCTCTGGCAGCGCTGACCGGCAATTACATGTTGGAGCTGAAGGCCAGGAAGGTCTTTCTGGCCAACCACGAGCTGGCGATGAAACAGAAAGAGCTGGAAGGGGTAAACCGCGAACTGGAACGAGCGTCCAATCTGGACGCACTAACCGGCCTGCCCAACCGGCGAGCCCTGCAGGCTTATGTAGACGACAAATTGAAACACGCACAGGAGGATGCCGAAGGTCTGTTCTCCCTCCTGCTCTTTGATCTGGATTATTTCAAGCTCTACAATGACCACTACGGTCGGCAGAAAGGTGACGCATGCCTGCAATGGGTGAGCACTTGCCTGGAAAACCTGCCCCTGGACGATGGCATGATTGCGCGTTACGGCGGCGAAAAATTCATCGTCATCCTGCTCGGCAAAGATGCGACCGCTGCGAAAGTGACAGGTGAACAGATTCTCGAAGTCATCGCAGACATGAACCTTCCGCATGCCAATTCGCTCTTCGGCAAGGTCACCATGTCAATGGGTATCGCAAGCGGCATGGGATCCGATGCTTTTTATACCACCCTCGACATCGCAGATAACGCGCTCTACGAGGCAAAGGCCAGAGGTCGCAACCGCATTGTCGTGGCCAATGAAGATAGTACCGGGGGCATGGCAGGGCCGGTGATGGACACGGCGCACCGCATCCTGCAGCATTTTGCATCCCATCTTCTTGTTCTCGGCAATGTCATTCCAGATCTCGCCTGGATCAAGGACATAGACGGGCGCTATGTATCGGTCAACGCCAGCTATGCGGCTTGGGCGGGTGGCAACCCCGCAGACATGCTGGGCAAGACCTATGACGAAGTCTTCGATATCGATACAATTGGCGCTAGCCGCAAGGCGGACATCGAAACGCTTTGCGGCACCGGCGTGTCGGAGATGGAAGAAGTCATAAAGAAAGACGGCAAGGAACGTATTTTCTACGTGCGCCGTTTTGCACTGCGTGATTCATCAGGCACGCCAGTCGGCATCATGGGCGCGGCGCGCGACGTTACCGACATGCGTAAGCGCGAAGACGAGGTGCGCAAATCGAAGGACGCATATCAGCATTTGGTCGATGGTATGCCGGAAAATATAGCTCGATTGAAACGCGGTGACGGACTGCTGATTTGCAACGATGCCATGAGGGAATTTGCGACCGAAAGGCTGGGCCTAAACGGCCAAATTACCTACAATGAGGAAGGCCTTCCTGTCGGCGCACCCGATTTTGTGATCGACATGATACTCACCGCTCAGAACGTCCTTGATACCGGTAAGCTCGACACCAAACGCTTCGAGTTTGAAACGTTGGACGGTGAACATCTAACTCACGAAGTCGTTTTCACACCGGAATTCGAATTCGATGGCCCAGTATCTTCCGTTCTGATGATTGGTCGCGACATCACCGCTCAGCTTGCACTTGAAGAGACCCGCAAGAAACACGAAAAAGAGCTCAACCGCCTTGCCTATGAAGATCCACTGACGGGGTTATTGAACCGCAACGGGTTTGAACGTGCAGCAAATGAGGCGGTTTCAATCGCTATGGAGCGCGGCTGTGAAACCGGCCTTTTGCTCATCGATATTGATCAGTTCAAATCCATCAACAACACACTTGGTTACCAGGTCGGCGACAACTTCCTGAGGAGATTTGCCAAGCGGCTAGGCGCCACTCTGCCCGCCGACGCGACATTAGCGCGTCTGAGCGGCGATGAATTCGTCGCCATCATCAACGGCATGGACAGCACCCATTCTCTCAGCAATATCGCTCAGAGTCTAATCGACACCATGACGGACCCGTTGCGCGTTGGCGGACACAAGATTGCAGCCACTGCAAGCATTGGCATTGCATCGACGCTACGCGACACGCAGGACCCATTCGAGTTGTTCCAATTTGGCGAAATTGCTCTGTTTGAAGCAAAGAAGCGGGGGCGCAATCAGTTCGTTCCCTTCAGCACTGAGTTAAGTCAGTACGTTCATGATAATTTCAAACTGGTTTCCGCCATGAATGACAGCCTGGGACAGGATCACTTCCTGTCATATTATCAGGCCAAGGTTGATCTAAAAACCGGGCGCATCGTCGGCGCGGAGGCTCTCAGCCGCTGGAACCATCCGACCCTGGGCCCCATACCACCATGTCGCTTCATACCCATCGCAGAGGAAAATGGCGCCATTGCAGAAATCGGACGCAGGGTGCTGCTGGATGCGTGCCGCTTTACCACTGCGGTCAACGCGTCTTCTGCCTGGCCTTTCAAGGTAGCCGTCAACGTCTCACCGCGTCAGCTGCAGAGTGGCGATTTCTCGCAAGTGCTGACCGAATGCATGATAGAAACCGGTTGTCGCCCTGAATGGCTGGAGTTAGAACTCACAGAGGGCATTCTGCTCAACGACAATGAGGTCATCACATCCAGCATCGCGGACATTGCCGAAAAAGGCATCAGCATTGCTGTTGATGACTTTGGCACCGGCTATTCCGCACTGAGCTATCTGACGCGCTTCCCCATCAATGTCTTGAAGATCGACCGGTCCTTCGTGCTTGCCATGCAGCTCAACCCACGACAGGAGGTGGTTGTCGAGACAATCATCGACATGGCGCATAGGCTAGGCATGACCACTGTTGCCGAAGGTGTGGAAACAGATGAGAACCTCGAAAAACTGTTGGCTCTCGGTTGTCAGCTTGGTCAAGGCTACCTGTGGAACAAGCCCGCATCGCGCGAAGACTTTGAAGCTTTGCTGCGCACAGAAGGCGGACCGCTCGCAAACGAGGTTTCCTCACTGAGAGCGTGAGCCGTCACGCCGCACCAGGCGCTGCGTGGTGGACGGTAGACGTCCCCTGCCCTCCAAACAAAAACCTCCCCCCTTTCGGGGAGAGGTCTGGTTTCACTGTCTTAAGGCCGCCAGTTCTCAAAAATGAACCGACTTTGCATCAATCGGCTTCTGAAGTGGCGGGGAGAACTTCGTCAGGTCGATCCCATCCACTGCCTGGGTGTATTCTTCCAGGCTGGGCGTGCGGCCAAGGATTGCCGACAGCACCACAACAGGGGTCGAGGCAAGCAGGGATTCACCCTTCTTCTCCGCACTGTCTTCCACCACGCGGCCCTGGAAGAGACGCGTTGAGGTTGCCATAACCGTGTCACCCTTTTCGGCCTTTTCCTGGTTGCCCATGCACAGGTTGCAGCCAGGACGTTCCAGATAGAGAATATTCTCGTACTCAGTACGTGCGGCATTCTTCGGTGCTGCATCGTCAAACTCAAAGCCCGAGTATTTCTGCAGGATTTCCCAGTCGCCTTCTTCCTTCAACTCATCAATGATGTTGTAGGTCGGAGCAGCAACCACCAACGGCGCGTTGAATTCAACCTTGCCATTGGCCTTCTCAAGATTCTTGAGCATCTGCGCCACGATCTTCATGTCGCCCTTGTGCACCATGCAGGAACCGACAAAGCCGAGATCGACTTTCTTTTCTGCGCGGTAGTAGGAAACCGGGCGGATTGTGTCGTGCGTATAGCGCTTGGAGACGTCGGCGTTGTTGACGTCCGGGTCAGCAATCATCGGCTCGTTGATTTCGTCGAGATCAACCACCAGCTCGGCAAAATACTTGGCATTGTCGTCGGGATGCAGTGCCGGCTTTTCGCCAGACTTTAGCTCTGCAATGCGCTTGTCAGCCTTCGCAATGAGACCACGTAATGTGCCAGCAGCATTTTCCATGCCCTTATCGATCATGATCTGGATGCGGCTCTTGGCGATTTCCAGAGATTCGATCAGGGTTGCATCTTCGGAAATGCAGATGGAGGCCTTGGCCTTCATTTCCGCACTCCAGTCGGTGAAGGTGAATGCCTGGTCAGCCAGCAGCGTGCCGATGTGAACTTCGATAATGCGGCCCTGGAAGACGTTCTCACCAAAGGTCTTGAGCATCTGCGCCTGCGTGGCATGCACCACGTCGCGGAAGTCCATATAGTCCTTCATCTTGCCTTTGAAGGTCACCTTCACTGATTCCGGGATCGGCATGGTGGCCTCACCAGTTGCCAGCGCCAGCGCCACGGTGCCGGAGTCGGCACCAAACGCAACGCCCTTGGACATACGGGTGTGCGAGTCACCGCCGATGATGATAGCCCAATCGTCAACGGTAATGTCGTTCAGCACCTTGTGGATCACGTCTGTCATGGAATGATAGACGCCTTTGGGATCGCGCGCGGTGATCAGACCAAAGCCATTCATGAACTTCATCAGCTTCGGAATATTGGCCTGCGCCTTCAGGTCCCAAACGGAGGCCGTGTGACAACCAGACTGGTAAGCACCATCTACGGTCGGCGAAATCACGGTTGCCGCCATGGCTTCCAGTTCCTGCGCTGTCATCAGACCGGTTGTGTCCTGCGAACCGACAATGTTCACCTTCACGCGAACGTCGGAGCCCGCATGCAGGGTCTTGCCGGGCGTCACGCCAACTGCATTGCGGTTGAAGATCTTTTCAACTGCGGTCAGGCCCTGACCCTCATGCGAGATTTCCTTCGACGGTGCGAAGACCAATGGTGCTTCAACGCCCAGTGTTTCAGCCGCAAATGTCTGCAGTTTCTTGCCGAAGACAACAGCGTAGGAGCCGCCAGCCTTCATAAACTCAACCTTCTGCGGGGTGAAAGCAGACGAAATGTCAACCAGTTCTTCGTCGCCAGCCTCGTTGTAAAGTTTCTTTTCCTTGGTGTTGATGGTCAGAACTGTGCCGGTGGCGACAGAGTATTTCTGTTCCAGAACCGGACTGTCATCATTATTGATGATCGGCTTGCCATCGGGACCGAGCTTCTTGGCCCAGTTCTTCAGGTTGAGGCCGATACCGCCGGTCACGTCAACGGTGGTCAGGAAGATCGGCGAAATGCCATTCGTGCCGCCAACAACTGGCGCGATGTTGACGAAAGGAACGTAGGGGCTGGCCTTTTTGCCGGTCCACAGCGCCACATTGTTAACGCCGGACATACGTGACGATCCAACGCCCATTGTGCCCTTTTCAGCAACCAGCATCACGCGCTTGTCGGGGTGCTGCGCCTGCAAATCCTGAATTTCTTTCTGCGCGGCCTCGGAGATCATGCACTTGCCGTGCAGCTCGCGGTCGGAGCGCGAATGCGCCTGGTTGCCTGGAGAAAGGAGGTCTGTGGAGATGTCGCCCTCTGCGGCAATATAGGTCACAACCTTGATTTCTTCTTCCACGTCGGGGAGCTTGGTGAAAAACTCTGCCTTGGCGTAGCTTTCCAGAATGTCCTTGGCAACCGCGTTACCAGCCTTAAAAGCGTCTTCCAGACGCGCCGTGTCGGCTTCATAGAGGAAGACCTGCGTCTTCAACACCTCGGCCGCCTGCTTTGCAATCTCGGCATCTTCGCCGAGAGCAAGATCCAGCAGTACTTCGATCGACGGGCCGCCCTTCATGTGGGACAGAAGCTCGAAAGCAAAGGTCGGCGTAATTTCAGCCACGGAACATTCGCCCAGAATGATTTCCTTGAGGAACTTCGCCTTCACGCCAGCAGCATTCGTTGTGCCAGGCAGGGTGTTGTAGATGAAGAAGTTCAGGCTGTCTGCGCGGTGCTCATGGTTCACATCGCGGATCTGCGCGATGAGTTCGGCAACAAGTGCACCATCTTCGATAGGCTTGGGGTGCAACCCCTGGCCCTTACGCGTTTCAATTTCTTTCAAGTATTCTGAATACAAGCCCATGACGATCCCGACACATTTGAGTTAAGGATGGCTTGAACATCGGACCGCGGAAACTCCGGCGTACCGGGAACAAGCATGTGAGCGCATCAATATTTAAGCCGGGTACTGCTGGCAAGCCGTTTTGGCGCAATTTGAGGCGGAATTCGACGCAATTGCATCAATTCTGTTGCATTGCACCACCTTTTGCGCAGATCAAAGGGAACTGAGACGCGGCTGACGCTGAGCAGACGCGCATCACCCAGCGGATTACCTCGTTTGAGGTGGCACGATGATGGGACATGAAAACAGTCCTTGGATAGGCAACTCCACGGCAGCCAGGAAAAACCATGAAGTCGATCCATATCTTTGACAATGCAAGATCAATTTTCATCTGCAGCCTCAGCGAGGCCGAATGCATTTCGCGATGATGATTGGAAAGGACGTCGATGCGTGTGTTGTGGCACGGGTTGGTAGACCATCTGAATCAGAATGGGTTCCTCCGGCCGTTATCAATGATCTCTGTGGCCGACCGAGCGAAAGTGAGACGAATACTCTCCACACAAGCCCCGCGGGCATTGAGCGTCTAAAGAATGTGCTTGAGAAGCTTCCAACGACCACAGAGGAAATTGTGGCGAGAGAAATTTAGATTTTGCCTTGAGTTGAAGCGAGTAATCGTGGTCCTTGATCAAGCGAGAGCACCCAACGAAACTAAACTTCTAGGCGTCGTCAGTTTCCTAAAATCCGAATTTGATTAAATGTTCGGTCAAAACCGAAACATTGGCGGAAATAATTTCCGCCAATGTCAAAACGCATATCGCCTTTAATAATCCTAACCCTGAGCGGGATCGCGTGGTTCAAGCCCAACACTCACAGCACGCCAAAACTCGATCATTATGGACGCAATATAAGGATCGGACAGCAGACCCGCCCCCTTTCCATGATTCATTTGCAAACGGCGTTTGATGAAGTAATGGGGGGAATGGTGCAAATTGGCAGCAAACGTTGTTTGCACACCTTGGCATTTGAAAGCCAGTTTCTTGGTGTTCGCGTTGATGGCTATCAGATTAGTTTTGGTCGCCGTCCACAAGCCGCTTCAGGTGCGGCTTGAGCTGAAATTCCCAACCTTCTTTGACATATTTCCGCGTGAGATCGTCAAGGGCGGTTTCCGCTGCGTGCTCATCAAAACCCTGTCCAGCGAGCCTTTCGATAATAATGCCTTCAATCTTATGTTTGCTCGACGTACTGCCTGATTGCTTTGCTTCCTTGTCGAGACTTACCAGAAGCCAGTGAAGCGCAACGCGGGCGATATCATCGCGACTGGGACGCCGCATTTCCGTCTGAGCCGCGCGGTATTCCGCCTGACGTTTCTTCTGCTTTTCCAGCCGCTCAGCTTTGGTTTCTCTCGCCATTATCCTGGTTGTTCCTGTTTTCAGTATGCGGCGATATATAAGCTCCGTACCGAGGTCCTTCAAATAGACGTGCTGTTGCGTTTGGAATTTGTGTCTACCGCTCATTCTTGGGGTACAGACCGCCTCAACAAAGGAATGAGACGACCTGTCATTTCTACTCTCCCGTCGAATAGAATTCAAAAGTCATGGTGGCAAGGTGACCGGCCATTCAACTTGCTTTCAGCAAATAGGCATGCGGCATCGGCTCCACCTGCTTTTGCAGTTCGGCGGCACGTTCTGGCGTCAATATGCCAGTTTTGAGCAACTCATTAGCAAGTCTTCCGAGGAAGTCCTGATTATCCATCAAGATCGATTTGGCACGGCCAAGCTGTGCATTCAGGATCAATTCAATCCGATCACGAAGCTTCTGATCGCTACGACGAATATCCTCCAGCTCTTTGTCAGACCTTGCCGGACAAAAACTAAGCGTTGAGCCCAATCCCGTTTGCGCTTCCAGTATTGTCGCCAGCCGTGTTGCGTTTTCCAAATCTGAGCCTGCAACCAGTCCCGCGCCATCACTGGGACTTCCAAGTATCAGTTCTTCTGCTGCCATTCCACCAAGAGAAAGGGCAATAAGATCGAGGTAAACCTGCCGTTCCCTGCGCGCCAGTCGTGGAAAGTCAAATAAGGCAAAGCCGCCAGTGTTGAGTGGTCTATCCGCAACGACATGGTCGGCAAGTTTCGTGTGAACGAATTCACCGACCTTCAACTCAATACCGATCACTGTGTGTCCGGCTTCATGGATCGCGTTTGCATGACGGTAATCGTCGTCAAACAACACAATTGCCGGAAGCGCCGCCGCAATATCATCTGTATTGACTGAGCGACTGGCACGTCTGGCAATTCGCTTTGCATCTCGAACAGCTTTAGAAAGGTCAGCACCCGTCATTCCATGAGTGCGTGACGCCAGAGGCTGAAGCGCCTTAATCTCAATGGCATCGTTCAGCAGAAGATTGAGAATCTGAACACGATCCTCCGCATTCGGCAGTGGAATAGTGACATGCCTATCCAGTCGCCCTGGTCGCAAAATGGCAGGATCGATATTGCCAGGATTGTTCGTTGCCCCAATTACAACAACACCTTCGCGTCCGTCTAGGCCGTCCAGTTGCTCAAGGAATGCGTTCACGACCTGCGTTGAATAATCCTTGTTGTCGCTGCTGAAGCTTTTTCGATCACCAAATGAATCGAGTTCATCAATAAACAAAATCGAAGGTGCTTGCTCCTTCGCCTTTGCAAAATCGGCGCGCATAGCTTTCAAAAGGTCGCCCAAGTGTCCGTTCGACTGCCACTGACTAAGTGAAGCAGCAATGAGTTTCACACCACATTGTTTCGCCAACGCTTTGGCATAGATCGTTTTACCAACACCTGGAGCTCCAGAAAGAACAATGCCTCTATCAACATCATTCCAGCCGATTCTACCCGCCTGCCAATCATGGAGGTCCTGGGCCAATTCAAGCCCCCAATCCTTGGCTTCACCGTACCCGTACATTTGATCGAGCGCAGGCGTTTCCGCATCTTTCCTGGGAACACCGGGACTATCCAACCCGTTTTCGTTCAATTTTTGCAGGACGGCCATTGCTGATCTCCCGGGACGCAATGCAGCCCAGACCGCGTCCAGCGGATATTCAAGTATCTGCGTTGCCTCCACCTTTGAGAGTTCAACTTTATTGAACAACCTGGCTCCCGCGATAAGGTCCCGTGGTGCAATCGGCTCAAGATCGACAATCGCATCCGCCACCAATCTGATAATGGATGGCAATATCTCGCGATTTTCCGCAACCAGGATGGCCCGCTTCTTGTCGCGCAAGTCATCCTCATAGTCCGCGATAATCTTATTCGGCTTTTGGCCGACCGTTGCCAATGCGAAAGGGAAGTCCGCCAACTGGTGGCCAAATCTACTGTCTCTTGGAAGGAACAAGTCATACAGCGCGTGCTTGTAGAAATGAGGGTTGTATCCTTCCGGTGGGATCAGCACCACAAAGCCGGTTCCGCCTTGATTAAACTGAAACTGAGACCTCAATGCTCTGACAATAGAGCAATGGAACACAAAACTGGTGATATTCCTGAACCGCTTGGTTGGTCGGGAAAAATCTGGCTTCTTACGCATGATATTACTTTCTCTGCCCACTGGCAGCACGGCGCACATCAGGCAACCGCCAGAACGAAGGCAGGTGATGGCGCTTAAAAACAAAGACGGTGGAAATAATTGCCGCTCACAAAGAGCCAGATCACGCTCAAGCGTTTCGATGAACGTGTAGTCTCAAATGGACCACATCCCATAAGCGGCAATTAAAGGATGTCAGTTCATAGCCTGGGGCCGAACCAGTCCAACCTTCACAGTGTGTACACGTGACGGCTTGAGCTCCCGGCTGCGGCAGTGCGGCTTGCTCACCTTTTCTGGTGAAGACGCAGATCGCAAAGCTATGATATTGTCGTCAAAAAATTGCGGAGCCGCTTGGTACGCATACACACTGCTGACTGCCATGACAGCGTCCTTCCAATATCGGCCAATGCCCGACCGGAAGGATGCAATTGCAGACTGGGCAATTTTCCCCAAACCCGGAACGCCCAGCAGGTCGTCCAGTTGAGACAGCGACCAGATGCCGTTGGCAGAACCCGCATCTGTCCTCGATCCGTCAACAATTGCAACAGTCACATGACTCACGGCCAGCCGGTCATGGTCACGCCACAGAATATCAGGCAACACCAGCCCAGCGGCCTGCATGCGGGTCGTCAGTTCGCCCAGACGATTACCCATGACATAGCTTGCAACAGAGCGTTTCACATCAATGACAATGGCCTCTGCAGACTTACGATTTGCAAGAACAAGGTCAGGATAATAAGAGCGCTTGGCTTTGCTCTCAGGATCAATCGAAAGTGTTTGTACCTTGCGGCTGTCATTATGCTCAATGATGGCAAGAGCGGCATCAGCGACTGGCAACTTCATGCCTGTCAGAACAGTCATATCCTGGTTTCTGCACGCCAGCGCAATGACAACTGCCTCCAGCAGCTTGCCTTCTTCAACTGCAATACTGCGGCCAAGAGATTCAAGACCTTCTGCATCACCAGAAGCGGCAAGCTTCAAAACATTCGGCTTCATTGTTTTCTCGATAGCGGCGTTCACCAGTTCAAGGACATCACCGGGCAGCGGTGCCACTCCGGACACAGCAAAACCTTCGGCCAGAAGACCGTCTACAAATTCGTTTTTCATTTGGGAATTCCTTGTTTGAGAACTTAAATCGCAACTGCGAAAGCAGCAGCACAATCATCGATGATCAAGGCGTCAGACGACGCGGGCCAACGCAAAGACACCCGACCAGCCGGTCGCTCGTCAGCTTTCGATGTGACAGTTTCAAACAAAGAGGTGTATGCGGGGATTGCTCCGCACAAGCATTCAAAGTTATGGGTCATGTAGCCCGATTCCTTCTCAGAAAGGTTGAGGGTTAGGCTCTCGTTCAGTGTTCCAGCACTGGCGGGAGCCGACTATTACGCTATATTGCGTGGTTGAGATATAGTTTCATCCCGAGTAGAAT
This sequence comes from Ensifer sp., assembly GCA_050301895.1. Lineage (GTDB taxonomy): Bacteria > Pseudomonadota > Alphaproteobacteria > Rhizobiales > Rhizobiaceae > Ensifer_A. The sequence goes on along the minus strand of JBNKZZ010000011.1, from coordinate 48,987 downwards.
TGCAACCATGTAGTTTTGCAAAAGATGAATATGGTTAACCTGACATTAAATCCCATTTATTCTTGAAAACATTTCCATTTTTATTTCGGAAGCTGATGGATGCTATTTCGACCTGCGTCGCCTAACGCACTCAGCTCGCCAGAGCTTATCAAAGTCTAATTTCTCAAACCCTGAAAAGTCGACCTTTTCATGAAGCCTCAATGATGCAAATTTCTGTGCCACGGGCTCTGTGAGTTATCCGTGCCTGTGCGGATGATGATCATCATTGCCAAGATCATGCCCAACCAGAAGCTTGCTATCGCGTTTAACAATCCCTGAGTCTTTTGCTCAGGGGATGTTCCCGGCGCGAAGAAATTGATCGATTCCACCCTGGAATTCCTGATGTCTGCTCTGTCAAATGGCCGCCGCATATATAGTGATGCCATTTTGCTTGGGTCTGCCATTTGCATCAATTGCGGGAAAATGAACTGATCTCCGAGGCTCCTAGCCCACTTCACAAATCCGATCTAGCTCAGAAAATCATGGAGAACAAAGAATTTGTCACTGGCCTCGCTCTCGCCTTATCCGACGTTTCCATCGCCGGCAGGAGTCGCCTATTGCACAGTACTTGTGATTGGAAAATGTCGAAATTTTGGATTCTATTCCTCCAATTCAGGTATTTGTATACTGTCAATGTGAACCATTTTGGCTGGATCGTGCTTCTTGATGCTCGCCAAGAATTCGAAGAGGTCGATGTCTTTTCTCGACGGATCACAGCGCTCCGTCATAAGTGCAGGTAGTGACGAGTCTTCCGAAATGGGAATCCAGATCAACTCGTCAAAAAGTGGTTGCTCTTCAAATCCGTCGTTCAGTAGCTGATCAGTGGCTTCCTGCATCAATGCTGAACCATCAGCAAATTCTTCGTGCGAAAGCCAGGTCAGAAAACGCGGCGGCTGCCCATAATCGCTTTCAAAAATATCCAACTGATATGGAAATTGGCGAAAGGGGAAGTCGCCGTCGAGCGCGAGGATACGATATACACTCAATATCCCGATTGGGTGCATATAGTCAGGAACAAATGTGCATTCCAACACAATCTTGCTACATCTCGTTGTCTGTCTAAGCTGAAGGAAAAGCCCTTTGAGCTTGTGAGCCGCATCGCTGCATTCTTGCCTAATCAAATCACGCGCCGGGTCAGGCAAATTTCGGTCATCAAACTCATCACCTGCGTCAGTTACAGTTATCTCGAAGTCGATGCCCTTGAAAACGGGTTGACTGACAAAGGCAGTGGCCTCCGCAAACAAACTCGGTTGCGCATCTGCCAACACGATGGTCTTTCTATTGCTTTCAAGGGGCTCGAGCAATTTTTTGCTCTCTAGGGTATTGAACATTATGGATTATCTCAATTTCAACTACCGATATGGTGAGTCAATTGGTGATCTGCGTCAAGACGGAATAACACATAAACGCTCCAAATTGAGCTCACTTAGAACCCGGGTCTCGATACACACTCGAATGGGCTACTTAATTGTACGGCATTTGTATCGGGAGCAACGACCGCTGCTGTCGACTTCTGATGGAAAGTCAGATCAGCCCATCTGACCTGAGCCCCAAAAACTCCTCCAAAATTTGGTAGAGTCCGTCGTAATCAAGGAGACGGACGGCATGAAGCGTTCACGGTTCACAGAAGAACAGATCATCGGGCTATTGAAGGAGCAGGAGGCTGGCATGCCGACTGCGGAGGTTTGCAGGAAGCACGGGATCAGTTCTGCGACTTTTTACAAATACAAAGCCAAATATGGCGGCATGGAAGTATCCGATGCCCGCAAGCTGAAGGCTTTGGAAGATGAGAATGCGAAGCTGAAGAAGCTTTTGGCGGAAGCCATGCTGGATGTTGCCATTTTGAAGGATGTGGCATCAAAAAAATGGTAACGCCCGATGCAAGGCGAGATGCGGTGGTTCATGTCTGCGAGACGCATGATGTGAGCCAGCGTCGGGCGTGTTCTGTCTTATCCGTTGACCGGTCGAGCGTACGATATCGCAGTATCCGTCCTGACGATACTCATATCCGGGAAGCCATGAAGAAAGTGGCTGGTGAACGCCGTCGCTTCGGTTATCGGCGTATTCACGTCATGCTGGAACGCCAAGGGCTGGTGATGAACCTGAAGAAACTCAGGCGGCTCTACAGGGAAGAAAAACTGACCGTTCGTAAGCGTGGTGGCCGTAAACGGGCTTTGGGCACCAGACGACCTCTTGCACTGCCATCCCGTCCCAATGAGCGGTGGAGCCTGGATTTTGTCAGTGATGCGTTCACCGACGGGCGCAGGTTCCGCGTTCTTGCTGTCGTCGACGACTTCACACGGGAATGCCTGACTCTGGTCGCGGATACATCACTGTCAGGCCTCCGGCTTACCAGAGAACTGAACACCATCATTGCACGGAGAGGAAAGCCTATGACGATTGTTTCTGACAACGGCACGGAAATGACCAGTACGGCCATTCTCAAATGGTGCCAGGAAACGCGCATCGAATGGCATTACATTGCACCGGGCAAGCCGATGCAGAACGGTTTCGTGGAAAGCTTCAACGGCAGTTTCCGCGATGAATGCCTGAATGAAACCCTGTTCTCGACACTCAATCACGCACGAGCAGAAATCACCGCATGGAAGGAGGGTTACAACCGCAACAGACCGCACTCATCGTTGGGCAATATCACGCCCAACGAATTCGCCATGAAAATGGCTCTAGAAAAACAGGCCGCATGAGGCCATAAATCAACCCACGGATTCTCCGAATGACTGGAGGAAACTCGGGTCCCAGGTCACATCACAAGATAGTACTCCGCGCAACACCCCCCCAAAAAAGCTCTCTCATTCAACAAGCCCTCCGCGACGTCTTCTGGCAAAATGTCAACGCCGAAATACATCATCTCGCCGATTTCCAGGCTGAACGAGTTTTGCGACAGTTCGACAGCAACATTGCCGGGATGAATGAGTACTAGATCATGCCCGCAAAAGCCGCGACTATGATAGACGTCGAAAAACAGTTTTGCTCAACGAATGGAGACCTGTCTTGTGTCAACACGTTCAGTGTTTTGCCACTCTCAACAACACCAACACGCTCAGCCGCCATTTGGCGGCGTCAATCTGGCAAAACTGTTCAAGGCCGATGGTGCCTGAACCTCATATCGCAATCTTGAACTCTACAACCATACCGTCAAACGGAATCCGCGCTCCCCTTCACCTGAGAACGGCCTCAACATTAAAATGCCGCTTTCGGCGGTTTCTTAATGTTCTAGAAATTACTGTCGTTTAAGTTGTCGTGGCTGCCTCTTATCGAGGTAGTGCGGAATTGATGACGCGGAGACACCTTATGATAAAACGGCGAACCCCAAAAGTACGGGGCGAAATTGATGGGTCGTATGTCAGTGAGCGTGTTGACGATCCAACAAGCCGGCTCGTTGCAGCCAACGGGAAGGTTCAGTCCGATTTTGTCCAGCGTGTAGCTTTTGGAGCTGCAGATAATGCAGAGCGTCAACTGCTTAATGCTTTGTTCAGCCAACTGCCCATTCGCCTGTTTGTAAAGGACCTGGAAGGACGCTTTCTGGTCGCCAATGACGCTGTTGCAAAGATGAACGGTTTTCAGCGTGGCGAAGAACTGATTGGAAAAACCGACTTTGATTTGTTTTCTGAAGAGGTAGCGCAGCGGTTCTACGACGCTGAACAGACTATAATGTCAGGCGGTGAGCCAATGTTCGATAGCGAGGTCATGCGGAAGAACAGCCGTGGTGAAACTGAATGGCTTCGCTCAACCAAGTTGCCGTTGAGGGACGACACCGGGAAGATAATTGGCCTGATAGGGATGTCTCAAGACATTACCGAGCGAAAAAACGTTGAAGAGCAGCTGGAAGCAGAACGAATGCTCTTCCGTGCCATGATTGACCAGGTGCCGGACTACCTGTTCGTCAAGGACAAAGAAAGCCGCTTTGTTGTAGCCAATAAGGCTGTGGCTTCAGACTTGGGACTTCAACCCGACGAATTGATCGGGAAAACTGACTTTGAACTCCACCAACATGATCTTGCTGAGAAGTTCTACTCCGACGAGCAAAAGGTTATTGGTTCAGGCGAACCCTTCATTGACACAGAAGACATGGTTCTCGATACCGCTGGTAAAGAGAAGTGGTTTGCAACATCGAAAGTGCCGCTGCGCGATGCCAAAGACGATGTCATAGGCATTGTCGGCGTTTGCCGGGACGTCACCGATCGAAAGAAGGCCGAAGAGCGAATTCGCCACATGGCACTGCACGATGGGTTGACCGGGTTGCCCAATCGGACCTTGCTGATGGATCGCATAGAGCAAGGCATCCTTCAATCCAAGCGGTCTAGCATCAGGCTGACCATGCTCTTCATTGATCTCGACAATTTCAAGACCATCAATGACAGTCTCGGCCATAAGGCTGGTGACACGCTACTGAAAACTGTGGCTGATCGCATGGTGAACGCTGTACGCGCCTCAGATACCGTCGCCCGTCTTGGTGGCGATGAATTTGTCATATTGCTCGTCGACCGGGACAGCTCCAAAGCGCCACCCGCAGCGCTGTTTGAGAGAATACGGGCGGTAATTGCCGAGCCGATTGTCCTCGAGGGCATTTCGTTCCAGATTTCAGGCAGTATTGGTGTTGCCCGTTACCCAGAAGACGGTGTTGATGGCGATACACTCTTGAAAAATGCAGATATCGCAATGTACGCGGCAAAGGACAGCGGTCGCGACGGAATCAAGATTTACGACCAGGCAATGGAGAAGCCAATCCAATAGTATCGGCGGCATTACTACTCTTAGATAGGCCCACCGACCTAACTTGCAGTAGCAAAGAATTCGCTCACAGGGGACCAGGCGTTTGCCGAGATAGTCCTTCTTCAAGTCTTTTCGAACTCATCCTTTGTAGCGAGTTCGAAAACAAGCTCACCGCGAAACTCCCGATCTCATTCCCAGTGTGGGGCTTTTCCTCACGCGAATTCGCCTGTGCAATGAGCTCGCTTCGCAAGCGCATGCCGCCCCTGTGAAACACATCTGAGCGCACCAAGATCGCCTCCAACCTCGCAAAAATACTCGATTGCGTTCTCGGGAGAATATTCCGCGTACTCATTTCACACTTCATAGGCATCTGCCCGAGCGGTGCGACAGGATCTGTCACGATTACGATATTTGCCACTTCTAATAAAGCCTCGTCGTATTTAGTATAAATGCCTATATCTCAGTGTGCTAATGGCTTTTGTTCTTATTTCATAATACGTCTAAACATATAGTTACTTCTACTATTTCTACTCAAATTGACACCTATCAAGATTTTTCATTTACACTATGGTAACGCTCGCAGAGCAACTTCGCTCCCAGTTTAGGAGTACATGACATGAAAATCTCACCACTTGTTCTTGCTGCCTTCTTGGTGGCTGGGCCAGCGGCAGCCGATGAAACGGCAACGCCCGACGCCAAATCTCTCATTACGCCCGCCGTGATAGAAGGCGTTCGTGACTGGATTGATACGGAGATTGTGCGTCTCTCTGTAACTTCCCAGAATGCACGCCTCCGCAAGCTCGATCAGGCGAAGATCGATGCTCTGGACAACCAGTGGAAAGAAGAGCGCAAGGTGGCCGACAAGCCGCTGATCGCGGCCACATTGTCAAACCCGCTCTCCAATTACCTCATTCGCATGCAAGGCCGTTCGCTCGGGTTTTATGTCGAAATTTTCGTTATGGATCAGAATGGTCTCAACGTGGGGCAGAGCTCCATCACGAGCGATTTCTGGCAGGGTGACGAAGCAAAATTCCAGAAGACTTATGATGTCGGCACCGATGCTGTCTTTATTGACGAGCCTGAATGGGACGACGAAAGCAAGATTTGGCGCGCCCAGGTAAGTTACACGCTGAACGACGAAAGCCAGAAAAACAAGCTTGGCGCCGTAACGGTGGAACTGAACTTGACTGAGCTGCAGCGCCGCGCCGCATTTGGCAGCTGATTTTACAGCAGGCGACCCTGAAGCGCGCGATCTCCCGCATGTTGACCAGGTGGCCTGCACAACCACACAGAATTTGGATTGAGGCTATCATGCTCAAAAATATGTCGGTAAACATCAAGGGCTTCGTGGCATTTGGCCTGCTCGCCATCACTGCTATCGGTGCAAGCGGTTACATTTACTCCCTTTCCCGCACCGCAACGCATATGGCGCAAAGCAACCAAATGGTTTCCACCGCGCTGGAAGACACTGCGACGTTCAAAGCCGATGTCACAGCAGCAAACCTGGCGTTCAAGAACTTCATCCTCACGGGCAATCGTGACTTTGTTTCTGAATATCAGACAAGCATTACCCAGGTTGACGCCGACCTCGGCGAACTCAAGTCCAGCCTTTCAGCGGTTGCTCCGCAGGAAGCCGCCAATCTTGATAGCGCAGTTACTGCTCTCGGCGAGTGGCGCACAGGTGTCGTCGAACGCCAGATTCTTCTGATGCGCGACCCGATGGCGGTTGAGCTTGCACGTGCAATCGAGGTGACAGGCGAAGGAAGCCGCCTTCTCAGCACCTTTGAAGACGGCCTGGAAACAATTGAAGGTACATTGCGCGACAGCAGCGCAACGGCGTCCGCCCATCAGGCCAGCGCGCTGGGCACCGTCGAAATGGTGGCATTGGCAACCGCAGGTCTGGTAGCAGTTATGGCGGCCCTTCTTGGTTTTGCCAACTTCCTCATGGTTTCCCGTCCGCTCGGTCGCCTTGCTGAGGTAACAGACAAGCTCGCCAATGGCGATCTTGACGTGCAGATTGATAAGGGCAGCAAGGACGAAATCGGCCAGATGGCCGCATCGATGGAAATATTCCGTGCGGCCGCTGTTGCCAACAAGCGTCTTGAGTTGGAAGCTGAAGAAAACCGCCGCCGCGCCGAAGTAGATCGCATCGCCGCACAGGAAAAAGCTGAACAAGATGCTGCTGAGCGCCTGCGCGTTGCGACATCCGGTTTGGCAGCTGGTCTTAACAAACTGGCCGCAGGCGACCTGTCCATCCAGTTGAATGAAGCCTTTGCAGCCGACTTCGAACAGCTACGCCACGACTTCAACAAGTCTGTCAAACAGCTTGGGGGCACAATGTCCTCCATCATGGACGGCATCCAGACCATGGAAACCGGCACACGCGAAATTGCGGCAAGCTCCGACGATCTATCCAAGCGCACCGAGACACAGGCCGCTTCTATCGAGGAAACGGCTGCCGCCGTGGAGGAAATCACCTCCAACGTGGTCAATTCCACCATGCGTGCTGAGCAGGCCCGCGACGTGGCAAACCAGGCAACGCAGTCTGCAGAAAAATCAACCAGCATCGTTAGCCGCGCCGAAGAAGCCATGCGCAAGATCGAGGAAAGCTCAGGCGAAATTTCCAACATTATCGGCGTGATCGATCAGATCGCCTTCCAGACCAACCTCTTGGCACTCAATGCTGGTGTTGAAGCAGCCCGTGCGGGTGACGCAGGCAAGGGCTTTGCAGTTGTTGCACAGGAGGTTCGTGAACTGGCGCAGCGTTCTGCCGAAGCCGCCCGTGCGATCAAATCATTGATTGAAAACTCCTCTAACGAAGTTTCCAACGGTGTGAATATGGTTCGCGAAACGAGCGAAGCCCTGCACACGATCACCGGCTTTATCACGGAGATGAATGGCCACATGGAAGCCATCACCATTTCGGTGAAAGAACAGTCTCTTGGCCTCACGGAAGTCAACCAGGCGGTGAACGCAATGGACCAGATGACCCAGCAAAATGCTGCGATGGTGGAACAGGCCAATGCCGCAACCACAGGCCTTGCTTCCGAGGCCGGCCGTTTGCGTGAGCTTGTCAGTCAGTTCACGCTGAGCGGCGGCGCAACAGCGCAGAGCTCCGCACTGCGCCGCACTGCCCAGGCCATGGCAAGGCCCGTGTCGACCGCCCGTCAGGCTCCGGCCTCGACACCTGCCCCGGCCAAGGTCGCCAATGGCGGCTGGCAAGAGTTCTGATCGAAAGATCAGTTACAGGTGCAAGTCAAAACGGCCCGCATGATCGCGGGCCGTTTTTGTTTTCGGAAGCGCAACACAGCGCAGAAGGGACTGGCACCGCTCGTTACGGTCTCGGGAGCTTGATGACGAAGACCTCCCCATCTCGTCGAGTTAGTGCTTGCCTCAAATGACACTCAGAAGCCGACGCCCTTTCTCAGATTGCCTGCCTGGTGCCACATTTCCACAACCGGCGTTCCGCCTTTGGAGGGTATGTCAATTGCAATATTGGAAGCGCTATTCGGACTAAACCATACCGCACTATGAATAGGATTGAGCGCGCGATCACTGCCTTCGCGCGCTCAACAAGCTGATTAGCAACGGCGGGTGGGGGAAACCCGCCGCTCCTCCACGGCAGCCAATCAGTTTTCTTCTGTCAGTTTCCGATCTTCCTGCAGCTCAAGCCACATGGCATTGACGACCGCAAACCCTGCGGCGAGAGGAAGGCCGAGAAGCCAAGCGAAATACCACATGATTTTTCCTTTCTCAGTAAACTGAATCGCCGTGTTCGGTGATGTCTTCACGCGTGACCTTGCCCCACAGAACCTTGTAGACCCAAGCCGTGTAGGCAAGGATGAGGGGCATGAAAATGACCGTGACACAGAGCATCACAAACAAGGTCTGATGCGATGAAGATGCATCCCAAACCGTGAGCGATGACTTAGGATCGATTGAGGATGGCAAGATGAATGGGAACATCGTCAGGCCCACCGTGGAAATGACCCCGAATATGCCAAGTTTGGACCATAGCAAGGTTGAAACCTCACCTTCGCCTCTCAAACCCAAAACCGCCATTGCCAAACCGAGCAATCCAAGGAGTGGCGCAAGGGCGATCCACGGACGCGCAGCGTAAGCCGAAAGCCAGCTCACATCACGGGCAACTTCACTATGCAGTGGGTTGGATGGGCCATTATTAGCCACCTCCCCAACAAGTCGATAGCCATCTATACCAAACGCCAGCCACAAGCCTGCCAATACAAAGCCTACTATGGAAACAGTACCAGCAACTGAACCAATGCTGCGGGCGCGGGCTGCAATGGGTCCTTCCGTCTTCAATGCCAACCACGCCGCACCATGCATCAAAAGCATAGTAAGCGATACAATGCCGACCAGCAGGGCAAACGGATTCAAAAGCCCAAGGAACTTCATATAGAAGCTACCCTCGTAGATCGGCATCAGGTCATCCGTCAGACGAAACGGTACACCCTGAAGTACATTGCCAACGGCCACCCCAAAGATGAGCGCGGGCACGGCACCACCCACGAAGAGTGCCCAATCCCAGCCATTGCGCCAGGACGCACTTTCGCGTTTGGAGCGGTATTTGAAGCCGACCGGGCGGAGGATCAGCGCAGCCAGCACGGTGAACATCGCCAGATAAAATCCGGAAAATGACACCGCATAAAGCGGCGGCCACGCCGCAAAAATGGCACCACCGCCGAGAATGAACCAAACCTGGTTTCCTTCCCATACAGGGCCAACAGTGTTGATAACGATGCGGCGTTCCACATCGTCCTTGCCGACGAATGGCAGCAGCGCGCCCACACCCATGTCGAAGCCGTCTGTGAGTGCAAATCCAATGAGAAGCACGCCCAGAAGCAACCACCAGATAACGCGCAGGATATCGTAAGGAATGAGTTCGAAAAGGATCATTGGTCTTACTCCGCAGGCATGGTTACAGGGATATTGCCGTCATGGGTGCGCAAGCGGTGTTCATGCTTGGCCAACCAGGCATCGGTTTCCTTCACATCCATGTAAGGGCCCTTTTTGATGTATTTGACCATCAAGCCCATCTCGATAATGAAGAGGATGGTGTAGAAGATCGCGAAACCCGCAAGTGTGATGAGCAAGTCAGCCACGGAGAGGTGCGAAACCGACATCACTGTTGGCAAGACACTATCTACAGTCCAAGGTTGGCGACCAAATTCGGCAACAAACCACCCCAGTTCTGCTGCAATCCACGGTGCAGGTATGATGATAACAGCACTCCAAAGCGACCAGCGCGGGAAGTCCATGTTTCTGAAGCTCGCGCGCCAGAAGAAATAGGCCAGCACCGCAATGAAGCTGAAGCCGAGAGCCACCATCAGACGGAATGCCCAAAAGAGCGGCCATACCGTTGGCACGGTGTCGTTGGCGGCAGCGGCAATCTGTTCCGGTGTGGCATCGCGCGGATCATCAACATAGCGACGCAAAAGGAATGCAAAGCCGAGATCGGCACTATGGTCTTCAAAGGTCGTCTTAACCACCTCATCGGCATTGCCTTTCGCCTGGCGAATTTGCACCAGAGCATCATAAGCAATGATACCGGAATGAATGCGCTGCTCTGCGCGATCAACCAGTTCCGCGATCCCTGGGATCTCTTCCGTGAGTGACCGTGTACCAATCAAGCCCATAACATAGGGGACATGAATAGCGTATTTGGTCTCGCGTGCTTCCTGATTGGGAATTCCAAAAAGGGTGAAGGAGGCTGGTGCAGGCTCTGTTTCCCACATTGCCTCAATCGCGGCCAGTTTCATCTTTTGTGACTGGCTGGCCGAATAGCCGGATTCATCACCAAGCACCACGACCGATAAGGCCGATAGCAAACCAAAGCTTGCCGCAATGGCCATTGAGCGACGCGCCAGTTCCACATGTCTGTTTTTTAGGAGATACCAGGCCGAGACGCCAAGAACAAAGATTGACGCAGTGACATAACCCGCAGAAACCGTGTGGACGAACTTGGCCTGAGCAACCTCGTTGAAAAGAACCTCAAAAAAGCTCGTCATTTCCATGCGCATGGTCATGGGGTTGAATTCAGCGCCTACAGGGTTTTGCATCCAGCCATTGGCGATGAGAATCCATAACGCCGAAAAGTTGGAGCCAATGGCCACAAGCCACGCGACGACAGCGTGCTGAACTTTCGAGAGTTTGTCCCAGCCAAAAAAGAAGAGCCCCACAAAGGTCGCCTCAAGGAAGAACGCCATCAGGCCTTCAATTGCCAAGGGCGCACCAAATATGTCTCCGACATAATGCGAGTAATAGCTCCAGTTCATACCGAACTGAAACTCCATGGTGATGCCGGTTGCGACACCCAGAACAAAGTTGATTCCAAACAACGTGCCCCAGAACTTCGTCATTTGGCGCCATACGGGACGGTTGGTCATCACGTAGACCGTCTCCATAATCGCCACGATAATCGAAAGCCCTAAAGTCAAAGGCACGAAAAGGAAGTGGTATAGCGCCGTCATCGCGAATTGCAGGCGCGACAGCTCAACGACATCGAAATCCATCTGTATTTCCTTTCCTAAACATGCATTTTAAAAACATGTTTTATCTATCCATGCGCCGAGCCAGGCGGCCCAACATTGATCCAAGTCAAATAGATGTATTTTGAATATGTCTTTTCATATGTTTTTGATCAAGCCTTGTTTGCGCATTGAATTTCAATCCGGCGATCAGCCACCCGCTTCTCGCTGTCGCGGTGCGAAGCAATCAGAATTCCAGCCTCTGGCAGCCATTCACGAATACCGTCGAGAACGCGTGTTGCTGTCTTGTCATCAAGCCCTTCAGTCGGCTCATCCAGCAAGAGCAGTCGCGGTCTGCGCAGCAACACGCGTGCCAGCGCCAGGCGCCGCGCTTCACCGCCTGAAAGTCCCTTCCCCGCCTCACCCAGACGGCTCTCCAATCCGCCGCGCGCCGCAATCACCTCATCCAGCTGAACAACCTTCAAGACAGCCCGTGCCTCATCTTCAGACAGGTCATCACGACCAAGCGCCAGCGCATCCATAATGCTGCCGCTCAGAAGTGCGCTACGCTGCGGCAACATCGCTGTGGCACCACGAAAATCACCTTCCGACCATTCTCCTAATACACGACCCTCAACCATCACTGTGCCCTCCCCGGGTTTGAGCAACCCCGCAGCCAAGTGCAACAATGTCGATTTGCCGGCACCACTTGCACCAACCAACGCAACGGTCTCACCGGCACGCACCTCCAGATCGAGTTTCTCGATAAGCGGCCGATTCGCGCCATCCAAATAGAAGCTCAAATTGCGCATCACCAGCAATGGCGAAATCTGTGGAGCCCTGACTGCGGACATGGCAAAAACGCCTGACCTGGCTGGGTTTTCGCCCGAAGACAAGAATGGAGATATCCGCCGGGCCGCATCCACCATACGGCCAATTTCGGAAAAACCTCTGCGTAACGGCCCAACAGTCTCTCCCAGAGCAATAACCGCAAAAAAGGAAAATGCTGCCAAGGCGGGGCCAGACTGTCCTGTCGAGACAAGATATGCACCAAGCGCCAGCATGCCAGTGCCGATCACTGTCTCCGCAAGCGCGATCACAAAATCCCCATTGCGCTCATGCCTGTCGGATATAGCCAAAAGCGACCGCGCCTTTTCATCGGCGGCCAGCGCATTGTCGCATTGGTCCTGCAACTTGCCAGCCGCAATCAACTCGACGCGACCAGCCATCAGGTCAATAATCCGCATGCGAAAGGCGTTTTCAGCAATTTGCGCACTTCTGTTTGGGCGAACAGACTTTGCCACCACAAGCACCAAAGCAGCAATGGTCAGTGGTACAAATCCAATCAACACCCAAAAGCCCGCTCTAAAATCGAAGAGCAAGCCAACGGCAGTTGCCGTCATCAGCAAGGCAGCGCCACCGGCAAGCAGCGGAATGACAAAGCGGAGCGCCAGACCATCCAACGCATCCACATCGGCAGTCAGACGGTTGAGATGAACAGATGCCCGCAACGACGATGCCTTCTCAAAAGGCAAACGAGCCATGCTGGAGAACAATTCCACCCGCAAAGTGGCAAGGCTGCGCAATGTCGCATCATGCGTCAATATACGCTCGCCATAGCGTGCTGCCGTGCGCCCGAATGCCAAGAACCGTACGCCAGCACTCGGCCGGAATACATCAAACGCAATGCCTACACCCGCCAGTCCCGCAACGCCCGTGGCCGTGATAAACCAGCCTGAAAGACCCAGCAGTCCGGCACCGGCGAGAAGAACCGTCAAAGCCAAGATCGCGCCTCGCAGCAGAGACCACCATTCACGCATCCAGATGTATCTTGCGATGACGAGAAGCATCTTCATGCGTCACCGCCGATCCGAATGACACGGTCCAACTGTCTTGCCACTTTTGGATCGTGCGTGGCGACAACCAGTGTTGCGCCTCCCTGCGCAAGTGCCAAGAGCGCCTGCAAGATGCTGTCTGCCGTCTCTTCATCCAGATCAGCAGTGGGTTCATCTGCGAAAATGATTGGTTTTCCCGAGGCTATTGCTCTGGCAATCATCAGCCGCCGGGCCTCGCCGCCGGAGACCCCGTGCCCCGCCTCACCGAGACGGGTCCTAACGCCTTGCGGCAAGCGATCAACGACAGAGCGGGCAGCAGCAGCATCCAACGCGGCAAGAACATCCGCATCGTTTGCTGAGTGTCTGTCCAGCAACAGGTTCGCTTTCAGGCTGGCATTCAGAAAATGCGGCGACTGCGCAATCCACGCAACATTACCGCGCCATGCATCTGCATTCCCTGCAGTCAATGCAACACCATCAATCAGGATTTGCCCATGCGATGGATCCGCAAAGCCAGCAAGCAGAGCCAGAAGCGTCGACTTGCCGGAGCCGCTGGGCCCCACCAACGCAACCTTCTCGCCTTGAGCAATGGAAAGATCACCATAAGCTATGCGGTTTCCACCGGGAGTCTCATAGGCCAGACCGACAGTCTGGATATTTCCGGAGTGGGGCGACAACGCGTAAGCCCCCTCACCGACAATGGGAACATAGCGCTTGTTGTCTTCCAACTCCGCCAACTCGCCAGCAACTGCCAAAGCTGCAGCCCTATCGTGCCATGCAGCAGCAATATCACGCATCGGCTGGTAAAATTCGGGCGCAAGCAGAAGCAGGAAAATACCCTCAAACAGCGTCAGCCGCGTGGTATAAGCCCCGAAATTCAGCTCACCCAAGAGCGCAAACCCGATGTAAACCGCCACCAGCGCAATGCCGATTGCCGAGAATAATTCCAGGACCGTTGACGATAAAAACGCGATACGCAGTACCGCTATGGTCTGTTGGCGCAATGTGTCGGCCCGAGTTTCAAAGCTGGTGATCGTCTTTGCAGATGCATCCAGCAACCGGATGTCTGTCAATGCCCGAATTCGTTCCACCAGCAGACTGTTCAGATTTCCAATCTCCTGCATCTGCTGTTCACTGGCCTGCCTGGCAGCAAGCCCCACCAGCGCCATGAAGACCGGAATAAGCGGACCGGTGATCAGAAAAATTATGCCGACAACCCAAGACATCGAAAACGCCAGCGCCAGTATCACCAGGGGCAATATCCGTGTTCGCAGCATGGCAGGCTGATATCGGGCCACATAGTGCCCGATCGACTTGATCTTTTCTGCAGCCAGTGAAGCAATTTCCGGCGAAGAAACGCGCTCGAACAGAGGAGAACCCATGGCCTCGCGGCGCAGCAACGCGCGCCGTTCCAAGGCCATTACCCCATCGGAGGCCGCAAAACTGAAACCACTTGCCGCGCGATTAATAACCGCCCGCATCACACCGAGGAATGCGAACACGCCAAGGGCAACCCATGGGGAAACAAATCGAGCCTCTCGTTCAACCAACCCGGCAAAGATGGACGCGACCAAAAGTGCCTGAACATACCAGACAAGCGAGGCTGCAACTGTGAGAATTCCCGCGCGTCGCGCTATTCCGGCAACAGGTGCAACAGATTTCTCAAGCCTGCGCACTGCAATGTCTCGGTATTGAGCAGGCCGCACACGCGCCTCCCTGTAAATGTGTATTCGATATACATCATTACACGAGTCCGAAAACGATGATCTGGATCAAATCGCCGCATCCAAAAATATGCTTCTAAAATGCAGGTTAACAGGAAAATGTAATGCAGCTGACAACCCGCACCAATCTTGCCATGCGAACATTGATGGTCTGCGCCCTCAATCCGGCAGCGATTGTCACCAAGAGCATTGTTGCTGAGCTCTGCAACGCGTCTGAAAACCATTTGGGGCAGGTTGTGCGCCTTCTTGCGCGCAGCGGCTTTGTCGATTCCACGCGGGGACGCAATGGCGGCATCCAGCTTTCGCGCCCTGCCCGCGAAATCAATGTGGGCGCTGTTTTCCGGACATTTGAATTCGATCTGCCCTTTGCAGAATGCTTTGCCGGGGGCAACAATACCTGCCCTCTCATTTCATGTTGCTGGCTTCGTCCCGCACTCAAGCGCGCTGTGGAAGAATTTTACTGCAGCCTCGACAAGCTGACCCTGGCCGACCTTGTCGACGGCAACAACCAGCTCGAGCAATTGCTTTGTATTCCCACCATGCGGCTTGATTGCCCGGCGAACAAAGAAACAGCACCGGCCCTCTAACGTCCCGCAGTGAAACGGGACTGGCAAGGCAGGTACCCTACGGCTGCCATTCGTTCAAACAACAATCCGATAGCACTCATGCAACTTTGTCAGACGATGCCACCACCTGCACCGGATACAGCCGGGCGTTCACCTGCGACCTTGGCACGATAGCCCGACGCTCGGAAGGCAGAGACTGGATCAATGGCCGCCCCCTTCTCAAGGCGTGCCATGGCAAGGATTGGTTCGACATCCGTGCGGAAGGCCTTCTTGAGTGTTGAAGTTGCCATCAGGGCGTCGTTACCTTCCTGATAACCTTCGAGAGCCTTTCGGTCGACTAGAAGGGCGGCGGCATAGGCGCGCTGCACTTCCATCGCCGAAACCATCAGGCTTTCTATGGGATCAGTCACATTGTGCGATTGATCGAGCATATGAGCCGGATTGAAACCGGGGGCATCGCGTGTTTCTGCATCCACCAGTTCATTGAAAACGAGAAACAGGCGATAGGGGTCGATGGAGCCGGTATCGAGGTCATCATCTCCATATTTTGAATCGTTGAAATGGAAACCGCCCAACTTCTTAAACTGGATCAAACGTGCAACGATCATCTCTATATTCACGTTCGGCGCATGGTGACCAAGGTCAACGAGGCAGAACGCCTTGTCGCCCAGCTCCTGCGCGATCATGTAATTGGTGCCCCAATCCTGCACGACAGTAGAGTAGAAGGCAGGCTCGTACATTTTGTGTTCGGTGAATATGCGCCAGTCGTCTGGCAACGCGCTATAAACCGACCGCATGGCGTCCAGATAGCGTTCAAACTGACGTGTGAAATTCGTTTGACCCGGGAAATTGGAACCGTCGCCGATCCAGACCGTTAGCGCCTTTGAACCAATCGCCTTGCCGATCTCTATACATTCGACGTTATGCTCGACGGCCTGCTGGCGCGTTGCAGCATTGGCGTGACTAAGCGAACCGAACTTGTAGGAATGCGCCTGGTCGACCTGGTCCTGAAACGTATTGGAGTTCATGGCATCAAAGGTCAGTCCGGTTTCTTCGGCCTTGGCCTTCAGACTGGCAGGATCGGCTTTGTCCCACGGAATATGCAGTGAGACGGAGGGCGTTGCGCCAGTCAGTCGATGAATGACACCGCAGTCATCCATCTTGTCGAAAATGTCACGCGGCTCGCCGGCACCTGGAAAACGAGCAAAGCGAGTGCCGCCGGTTCCCACGCCCCAGGAGGGCACTGCGACACCATATGCGGCCACTTTGGATTTGACCGCATCAATGTCGATGCCACGGCGCGAAAGCTGTTCGCCAAGTGCATCATATTCGGACTTGAGTGCGCCTAGCGCCTTGTCGTTAGCGCCTGCGATAACGTCATTGCTGATCATCGTTTCCTCCCTCACCCCGAGCTGCTTTTGCCGTAACAAAAGCCTCGAAGAGCCATTTCCATAAGATCACCCTGATCCTTGAAGGCGATAACGCCTCCTCAGGATCTGGGGACCTGACCGCCTCTACCGTGTAAACGCCTGCACATTGCCGGCATCAACATTGATAATATTACCGGTTGATTTGGCCGAAGCCTCAGACGCGAAAAAGTATGTGGCTTCCGCAATATCTTCCGGCAGCACAGAGCGTTTCAGCATGGAGCGCTGGCGATACATTTCCTCAAGCCCCTCCTTGTCGGTCTTGTAGGTCGACGCGCGTTGATCCAGCCACTCGCCCGACCAGATCTTGGAGCCTCGCAAAACCGCATCGGGGTTGACCACGTTCACACGGATACCTGCGTCCGCACCTTCAAGCGCGAGGCAGCGAGCTAGATGGATTTCGGAAGCCTTCGCCGTGCAATAGGCCGCCGCATTCGGAGACGCAGCCAAACCGTTTTTCGAGGCGATAAAGATCATTGAGCCGCCAATATCCTGCTGGCGTAGCATCTTGAATGCTTCGCGCGCGACGAGGAAATAACCGGTCGACAGGATCGCCATGTTTTTGTTCCACAGATCCAGCGAGGTTTCCTCAACCGGTGCAGAAGACGCAATACCTGCGTTCGAAACAACAATATCGACACCGCCATACTCGACGGCCATTTTGGCGTAGGAGTCAGCAACTGCGCCCTCCTCCGTGACATTCATCAGAACCGCGCGGACGACATCCTTGGAATAGGTTGCGGAAAGCTGATCAGCGGTTTTGGTCAAAGCGCTTTCGTCAATATCGGCAAGGACCACGCAGGCCCCCTCGGATAGTAGACGTGCGGCTGTCGCCGAGCCGATGCCCCCGGCACCTCCGGTAACAATCGCCACCCGACCGGCAAGACTTTTTGGCTTGGGCATGCGCTGCAGTTTGGCTTCCTCAAGCAACCAATATTCGATATCAAACGCTTCCTGTTCTGGAAGCCCGCAATATTCCGACACCGAAGAAGAGCCGCGCATGACGTTGATCGCATTGGTGTAGAATTCGCCGGAAATGCGTGCAGTCGCCTTGTCCTTGGCGAAGGTTATCATGCCAACGCCTGGAACCAGATAGACAATCGCGTTCGGGTCACGCATCGCCGGGCTGTTGTCGTGCTTGCAGCGCTCATAATAGGCCGCATAGTCTTCGCGATATTGCGCGACACTTGGCGCAAGGCTGGCAAGCGTGGTGTCGATATCCGGCTTTGCGGGATCGAAGTCGACTACCAATGGGCGGATTTTGGTGCGCAGAAAGTGGTCCGGGCAGCTTGTGCCAAGTGCGGCCAGTTTTTCCATATCGTTGGCGCAGACGAATTCCAGGACTGCCGGGGAGTCATCGAAATGACCCACCATATGAACATCCTTCGACACCATGCCACGAATGGCCGGCATCAGTGCCGCGGCGACCTTCCGGCGTTCATCTGCCGGTAGGGTCTCATGCTTCTTGCCCCCGAAGACAGCCTTTCCGGCGGTCTCGTGTTCAAACCACTCTATTGCCTTGTTGATAATGTCGATTGTCAGGCCATAGCAATCTTCCGCAGTATTCGCCCAGGTAAAGAGGCCATGGCTTTCAAGCACGACGCCTTTAGCCTCCGGGTTTTCCAGACAGAATTTTTCAAGCCACAAGCCCAGCTCATAACCTGGACGTTTCCAGGGGAGCCAGCCAATGTCGCTGCCAAATATCTTCGCCGTCAGTTCTTTTGAATTTGCCGAAGCCGCAATTGCGATGATGGCGTCAGGATGCATATGGTCGACATGCTTTTGGGGAACGTAGGCATGCAGGGGGGTGTCGATAGAAGCTGCGCGCGGATTAAGATTGAAGGTGCAGTGCGGCAAATAGCCGACCATCTCATCTTCAAATTCAACGCCGCGATATAGCCCCTTCAAGGCGTTAAGCTTGTCCATATAAAGCGTTGAAAAGCCGTCCATTTTGATGGTGCCAACGTCGCCGCCGGAGCCCTTCACCCACAAAACCTCGACCATCTGGCCAGTCAGCGGATCTTTCTCCATAACCTTGGCAGAAGTGTTGCCGCCGCCATAGTTGGTCACGCGCTTGTCAGAACCAAGCAAATTGGAACGATAGAGAAGAAGTTCGGACTCGCTCATGCCGTCCGCGCGGGATTTATCCCACAAATTCTTGAGCCGCGAGCCGGCCTGTTCAGTTGACATATTGCTCCTCCCTACGCGCATTAGACGGGTAATTTTGAATCTATCGATGCTCCAATTCTTGGCTCAAGTCAATCACAAACGATCATAAACAATCATATTGCACTGCAAAATGACATATTTTGATTGAAGATGATTGACAATGCCAAAAATGAGTGAGAGTGTGATGTTTGGGAGGAAGTTTATGCACGAGAAAGAACGCCATCGTATCATTCTGTCTGCGGTCCAGGAAAAACCTGTCGTGACCGTGCAGGAGATGGTTGAACTTACGGAATCTTCGGAGGCAACAATCCGAAGAGACATCGCGACCCTGCATGTGCAGAAGAAGCTGCGCCGTGTGCGCGGTGGTGCCGAGGCTATTAGCCCACCCCAATTTCCCGGTCTCGCAGGTCGCCCGTTCAGCGTAAACGAAACGATCAATATCGCTCAAAAGCGCGCAATTGCATTGAAGGCCCTCGAGCTTTGTGAGGAAGGCGATCCGATTATCATCAACGGTGGCACCACGACATTTCAGATGGTGCATCCGCTGGCCACGCGCCGGATGCAGATATTCACCAATTCCTTTCCGATTGCCGAGCATCTGCTCAAGCACTCGAAGAATACGATCATGCTTTCCGGTGGCGCAATCTATCGCGAGCAGAACATCATTCTTAGCCCCTTCGACAATGACGTGACACGCAATTTCTATGCGAAGCGTATGTTTATGGGTGCACAGGGCCTAAGCCATCTTGGATTGATGGAGGCGGATCCGCTTCTCATTCAGGCTGAGCAGAAGCTTATCGACCAGGCAGACGAGCTCGTCGTGCTGGCCGATTCCTCGAAATTCAAGAAGCGGTCCAGTCTCATTCTGTGCCCGCTGGAACGCATTACAACCGTCATTACGGACAACGGAATTCGCGACGAAGATCGTCAGATGCTTGAGGATGCGGGCATCTCACTCGTCGTCGCGGATAAGACTGCAAAGGAGCAGCCCTCGACAGCGGCATGAGTTCCGCGGGGGTGATCAGCAACGGGAGGAATGAAAATGAAATTTCTGAAAACACTGGCGGTCACCACCGCACTCGCCGCAACCATGATGGCAAGCCCTAGCTTTGCGGCGGAGCGTATCGCGCTCGTCGTCAAGTCACTTGGAAACGGCTTCTTTGATGCCGCAGCCAAGGGTGCTGAGGAAGCTGCGAAAGAACTGGGTGATGTCGAAGTCATCTACACAGGTCCGACATCTGCAACGGCTGAAGGTCAGATCGAAATCATCAACTCGCTGATTGCACAGCAGGTTGACGCTATTGCGATTTCCGCAAACGACCCTGACGCTCTTGTTCCGGCTTTGAAGAAGGCCATGGATCGCGGCATCAAGGTAATTTCTTGGGATTCAGGTGTTGCTCCGGAAGGCCGCATGATCCACCTCAATCCGTCCGATACCGGGCTGATTGGTGAAACGATCATCAAGCTTGCTGCCGATTTTCTGCCGGAAGGCGGGGATGTGGCAATTCTCTCTGCTTCATCAACGGCGACAAATCAGAACGCCTGGATTGATGCCGCAAAGGAAATCCTGCCGACCAAGTTCCCGAACATCAATCTGGTGTCGGTGGTTTACGGCGATGACGACTCCGTTAAGTCAACCAATGAAGCCAAGGGTCTGATTGCAACATATCCAGATCTCGACGCCATCATCGCACCGACAACAGTTGGTGTTGTTGCCGCCGCGCAGGTTGTCACAGACATGAACCTTATCGGTAAGGTCAATGTCACCGGTCTGGCTCTGCCATCCGAGTTCAAGCAGTTCATCGACAATGGCGCTTCGCAGGCCGTTGCCCTCTGGAACCCAATCGATCTTGGATACTCAGCTGTTTATCTCTCGCATCAGCTGGTGGGTGGTTCAGAAGCCAAGCCGGGCGCGACATTCTCCATCGGCAAGGTTGGTGAAATCACGCTTGACGACTCGAACTCTGCAGCCATGGCGGCACCGTTCCAGTTCGACAAATCCAACATCGAAGAGTTCTCGAAGATCTATTGATCTCCCAGGACAGTCCGGCGGAGCATATCGGCTCCGCCGGAGACCGCGTGCGTATTCCGCGCCACCGCGTTATTTTGCATCTCAACAAAATTATCGAACGACAAGCGATGAATAGTCACGTCAACCAAGAACCAAAGATTGCCTTGTCGGGGATTTCAAAATCCTTTCCCGGGGTGCGCGCACTTCATCAGGTGAGCCTTGAACTTTATCCGGGCCAGGTGACTGCCCTGATCGGTGAGAACGGCGCAGGCAAATCAACACTCGTCAAGACGATGACCGGTATCTACCAACCGGACGAGGGTGAAATTCGGGTCAACGGCAAGACTGTAATGCTGCCGTCTCCGCACGATGCATTTCAAGCCGGGATTACGGCCATTCATCAGGAGACGGTGCTGTTTGACGAGTTGTCGGTTGCCGAGAACATTTTCATCGGTCATGCGCCCAAGTCTCGCTTCGGAATGATAGACTGGCGCAGCTTGCAGGAGCGGGCAGCCACACTTCTGAAAGATATTGGGGCCGCCCACATTGCGCCCGACACGCGGCTGAAGGACCTCAACATAGCCAACAAACACCTTGTCGCAGTCGCACGGGCGCTTTCCATCAATGCCGAAATCGTCATTATGGATGAGCCGACCGCTGCACTTTCGCACAAGGAAATTGAAGACCTTTTCGAGTTGGTCGAACTGCTCAAAGGTCAGGGCAAGGCGATCCTTTTCATTTCGCACAAGTTTGATGAAATCTATCGCATTGCGGATCGCTACACGGTTTTTCGTGACGGCGAGATGGTGGGCAAAGGCCTGCTTTCAGAGACCAGTCAGGACGAGATCGTTCGCTTGATGGTCGGCCGCGCCGTCGATCAAGTCTTTCCGAAGCTGAAAGTCGAACCCGGTGATGAAGTGCTCAAGGTCTCCGGCTACAACCACCCGACTGAATTCGCCGACATTGGCTTTTCACTACGCAAGGGCGAAATCCTCGGATTCTACGGGCTGGTTGGTGCCGGGCGCAGCGAGATCATGCAGGCGCTTTTCGGCATCACAAAACCATCCAAGGGTGCCGTGCGTATCGGTGGTAAGGTGGCCGTGATACGCTCGCCTGCCGAGGCCATTGACAACGGGATCGTTTATGTTCCCGAAGATCGCGGCAAACAGGGTGCGGTTATCGGTCTGCCGATTTTCCAGAACGTCACCCTGCCGTCACTCAAGGCAACATCGAAGAATGGCTTTCTCCGGCTTGCCGAGGAGTTCAAGCTTGCGCGCGAATATTCCGAGCGGCTTGACCTGCGCGCGGCCTCGCTAGATCAAGACGTCGGCAATCTCTCCGGCGGCAACCAACAAAAGGTCGTCATTGCCAAATGGCTGGCAACGAAACCCAAAGTCATTATCCTCGATGAACCCACAAAGGGTATCGATATCGGTTCTAAGGCAGCCGTGCACGAATTCATGAGCGAACTGGCCAGCCAAGGTCTTGCGGTTATCATGGTGTCATCCGAGCTGCCCGAGATCATGGGCATGAGCGACCGCATTATTGTTATGCGTGAAGGACGGATCGTTGCTGAACTGGCCAATAATAAAGACCTGAAAGCAGAAGTTCTGGTGCGGGCCGCCGCCGGTATCGGAGAAGCGGCATGAGACGCATAGCAAAAACAAGGGAATTCTGGCTGGCTGTTGTTGTGGCCGTGATGGTGCTCGCCACCAATTTTCGCGCGCCGGGCTTCGCCTCGCCCGCCAAGCTAGCCGACATATTTGAAGATTCCTCAATCCTCATCATTCTCGCTCTAGGGCAGATGGTGGTTATCCTGTCGCGGTCCATCGATCTTTCCATGGCGTCCAACCTTGCGCTCTCCGGCATGATTGTCGCACTGGTCAATCAGGCATTTCCCGCCATTCCCGTGCCGGCGCTGATGTTGCTTGCAGCCCTCTGCGGCCTGGCGCTTGGCGCATTCAACGGCTTCTTTGTCTGGCGTCTTGGTATTCCCGCCATCGTTGTCACGCTTGGCACACTCACCATTTATCGCGGCGTGATTTTCCTGATTGCAGGCGGCCAATGGGTGAACGCCGATGCGTTTTCCGCGAGTTTCGTCGCGTTGACCCGCATCGATTTCCTGGGTCTACCGCTGCTCACCTGGTACGCGATCGTCATTGTTGCCGCGTTTTATCTGATCATGACGCGCACCTCGCTAGGGCGTTCCTTCTATGCCATCGGAGTCAATCCGACGGCAGCCGTCTATGCTGGCATCAATGTCGGCAAGACAACTTTCTGGGCGTTCTGCATTTCGGGAATGCTGTCCGGGTTTGCAGGTTATCTCTGGGTGTCGCGCTACGTGATCGGATCAGTGGAAGTGGCAAAGGGCTATGAATTGACCATCGTCGCGGCCTGCGTGATTGGCGGGATATCGATCTCCGGCGGCGTCGGTACAGTCGCAGGCGCTGTGCTTGGAGCGCTTTTCCTTGGTGTTATCAATGGTGCACTACCGGTAATCAATATCTCGCCCTTCTGGCAGATGGCGATCTCAGGTGCGGCCATCATTCTCGCCGTGGTACTCAATGGCCGCAATGGCAAGCAAAACGCCCGCCTGATCCTGAAAGAAGCGGAGCAAGCGCGATGACCGACGTGAACCCGGAAAGCCGCATCATCCCCGACACACTTGAAAAGCCGTGGCGTGCCGCTGTCTTTTCCTGGCCCACACTTCTTTTTGTGGTGGCGGTGGTTCTCTTCATCGTCAACTCCTTTGCTTCCCCCTATTTCCTGTCGCCATGGTCCCTTTCAGATGCGACATTCAATTTCACCGAAAAGGCCCTTATCGCGCTAGCGATGGCCTTGTTGATTATTTCGGGTGAGATCGATCTCTCGGTGGCATCGATTATCGCGCTTGCTTCGACAATAATGGGGTTTGCCCTCCAATTTGGTGTTGGCACGCCGGGACTGGTGCTGATTGGCATTGTGACGGGCATTGTCTGCGGCATTTTCAACGGATTTCTGGTAACAAAGCTTGGTCTTCCTTCGATCGTTGTCACCATCGGCACGATGAGTTTTTTCCGCGGCATCTCCTTCATAGTTCTGGGCGATCAGGCCTTCAAAGGCTATCCTGCATCGTTCGCCTTCTTTGGACAGGGTTATGTCTGGTGGGTCATTTCCTTCGAATTCGTGCTCTTCCTGGCCAGCGCGGTTGCCTACTACCTGCTGCTCCACAGGACAAACTTCGGGCGGCACGTCTTCGCCATCGGCAACAATCCGATCGCCGCACGTTTCTCCGGGATCCGCGTGGAGCGGGTGAAATTTATCCTCTTCTGCCTGACCGGCCTGATGTCTGGTTTGGCAGCCGTACTGCTGACCTCGAGGCTGGCATCAACCAGGCCATCAATTGCCGTTGGATGGGAACTTGAAGCTGTGACGATGGTCGTGCTTGGTGGTGTTTCAATCCTTGGCGGTGCGGGTACGATCCAGGGCGTCGTCATTGCGGCCTTCATCATGGGGCTCGTTACCTTCGGCCTCGGACTTCTCAATATTCCGGGTATTGTGATGTCGATCTTTATTGGCGCTCTGCTGATTTTCGTCATCGCACTGCCAATCGTCTTCCGAAAGGTAAAGGAACGTCGGACATGAGCCATGAGGGTTTGGAAAAACACGGCTTCAAGATGAAGCTGAATGACGGCATGGCGGAGGAATACAAGCGCCGCCACGACGAGATCTGGCCCGAGCTGGTCGACCTTCTTCATGAGGCTGGCGTAAGCGACTACTCGATCTTCCTCGATGAAGAGACCAACACGCTTTTTGGTGTGTTATGGCGGCGCAAAGATCACACCATGGGTGAGCTTCCGCAAACCGCGATCATGCAGAAGTGGTGGGCTTATATGGCCGACATTATGGCGACGAATGAAAAGAACGAGCCACTGTCGGCCGAACTGAAGCCCGTTTTCCATATGGAATAGCTTCATGAAACACGCCGCCGTCATCGATATCGGCAAGACCAATGCCAAAGTCGTCCTCGTCGACATGGAAACCCTGGCGGAAGTGGCGGTCAGGAAACGTGCCAATCAGGTGCTCGCCGGGCCGCCTTATCCGCATTATGACGTGGAGGCGCTGTGGGCCTTCATTCTGGATAGCCTACGCGCCTTCCAGACGTCCCATGGCGTGGACGGTATTACCGTTACGACGCACGGAGCGTCTGCCGTACTTCTCGACGATCAGGGTCAGCTTGCCGGTCCTGTCCTTGACTACGAGCACGACGAACCAGACGACCTGGCACTCGAATATGATGCTGTTCGTCCCGATTTTGCCGAAACCGGATCTCCGCGCCTGCCGCTGGGTCTTAATCTGGGCGCACAGTTATTTTGGCAATTCAAGACCTTTCCGGACATTCGGGCGCGAACCAACCGCATTGTAACCTACCCGCAATATTGGACATGGCGTCTTTGTGGCGTTGCTACCAATGAAGTCACATCGCTTGGTTGCCACACGGATTTATGGGCGCCTCGGTTGGGGCACTATTCATCGCTTGTTGAAAAACAGGGCTGGACCGATCTGATGGCACCGGTAGCAAAGGCTGCGGACATGCTCGGGCCCATTCTGCCCGAAGTCGCCAGGCAAACCGGCCTTGATCAAAATACACCGGTGGTTTGCGGCATCCACGATTCCAACGCATCCCTCTACACGCATCTGGCCGCCCGGAAGCCGCCGTTTGCTGTGGTATCTACCGGCACTTGGGTTATCTCCATGGCCATCGGCGGAAAGGATGTCGAACTCGACCCTGCCCGCGACACGCTCATCAATGTAAATGCGCTAGGTGATCCCGTTCCATCAGCCCGCTTCATGGGCGGGCGCGAGTTTGAACGTTTAATGGGCGACGTCGCGCCCGCAAGCAGCGAGGCAAATGTTGCCAGCGTGCTTGAACGGCAGATCATGCTGTTGCCTGCCGTCGAAACGCAATCCGGTCCATTCCAGGGTCAAAAGGCCGTTTGGACAGTCGATGAAGCATCGATTTCTGCGGGTGAACGTTACGTCGCGGTCTCATTCTATCTCGCGATGGTGACCGCGACCTGTCTCGAAATCGTCGGGGCGGATGGCCCCATTCTTGTCGAAGGTCCATTTGCTGGAAATGATCACTATCTCGACAGGCTGCGCGCAACCACGGAGCGTGATGTGCGGGCAGTTAAAGGAACAGGGACGAGCATCGGAGCGGCGATGCTCATGGCGGAGAAGGTTCGCCAATAACAACGCCCAAGCTCCTGTTGGATTGCACGGATTTGGGGCACTCCCGCCAACTCCCATCCTCAGCGGATATCCGCATATCGTTTATCCGCATCATCGGTCCGTCCCCAGATCCGTGACGCGGCTTCGAATGCGGGAGGATTGACCGGATCTGCGATACGACTTGCCAGGCGGATCGGGCCGCGAGATTTGGACACCTGACGGCAATGGCGATGGCAATGATCAAAAATATCCGAAAAACCACCATAAATCGATCGCTTCAGCGTTCAACAAGTTGAGGCTGCATTAAGCATTGGTTTACGCAAAAGATGCACTGTCAGACCGAATGTAACCCGCGCAGGTTTTATTATGTCGGAACAGGCCCCATCACTGAAATTGTCAATCGTTGCACCGTGTTACAACGAGGAGCTGGTGCTTGAGGAGTTTTGCCGACGCGCTGTCGGCGTTGGGCGCTCTGCTACCGAAGGTTCTTTTGAAGTGGTGCTCGTTGACGACGGCTCGAAGGACGGCACATGGGATGCGATCTGCGAACAGGCCAAGCAGTACCCGGAGATCGTCGGTATCAAGCTTATGCGCAACCACGGGCACCAACTTGCGGCCACAGCAGGACTTTCCCATGCTCGTGGCGAGCGCATTCTGCTGATTGATGCCGACCTGCAAGATCCTCCTGAACTGCTTCTCATGATGATGCCCGTCATGAACAATGGTGCCGATGTCGTTTATGGCCAGCGCCAGAGCCGACAAGGGGAGACCTGGTTCAAGCTTGCGACAGCAAAGGCATTTTACCGTATTTTGCCCTGGCTCGCCGACACCGACATTCCGCGCGACACCGGAGACTTTCGCTTGATGTCCCGTCGCGTTGTCGACCTGCTCCTGGCCATGCCAGAGCGTGATCGCTTTTTGCGCGGAATGGTGAGTTGGGTCGGTGGGAAACAGGTTGCACTTCCCTATGAACGTCATGAGCGTTTCGCCGGCTCCACGGGCTATCCACTCGCAAAAATGATCAGTTTTGCAACCGATGCAATCACCAGCTTTTCAGTCAAACCGCTTCGCCTTGCCGCCTGGCTCGGCTTTTTCTCGGCCCTGGTAGCTGCCGGTATGACTGTTTATTCGGTTTGGCGCTGGGTTGCGGGAGACACTGTTTCCGGCTGGGCCAGCACCATGGTTGTCATGACATTTTTCAGCGCAGTACAGCTTCTCACACTCGGTATTCTAGGTGAGTATATCGGGCGCCTGGTTCAACAAGTAAAAGGGCGACCTCTCTTCATGGTTGACCAGATCATTGGAGGTGGCGATGCGATGCCATCCCACTTGCATCAGCCAACATATGATGAAGACGAGAGTGGCCAGCCAAGCCTGGCGACTTCAAGGCGTTAGTGACATTGTTTCGAATGAGACCATTCTCCGTCAGTGAGTTCGCAACGTTTGTGCGGTACGCGATTACAGGCTTGGCCAACACTGCCGTTGATGTATCCGTCTTTTCCCTACTGGTTTTGGTGGGCACTCAGCCAAGTGCTGCCAACATCCTTGGCTTCCTGGCGGGCGCGATCAACAGTTTTGTCATGAACCGGCATTTTACGTTCCGCGACCACAATAGCAGCAGTTGGACGGAGACATTGAGCACATTTGCCGCATTTGCCGCTGTCACCGCTATTTGTGTCGGCATAACTTATCTCAGCTTTGAAGCAGCAAGGCCTTATTTCGGAATTGCAGGCGCGAAGGGCTGCGCAATCGTGCTCACATTGGTCTGCGGCTATTTATTGAACCGATTTTTTGTATTCCGACGCAAGGCCATTCCAGAAAGTAATGCACAATGACTGAAGGATTGACTCGCGACGGGAGATTGCCGGTCGCAGGCGCGGTTGGCACCTACATGGTTTTCGTACTGCTTATGGTTGTGCTGGTCGATGTGCCACCATTGCTAGACTATCCAAATCATTTTTCACGTATCTGGCTTCTTTCTGGCGGTGTTGATTTGGCACCCGTGTCGTCCATGTATGAAATTGACTGGCAGCGGGCATCCACCAATATAGGAATTGATCTTATTGCGTTCTGGCTCGGGCCGATTTTTGGCGCTGAGACCATCGCCAAATCAGCATTGTACCTGGCTATCATCTTGCCGCCGTTGGGTGCCATCGCCCTGAACCGCACTGTGTTTGGTCAATGGAACCTTTGGCAGATCGGGATGCTTTTTGCGTCGTGGTGCGCCACGATGATGGGCGGATTTGTAAACTTTCAAATCAGCCTCGGTTTGGCACTGCTATTCGCCGCCGCCGATCTAAAGCTTCGTCGCTTCGGGCAGGTTGTCATCTTTCCCTATCGCGCGCTCGCGTTCGGTTTCATATTGGTGGACCACATTTTTGGCGCGTGCTTCTTTGCCCTAATTGTGGGCGCCCTGTATGCTTCTCGCATAAAGAGCGTATTTCAAGACAGAGCAGCATTCTTGCGATTTTTGATGCAAATGTTTCTAGCCGCCGCTGCATTTGCTATCCCGATAGCGATCTTCCTCTACGCGGATTCCGCCCTTCTGAAAGGTCGAACTGATCAGTTGAGCGTGGTTTGGAAGGACTCCCTGGCACTGCAAATTGCAAACCTCATGTCGGCGCTGGAATCCTATTATCTGTTGATTGACGTGCTCTTTGTGAGCCTGATCCTGCTGGCCGTCCAGAGGTTGAGAAAGAGTGCTGCTGGCGAGATACATCATGGCTTGTTGCTAGCGATGCTGCTCTTGTTGCTGATCGCAATCATCTCGCCACTCCACGCAGTTGCGACCGGTTGGATCAGTTGGCGTTTTCCGATCATGGCCCTGCTCCTGGCATTTGCCATGTACTTACCGCCGCCTGTGGTTACGCGGCGTGACCTTACCGTCGTTGCCATTCTGCTATTGACCGCTACATTTGGGCGGACTTTCTGGGTCGCCGGGAATTGGTATGTATACCAGTCCGATGTGCGCGATGTGAGAACCGTGCTCAACGATGTTCCTGCTGGTTCATCTGTTTTGGCAACACGTTACGGTCTTTGGACAGGTCCCTCACCGGCATTCTCCCCGCGTACCAGCTCATGGAGTGAGGACACTTACAGGCACTTGGCGACCTTGGCGGTCCCCTATGCCAAATCCTTTGTGCCAACTCTCTTCACAGCAAAGGGCAAGCAGCCGATCAAGGTCAAGCCCGCATGGATCGATTCCGACGTGCCGGAAGGGAACCTGATTCCGATTACCGCGCTTGCCTGCAATAATATTCCATTGAGCATGTACTTAAGCGGTCCACCTGATCCCGAATGGCGAAAGAAGTTTGGTTATATCCTCGTCTTTGACGCGGACGTACCCGAAAACGCGGAACGTTTCGTTCCCGGTGGGCTGACCCTTGTTCGCAAAACGCATTTTGTTGAACTTTACAAGGTGACTAGCCAAAGCTGGCTTGCCCCCCAAAATGCCAAATACGAAGAAACGTGTGAAAAGCTGCTTGAAGCCAGATTAAACGACACATGAGTGGAAACTGAGCCTCCAGGGTCTGAACTTTCGAGCTTCCTCAAAATCGCTCAATATGCGCAAGTCTTCAGGCTTTGCCCGCGCGCCGTAGCACGCTGCTTGGAGACCGGTTGGAAATGGTGTTGAGGCGCAGGCTCAATAGAAGTCTGCATCTCGTTTGTCGGCATCGTCGGTGCGCCCCCATATCCGTGATGCAGCTTCGAATGCGAGGGATATGACAGGATCTGCAATACGGCTCGCCAGACAGATCAGGCTGAGGGACGTGGACACCCTGACGGCGTTGGCGATGGCCAAGCCATTTGATTGCTGTTCATGCAGCGCGATAGATTCACGGCAAAGGCTTAAACCGAGGCCGGTGCGCACCATCGCCAGCATTGAGGCCTCCTGATCAACCGATGCCACGATATTTTGGCGGAGGCCAAGCTCGGTAAACAGGCGATTGAGAAGCCTATTGTGAACTGAGGCAGATGGTGTGCCGATCCACGGAAGTTCGGCAAGCTCAGCCCAGCCCTTGTCCCTGATGAATTCCCCAAGTTCAGCTGGCGCGACGACACAGTATGTCAAAGGGGCAAGGCTCAGAGTATGATAGAGGCTGTCTTGCTGATCCTGACTGGTTTGGACAGGGGAAGCGTCATAGTCGCGAAGGTCGCCGAGAAAGAACCCGATATCGAGTTCGTTTCGTTTCAGGCCTTCCGGCACCTGTCCACTCATGCCGTGACGAAGTTCCGTTTCGATGCCCGGACCATTTTCCACCAATGCTTTCAACAGCGACCCAAGCCGGGTGAACTCGGGATCGATAATCGTGCCTATCCGCAATTTGCCACGCACATTTGTTGCCAGATGGTGAGCTGTCTGGCTGAAATCGGTAAGCGACGCGAACACACGTTCAGCCTTTGCGAGAAGCAGCGTGCCCTCCGCTGTCAACTCCATGCCCTTCGCTGTCCGGCGGAACAGTTCGATACCAGTGTCGGCGGCAAGCCGTTTTAGCTGCAAACTGACAGCCGGTTGCGTCAATAGCAGCTTGTCGGACGCGCGCGTGACGTTCCCTTCCCGCGCAACGGTTACAAATGCTTTCAAAGTCTTCAGGTCAATCGAGTTCATAATATTAATCTGTTTTATAATGTGTGGTTCCATTTGTCATTGGATTTCCGGTTTTGACGAATATTAAAATTCAGCTAGCTTGGGCGAGGATGAGGCACGCAGCTTAGCGCAAGTCAATTTTATGAAGCTGCAATTCAGGGGGAGCGGTACAATGGTGAACGCAGAAGGTTTCAAGCCGGTAGACCAGTTCGACTATGTTGTCGTTGGAGGTGGTTCCGCCGGATGCCTTCTAGCCAACAGACTGAGCAGCGATCCGTCAAATCGTGTCCTGCTTCTAGAGGCCGGCAAGAAAGACAATTATCTCTGGATCCATGTGCCAGTGGGCTATCTCTACTGCATTGGCAACCCAAGGACTGACTGGCTTTATAATACCGAGCCGGATGCTGGACTGAACGGGCGTCGCTTGCGCTACCCCCGCGGAAAGTCGCTTGGCGGCTGTTCATCGATCAATGGCATGATCTACATGCGAGGTCAGGCCAGAGATTATGATCAATGGGCGGATTTGACCGGAGATGACGGATGGTCCTGGGAAAATGTGCTGCCTGCCTTCAAGGCACATGAAGACCACTACCGACTGGACAAAGGCGACGATCCACAAACGGGTGGCAATAACCGCTTCTCGGATCTTCATGGTCATGGTGGTGAATGGCGCATCGAAAAGCAGAGGCTGCGCTGGGACGTTCTGGATGCTTTCGCCGACGCGGCCGTGCAGGCAGGCGTGCCAAGAACTGCGGATTTCAATGGTGGCGACAATGAAGGTGTCGGCTACTTCGAAGTGAACCAGAAGGCCGGTTGGCGCTGGAACACATCAAAGGCATTTCTGCGCCCGATCTTAAACCGGCCAAATCTGACAATCTGGACAGAGTCGCAAGTTGAAAAACTGATCATCGCGACCAGCGAAACCGGAGCAAAAGTTTGCAAAGGGGCGAAAGTCAGGCGTTCGGGCACAGTCGTTGAGGTTGAGGCCCGCAAGGAATTGATCCTCTCAGCCGGCGCTATTGGCTCACCTCAGATTCTTCAGCTGTCCGGCATAGGTCCTGCACCGCTTCTCAAAGAAGCTGGAATTGATGTGGTGGCCGAGCTTCCGGGCGTGGGAGAAAACCTGCAGGATCACCTCCAGATCCGTTCCGTTTTCAAAGTCACCGGCGTCAAGACACTGAACAAGCTGGCCAACAGCCTGTTCGGAAAGGCGATGATCGGCCTTGAATACGGCCTTTTCCGCTCCGGACCAATGAGCATGTCGCCCTCACAGTTGGGTGCGTTCACCCGTTCGGACGAAAATCAGTCCCATGCGAACCTCGAATATCACGTACAGCCCTTGAGCCTTGATGCTTTCGGGGAGCCTCTGCATAGCTTTCCTGCATTCACTGCGAGCGTCTGCAATCTTAACCCGACCAGTACTGGTTCGGTCCGGATTCGCTCAGCTGATGCGGGTGATGCGCCAGCTATCGCGCCGAACTATCTCAGCACCGAAGAAGATCGGAAAATCGCAGCCGACAGTCTGCGCCAGGTCCGCACAATCGTTGCCCAGCCTGCACTTGCTAAATACAAGCCCGAGGAATGGAAGCCGGGCGTTCAATACCAGACCGATGAGGAGCTCGCAAAGTTGGCTGGCGATATCGCCAGCACGATCTTCCACCCGGTTGGAACGACAAAAATGGGGCGGGACGACGACCCGATGGCTGTCGTCGACAGCCGGTTGCGGGTACGGGGCATCTCGGGTTTGCGCGTAGTCGATGCTGGCGTCATGCCGAGAATTACCAGTGGCAACACCAACTCGCCGACACTGATGATTGCTGAAAAGGCTGCGGCCTTCATTCTTCAGGACGCAGCCGCCAGCGCATGAATTGACTGGAAGTCACGGCACGATCAGGACAAAGACAATGGTATCCAACACACGAGAAAACCTCCCGCTATACGGCGTTAAGATCGTCGAATTCGGTCAGTATATTGCTGCCCCGGCCGTCGCCATGATCCTCGGCGACCTCGGCGCTACAGTGGTTCACGTCGATCCACCCGGCGGCCCTCTGTGGCAGAGCCCTGCCAACGCGACGCTCAACCGCAACAAGCTCATCGTCAACATCGACCTGAAGACGCCGGAGGGCCTGCAGCAGGCGCTTTCTCTCATTGGGGAAGCAGACATTGTCATCGAGAACTTCCGCCCCGGCAAATTTGCGACACTCGGGATAGATTTTGCTGAACTCAGGCGTGAGCGGCCAGAACTGATCACCCTTTCCATTCCGGGCTTTGCTTCGAACGACGAAGAAAGGCGTGAGCTCAGAGCCTATGAAAGTGTTATTGCAGCAAGTTCAGGCGTCTTTACCGACATGGGCCTCAATCGCGTTCTGATGGGGGTTAATCCTTCCTTTTCCCCGCTGCCTCTGGCCTCCGCTTATGGAGCCATGTTGGCGTCGTCTGCCGTAGTTCTCGCGCTGCAGGCGCGCGAGCGCACAGGCCTTGGGGACCATATCGAGGTGCCGCTGGCCAGCGCCGTTATGGAGGGGCTCTGCTACAACTCGATCAAGATAGATGACCTGCCGGAGCGCTACATCACGCAGCGCGAGCAGGAGATCGCCCGTCGACGTGCCGAAGGCCTGCCAATGAACCTCAGCTATGAGGAACTGCAGGAGCTTCTCGATCCGTTCTATCGCAGCTATCTCTGCAAAGACGGACGCATGTTCTATGTTGTCTGTCCCAGCCATAAGAACCATGCGAAGCGTTGCCTGCAAGCCCTCGGCATCTACGATGAACTTGTTGCCGACGGCCTGATGGAAGAGGACGATACCTACCTGCCAACCTCCGAATGGAAATCGGACGTATCACTTGGCGTGTATCCGTTGCCCAAGTTCTGGGCGGACAAAATTGCAGCGAGAATGAAGGAAGTCTTCCTCACCCGGACGGCCAAGGAGTGGGAGCGCATATTTGGCCGCGGCGGTTTTCCCGGTGCACCACAGCGCTGGCTGCAGGAATGGATCAACGACGATCACGCGGAAACGTCTGGCCTGATGATCGACGTTATGGACCCTGAATATGGAACCATGATCCAGCCTGGTCCCGTTGTCTGGCTCGAAGAGAGCGGTGAAGCTGCACTGTCCCCGGAACCACGGCGCTGGGTGGAATTTTCAACCGCATTATCTACCCTGAAGAAGCACAAGACCAAGCTACCGCGCGTGACCGATCCCGAGGATTCCAGTGGTTGGCTGGAGGGGGTTCGCGTCCTCGATCTCTGCAATGTGATCGCCGGTCCGCATTCGGTCAGCTATCTCTCCCGCTTTGGTGCCGAGGTGATCAAGATCGACCCCGCCTCACCTCTTTACGATTGCTGGAATACCGTGATTTTCGGCATTTCACACATGCGTGGAAAGCAGTCTGCGCTCATCGACATCAAATCCGCAGAGGGCCGGAAGGCGCTCGATGAATTGGTGAAGTCGGTTGACGTAATCGTCTGGAATGCGCCGGACAATCAGATCCGCCAGATGGGGCTTGATGCCGAGGCTCTCAGAAAGGTCAATCCGGATGCCATTTTCTGCAAACTCGACTGTTTCAGCGGTGTAAGACGCGGTCCAAGAACCGATTATGTCGGCTACGACGATTTGGTGCAGGCGGCAACTGGCATCATGC
This sequence comes from Ensifer sp., assembly GCA_050301895.1. GTDB lineage: Bacteria > Pseudomonadota > Alphaproteobacteria > Rhizobiales > Rhizobiaceae > Ensifer_A. The sequence continues at coordinate 14,553 of JBNKZZ010000011.1, read as the reverse complement.
TGCGCTTTGGCGGCGCAATGCAAGAACCGGAAGAACATGCGCATGTCGGTACAATCGACGTCATGTGCGGGTTTGGCGGTGCGCTCGGTGTTGCGGCAGCTCTGTATCAGAAACTGAAAACTGGTCGCGTCGGTCGCGGGAGAACTTCTCTGTCCGCGAACAGTGGCCTCCTGCAGATCCCCTTCTGCTATGACTATCGCGGCAGAGGCCTCTTTGACGAACCTTCCGGTCGATACGTTGCGGGATATGACGCTCTGACCCGTTTCTACTACACGGCGTCCGGCGACTTTCTCCTATTCAGTTCGAACGAGCATGATATTCCGAGCCTTGACGCTCTGGAGGACTTCAAGGGGATTGCCAGCCTGCCGAAAGACGAACGTGATGCGTTCCTGTCAGGTATCTTTGCACAAGATACATCTCATGCATGGCTGGAAAAATTGCATGCGGCGGGCTTTGGAGCCGTGATCTGCGACAACATCGATGCCCTGAGATCTCGCTATTCTCGGGATGCCGACGGAACCAATGGCATTGACAGGGGCAGTTACGCGTTTTCAACCTATCATGACCATCCAAGTGGTCATGTTGTCACGCAACTTGATCCGCTGGCTATTCGTCCAAGCCGCAGCTCCGTCGTCTCTCCGCCGCCCGCAGAGAAGTATGGCGCGTCCACTGTCAAGGTTCTCGAAGATGTCGGCTACACGGCGGAAGAGATTCAGAAGCTCTTGGATGACGGTGTCGTCAGCGAGAGTTGGAGCACTCAATATCTACCGAGTTAATGGGACAAGCTTCGGCTTGTCCTGACCCCGCCTTCACTGCGTGCGCGACGCATACATGCCATTGGTTCTAAATTCCGAAGGGCTCACACCATAAGCCTTTCGGAATACTTTTGAGAAATAGTTGTTTTCCTGCATGCCGCACAAGGCGGCTACCTCTTTCACACTCAACTCGCGATTGGCTGTGAGAAGTCGGGCGGCACGGCGCATGCGCTGCTGTTGCACATACTCGGCCGGGGGCACACCGGTCAAAGCGCTGAAACTCCGTGAAAAATGTGCCCGGCTTAACCCGGCAATGGCCGCCAATGCATCGACACTCAAATGGGTGTCAAGATTTGCATTGATGTGCCGCATCGTGCGCGTGATGGCGTTGGTCTCTTTCAATACACGGTCGGATGGGCCGAAGACATCGTCTTGAAGGTGCATCGCTGCTTCATATGCAATGGCTGATGCCTTGCCCGGCGTATCGGCTTCTCCTTTCATGAGGCGCAACGTACAATCAGCCAGTCTGTCAATTGTCGAGGGTTTCAATCTTAGAACCGGCCCCTGAGCGTTCAGGACGATTTCATGGATACGCAATGCTTCGATACCGTTCATGGAGATCCAGAAATATTCCCATCGGTCACCCTTTTCCAACCAGTAGCAGTGGTTGTGTGGAACGATGACTAGCAGGGTCTCGCCTGCGTGAATTTTAACATTGCGGTTCTCGTATCGTAGTGACCCGCGCCCGCTGATCGTGTGCTGAAGCACCGTAAAGGGCGTATTGCCCCGCAGACGTCCATCCCAATAATACTCTCTGTTTTCAACAACTTCGTAACCTGCGCTGGTCGGCATGGCATGCAGATCGACGCGCGATCTGAGCAGTGAAAGCGATTTCATTCCCTGCCCATTTTCAATCAGTTCAGACAGCACAATTTTACCCTCAAAAGCATAATGATCCTCTTTTTCTTCTCATCAATTCACTGCATATTCAATGGTGAGGGAAGAGAAAATACACGGAAAAAGCGCTGTACTCCTGCGATCATCGAATTCGTTGATACGGGCGAAATGGCATTTTTTTGAGATTTTTCAGTAGGGAGAGCCTATGAGCTTCAAGATTGCCATTATCGGTGCGGGAAGCGTCGAGTTTACGAGAAAACTGTTTTCTGACATTCTTTGCGTTTCCGAATTTGAAGATGTCGAATTCGCACTGACCGATATTTCAGAGCACAATCTTTCCCTCGTTGAAAAGATTCTCAATACGATCAAGGAAACCAATGGTCTCAAGGTGAAGATCACCGCGACGACAGATCGCCGTAAGGCCCTTGAAGGCGCGCGCTATATCGTCTCCTGCGTTCGCGTGGGCGGGCTGGAAGCCTACGCCGATGATATTCGCATTCCGTTGAAATACGGGATCGACCAATGTGTCGGCGACACAATTTGTGCTGGTGGCATTCTCTATGGTCAGCGCAATATTCCTGCCATTCTGGATTTCTGTAAGGATATCCGCGAAGTGGCCGAACCCGGTGCGCGGTTCCTGAACTACGCCAACCCGATGGCCATGAACACCTGGGCCGCAATTGAATATGGAGGCGTTGATACAATCGGTCTTTGCCATGGCGTTCAGCATGGTGGTGAACAAATTGCCGAAGTGTTGGGTGTAGAGAACGATGAATTGGATTTCATCTGTTCCGGCATCAATCACCAAACATGGTTCATTGATGTGCGCGTGAACGGTCGCAAGATCGGCAAAGACGAACTGGTGGCGGCTTTTGAGCGCCACCCCGTTATTAGTCAGCAGGAGAAAGTGCGTATCGATGTGCTGAAGCGGTTCGGCGTCTACTCCACCGAGAGCAACGGCCATCTTTCCGAATATCTGCCCTGGTACCGTAAGCGTCCCGAGGAGATCGCCAAATGGATCGACATGTCGGATTGGATTCATGGCGAGACTGGCGGTTACCTGCGCTTCACAACAGAAAACCGCAACTGGTTTGAAACGGAGTTTCCAACCGTTCTGGAAGGTGCCAGACGGCCATTCAGTGGCTACAAGCGGTCAAGCGAGCACGCGTCTTATATCATCGAAGCGTTGGAGACTGGCCGGGTTTATCGCGGTCACTTCAATCAGAAAAATAATGGTGTCATTACCAATCTGCCATCTGATGCGATTATTGAATCGCCCGGTTTTGTGGATCGCTTTGGCGTGAACATGGTGGCCGGGGTCACTCTACCGGAGGCCGCCGCCGCGACCTGTATGGCCTCGATCAACGTACAACGCATGTCTGTTCATGCAGCGGTAACCGGTGATGTCGAGCTCTTGAAACAGGCCGTCCTGCACGACCCGCTTGTGGGAGCGATCGCAACCCCCGAAGAAGTTTGGCAGATGGTGGACGAGATGCTGGTCGCACAGGCGCAGTGGCTACCGCAGTTTGCTCATGCCATTCCGGCTGCAAAGCAGCGTCTGGCCCATGCAACGGTGCAAACACGTGACTGGCAGGGTTCATCGCGTCGAGAGGTGCGTTCAATTGAGGAATTGCGCGCCGTGAAGGCAGAACGCAAGGTCAACTAGGGTCAGGATATATCTGTTTCGTGTTTGCTGCGCAGATCGCCGATCTCGTCTGCCAAATCGCGCGCGAGCCGTTGCATGGCTGCCGGGTCCGTTTCCCGCTGGGCTTGAATCTTCAGACCGAAGACATAGGTCTGCATTCGCCGTGCGAGACGGATCGGGTCTGTATCTTCGGGCAGTTCGCCAGCCGCGCGTGCCTTGGCAAAACCATCTTCCAAAAGCCGCTGGACCGTTTCAAGATGAGCCAGCACGACGTCACGCGTGTCCGGGTGGTCGGTCTGAATTTCCAAAAGAGATTTGACCAGCATGCAGGCGGTCGAAGGCTTGTCACCTGGCTCCAATCCGCCCAGTGACAAGAGATAGCCCCGCAGCGCCGTCAGCGTCGACGGGGAATCGGCGATCATCGCTGCCAGCTCGGTCTCCATCCGCCGGGCGTATAGGTCAAGGGCGGCGCGAAATAGTGCCTCTTTGCTCTGGAATGCGGCATAGATCGAGCCGGGCCGCATCTTCAGCGCCAGCTCCAGATCTTTGAGGGACGTCGCTGAGTAACCCTTGACCCAGAACAGGGTCATGGCGGCATCAAGGGCGGCATCGCGATCATATAGCGGTTCACGGGGCATAGGTAAGCATAACGCATTGGGGGGTAGTGAGATAGATCGAAATGGCGCTTGATCAATATTTGAGCGATCACTCTTTTATTACTTGAACGATCACTCAAAATCATCAAGTCTGTCTCTATCGCCATCGTAAGACGTGACAACAAAGGAGACTTTCATGTACAGACTCGACCGCCTTGACGAGACCACCGCACCTGTAAACTCAATTCCGCTGATCGAGAAATCGAAGGCCGCCTTTGGTCGCCTGCCAGGCTTGCACAGCGTGCTTGCTGGATCACCCGCCACCTTTGAAGGCTACCAGCTTCTTCACCGCCTCTTCGCGGAAGAGACTGCATTCGATGCTGACGAAAAGACCGTTGTTTGGCAGACGATCAACGTCGAACACCAGTGCCATTACTGCGTGCCTGCTCATACCGGCATCGCAAAAATGATGAAGGTTAGCGACGACATCTCGAACGCGCTGCGTGATGAGACACCGCTGCCAACACAGAAGCTGGAGGCCCTGCGCACCTTCACACTCGCTATGGTTCGCGAACGGGGCCACGTCGATGACGCAAGCCTTCAGGCGTTCTATGACGCGGGCTACGAGCAGCGTCATGTGCTGGAAGTCATCCTCGGTATCTCGCAGAAGGTGATCAGCAACTACACCAACCACATCGCGAACACACCTGTCGACGACCCGATGCAGAAATTTGCATGGGTGCCGAAGGCGGACCGGTAAGCTTGGAATAGGCGTCCCGTCCAGGGGAAATCAGTAGATACGCCGCCGCGAGATGAACGCAGCAAGCTCACTCCTGTTGGAGCGTTCGAGTTTGCTGCGTTTCAACGACTTGAAGTTATGGCTTTCTGCCCTCTCCGCACCCTGCGCCGACGGATGTCAATGAACACTGCTGATTTCCTACTTTGGGGCGGCGCGAAGGAACTTCGAAAGCTCGATAATCCAAAAATTGAGCGAAACTGTGCGGGCAATCAGCTCCGATGAAACATCACAGGTGCCTATAACCGACGAAAGATCGACCATCGTTAGGCCTGCATGATGTTTTTATAAAAAGTTAATTTAGCATTCATAAAGATTAAGGCCGGGCCGTTATTGCCGAGGTCCGCCAGCAGAAAACCGCAGGCCGAGAAGCTATCCCAAAATGTCACCACCGAAGGATGATGCGACCTAAGTCATAGATTGGAAACAACAAATATATATAAGCAATTAGCGGACCAAGCCCCTAACGAGTAGCAAAACAAATTAACAAAATCTTTACAACTTTCTAGGACGTTAACCTTATGCGAAGCGAGTCTGGGGGCGGCTTTGCAAGCCGACCTTCCGTCGGCAAACCATAAGGTGGGGACGAACCCCGCACAGTGGCCCTTCTTGATCGATTTGGTGGAAACCTTGCACAATTCGGGAAGCGATATGCGGCAACAATATCATGGAAGCCACATTTCCAACGGAGGAGCTGCCGTGGGCCGGAATATGGCTCTCCGACTGGGGCTACAAGTTTTCATAAATCAAAAGTTTTATTTTCCTCAACAAATTCGTCTTCAGGCTGTTAGCGCTCACACTAACAATGCTGAATCTGAGGCGTTTGGGCGGCGTTTTTTACGCCTGCCGTGGTTCATGGCCGTGAAATTTTACCGCGTCAGGCAGCATAAACTAGGGGCATTCAAGTGATGATCCAGCCAGCGACGAGCAATATTGAGCTCTATATAAGATCCATCTCGCGGCATTATCTGAAGGCCATAATTGTTATTACCGTCTTGATCATCGCCACCTTTTCGACGGTCAACAATGCCTTGGAGCGACACAGCCTGCAGCAGGAGATAAGCTTTACGACCAGCAACGAGTTCATCAAGTTCCAGCAACTGGCCAATCAGACGCGTGCATTGATGCGTGCATCAGCCGACCAGGAACTTCCAGAAGAACTGGTGGAACCCATCATTGACGACATCAAATCCAACATAGCAGACATTCGCTCTTTGATGGCCAGGGGCCTCCTGCTTAGCGCACAACTGAACAAAAACCTGCTCGAGCGAATTGTAACCTCGGACACTTCGCTCCAAACCATACAAAATGACCTGAATAGGCGGATCGACGACTTCCTCGGTCGGGCTGAAAAAGTTGCAAATGTTACATCCGAGGATAGACGGCGCCGTTACAGTTTTTGGGGTCCTATTGACTTCGCGCTCTCGACTGACGGCGTGCTGATCCGACAGTTTAGTGATTTGATCACACGGAACAATGAGCGCAGCGGCAGTAGCGTGACTTATGTGGAGGCCGTCAGCGCGGGGCTCCTCACACTCCTGGAATCGACCGTTATTCTTGCGAGTATATTCCTTTTTTATCCCTTGCTACGCAAATTGCGAACAGAACATCGCGTGTCCCAGACATACGAAACTCTCCTGCAGGAACAGGCAACACTTGACGCCCTCACCGGCCTTGCAAACCGCCATGCCCATTCGACCGCAATACGAAAACTCTTTCAACAGCTCAAAGAGGACGGGCGGCCATTTTCACTTCTTCTGATCGATCTTGACAGCTTTAAGGAAGTCAATGACCGAATTGGACACCCCGCCGGTGACGCTATGCTGCGCCATGTAGGGACCGCGCTGAAGAGCATTGTCAGGCATGATGATATCGCAGTCCGGCTCGGCGGTGACGAATTTGCATTGTTGATCCCCGGCTGCAACAAAAGGGAAGTATTGGAAGATATTGCCGCCCGCGCACTCCACGCTATCAAGCAGGAGGTGAAATTCGAGGGGCAATCAATCAGTGTCTCGGCCAGCATTGGCGGTGCAATTGCACCTGCGCATGCAGGAGACGAGAAAGAGCTGATCAGGATCGCCGACCAAGCCCTTTATTCCGCCAAACAACAAAAGAAGGGATTTATGATTTTTGATAAGAAGGCGTTGGCGGAAAGACAGGAACAAAACGAACTGATCTCTGCACTTGTCGGTGCAGCGGAGCGCGGTGAGTTTATAGTTCACTACCAGCCGAAGGTAGATCTGCAATCGGGTCAGCACCTGGGGTTCGAAGCTCTGGTGCGTTGGCAGCATCCGACACTCGGCATACTGTCTCCAGCACGTTTTCTGCCTCTTATTCAGCGATCCCACCTTATCAGGAACATGACTGACGCCATCATTGATATGGCCGCACGCGACATCCGCGCATGGAAAACAGAAGATCTCGCTCCAGGTCGCATAGCGATCAACCTTCCCGAAGCCCTCTTGCTCGGTGATGACGGCTACCAGATGTTCGCGCGGGCAATTCAGAAACATGGCGTCGAATGGGATGATTTCGCAATTGAGATTACTGAAGACGTATTCCTAAATCGCAATACAAAGGTGCTCCACGAAACCATTCACCGCTTTCGCGAACACGGCATAGCTATTTCTCTGGATGATTTTGGGACTGGATTTGCGTCGCTGGTTCATTTGAGGGACTTCCCATTTGATGAACTGAAAATCGATCGTAGCTTCGTGAGCGGAATAGGTCTCGACCAGAGTTGCGATCAGATCGTCGGCGCGGTGGTCGACCTCGCCAGAAACCTTGGAAAGAAATGCGTAGCTGAGGGCATAGAGACCGCAGAACAGCAGGAGTTCCTGATCGAGGCAGGCTGCAGGATTGGCCAGGGCTATCTCTTTTCAAAACCGCAGCCCTTTGACGTTGCAAGCGCTCGGCTGAAACATCTGCAGCAGCTCAAAAACGAGTACACCTTAAAGCGCGCCTAGGCGCTCAGGAAACAGCACAAACTCTCGGAAGTTTATCTCAGGGAAGACAATGAAAAATCTCCTTTCCAAAACGTTCCAGGCCGCCTTCGCCATTCTGTTGGCCGCCATCTTCAACGGCCAAGCTTTTGCCGATGATCACAAGAAGTTGGATGTTGTTCACTTTTGGATATCAAAGAGCGAAAGCCAGGCGCTTGATGTATTTCGCAATGCTTGGAAGAAGGCTGGCAACGAATGGATAGACCTGCCGAAGGCCGACAAAATCTCGGTCCAAAGAACGGTCGCCGAGCGCATCTCAAATGGCTATCCGCCCGCCGTGATGCAATGGAATGCAAATGACGGCTCACAGGAATTGCCCGAGATGGGTGTTGTGGCTGACATTGATGCAGTTGCCATTGACCAGAATTGGCGTGAGGTGTTGCCCGCAAGTGTGCTGGAACGCATCACCTACAAGGGCAAAGTCTACTTTGCTCCAACCAATATTCACGCAGAAAACTGGATTTGGACAAATACCAAGATTTTCAACGAAATAGGTGCTGCCCAACCCCAAACCTGGGACGATATTTTTGCGGCCGCCGAAAAGATCAAGGCCCAAGGCTTGCTGCCCGTAGCAATTGGCGGAGGCTCATGGGAGATTTCCCTGCTGTTCAACAATATGACGTACAACAAGCTTGGAGCTGAAGATTTTTCGCGCCTCATACGAGGTGAAGCGTCAGCTGTTGATGACCCGCGGTTTCTTGATGCGCTCAAAATGCTTCGACGGATTTCAAACTATGTCGAGCCGCTCGAAACAAGAAAATCCAAGACCTGGGCAGACGCTTCAGATGCAGTGGCGCGCGGTGAGGCTGGCATGCAATTCATGGGTGATTGGGCCAAAGGAGAGATGATCGCAAGAGGGTATTCCGTCGGGAAGGACTTTGAATGCAGTCTGGCACCCGGCACCGCCATTGCCTATTTCATGGTGATTGATGCTTTTGCTTTTCCTGTGACAAATAGAGACGAAACCGCAAAGGCTCAGCAGGAATTCGCAAAACTGATTCTTGATAAAGAGAACCAAGTCGCCTTCAGCAGTGTCAAAGGGTCTTTGCCTGCACGCATGGATGTCAAGCCAGAAGGTCTCGACAAATGTGGCCAGCTTGGTCTGAAGATCATGATCGAACAGAACCGTGGCATCAGCGCTCAGTCCATGGCGATGCCATCTCAGGTTTCAGAAGGCTGGATCGCCGTTCTTACGGACTTCTTCAATGATCGCACGATCACTGCCGAGGAAGCGCAAAAGCGGTTGTACGACATTCTTGTGCAGGGATAACGTGACGTTGGTCATTCTTCCCTTTTGGGGAGATCCCAAGTCTCTGCGCCCCCCCCCAAAAAGAAAAATTGCCGGAAAGTGTCTCTACGCTTCCACCTCAACATCGCTGAGGGGGCGTGAACAGCAAGCCAGTATATAACCTTCCTCAATCTCATCATCGAGGATGCCACCATTGTGCTGCATATCAATCTCCCCGGAGATCTTTTTCGTGCGGCAGGTGCCACAAAGGCCAGATTCGCACGCAGCAGCAATACGCACGCCATTAGCGCGGGCCATCTGAAGAATTGTGTAGCCGGGTTCGCAAGAGACTTCCTTTTCACTCTCGGTAAAGCGTATCTTGAAAGTCTCGTCGCTTGGCTCTTCAGGCAGTACGACTGGAATGTTCGGTGTTATGGATGCTGTCGCGAAGGCTTCCTGATGGAAGTTGTCCATATTGAAGCCGGAAGATTCAAGAGACTCACGCACAGCAGTCATAAACGGATCCGGACCGCAGCAAAACACGGTGCGCTCCAGAAAATCAGGTGCCAATAGCGATATTTTTGCCTTGTCGATATAGCCTTTCAGACCGGACCAGAGTTGTGATCGCCCCAGATTTTCCACGATGAAACCAAGAGAGAAAAACGGTCGATAACGTGCCAGATATTCCAGCTCCCAACGGAAGATAATGTCATCCGGCGAACGGGCACAATGGATGAAGGCGATATCGCTATCAGGTTCACGGTCGCCCATGTCGCGCGTCATTGACATCATCGGCGTGATCCCTGAGCCCGCAGAGATAAATAGATACTTCTCATCTGGGTCCGGATGGCGCACGTAGGAAAAGTCCCCGCGCGGGCCATGAGCCTTTATTTTTGTGCCAGGCGTCAGGTGCTCTTGCATCCAGCGGCTGCCGATACTGTCTTTTTGCGCCTTGACTGTCACCGCTATGGTGAAGGGCCGAGAGGGACTCGAAGAGATCGTATAGGTCCGCAACGTGGGCTCAGGGCCAGTCGGCAGTTCCAGTGTAAGAAACTGGCCCGGCAAATACCGGAACCAGCGATTTTCCTTGTCCGCTCGGAATGTGAATGTCATCACATCCGGGGCCTCGGGCGTCCAACTCACGCATTCAAGCATGTCCTCGGCATCGTTCCACGGAACCATTTCATCGACATGTTTGAAGGGGGCTTTTTTGACAACTTTCATCATGCAACAACCGACAATTTTGCGCGATCACCGCCAAGGCGGTTGATCATTTCATTGGCATACCACTCGACAAACTGCGCCACGCCACCTTCATGCTCGGCCGAATAAGGGCCGGGCTCATAGGCAGGTGAGCGAATACCGCGTGCATTTTCTTCAACGATCTGGCGATCCTGGTCGTTGGTGAAAGTCCAAACATGTGCCAACTCATTGACATCATAATCGATCCCCTCAACCGCCTCCTTGTTGACCAGCCAAGTGGTCGTGACCATTGTTTCTTCAGGACCCAAGGGCAACACGCGGAAGGAAATCGCGTGATCCCCCAACATATGGTTCCATGTTGTTGGGTAGTGGAAGAGCACCAGGGCACCAGGATCATTGATCGCCGTTTCCGGTGCCAGCGGCTTCTTGACCGCACGATTACCTGACATCGTATAGCTCTGAGCGCCATTGAGAAGGGGCATACGAGCCACGCGGCTCTGGCCAGTCGGATGCATCTTGAATTGGCTCGGTAGGCCAGCCGCTTCGCAGCGTTCCCAATGGGCCGCAATTTCCGGGTCATTGCCCGCGCCCTGTGTGCCGGTAACCTTTGGATTTTCGGGATATGTGCGGCAAAGCTCCGGGTGATTTCCCGCGCAGTGATAGCATTCGCGGTTATTTTCCCAAACAAGCTTCCAGTTGCCCTTCTCAATGATCGAGGTCTGGAGAGCGACTTTGGCGTTGCGCAGATTATGCGGCAGCATATAGGGCTCGACCATATCGCGAACGGAGGCAAATTCGGGAGCCTGATTGGCAAGGCAGACAAAGATGTATCCGCCAAAACTTTCACAGTGAACGCTTTTCAGACCGAATTTCGAAGCGTCGAAATCCTCACCCATTTGGCGGGCAAAAACCAACGAACCATCAAGATCATAGGTCCACTGGTGATAGGGGCAAACCAATTTTGCCGCAGCGCCGCGCTCAGACGAGCAAACGCGCGATCCGCGGTGCCGACAGGAATTGTGCAAAGCGCGGATATTGCCATCGCGCCCGCGAACAATGATGACTGAATAGTCACCAATTTGAACTGTGAAATAGTTGCCCGCTTTGGGAACTTCGCAATCATGACCAACGAAAAGCCATTCGCGATAGTAGATCATTTCCATATCCAGCTTGAAATAATCTGGATTGGTATAAAAAGCTTGTTCCAGGCTAAAACCGTCGCGACGGTTTTGGAGTTGCTCCAATACCTGATTTTGTACGTCCATAATGTCATTCCCTTTTGCTCAGGGACTGACGGATGGTGATTTCGGGTACCGGCTCCGATGAACTGAGTCGTTGCCGATCGATCGCCCCACCGCAATCAGTCGTTTCGTTCTGTTTAAGGCTGGTTTCCGGGCTTGAGAGCCATTCTCGACCTTGGCGCCTTCCCAGGAATATCCCCAGTGGCCTGTGCCGCAGCCATTCTCTCTTACCGTTGCGGGGGCAGCATCGGCATTTCACCGACTTCCCAATTATCCTTCCGCCTTTGCGCGCAAGGCACCCAAAACACGCTTGAAGCTAACCTGCTGTTGCGCAATGCAGCATCCGTTTCGCGACATCACGTTGCAAAAAAGCGAAAAGACGAAATTCATGTCATGCGGCTTACTTTCCCCTGGCCCATCTTGGGGAAAGTTCGACTACGTCTGAATAGGAATTCGGGCCTTTCTCTAGGCGTTGTGGCCATCGCTTTAGGCGCTGAGCCTGACAGGCTTATATCGCCCGCCGCCATGGCCTTGTGCCTGGCGTAACCTCGCGCCCTCAACGCTGAAATCAGAACGACATTCGCCGTGCCACCGCCCCGCCACGCCTCTTTGGCATCGGCAATGCAAGATCGAGTGGCATCAGGGGAAACTCGATGGAATCAAGCAGCAGCTTGCAGAATTCTGCGATAGCGGGGTCCGTCTGCAATAAAGGCTCGGCAATTTTGTGAGCACGCAACGCCGCTGCTTCATAGCATGCGTTTATAGGCAGACTACCAAGCCATTGCATGTAACCAAGCTGACCATATTCCTTTGCGCGCTCCGGGGAGTCAGAGCTGGACTGCAGTTGATGTAGTGTTCGTTCGATATTCATCGCGCCCTCCGCGCTTGGCGGGGACGAGAAAAGAAGACAGCAAGTTCATGAGGCCGGATTGGTCTACCATGCTTTCATCCTTTCCGGAGCACCCCGCCCGGTTCGAGTTGATATGCGATGGCAGGTCTCCTGACTTGCGGGTCGCCGCTTGCCCGTTCCTTCCCGGTTCAAGACCAGTGGATCATACGGGGTCGCTTGCCGCTTACAGTTGCGGGGGCAGTCACGGATTTGGCGATTGATAGATCGCCGCACCGTATTCCCTATTAACTGGGTCGATCACTTAATCGACCACAGACCATCTGGACCGGGAGATTACATAGATTCGCTTCTTTGTAAACGGTCGGCTGTATAGCCCAAAATCTGCAGGCCCCTTCTTCCCCAAAAGAGAGGCAAGGAGGTCTTTCGAGCAGAACTATCCACAAATGGCAGTGCGTATAAAACGTACAGTAATCGTCAACGCGTCTGCACTTTCTGGCGATTTCTGGGCGCTTCACGCATGTCCCGCTTGGCCAAAATGGCTGTCGCCGCGACAACCGCCGCAAAACTCACAGCATAGCCAGGGATTTGAATTGAGAAATCGACTGTTGAATGGGCGAGTGTCGTTATCAGAGCGCTGATGCCAGCCGCCGAAACCCAGCGGTACTTCCTTCGGTTGCGCAGCCCTGCCCCGTAGATCGCGAACAAATAGCCAACGACTGCCAGCAAGAGCGGTACGAAAAGCACGCCCATCGTCATGGCGCCCTCAAGGTAGAAGCTATGTGCCATGTGCCATATGCCGTTCATGCCACATTCGGCGCTGCGATAGGGCGAAAACGCATCCTGAAACGTGCCGAACCCCGTTCCAGTCAGCCAATGATCTGATATCGCCCGCATAATATCGGGATACATACAAAACCGCTGATCCTCGTCGCCCTGCAGGTTCACGCGATAGCTTACGCGACCGGCGAAGAACAATATTCCGATCAGCAGACCAGCCAAACCGAAACCAACACGAAGCAGCCTGCCCTTCAACACACTCTTCTCGTTCTTTTCAAAGCCGCGGCGGCGCTTTTTCCGTGAGTAGCCGCCATAATAACCAATGATCACAAAGAATACTGCAGCACCAAGGACGCCGGACGCAATGCCCGCTCTCGACTTGGTCAGCATGAGTGCAATCCACACAAGAATGAGCGCCGCGACCAGGATCGCAACAATCGCCAATTCATATGGCTTGCCGGAGCGGCGAGACTGCCTGCCGATCAACAGACCCCAGTAATGGGCCAGACCACGTTCCTGCACACGATCAAAAATGATGCCTGACAAGATAATACCAATGACCGCAAAATATGTTGCCGCCGTATTGCGATTGACGAATGGGCCTGTCATGGCATCCAGACTGGACGTCTTCGCTGTGAAGAAAAGTCGATCTGGAAAGAACAGAAGCTGCACAATGCCCACAAGCGCCATCACAAGACCTATTGCAGCAAGCACCTCGAGGAGCCGCAGCGCACGCCTGTCGTCATCAAACAGCAGACAAGCAGATATGAATGCAGCGAAAGGCATCAGGATCTTCAAAAGGGCCTGTAGCGTATCTGCAGGCTCAATTGAAATAGAACCAGCAGTTGCGCCGCCCCCACTCCCGAGAGAGTTCCAGATCGCATTGGCGAACGGATTCCCCTCGAATGCAAGGCTTTGCCCAAATGCCCACAGAGCAATCACAAGTGCGATCACAAATGCAAAACCGGACAGACGTGCGGCGTAGGGTTCGGGTCGGGTCAGCAGCACCGCCAATGTCGCAGTTGCAAACAGGCATGCAGCCATAATATGCGCAGCGCTTGCCGCATCAGATGCCCGTGCGACGAGCACCAGTACAATTTCGGCTACAAACAGCCGACGCAGCACCATCAATACAAATGCATTTGCACCATTCAATTTAAGCAATTCAAAACGTCCCCAGCAACATAGCTCCTATTACATATGGCTTGCAGGGGATCAAGGCGAGGGCTTCTGGCACCAGCATATCGCTGCGTGATTGCATAACGTGTTGCGCCAACGACTTGACGGCTGGTGGGCTTGCTGCGCTATACCATGCGGCACGCTTACACCAACTGCACCAGGCGACATTGCATAATGAAATTAATCGGCAGGCTCGCTGCAGCCAGTTTCTTTGCAGCCATGACCTTCTTTGCTGTTGAGCATGTTCAGGCCAACCTGCAATTTGCAACGGTCACGAAACTGGGCACTCAGATTTTCCGCGGTAAGCCGGTTGCTCCTGCCGATATTGAGCGCGTCGCAGAAACCATGCCCCATGTTGCGCTCCTTGAAACCTGCCGATCAGAC
>JBNKZZ010000010.1:0-255755 GCA_050301895.1 Ensifer sp. | reverse complement strand
AGCTTGACAGCTGCGATCACCAAGTACTTTGGTGACTTCAAGGCTTATGACCAAATTGACGCTGCACCTGAAGAAAAGGCACGTGGTATCACGATTTCTACAGCGCACGTTGAGTATGAGACGGAAGCTCGTCACTACGCCCACGTTGACTGCCCCGGCCACGCCGACTACGTGAAGAACATGATCACCGGTGCTGCTCAGATGGACGGCGCGATCCTGGTTTGCTCTGCTGCTGACGGCCCGATGCCGCAGACCCGCGAGCACATCCTGCTTGCTCGTCAGGTTGGCGTTCCAGCGATTGTTGTATTCCTCAACAAGGTTGACCAGGTTGACGACGAAGAGCTTCTGGAACTCGTTGAAATGGAAGTTCGTGAACTTCTGTCTTCTTACGAATTCCCAGGCGACGATATTCCGATCGTTAAGGGTTCTGCACTTGCAGCTCTTGAAGATTCTGACAAGAAGATCGGCGAAGACGCTATCCGCGAACTGATGGCAGCTGTTGACGCTTACATCCCGACACCAGAGCGTCCGATTGACCAGCCCTTCCTGATGCCGATCGAAGACGTGTTCTCGATCTCTGGCCGTGGTACGGTTGTGACCGGTCGTGTTGAGCGCGGCATCCTGAAGGTTGGCGAAGAAATCGAAATCGTTGGTATCCGCCCGACTTCGAAGACGACCTGCACAGGCGTTGAAATGTTCCGCAAGCTGCTCGATCAGGGCCAGGCAGGCGACAACGTTGGTGCACTGCTTCGCGGTGTTGACCGTAACGGTGTTGAGCGTGGTCAGGTTCTCTGCAAGCCAGGTACTGTTACGCCGCACACGAAGTTCAAGGCAGAAGCCTACATCCTGACGAAGGAAGAAGGCGGCCGTCATACACCGTTCTTCACGAACTACCGTCCTCAGTTCTATTTCCGTACGACTGACGTGACTGGCATCGTGACCCTGCCGGAAGGCACGGAAATGGTTATGCCTGGCGACAACGTCACCTGCGATGTTGAACTGATCGTTCCGATCGCAATGGAAGAGAAGCTCCGCTTCGCTATCCGTGAAGGTGGCCGTACCGTCGGCGCCGGCATCGTAGCTTCCATCGTCGAGTAATCGAGTACGTCATAATTTGGTAGGGCCTGAGGGCAAATCCCCAGGCCCTGCTGCTTGGAAACAAGGTTCTTCCCCGCACAGTGGTGGAAGAGATGAAACAAGGACAAGTCGAATGAACGGCCAGAATATCCGCATCCGCCTTAAGGCGTTTGATCACCGGATCCTCGATGCCTCCACGCGTGAAATCGTATCGACCGCAAAGCGTACAGGCGCTGGCGTTCGTGGCCCGGTTCCGCTTCCGACCCGCATCGAAAAGTTCACTGTCAACCGCTCGCCTCACATCGACAAGAAGAGCCGCGAGCAGTTCGAAATGCGCACTCATAAGCGTCTTCTCGACATCGTTGATCCGACCCCACAGACCGTTGACGCGCTCATGAAGCTCGATCTGGCTGCTGGTGTGGACGTAGAAATTAAGCTGTAAAAAGCTTTAAGTCCGGCGCAAGCCGAAACAACAAGGAAGGAACGTGGGGTTTCGACCCCAAGGTCTTCTCGAAACGGGAAACCAAAGGGCTTGAGCCTGGATGGAATCCTTAAACAAGAGGCGAGGGGCCGCAAGCCCCTGTTAGGACTCTCAAGAGGTATGAACCAATGCGTTCAGGTGTAATTGCACAGAAGGTGGGCATGACACGCGTCTACAATGACGCGGGTGAACATGTCCCGGTAACAGTTTTGCGGTTGGACAGCTGCCAGGTGGTAGCCCAGCGCACTGAAGAAAAGAACGGCTATGTCGCGGTACAGCTCGGTGCTGGCCAGGCAAAGGTCAAGAACACATCGAAGGCGATGCGCGGCAATTTCTCCGCAGCCAAGGTTGAGCCAAAGGCCAAGCTTGCTGAATTCCGCGTTTCCGCTGACAACCTGATCGAAGTTGGCACAGAGATTTCTGCGTCGCACTTCGTTTCCGGCCAGTTGGTGGACGTAACCGGTATTTCCCAGGGTAAGGGTTTTGCTGGTGCGATGAAGCGCCACAACTTTGGTGGTCTGCGCGCGACCCACGGTGTGTCTGTTTCCCACCGTTCGCATGGTTCTACCGGTTCCAACCAGGATCCGGGCAAGGTCTGGAAGGGTAAGAAAATGGCTGGTCATATGGGCCAGACTCGCATTACTACCCAGAACCTCGAAGTAGTTTCTACCGATGAAGAGCGCGGCCTGATCCTGGTCAAGGGCGCTGTTCCCGGTTCCAAGGGTTCCTGGATCCTCGTTCGTGACGCTGTTAAGTCGGGTACACCGGCTGATGCACCGCGTCCGGCCGGCGTCCGCGGCGCTCAGGCAGCAGAATAAGGGAGCGCTACAAGATGGATATCGAAGTACAGACGCTCGCAGGCAAGAAGGCTGGCAAGGTTTCCCTTTCCGACACCATTTTCGGTCTTGAGCCGCGCGAAGACATTATTGCACGTATGGTGCGCTACCAGCTTGCTAAGAAGCAGCAGGGTTCGCACAAGACATTGACCCGCGGCGAAGTTTCCCGCACCGGTTCGAAGATGTACAAGCAGAAGGGCACGGGCCGCGCTCGTCACCATTCCGCACGTGCACCTCAGTTCCGTGGTGGTGGTCGCGCTCATGGCCCGCAGATCCGCAGCCACGAGTTTGATTTGCCGAAGAAGGTTCGCGCGCTGGCTCTTAAGCACGCTCTTTCTGCCAAGGTTAAGTCAGAGCAGCTTATCATTGTCGACGAGCTGGTTGCGGCTGATGCCAAGACCAAGTCTCTGACTGGTGCTTTTGAAGCTCTCGGCCTTTCCAATGCACTCGTTATTGGTGGCGCCGAACTCGACAACAACTTCAAGCTCGCCGCACAGAACATCCCGAACGTCGATGTTCTGCCGGTTCAGGGCATCAACGTTTACGACATTCTGCGTCGCGGTAAGCTCGTTCTTTCCAAGGCTGCAGTTGAAGCTCTGGAGGAGCGGTTCAAATGACTGATCTTCGCCACTACGATGTGATTGTCTCTCCGGCAATCACCGAAAAGTCGACGCTGGTATCGGAACAGAACCAGGTTGTATTCAACGTTGCCAAGGACGCCAGCAAGCCGGAAATCAAGGCTGCTGTGGAAGCGCTCTTCGGCGTAAAGGTCAAGGCTGTGAACACGCTGGTCCGCAAGGGCAAGGTTAAGCGTTTCCGCGGCATCATTGGCCGGCAGAAAGACGTCAAGAAGGCAGTCGTCACACTCGTTGACGGTCAGTCCATCGACGTTAGCACCGGACTGTGAGGTAAAGTAAAATGGCATTGAAAAAATTCAATCCGACGACCCCGAGCCAGCGTCAGCTGGTTATCGTGGACCGTTCCGGCCTTCACAAGGGCAAGCCCGTTAAGGCGCTGACGGAAGGTCTCAGCAAGAAGGGTGGCCGCAACAACACAGGTCGTATCACCACCCGTTTTCAGGGCGGTGGTCACAAGCGTACCTACCGTATGATCGACTTCAAGCGTCGCAAGTTTGACGTTGCTGGTACGGTTGAGCGTCTGGAATACGACCCGAACCGCACAGCGTACATCGCTCTCATCAAGTATGAAGACGGTGAACTGGCTTACATCCTGGCTCCGCAGCGTCTGGCTGTTGGCGACAAGGTTATTGCATCTGAAAATGGTGCTGACGTTAAGCCTGGCAATGCTATGCCGCTTTCGACAATGCCGGTCGGTACGATCGTGCACAACGTTGAAATGAAGCCTGAAAAGGGCGGTCAGATTGCCCGTTCCGCTGGTACCTATGTACAGCTCGTTGGTCGTGACCAAGGCATGGCGATCCTTCGCCTGAACTCTGGTGAGACCCGTCTGGTTTCTGGTGCTTGCATGGCGACCATTGGTGCAGTGTCCAACCCGGACCACGGCAACATCAACGATGGTAAGGCTGGCCGTACTCGCTGGCGTGGCAAGCGTCCGCACGTTCGTGGCGTTGTTATGAACCCGGTTGACCACCCGCACGGCGGTGGTGAAGGCCGCACCTCGGGTGGCCGTCATCCGGTTACCCCTTGGGGTAAGCCCACAAAGGGCAAGCGTACACGCTCGAACAAGACGACTGACAAGTTCATCATGCGTTCGCGTCACCAGAAGAAGAAGTAAGAAAGGTAGTCATTCATGGCTCGTTCAGTTTGGAAAGGCCCGTTTGTTGACGGCTATCTTCTTAAGAAAGCTGAGAAGGTACGCGAAAGCGGTCGTAACGAAGTAATCAAGATGTGGAGCCGTCGCTCCACCATCCTGCCGCAGTTCGTTGGCTTGACTTTCGGTGTTTACAACGGTGCTAAGCACATCCCGGTCTCCGTTTCGGAAGACATGGTTGGTCATAAATTCGGTGAATTCGCTCCGACCCGTACCTACTACGGTCACGGCGCGGACAAGAAGGCGAAGAGGAAGTAACAATGGCTAAGGCAAAAGCCGCACGTCGGCTTAAGGACAATGAGGCGCAGGCGATTGCGCGCACGCTCCGCGTTAGCCCGCAGAAGCTGAACTTGGTTGCTGCGTCTATTCGCGGCAAGAAGGTTGAGCGTGCACTTGCTGACCTCGAGTTCTCCCGCAAGCGCATCTCCGATCAGGTCAAGAAGACCCTTGAATCGGCTATTGCAAACGCGGAAAACAACCACGATCTCGACGTTGATTCGCTCATCGTTGCAGAAGCTTACGTTGGCAAATCTATGGTTATGAAGCGTTTCCACGCTCGTGGCCGTGGTCGCGCATCGCGTATTGAAAAGCCGTTCTCGCACCTCACGATCGTTGTTCGTGAGGTCGAAGACAAAGGGGAGGCCGCATAATGGGTCAGAAGATTAATCCGATCGGCTTCCGCCTCGGCATCAACCGTACCTGGGACAGCCGCTGGTTCGCCAACACAAATGAGTATGGCGACCTGCTTCATGAAGATCTCGCAATTCGCGCGTACCTCATGAAGGAACTCAAGCAGGCTGGTATCGCGAAGGTGGTTATCGAGCGTCCGCACAAGAAGTGCCGCGTAACGATCCACTCCGCTCGTCCTGGCCTCATCATTGGCAAAAAGGGTGCAGACATCGAAAAGCTGCGCCGTAAAATCTCTGCCATGACGAATTCCGAAACGCACCTCAACATCGTTGAAGTTCGTAAGCCGGAAATCGATGCAACGCTGGTGGCTCAGTCCATCGCGCAGCAGCTTGAGCGCCGCGTCGCTTTCCGTCGCGCCATGAAGCGTGCCGTTCAGTCCGCAATGCGTCTTGGCGCCGAAGGCATCAAGATCACCTGTGCAGGCCGTCTTGGCGGTGCAGAAATTGCGCGTACGGAATGGTACCGCGAAGGTCGCGTTCCGCTTCACACTCTGCGTGCTGACATCGACTACGGTGTAGCAGAAGCAGAAACCGCCTATGGTATCTGTGGCATGAAGGTTTGGATCTTCAAGGGCGAAATCCTTGAGCACGATCCAATGGCTTCCGAGCGCCGCGCTACTGAAGTTGACAACCAGGGCGGCAACTCGAACCGTCGCCGCGAAAACGCGTAATGCACGCGCGTGGCAGCCAGTTGGAGATAGAATAAAATGTTGCAGCCAAAGCGTACAAAGTACCGCAAGCAGTTCAAGGGCCGCATTCATGGCGTTGCCAAGGGTGGTTCTGATCTCGCATTCGGTGAATATGGTCTGAAGGCTCAAGAGCCTAACCGCGTTAACGCGCGTGAGATCGAAGCAGCCCGTCGTGCCATCACTCGCTATATGAAGCGTGCCGGCCGCGTATGGATCCGTATCTTCCCAGATACGCCCGTTACGTCCAAGCCGACTGAAGTTCGTATGGGTAAGGGTAAGGGCTCGGTTGATTACTGGGCATGCAAGGTCAAGCCAGGCCGTGTCATGTTCGAAATCGACGGTGTCAACGAAGAGATCGCCCGCGAGGCGCTTCGTCTCGGTGCCGCCAAGCTCTCTGTCAAAACGCGCTTCATCCAGCGCATCGCAGAGTAAGGAGTGAACGAGATGAAATCCTCTGATGTTCGCGCCATGAGCGCTGACCAGCTGAACGACGAGCTTGCAAAGCTGAAGAAAGAGCAGTTTAACCTGCGTTTTCAGAAGGCTACAGGCCAGCTTGAAAAGTCGTCTCGCGTGAAGGAAGTGCGTCGCGATATTGCCCGCATCAAAACCATTGCAGCCCAAAAGGCCGCAGAAGCCAAGGCCTAAAGGATAAAAGACTATGCCGAAACGCATTCTGCAGGGCACTGTTGTCAGCGACAAGAACGACAAAACCATTGTTGTTCGTGTTGAACGCCGTTTTGCCCACCCGCTGCTTCAGAAGACCGTTCGTCGGTCCAAGAAGTACAAGGCGCATGATGAAAATAATCAGTACAAGATCGGCGATGTTGTAAACATCGAAGAGTGCGCACCGATCTCCAAGGATAAACGCTGGACGGTTGTTTCCGCCCAGTAAGCTTTAAGGATTTTCCGTCAGCGCCCTTGCGTTTGGCGGAAAAATCTGTATGAAGCAACGCTAACAGCGAAGAACGCTCGGGAATCGGGCGTTCTATTGCTTTTTCCGCGTGAGGCAGGTCCTTTAAGGGATACCACCTTGGCAAGTTTCTTCCCGCGCGAAAATATTGGTGAATTTGTCATTTGACTCTGTTCAGATGACTAGTTTCACCTGAGGATTGTCTGTTTCTGCCACCTTAAGGGCGGTGGAGATGGCGCAAACACAAAACGTGTCCATAAGCTGGAATAGGGGGCTCAAGTCCAACCGTTCCGGTCAATAATAGAAGGCGACCTGACATGATTCAGATGCAGACTAACCTCGATGTGGCCGACAACTCCGGCGCACGTCGTGTCATGTGCATCAAGGTGCTGGGCGGCTCCAAGCGTAAGTATGCTTCCGTTGGTGACATTATCGTTGTCTCCATCAAGGAAGCTATTCCGCGCGGCCGCGTGAAGAAGGGTGACGTGATGAAGGCGGTTGTTGTTCGCACCGCTAAGGACATCCGTCGCCCCGATGGCAGCGTTATCCGTTTCGACAGCAATGCTGCTGTCTTGATCGACAATAAGAAAGAGCCGATCGGCACACGTATCTTCGGACCGGTTCCGCGCGAGCTTCGCGCCAAGAGCCACATGAAGATCATCTCGCTGGCTCCGGAAGTGCTGTAAGGGGACGATAGAGATGCAAAAGATCAGAAAAGGCGACAAGGTTGTCGTACTTTCCGGCAAGGACAAAGGTCGTTCCGGTGAAGTAGTTCGCGTGATGCCAAAGGAAGGTCGTGCGGTTGTTGAAGGTGTTAACGTTGTAAAGCGTCACCAGAAACAAACTCAGACCCAGGAAGCTGGCATTATCCGTAAAGAAGCTCCGATCCATCTTTCCAACATCGCAATCGCCGATCCGAAGGACGGCAAGCCAACTCGCGTTGGTTTCAAGGTTGAAGGTGAGAAAAAGGTTCGTGTAGCCAAGCGTTCGGGAGTTGTGATCGATGGCTGAAGCTAAGTACGAGCCACGGCTCAAGAAAGAATACGTAAGCAAGATTCGCGCTGCGATGCAGGAGAAGTTCTCCTACGCCAACGAAATGCAGATCCCGAAGGTTGATAAGATTGTTATCAACATGGGTGTTGGTGAAGCGACGGCGGACTCCAAGAAGCCTTCAATCGCTGCTGGCGATCTGACGGCGATTGCTGGTCAGAAGGCAATTATCACGCATGCTCGCAACTCGATTGCTGGCTTCAAGGTGCGTGAAAACATGCCGATTGGCGCGAAAGTCACCCTGCGTGGCGCGCGCATGTATGAGTTCATGGATCGCCTGGTCAATATCGCGCTCCCGCGCGTTCGCGACTTCCGCGGCCTGAATCCGAAATCCTTTGACGGTCGTGGCAACTTCGCCATGGGCATCAAGGAGCACATTGTGTTTCCGGAAATCAACTACGACAAGGTTGACCAAATCTGGGGCATGGACGTCATCGTTTGTACGACGGCGAAAACCGACGACGAAGCTCGGGCTCTTCTTAAAGAGTTCAACTTCCCCTTCCGTCAGTAGTCCGTAACGGCAAGCGTAGAAAAGGAACTAAAAGATGGCGAAAGTCAGCGCAGTTGAAAAGAACAAGCGCCGCCGCGTACTGGTTGCTCGTGACGCCAATCGGCGTGCAGCCCTCAAGGCTGTGATCATGAACCAGGAACTTCCGATGGAAGAGCGTTTCAAGGCAACTCTTAAACTGGCAGAACTGCCCCGCAACGGATCCAAGACCCGTATTCGCAATCGCTGCGAAGTTTCTGGTCGTCCGCGTGGCTTCTACCGGAAGCTTAAGATGTCGCGTATCGCTCTTCGTGAGCTGGGCAACTTCGGCAAAGTGCCGGGTGTTGTTAAGTCGAGCTGGTAAGGAGGCGGGCTAATGGCAATGACTGATCCTTTGGGTGATATGCTCACCCGTATCCGTAACGGTGCCGCTCGCCGCAAGTCGTCTGTGACGACTCCGGCTTCCAAGCTCCGTGCACGTGTTCTCGATGTGCTCCAGGCGGAAGGCTACATCCGTGGCTATTCCGAGACTGCCTATGAAAATGGCAAGAAGGAACTCACAATCGAGTTGAAATACTACGAAGGCGCGTCCGTGATCCGTGAGATCGGCCGCGTTTCCAAGCCGGGCCGCCGAGTTTATGTCTCGGTTAAGTCCATTCCGCAGGTCGCGAACGGCCTTGGTATCACCATCCTCTCCACTCCTAAGGGTGTGATGGCTGACCACCAGGCTCGCGAACAGAATGTTGGTGGCGAGGTTCTTTGCTCCGTCTTCTAAGACGCGAGTGAAGGTCTCCATAACGAACAGACAGGTTTGAAAATATGTCTCGTATCGGTAAAAAACCCGTTCAGGTCCCTGCAGGTGTGACTGCTTCTGTCGATGGTCAGAAGGTTTCTGCAAAGGGTCCGAAGGGTGAACTTCACTTCGTTGTTAACGATGAAGTTCTCGTCAAAATGGAAAACAACGAAGTTTCCGTTCAGCCGGCTAACCAGTCGAAGGATGCTCGTTCGAAGTGGGGCATGTCCCGCACGATGATCGAAAACATCTTTGCAGGCGTTTCTGCTGGTTTTGAGCGTAAGCTTGAGATTAACGGCGTTGGTTATCGTGCCGCAATGCAGGGCAAGAACCTGCAGCTGCAGCTCGGTTTCTCTCACGAAGTTGTTTACGAAGCACCTGAAGGCGTAACGCTTGCTTGCCCGAAGCCGACGGAAATCACCGTCACCGGCATCGACAAGCAGCAGGTCGGCCAGGTTGCTGCGGAAATCCGCGGGTATCGTGGCCCTGAGCCTTACAAGGGCAAGGGTGTCAAGTACGCTGAAGAGCGGATTGTCCGCAAAGAAGGCAAGAAGAAGTAAGGAACACGCGAAATGGCTAGCAGAAAAGAAACGCTTTCCCGCCGCGCCGGTCGTGTGCGCCGTCAGCTCAAAAAGGTTGCCAATGGCCGCCCGCGTCTTTCCGTGCACCGCACTGGTAAGAACATCTACGCGCAGGTTATTGACGATGTTGCAGGTCACACCTTGGCCGCAGCTTCCACCCTTGATGGTGGGCTGAAGTCTTCTCTGAAGACTGGTTCTGATGTTGCCGCAGCAGCAGCAGTTGGCAAGCTCGTCGCTGAGCGTGCGGCAGCCGCTGGTGTCAAGGCAGTTGTCTTTGACCGTGGCGCATTCATCTTTCACGGTCGCATCAAGGCTCTCGCCGATGCTGCCCGCGAAGGTGGCCTGGAATTCTAAGGTTTTTGCCCGGCTGAAAAGTCGGGCAATTCCGGTTTATATGGCGGCCTTGCAGAAGGCCGCCTTTAAGCCATTCACCGGACAGAAGGCCCGAAAGAGGCCGGTCCACACACAAATGCCGATTGCACCCGGAAAAGAAAAAGGAAAAGGACAATGGCACAAGAAAAGCGGGCACCGCGCGAAGAGCGCCAGAACCGTGATGAGCGCGACAGCGAGTTTGTCGATAAGCTCGTAGCAATTAACCGCGTTGCCAAAGTTGTGAAGGGCGGCCGTCGTTTCGGCTTTGCTGCTCTCGTAGTTGTTGGCGACCAAAAGGGCCGCGTTGGCTTCGGTCATGGCAAGGCGCGTGAAGTGCCGGAAGCTATCCGTAAGGCAACTGAATCCGCAAAGCGTGAGATGATTTTCGTTCCGCTGCGCGAAGGCCGTACACTTCACCACGACGTTCATGGCCGTCACGGCGCAGGCAAGGTTCTGCTCCGCGCTGCCAAGCCTGGTACTGGTATCATTGCCGGTGGTCCAATGCGTGCCGTTTTCGAGACGCTTGGTATGGCTGACGTTGTTGCCAAGTCGACTGGTTCCTCGAACCCATACAACATGGTTCGCGCAACGTTCGACGCTTTGAAGCACCAGGTTCACCCCAAGGACATCGCAGCTCAGCGCGGCATGAAATATGCTACGCTTCAGGCTCGCCGTGCCGCGGCTGGTGTGGTCTCTGAAGAATAAGGGAGACGATCATCATGGCTAAGAAAGCAGCAGCTAAGAAGACCCTCATTGTGGAGCAGATCGGTTCTCCGATCCGTCGTCCTGACGTTCAGCGCAAGACGTTGATCGGCTTGGGTCTCAACAAGATGCATCGCCGTCGCGAGCTGGAAGATACACCTTCCGTACGCGGCATGATTCACAAGGTCAGCCACCTCGTTCGCATCGTCGAAGAGAAGTAAGGCGAGGGGAGAGATCAAGATGAAACTGAATGAAGTCAAAGACAACGAAGGCGCAATGCCCTCGAAGAAGCGCGTTGGCCGTGGTATCGGCTCGGGAACCGGCAAGACCGGTGGCCGTGGCGTGAAGGGTCAGAAGGCCCGTTCAGGCGTGGCAATCAACGGTTTTGAAGGCGGTCAGATGCCAATCTACCGTCGTCTGCCGAAGCGTGGCTTCAAGAACATCTTCGCTAAGGAGTTCGTTGAAGTATCGCTCGCTCGCCTGCAGGCAGCAGTGGACGCCAAGAAGCTCGACGCCAAGGCAGTCGTGAATGCTGAAGCCCTTGTTGCTGCCGGTGTTATCCGTCGCGCAAAGGATGGCGTTCGCGTTCTTTCCGATGGTGAGCTGAAGGCCAAGCTTAAGCTCGAAGTCGCTGGTGCCTCCAAGGCTGCGGCTGAAAAGATCGAGAAGGCCGGTGGCTCGCTGACGATTGTTGGCGGTGCTGCAGAAGCTTCTGAGTAATTATAAAATCTGTCAGTCGCCCGGTGGCTTCCACTGGGCGATTGTCTTTTCTTGACCGGCCGGGCTTTCGACCCCATATGTGGCTTGGCAATGCGGACTTTTCTCGAAGTCGTCCCGTAATTGTCTCTTTTGGCCGCGGTTCACACATTTGTCCGGTTCCGGCCACTGCTTTTTAAGTGCGGGCCGTTGACGTTTCCTCTGACAAACGACATAAGCCTGAACGGGATTAAATCTGGCCTGTGCGAGCAGGGCCTATAGCAACATGCCATGTCCGCGCGGTGTCGCGCGGCAGCGAGCAGCGGAGAAATCAATGGCTTCTGCAGCAGAACAACTTGCGGCAAACCTGAATTTCGCGACCTTTTCCAAGGCGGAAGATCTGAAGAAACGTTTGTGGTTCACCCTTGGTGCACTTCTGGTGTACCGACTGGGCACCTACATCCCGCTTCCTGGTCTTAACCCTGATGCTTACGCCTCGGCGTTTGAGGGGCAGTCTGGCGGCATCCTGGGCGTGTTCAATATGTTCTCAGGCGGTGCAGTTAAGCGTATGGCGATCTTCGCGCTCGGCATTATGCCCTATATTTCTGCATCCATTATCGTGCAGCTCATGACGTCGGTTATTCCGTCGCTTGAAGCGTTGAAAAAGGAAGGCGAGCAGGGCCGCAAGATTATCAACCAATATACACGCTACGGTACGGTGTTGCTGGGGTGCATGCAGGCCTACGGAATTGCGATTGGTCTGGAAAGCGGCAACAATATTGTTGCGGATCCGGGTTGGTTCTTCCGCATTTCCACGGTTATTAGCCTTATCGGCGGCACAATGTTCCTGATGTGGCTTGGTGAGCAGATCACTTCACGCGGTATCGGTAACGGCATTTCGCTGATCATTTTCTCGGGTATCGTAGCGAACTTGCCGAATGCTCTTGCCGGTACATTGGAATTGGGCCGTACGGGCGCATTGTCCACAGGCATCATCCTGGCCGTTATTGTCGTGGCTGTATCGGTTATTGCGCTGATTGTGTTTGTCGAGCGCGCGCAGCGCCGCTTGCTGATTCAGTATCCGAAACGTCAGGTTGGCAACCGCATGTTCCAGGGTGACACGTCGCATCTGCCGCTCAAGCTTAACACTGCTGGCGTTATTCCCGCCATCTTCGCATCCTCGCTGCTTCTGCTGCCAGCAACATTGGCGGGCTTCTCGGATACGACCAATCTGCCGACTTGGGCTTCCACGATCCTCGCGGCACTCGGTCACGGCCAGCCCGCCTATATGGGCCTCTACGCTGCATTGATCGCATTCTTCTGCTTCTTCTATACCGCGATTGTTTTCAATCCGACTGAGACTGCGGACAATTTGAAAAAGCAGGGTGGCTTTATTCCGGGCATTCGTCCCGGCGAGCGTACAGCAGAGCATATTGACTACGTCTTGACCCGAATCACGGTGATTGGCGCCATCTACATGATCTTTGTCTGCATCCTGCCGGAGATCCTGATCGCGGAAACGGGCATTCCATTCTACCTTGGTGGTACTTCGCTATTGATCGTGGTTAGTGTAACTCTGGATACAGTTGCACAGGTGCAGGGACACCTGATTGCACAGCAATATGAGGGGCTGATTAAGAAGTCCAAGCTGCGGGGAGGCAAGAGAGGCAGATGAGATTAATATTGTTGGGGCCGCCGGGCGCGGGTAAGGGAACCCAGGCTCAGCGGATTGTGGAAAAGTATGGCATTCCGCAACTCTCCACCGGTGACATGTTGCGTGCGGCAGTGGCTGCGCAGACAGAGATCGGCAAGCAGGCAAAGGCGCTTATGGATGCCGGCAAGCTTGTGTCAGACGATGTTGTGATTGGCATTGTAGCCGAGCGCATCGAGGAGGCTGACTGCGCAAAGGGCTTCATCCTGGATGGATTTCCGCGCACGCTTGCACAGGCCGATGCGACAGAAAAGATGTTGGCCGGCAAGGGCGTGACATTGGATACTGTTATAGAGATCCAGGTCGATGACCAGGTTCTCGCAGATCGTGTTTCTGGTCGCTACACATGCGCATCCTGCGGAACGGGCTATCATGACACGAATCTGAAGCCGAAAACCGAAGGCGTGTGCGACAAGTGCGGATCCACCGAGTTCAAGCGTCGTCCCGACGACAACGCTGAAACTGTGCTGACTCGCTTGCAGGCTTACTACAAGGAAACGGCACCGCTGATTGGCTACTATTATGCCAAGGGGAAGCTCGTTTCTGTCGATGGTATGGCAGAAATTGACGAGGTGACGGCCTCGATCGACAAGATTTTGGGATCTCTTTGACGTCCTGAAAGAATCTTGGTTGGCGGAGGTTGCTTTTTTTAAGTGATTCCGCTAAACACCGCGCCAACTCGTGACATTAAAGCGATCGGCGTGGCTTCAAGTTTGAGAAGTCCGGCTACGGTCGCTTTGGCATGTGACGGACAGACAATGAGCTAGGTTCCATTCACTGGAGCTTGAGATTTATGAAATCCATCTTGCCATTTGAGCAAGGGAAGCAAGGAGAACAGGCGTGGCACGTATAGCTGGCGTCAACATCCCGACTGCAAAGCGCGTTGTAATTGCGCTTCAGTACATTCACGGGATCGGTCCGAAATTTGCGCAGGAAATCGTCGAGAAAGTCGGCATTCCAGCTGAGCGTCGTGTGCACGAACTGACGGACGCTGAAGTCCTTCAGATCCGTGAAACAATCGACCGTGACTACCAGGTTGAAGGCGACCTGCGTCGTGAAACGTCCATGAACATCAAGCGTCTGATGGACCTTGGCTGCTACCGCGGTCTTCGCCATCGTCGTTCGCTTCCGGTTCGCGGTCAGCGCACGCACACCAATGCCCGCACCCGCAAGGGGCCGGCTAAGGCGATTGCCGGTAAGAAGAAGTAATTTCCCCGCATTTAGTCGGGGTAGGGGGCCAACCTGCGGTTGGCCTCTTTTTGAGTTTGGGGCGATGTCAATAAGTTGATTCTCGTCCCGGTGTAGCCGCTGGAACTACGGCGGTGCTAAGATCGAAGAAAGGAAGATCATGGCCAAGGAAGCCACACGCGTTCGTCGTCGCGAACGTAAAAATATCACGTCGGGTGTTGCCCACGTAAACTCCACCTTCAACAACACGATGATCACCATCACCGACGCACAGGGCAATGCAATTGCATGGTCGTCTGCTGGTGCCAAGGGTTTCCGTGGTTCGCGTAAGTCGACCCCGTTTGCCGCACAGATCGCTGCTGAAGACTGCGCCAAGAAGGCTCAGGAACATGGCATGAAGTCGCTGGAAGTTGAAGTTTGCGGTCCGGGTTCCGGTCGTGAGTCTGCTCTGCGCGCACTGCAGGCTGCTGGCTTCATGATCACGTCCATCCGCGATGTGACACCGATCCCGCACAATGGCTGCCGCCCGCGCAAGAAGCGCCGCGTCTGAACATATGCATTCACCATGCTGGCAATCGTGAAGTTGCCGGTACTCCGTAGCTCGGCCGTTACGATTGGATAGTAGCGGCGACAAGGAAGGTTAAAAGAAACATGATTCAGAAAAACTGGCAGGAACTGATCAAGCCCAGCAAGGTTGAGTTTTCCTCTTCCGGTGCGACCAAGGCAACACTCGTTGCAGAACCGCTTGAGCGCGGTTTTGGTCTGACGCTTGGTAATGCTCTGCGCCGCGTTCTTCTGTCCTCGCTGCGTGGCGCTGCTGTCACCGCGGTTCAGATCGACGGCGTACTGCACGAATTCTCCTCCATTCCTGGCGTTCGCGAGGATGTGACGGACATCGTGCTCAACATCAAAGAAATCGCCATCAAAATGGAAGGCGATGAAGCAAAGCGCATGGTTGTGCGCAAGCAGGGCCCAGGCACTGTTACGGCTGGTGACATTCAGACGGTTGGCGATATTGAAATCCTCAACCCTGACCATGTGATCTGCACCCTCGATGAGGGCGCGGAAATTCGCATGGAATTCACCGTCAATAACGGCAAGGGCTACGTACCTGCAGACCGTAACCGCGCAGAAGATGCACCGATCGGTCTTATCCCGGTCGACAGCCTCTATTCACCAATCAAGAAAGTGTCCTACAAGGTGGAAAACACCCGTGAAGGTCAGGTTCTTGACTACGACAAGCTGACCATGTCGATTGAGACAAACGGTTCTGTCACCGGTGAAGATGCCATCGCATTTGCTGCTCGTATCCTTCAGGACCAGCTGTCGGTCTTCGTGAACTTCGAAGAGCCACAGAAGGAAGCAGAAGAAGAAGCCGTTACCGAACTCGCGTTCAACCCGGCGCTTCTCAAGAAGGTCGACGAACTGGAACTTTCTGTCCGTTCGGCCAACTGCCTGAAGAACGACAACATTGTCTACATTGGCGACCTTATTCAGAAGACCGAAGCAGAAATGCTCCGCACTCCGAACTTTGGCCGCAAGTCGCTGAACGAAATCAAGGAAGTTCTCGCTTCTATGGGCCTGCACCTCGGTATGGAAGTGCCCGCATGGCCGCCTGAGAACATCGAAGATCTCGCAAAGCGATACGAAGACCAGTACTAAACCATATCAAACTGTGGACCGGAGGTTCACAAGTGAAGGAGAATAGCAATGCGCCATCGTAAAGCAGGCCGCAAGCTGAACAGAACCCACAGCCACCGCAAGGCAATGTTTGCCAACATGGCTGTATCCCTTATCGTCCATGAGCAGATCGTAACAACTCTGCCCAAGGCAAAGGAAATCCGTCCGATTGTTGAAAAGCTCGTTACGCTCGGCAAGCGTGGTGACCTGCATGCTCGTCGTCAGGCGATCTCGCAGATCAAAGACGTTGATGCTGTCAGCAAGTTGTTCGACGCAATCGCAACACGTTATGCTACCCGCAATGGCGGCTACCTTCGCATCATGAAGGCCGGCTTCCGTTACGGCGACAATGCTCCGCTCGCAGTCATCGAATTCGTTGATCGTGACGTGGACGCAAAGGGTGCTGCCGACAAGGCACGTGTTGAAGCGGAAGCTGCATCAGAAGCTGCTTAATTCGCATCAAGCGGACAATATTGAAGAGGTCGGGTGCTGAGAGGCACCCGGCCTTTTTTTGTTTGGCCATATGACGGGCGTCGGTGGCGCTGTTCACTGGTGATTTCGGCTAGGACCGGGCCAGACGTCGAGAAATGCCGAATATTGCCTTTGGGCAGTTGTCCTTCATTGCGATTGACCTGCCTGGATTTTAGCGCTGAAGCCGATGCGTCTCTCATAGGGCAAGTGTCGATCAGAATGCGGGAGGGCCTCCTGGAAAGGGGCAGGTGCCTTGTTGGGCTGTGTGCGGGGCATTTTCCGGACGTTCGGTAGGAGATCACAGATATTCCACCGATTGGTGGATGATTCTGTGCTAACCGACAGCGCGGGATCTTTCGGCATCCATCAGCAAACATCTACACAAAAGAAAAGGGCACCCACCGGGTGCCCTCATCACTTCATTTCTGTCAGGTCAACTTAGCGACCGCGCTTCTGATCTTTGCTCTGGCGAACCCAGAAGTTGAAGAAGTGCTGGAATGCGTTGCCCTGAGGCTGACTATTCGCGCGAAAGAACATTTGCGTCTCCTCGATTTGAGCTTTCTGTTGAGGATAATATAGAGGCAAATGATGATTTAGTGGTGTGTTAAATTGTATAAACAGATATGCAATACAGTGATTGCTTGCATAGTTATTGATGTTTTTAACGTCTTGCACAAATTTTGATCATGCTACTGTTTGCGTGCACGAGCGTTCGCCATGCGCGCTTTTCGCCAGTTCATAACCTGTTTTTTGAAGACCCGAAATGACAGCAGAAGCAGCGTGATTACGATGTAGAGCGCCTGTTCAGCCGTCAATGTCTTGGTCGACATGAGGAAGTGCAAGAGGCCCGCTATGGCGATGACATAGATCAGCTTATGCAGTGTGTTCCAACGTCGACCCAGCTTGCGGATGGAATAGGCATTCGACGTAACCGCCAGCGGTACCAGCATCGCCAATCCTGCCATGCCGATCATGATGTACCAGCGCTTTGCAACGTCCTCCAGTACGGCTGAAAGCATCATCGCCTGATCCAGGACCATATAGACCGTGAAATGGAAGATGACATACCAGAAGCCCAGGAGACCGAGCGCGCGCCGATAGGTAAGCAACCGAATGTTGAACACCATGAAAATCGGTGTCACCGCAAGCGTGGCCAGAATGAAACGCAGTGCCCAAATGCCGAGGGCATGTTCAAAGGTTTTTACCGGGTCAGCTCCCAGTCCTCCCGTTACGCCAAGGTAGAAATACCATACAGCCGGGGCGAGCCCTGCAATATACAGCGCCCATATTTTATACGGTTTCCAATTCACAGCGGCAGTCATTGGTTTGCGATGGGTCACGGATGCTCCAGTCATGACGACACCGATCAATAGAATTCTTTGATGAGGTCCATGCCGGAATATAGCCCGGCAACCTCTTCATAGCCGTTGAACATCAATGTATCCCGACGCCCCGTTCCAAACAGGCCTTCACCCTCGCCAATGCGGCGTTCGGTTGCCTGGCTCCAGCGCGGATGATCTCGCTTCGGGTTTACGTTTGAGTAGAAGCCATATTCATTGGCTGCGGCGTTGTTCCAGCTTGTCGGCGGTTCTTTGTCGGTGAGCGTGATCTTCACGACCGACTTGATGCTCTTGTAGCCATATTTCCACGGCACGACGAGGCGAATTGGCGCGCCATTCTGGTTAGGCAATGCTTCGCCATACATGCCAACCGCCATGATGGTTAGCGGATGCATCGCTTCGTCCAGTCGCAGACCTTCCACATAGGGCCATGGCAGTGGCTGGAATACGCCAGATTGTCCTGGCATCTCTTCGGGTCGCACGATCGTTTCAAAGGCGACATATTTGGCCGAACCGAGTGGCTCAACCTTCTTGAGTATTTCGGAGAGCTGGAAGCCATCCCATGGGATCACCATGGACCAGGCCTCCACGCAGCGCATGCGATAGATACGCTCCTCAATGGGCATGGATGCGAGAATATCTTCCAGGCCAAAGGTCTGTGGCTTGGCAACCATGCCATCTACCGTGAGTGTCCACGGGGTAGGGGTGAAGCTGCCGGAGTTGGCCGCCGGATCATCCTTGCCCGTGCCGAATTCGTAGAAATTATTGTAAGTGGTCGCTGCCTCCTTCGGCGTCAGCGCTTCGTCGCCAGCCATATTTACAGTGTCGGTCAGCTTGAATGGTGCGGCGAGTGCTGCACCGGGAAGCAAGCCTGCGGCCACGGCACTTGCGACGAATTTGCGTCTGCTCAAATAGACACCCTTGGGTGTGATTTCACTGGAAGCAATGCGTGGTGGTCGATAAGTCATGTGCCCATCCATTCAGGTTTCTCAACACTCTATACGAGACAGAGTGCGAATAGGTTTCATGGCGACATGAAAACAATATTTGCGATCACATGAAAGTGGGTCGCTGGGCACTTTTTCGTGTATGCGATGTGAAGGCGCTGATCAGCCTCGGACCGCACGTACGATGGATGCTACAAAATCATCAGGCATCGCGAGCCATGCAATCGCCAGGAAAAAGATCAAAACAATCAATTTTTGAACGCGCGGCGAGGTGAGTGGCGAACCCGCGTGCTTTTTAGCTTTGCGTTCTTCGGCTTTGGCCTGGCGCTCTTTTTGCTGCTTGAAACTCTGCAGATTGACCAATTTCTGATCGTCATCGTTCATTTGGGTTCGTTTCCTCAAATTTTGCTGTTTGAAACAAGGTAGCGCGGAGTCCTTGCCATAGGCTTATTTCAAACGCCAATTTGTGCGAAAAAGTGACATGGCCAGCGGCGTTTCTGTTGCTATGCGTACTGCATTTGGCTGAACCGATAGTGACAGCACTTTGTCATTAGAGTAGGACAAATCCAAAATGAAAGTAGCCACATCAGCGTGGCAAAGTTGGAAACACTGAGGAAGAGAAGAGATGCCTGCTTATCGTTCAAAAACCTCCACCCACGGACGCAATATGGCTGGTGCACGCGGCCTCTGGCGTGCGACCGGAATGAAAGATGGTGACTTTGGCAAACCGATTATCGCTGTCGTCAATTCATTCACACAGTTTGTGCCCGGTCATGTCCATTTGAAGGATATGGGCCAGCTTGTTGCCGCTGAAATCGAGGCCGCTGGTGGTGTGGCCAAGGAATTCAATACGATTGCTGTCGATGATGGTATCGCCATGGGGCATGACGGCATGCTTTATTCGCTGCCCAGCCGTGAAGTGATTGCCGACAGCGTGGAATATATGGTCAACGCGCATTGCGCTGATGCAATGGTTTGCATTTCCAACTGCGACAAGATCACCCCCGGCATGCTGATGGCTGCAATGCGCCTCAATATTCCGGCTGTTTTCGTTTCCGGCGGTCCCATGGAAGCCGGCAAGGTCGTCTTGCATGGAAAGACGGTTGCCCTCGATCTGGTCGATGCCATGGTTTCTGCGGCAGATGACAATGTTTCGGACGAGGACGTCGCTGCAATTGAACGCGCGGCTTGCCCCACATGCGGGTCCTGCTCTGGCATGTTTACGGCCAATTCCATGAACTGTCTGACCGAGGCTCTGGGCCTTTCGCTGCCCGGCAACGGTTCCACACTGGCGACCCATGGCGACCGCAAGCGCCTCTTCGTAGAGGCCGGCCACCTGATCGTCGATCTTGCGCGTCGCTATTACGAGCAGGACGATGAAACTGTTCTGCCGCGCACCATCGCCAACAAGGCCGCTTTCGAAAATGCCATGTCGCTGGATATTGCCATGGGTGGTTCCACCAACACCGTTCTGCACATCCTGGCAACGGCCTATGAAGGCGGTGTGGACTTTACCATGGACGATATTGATCGTCTGTCGCGCAAGGTTCCTTGCTTGTCCAAGGTCGCACCTGCCAAGAGTGACGTTCACATGGAAGATGTTCACCGCGCTGGTGGCATCATGCGTATTCTCGGTGAACTTGATCGTGGTGACTTGATCAACCGCGATTGCCCAACAGTGCACGCAGCGACACTCGGTGACGCGATCGACCGGTGGGACATCACGCGCACGAACTCTGAGAGCGTGCGTGAATTCTTCAAGGCAGCGCCCGGCGGCGTGCCCACACAGGTTGCGTTCAGCCAGTCATCGCGCTGGGACGAACTGGATACCGATGGTGCCAAGGGTGTCATTCGCTCGGTCGAAAGCCCGTTCTCCAAGGATGGCGGTCTGGCCGTTCTCAAAGGCAATGTCGCGCTCGACGGCTGCATCGTGAAAACCGCTGGTGTGGATGATTCCATCCTCAAATTCACGGGCCCGGCAGTCGTTTACGAGAGCCAGGACGCAGCGGTGAAGGGCATTCTGTCCAATGAAGTGAACGCGGGCGACGTTGTTGTGATCCGCTACGAAGGCCCTAAGGGCGGTCCGGGCATGCAGGAAATGCTCTACCCGACGTCCTACTTGAAGTCGAAGGGGCTTGGCAAAGCCTGTGCGCTCATCACCGATGGTCGCTTCTCCGGGGGCACCTCCGGCCTGTCCATCGGCCATGTATCGCCCGAGGCGGCGCAGGGTGGGGCAATTGGCCTCGTACGCAATGGCGACATGATTGAAATCGACATACCGGGTCGCACAATCAATCTGGCGATTTCACCGGCCGAATTGGAAAGCCGTCGTGCTGAGCAGGATGCCAAGGGCTGGAAGCCTGAACAGCCACGCAAGCGTGCAGTGTCCACAGCACTCAAAGCCTACGCAGCATTTGCATCGTCGGCTGACAAGGGCGCGGTGCGCATATTGCCTGAATAGAAAAGATCAAGAGGAGCGCCACCGCCACAAGGACAGTAATTGGGCGGCGGTATGGCCTTGCGGCACGGCCGGTGGCGCTCCTGTTTTTGACCATCAACTTCTTGGAGTGTGGTCATGTTGAAAGACTAACCGCTCCAGACTTACAGTTAGCTGACAGAATTGTGACAGGCCCTCGATTCTCGCTTTTGAGTTGATCAGGTTTGTTGATTTGCCCAAGATACGTGATTTACTTTGCGTGCGAATAAAGCCTTGCGCTGGCACGATATGCTAATGAGGCGACATCGCGTCGCGCGCAGAAAGTGGGGCGATCATGAAAGAGCAACCATCCCGGCTGGAAGGCTTCTCCATGCTTCGTGGAGGATTGACTCTACTGGTGATTCTGCATCACACGGCGATTACCTACGGTGCCAGCGGTGGCTGGTTCTATCGTGAGGTTGAAACCAGCCTGGATAGCCCTCAAACAATTATCTTGAGCATATTCTGCGCAATCAATCAGTCCTTTTTCATGGGGCTGTTTTTCCTGCTTGCGGGCTATTTCACACCTGCATCAATCGCACGCAGAGGGGCTCGTGCCTTTCTCGTAGAGCGTTTTTTGCGCTTGGGCATACCTCTGCTCATCTTCGGTTATGTGCTGGGGCCGGTGACGGTCGCACTCGCCGCGACGGCAACCGGGCGTGATTTCTGGGAGGTGCTGCGGGGGCTTTGGCTTGCAGGCGACTTTGTCTGGGGGCCATTGTGGTTTGTGTGGGCGTTGATGCTTTTCGCTATCGTTGCCGTGGCTTGGAATCGAATTTCAAGCGACAGCGCGATCTCAGAATTTCCGACAAACCGTGCATTGGCGGTCTCGGCATTTGCCGTTGGTGCCGTTGCATTTTTGCTTCGCCTGATTTGGCCGGTCGGCTCCGAGGTGGCAGGCCTCCAGCTGGGCTTCTTCTCCAGTTATATTTTTCTCTTTGCTGCTGGCTATTTGGCAGCGAAGCACAAGCTCTTGGAAAATGTACCGGTGATGGCGACCGCCTTATGGCGCAAGCTTGCTTTGGTGGCGTTTCCAGTCCTTCCAGTCGTCGCGGTGGCTGCGGAAGTGATTCCAGCTCTGAAGGGGCCAATGGAGGGCGGCATCAATATTGCGGCGCTTACCTGGGCGTTTTGGGAGCCGGTCATGGCTTTTGGTATCATTCTTACGCTTCTGCCCTGGAGCCTGCGTCGGTTTCAGACGCCAAGCGCGTTCGGCGTTGCCCTGTCGCGGCGGGCCTATGCGATTTATGTCATACACGCGCCTGTCCTGGTGGCAGTCTCGATTGGCCTCAGAGGTCTAATGCTGCCGCCGATTGCGAAGTTTATGCTGGCGGGGCTGCTGGTCTCAGGAATTTGCTATGTCGTCGCTGGGTTATTGTTGCGCGTCGGCCCATTGCGGCGAATCCTATAGAGGTATAGGCATTCCTTTCGATTCGCGGGAAAGGCTTCACTTTCCCGCGGTCTTTCCTATCTAACGGGCATAGGCTTATGCTGCATTGGAAACGAGAGGACTCACATATGAAGCCGATTCTTTCATCTGTACTTGCTGTATTGATCGCGGTCGCACCGTTGCCCCTGGCGACAGGGCTCATTGAGGCCAAGGAAGCGCCGACAAGCAAGGCTCAGATTCAGCTTTCATATGCGCCGCTGGTGAAAGAAACGGCACCCAGCGTCGTTAATGTCTATGCCGAGCGTATGGTGCGTCAACGTACGATTTTTGATAGCGATCCCTTTTTCAGCCAGCTCTTTGGGCGTGGAGTGCCGGGGCGCAGTGAAAAGCAGACGTCTCTTGGCTCAGGTGTCATTGCTTCGGGTGATGGCTACGTCATCACCAATAATCACGTTATTGAAGATGCCGATGAGGTGAAGGTTGCTCTGGCCGATGGTCGGGAGTTTCCTGCGCGCATTGTCTTGAAAGATGATCGTATCGACCTTGCGGTCTTGAAGGTCGATACGGACGAGGACATGCCGCCATTGACCATTGGCGATTCTGATAGCGTCGAGGTAGGTGATCTCGTCCTTGCGATTGGCAACCCCTTCGGCGTCGGTCAAACGGTCACCAGTGGCATCGTTTCCGGTCTTGCCCGCAACAAGGTGGGTGTGTCGGATTTTGGATTTTTCATTCAGACAGATGCATCAATCAACCCTGGCAATTCGGGCGGCGCACTTATTGGCATGAATGGTGAGTTGCTGGGGATTAACTCAGCTATCTTCTCCCGCGGCGGCGGTTCTAATGGCGTCGGCTTCGCAATTCCCGCAAACCTCGCAAAGGTATTTCTTGAGGCCGCACAACGTGGCGACCAGACATTTGAACAGCCATTCATTGGCGCTGCATTCGAGCCGGTGACATCCGGTGTCGCCGAGGCGCTGGGCATGCATCGTGCCTCTGGCGCTCTTGTCACCCGCATCCAGCCCGATGGACCGGCTGAACAAGCCGGGCTTAAAGTCGGTGATGCCATTGTCGGGTTCAACGGGCATCCCGTGGAGCATCCTGATGCTTTGGGCTATCGCCTTCTGACTGCTGGACTTGGGACAACTGCAAAACTCTCCATCATCCGGGACGGGAAGGAAGTTGAGGCAGAACTGGCCCTCAACGCGGCTCCGGAAACGCGTCCGCGCGATCAGCGCCTGATTGATGGTCGCAATCCGTTCTCGGGTGCAGTCGTTGCCAACCTTTCGCCCCGCCTTGCGCAGGAGCTTCGCATGCCGACCGAATTGACCGGCGTTGCGGTGGTTGATGTGAAGCGCGGCTCGCCAGCGGCTCGCCTTGGTTTTCGCCCACGTGACATTCTTGTTTCAGTGAACAAGGAAAATATCGACAGCACGGCCTCATTGTTGCAGATAATCGACGAGGATCCCGGCATCTGGCGTGTCGAGATCGAACGTGACGGACAGTTGATTTCGCAGATATTCAGATGAGTGACCTCTTCAGCGCCAATGAACCGGATTCAATCGCTGGCAAGCGGCCGCTTGCCGAGCGGCTGCGCCCCAAGTCGTTGGACGAGGTGACTGGTCAGGACCATTTGACGGGCGAGGATGGCGCTCTTCGCCGTATGATTGCCTCTGGCACGCTTGGCTCCATGATTTTTTGGGGACCGCCCGGGACAGGGAAAACAACTATCGCGCGGCTACTGTCTGGCGAAACCGGATTGGCCTTCGAGCAAATTTCGGCAATTTTCTCCGGCGTTGCCGATCTCAAGAAGGTATTTGAGGCCGCGCGCGCCCGGCGCATGTCTGGCAATCAAACGTTGCTCTTTGTTGACGAGATACATCGTTTCAATCGCGCCCAGCAGGACAGTTTTCTGCCGGTCATGGAAGATGGCACGATTATTCTGGTGGGCGCGACCACCGAAAATCCGTCCTTCGAACTCAACGCCGCTCTCTTGTCCAGGGCGAGAGTGCTGACATTCCATTCTCATGATGAAGAAAGCCTGGAAGCGCTTCTGGCCCGCGCCGAGGCAGCGGAAGACAAGACGCTGCCACTGGACGCTGATGCCCGCGCAAGCCTTATCCGCATGGCTGATGGCGATGGTCGCGCCGCGTTGACACTGGCTGAAGAAGTGTGGCGTGCCGCACGGGCAGGGGAGGTGTTTGACATCGAGGGGCTCACCCGCGTCGTGCAGCGCCGCGCACCTGTCTATGACAAGGGGCAGGATGGTCACTACAATCTGATCTCCGCGCTGCATAAGGCGGTTCGCGGTTCTGATCCCGACGCCGCACTCTACTATCTTGCGCGCATGTTTGATGCCGGTGAAGACCCGCTCTATCTGGGGCGGCGGCTTGTACGCATGGCATCGGAAGATATTGGACTTGCCGATCCGCAGGCGCTCGTCGTCGCCAATGCGGCAAAGGATGCCTATGATTATCTGGGTTCTCCAGAAGGCGAGTTGGCTCTTGCACAGGCTTGCGTCTACCTCGCGACCGCGCCCAAGTCCAATGCGGTCTACATGGCTTTCAAGGCAGCACAGCGCGCCGCGAAAGAACATGGTTCGCTTCTACCGCCCAAGCATATTCTCAATGCACCCACCAAGCTCATGAAAAGCGAGGGCTATGGCGATGGCTATCGCTATGACCACGATGAACCAGATGCATTTTCCGGTCAGGACTATTTCCCTGAAAAGATGGGGCGTCAGGTCTATTACGATCCGCCGGAGCGAGGATTTGAGCGGGAAATCAAGAAAAGGCTGGATTGGTGGAGTAAGCTTAGACGGGAACGTCGTGCGCCTTGATCTTGCGCAAAGTCAAGTTCTTGCGGCAATGCAATATTGCGGCTGTTAAAACATAGGACATATGAAATGCGTGCACTCCTCGTATATGCAACCGTAGAAGGGCAAACCCGAAAAATTGCTGATGAAGCAGCGAAATATTTGGAAGATGCCGGATGGCAGGCATCGGTCATGAATGCTGCAGAACCTGCAGAATTTTCACTTGAGCGCCCAACGGCAGTGATTCTCTTGGCACCTGTTCATGCCAATGATTACCCTGAAGTGCTCATTGAGTTTATTCAGCAGGAAGCGGAATGGCTGAACAGCCTGCCGACAGCATTTATTTCGGTATCACTTTCAATTCACAGCGATTTCGAAGACGAAAAGGAAGCTGTTCTGGCGTTGCCGGAAGCGCTCGCTCTGCACACCGGCTGGCAGCCGGACATGGTGCACCACGCTGCCGGTGCGTTGAAATTCAACGACTATGATTTCTTCAAGAAGTGGCTGGCACGTCATATGACGACGCGCGAAGCCAAGGCCGTCGATACCCATCAGAATTACGAATTTACTGATTGGGACGCGGTGAAGAGTTTTGTGCTGGAATTTGCTGAAACAGCCAAGGCTGGCAAATGATTTGAGGGCGATGCCAGCCGGTTAAGAGTTGGCATTGCCCGTTTTCTGCTTCAGCGAATAGACGTCCGCTTCCTGCGACGCCATCCCGTCAATGTAGACTGTACAGCGATTGCGGCCAGTCTCTTTGGATTGGTAAAGTGCTGTGTCCGCCTTGTTGTAGGCTTCCATTGGGTTTGCAGCTGTATCGCTCATGCAAAGCCCAAGAGATACTGTCACCGGGCCGTAGGTCTTGCGCGTTGACGGATCAGCCACGGGCATATTTTCGATAGCGTCTCGAACGCGTTCGGCCACGGACAGGGCCTCTTTTTGAGTTGAATTTTGCAAAATGATTGCAAACTCTTCGCCGCCTGTGCGAGCCACGAATGCGGCTTCTCCCGCTGCAATGCGCAGCGTTTCGGCGACACAAGACAGCACGAGATCGCCGACCGCGTGACCATGCGTGTCGTTGAATGACTTAAAGTGATCTATATCCATGAGAACGAGGCCGGAGCCGGTCGTCTGCTGGTCGAACAGCGCCTCCATACGTTGGTCAAACGCGCGGCGGTTGTTCAGCTTTGTCAGAGCGTCGGTAACCGCAAGCTGTTTGTACTCGTCCAGTTCACGCAGCAGGTCGCCCATCAACTTGGTCTGGTTGGCGCCGTCACTGTCGTTGGCTGCATATACAACTGAACGCCGATCCTGATCGGCCTTGCGGATGATCCGCACGTTCGACTTTGCAAGTGCGTTGAAGCCATCTCGATCAACCACAAGATGCCAGTGACCGGAGCTGGGCACGGCCAGCTTGATTGGCGACTTGTCGACCCTACCGCCAAAATATTTGAACTTTCTGGCTTCCTTGAAAGCGACCAGGTTACGTGTGTCCATCAAACGAATATTGTTGATACAGGACAGGGCAACTTCCACAACGGTGCCTGCGGGTTGTTGGCCAAGATCGTAATGTTTGAATCTATAAGTTAACCGCGCCATTCGTTTCCATCCGAATATTCTGACGCAATCTAGGCGTGTTGAGGTTAAAGATTGGTGTTTAAGACCTGTCAAAAGCTAAAAAAACCCGGCGTCGCCGCCGGGTTTCGAATTCAGCATTTGCTATAAATTACATAGCTTTCTGAAGGTTAGCATCGATCTTGTCGAGGAAGCCTGTGGTGGACAACCACGGCTGATCAGGGCCGATCAGCAGTGCCAGGTCTTTCGTCATTGAGCCGCTTTCAACGGTCTCAACGCAGACTTTTTCGAGCGTAGAAGCAAAGCGAGCAAGCTCAGCATTGTCGTCCAGCTTGGCGCGATGTGCCAGGCCACGGGTCCATGCAAAGATGGATGCAATCGAGTTGGTGGAGGTTTCCTGACCCTTCTGATGCTGACGGTAGTGACGGGTCACCGTGCCGTGTGCAGCCTCAGCTTCGACCGTCTTGCCATCCGGCGTCATCAACACGGAGGTCATGAGGCCAAGTGAGCCAAAGCCCTGTGCAACCGTGTCAGACTGTACGTCGCCATCATAGTTCTTACATGCCCAGACGTAACCACCAGACCACTTCAGCGCAGAGGCAACCATGTCATCGATCAGACGGTGCTCGTAGGTGATGCCTGCATCCTTGAACAGGTCCTTGAACTCAGTCTCGTACACTTCTTCAAAGATGTCTT
Source organism: Ensifer sp. (assembly GCA_050301895.1). Lineage (GTDB taxonomy): Bacteria > Pseudomonadota > Alphaproteobacteria > Rhizobiales > Rhizobiaceae > Ensifer_A. The sequence continues at coordinate 228,312 of JBNKZZ010000010.1, read as the reverse complement.
TGAAGCGACCATCATAGACCTTCAAGATGGTGTTCTTTGTGGAGAGGTAGAGCGGCCACTTACGCATCAGCGAGTAGTTCATGGAAGCGCGAGCGAAATCGCGGATGGATTCATCCAGGTTGTACATCGCCATTGTTACGCCAGCGCCCGGTGACTGGAACACTTCGCGTTCGATAACCTGGCCATCTTCGCCAACGAACTTCAGCGTAACGGTGCCCTTGCCTGGGAATTTGAAGTCTGTCGCACGGTACTGGTCGCCAAATGCGTGACGGCCGACAACAATCGGCTGGGTCCAGCCGGGAACAAGGCGCGGAACGTTTTTGCAGATGATCGGCTCGCGGAAGATAACGCCGCCGAGGATGTTGCGGATGGTGCCGTTTGGCGAGCGCCACATTTCCTTAAGGCCGAATTCTTCAACGCGTGCCTCGTCCGGGGTAATCGTTGCGCACTTCACACCAACGCCGTGTTTCTTCATTGCGTTGGCAGCATCAATCGTGATCTGGTCGTTGGTCTCATCGCGCTTTTGAACGGAAAGGTCGTAATATTCGAGATCAACATCGAGATAGGGCAGAATCAACTTGTCCTTGATAAACTGCCAGATGATGCGGGTCATCTCATCGCCGTCCATTTCGACGACGGGATTGGCTACCTTAATCTTGCTCATATATCGGCCTCTTTTGTCTAAGCTCCAGGGGGCGCGAGCGACTGCTGCGCCGGGTTTCCGCTGCGCTATAGCATCTGGAATTGAGAACGCAAAGGTGGAAGCCGAAAAACCGGCGAAAATTACGACGCAAATTGCACTCTAGGTCGGTGCAGAATTTATCTGACAAAGCCCCCGTGACTGCCTGACCTTTTGATTTTTTCACGCAAGTGTGCCAGTGAACGCCGAATTATTCAAAAAAGGGCGCGTTATGGCGGGTACGGACGGAAAACGGGAACTGATTGCGGAAGGTCCGGCAATCATTCTGGTGCATCCGCAATTGGGTGAGAATATCGGCATGGTGGCGCGCGCCATGGCCAATTTCGGCCTGGCTGAACTGCGCCTGGTCAATCCACGCGATGGATGGCCGTCGGACAAGGCGCGTTCGGCAGCCTCCAAGGCAGATCACGTCATTGAAACCGCGAAGCTCTACGAAAGTTTGGAAGACGCCATTGCCGACTTGAATTTCGTTTATGCGACGACGGCGCGCGACCGTGACGGTTTCAAGCAGGTTCGGGGGCCAGAATACGCTTCCAGATCATTGCGTGCGAAATTCCGTGCAGGCGAGAAAACCGGAATACTTTTCGGCAGGGAACGCACCGGCCTGACAAATGAGGAAATTGCCCTTGCCGACGCGCTGGTGACATTTCCGGTCAATCCGGCATTCGCCTCCCTCAATCTGGCGCAGGCCGTGCTCTTGATGTCATATGAATGGATGAAGACCGGATTGGTATCTGTTGACGATACACCTTTTCAGGCGATTTCCCAGCCGCCCGCGACGAAGGCTGACCTTCAAGGCTTGTTCGATCACGTTGAAGAATCTCTGGATGGGCGTGGCTATTTCCGTCCCGCCGCCAAGAAGCCGAAGCTTGTCGAAAACCTGCGCACGATCTTGACGAGGCCCGGTTTCACGGCAACAGAAATCCAGGTGTTGCGCGGCGTAATCTCTTGCTTTGATCGCTTCACGCGCGAAAATCCGCGCGGTAGCGCACCGGTCAACAGAACCCGCAAACCGCGGGTGAAGCCGCGTCCCAACGCCGCAGCGAAGAACAGGGAGTAGCCCCGCGTGATGCCTAAGCCGGTCATGGTGTTTGATAGCGGAATCGGTGGCTTGACGGTGCTGCGCGAGGCACGCGTGCTGATGCCGGAGCGTAATTTCGTCTACGTGGCGGATGATGCAGGATTTCCCTATGGCGACTGGCCGGAAGCGGAACTCAAAGATCGCATTCTAAAACTCTTCGAAGAGCTGCTTGATCGCTTTGACCCTGCGCTTGTTATTATTGCCTGCAATACGGCCTTCACGCTGGCCGGCGCTGATTTGCGTTCCCGCTTTCCCGACATGACTTTTGTGGGCACCGTACCTGCCATTAAGCCTGCTGCCGAGCGCACGCGTTCCGGCCTCGTATCTGTTCTTGCCACCCCCGGCACTGTGCGCCGCGCTTATACGCGCGAATTGATCCAGTCGTTTGCCAGCCAATGCCATGTGCGCTTGGTTGGTTCGGAAAATTTGGCGCGCATGGCCGAGAACTACATTCGCGGAACGATGCCGAGCGATGAGGCGGTTCTGGCCGAGATTGCGGATTGTTTTCTCGAGGTTGATGGGAAGCGCACTGACATTGTGGTGCTTGCGTGCACGCATTACCCGTTCATGGCGAACCTGTTTCGCAGGCTGGCACCCTGGCCTGTGGACTGGCTGGACCCGGCCGAGGCGATAGCGCGGCAGGCAAAGCGTATGCTGCAGCCGCTAGCGGGGCTGAAACCGCATGACATGAAGGATGTCGCCTACTTCACTTCGCGTAATCCTGACTTTGCGACGACGCGGCTGATGCAGGGATTCGGTCTCGAAATATCGTCCGTTGAGGGCATCTGAGCGGCGCTCCAAACAGTCCGGGAAGCCTCGGCTCGTCATCGGCAGTGATGCGAAAAATGCATCTGTTTTACACAGTATTGGTGCAGAAACACTCCATATTTTCAGCAGTTTGGTTGATTCTTGGTCAAATATTAGAATGAGGTGGATGAATTCACCCTCTTCGCATTCTTTGCTTGAAACTGGCTGGGTGAGTGGCTATACAGCGGCCATTGAGAGGTTCATCAGGAGGTAGGCGTTGATGAGCGAAGACATTGATCTTAGCCAATACGTGCTCTCGGAAGACGAAGAGTTCATGAACCCTAGGCAGCGTGCCTATTTCAAGGCAAAGCTTGTCGGATGGAAGAATGACATCTTGCGCGAAGCTCGGGAGACCTTGGGCCATTTGGCGGAAGAAAGCGCCAATCATCCCGATTTGGCGGATAGAGCATCATCTGAAACGGACAGAGCTATCGAGCTGCGAGCACGAGACAGACAACGTAAGTTGATTTCCAAAATTGACGCAGCTCTGGCCCGTATCGAAGAGGGGACATACGGGTATTGTGAGGAAACCGGCGAACCAATCGGTTTGCGTCGTCTGGATGCCCGGCCAATCGCGACATTGTCGATTGAGGCTCAGGAGCGTCATGAGCGACGTGAGAAGGTCTATCGTGACGAATAAGCGGGTGACGCGGTTTTGAATTTTTGAGCTGCCCTTCGGGGCAGCTTTTTTATTGCGATGATTCACACGTTAGGCTTGATTGGCGGCGTGGTCGATCAAGCAATCGGACGGATGATGGCCGCTCGATAGGTTCCAGACAGGTTTATCAGCCGGCAATGTTCCGGCGGTTCTGCAACTCTTCCAGAATCAGCGCGACCTTTTCTTCCAAAGATTCGTCACTTTCACGGCTCATTTGCGCCGGGCGTGGCTGATTGGATGCCTGTGGTTTGGCGCGACCTGTCGCTTCATCGCGCGGAGGTGGCGACCATTGGCGGCCCGGTCTTACATTCGGCTGCTGGCGGGCAGGAATGTCGCCCGGTTTCTGTCGCCCATCGAGAACGCGGGCAAATGCGCTTTGCGGGCTCTCAGGCTCGGCTGCGACTGGCGCTTCGGGATTGCCCTTCAAACGGTTGCGAGCAGCTTCCAGTAGCGACTGCGCGTTCTCCAGCGTCAGTTCACCAGATGGCGGTGTCTGTGCGCTGGCGGCCGATTTGGGAGGGGCAACTGACTGTTCAATGGCAGGTTCTTCGTGGGTGTAAACCTGCGCGCTTCCAGGGCCATAAGTGAAATCGTCATCGTCAGCAGGCGGTGGTGCGGGCGCTGCCGCCTGGGCCTGCCTGTTTGCCTGCATCCGCTGGCGCACCGCGTCGGCTGCGCTTGGAGGTCTGGGGAAGCTCTCCGGTTGGCCTTGCGCTCTGCCCGCATTTGTTTGCTTTGATTGCGGCGGTGTCGCAGGCGCTTGTTGCTGAACTACGGGCTGTGCCGCAGGTTGAGACAGCATCTCATAGCCGAGATCTGTATCGTCGTAAGGTATCTCGTGCGCAGCAGGTCTTGAGGCGCGCTGCGGTGCAGCGGTTTGCTGACGAGCGGGTGCTACGCGCGCATGCTGCGGAGGTAGCACATGCGCGGCGGCGGCTGCGTCCTGTGCTGCAGGCCCAATCACCAGATCCGCCGGCCCACCCGTGAGAATAAGATGCTCGTCATCATCAAGGCGCACCAGAACCAGACGGCGTTTGGCGTCGACAGCGACGCTTTCAACGACTTCCAGACGGCGCCTTTGGCTGCGTGCATTGCCGATTTGAAGCATATTGCGCTGGTTGCGGATCATCCAGGCGACGCCTGCAAATATGGCCAACGCAGCCAATATGACAACGATCGCAAATATATAGCGCTCGATCACCTCGGTTTCCATTCCGTTCCAACACCGCTCACAAATGCCCAATAGTCCTTATAACAATGGCTACGATCGGCAGACAAACGCAAGGGCGCATTGATGAAAATGCAAAGTCGCTAACAACTATTTCGTGTAGGTCGCTCGATATCGAGTTCCCAATATCCTTGCATTGTTGATCGAGGCACAAGGTGACCGCAATCTTCGGTCTGTAAAAGCGGGCATAACGTGGGTTGGCCCTTGCGCTTGGCAAGCAATCCCTGTGAATTGTATCAATGCTCCGCGGGGTGATTCCACTGGTTTGCATTCGGCGTTGCGCAGTCTGGTGCCATGTGGGCAAAAGAGGATTGAATGAAGCAGTTTAATCAGGCAGGTGACTATCACATGCCTATGGTCGAGAAGGCGGTACGCCCAGGTGCGGTATTCCGCATCATATTGCTCGCCTGCGCATTGGCTGCGACTGCGGCCGCTTTTGTCATGTTCCGCGACCAGCTTGAAAACGAGATCGTGCTTGGCGTTCTCGGTGTCCTTGCCATGGTCGGCATTTTCTTCCTTGTTTCCGCGTTCATCGGCTTCATCGAAATCATGCCGCAATCGCGTCAGGACGAACTTTCGCGCGCATTCCTGGATTCACACCCTGAAGGTACCGTTATCACGGGGCGCAAGGGGAATATCATTTACGCCAATAAGGCCTATGGCGAAATGACGGGCAGCAGCGACGGAACCGTGCAGTCGCTTGAGATCATTCTGTCTCAGCACGCTGATTCCAATGAGGCGCTTTACCGTCTGACCTCCTCGCTGCACGAGGGTAAGTCGGGTTTTGAGGAGTTCCGGCTGTCACGCCCGTTGACCGGTACGTCGGCCAATGATGCGCGTGGCCACTGGTACCGGCTCAAAGTTCGCGTCTTGCCGCTTGAGGATATGGCCAAAAGTCCGCTCTATCTCTGGCAGATCAGTGACATTACCCGCGAGCGCGATGAGCAGGAACGCTTCTTCAAAGAATTGCAAAATGCAATCGACTATCTTGATCACGCTCCAGCCGGTTTCTTTTCATCCGGCAGCAAAAACGAAATCCATTATCTCAACGTGACGCTGGCGGAATGGTTGGGTATCGATCTCACCTCTTTCCATCCAGGCTCCATGACGATTGGGGACATCGTTGCCGGTGAGGGGTTGGCGCTTGTCCAATCTGTGCGCGCTGAGGCCGGTCAGCAGAAAACTGCGACATTGGATTTGGATTTGCGCAAGGCCAATGGGCAGAGCCTTCCAGTGCGCTTTGTGCATCGCGTTTCAGCGCTTAGAGACGGCACAGCAGGCGATAGCCGCACCATTGTGCTGGGGCGTCAGCCGCGCGCTGATAACAACGAAGCCGACAGTCATGCTGGTGCGCGCTTCAACCGCTTCTTCAACAATACGCCGATGGCCATTGCCTCTGTGGACGGCGCCGGCCGTATTCTACGCACCAATGCACCATTCCTGAAGCTGTTTTCCAGTGTGGTGTCGCGTGACAGTCTCGAAGAGGGCAGCCCGTTTGATGTCGTGGTTCATGAGAACGAACGTCCGGCGCTGGCAAGTGCACTGAGCGCGGCCCGCGATCTGCAGGGAGACATTGCGCCATTTGACTCTCGCCACCCGACAGAAGAGGGGCGTTATTTCCGTTATTACGTGAACGCCGTTATCGATCAGAGTGATGAGACGCCGGAAGAGGCGGCAATCATCTATGCGGTGGAAATTACCAGCCAAAAAGAGCTGGAACAGCAAATGGCCCAGACTCAGAAGATGAATGCGGTCGGCACGCTGGCAGGTGGCATTGCGCACGATTTCAACAACGTGCTCACGGCCATTCTGTTGTCTTCGGATCACCTGTTGCTGCAGGCACGCCAATCGGATGCGACATTTGCCGATCTGATGGAGATCAAGCGTAATGCCAACCGCGCCGCCGTGCTGGTGCGGCAGCTTCTGGCATTCTCGCGCAAGCAGACCATGCGCCCGACAGTGCTGAATCTGACGGATGTGATTGGCGATCTACGTATGCTGGTTGATCGCCTGACGTCCACGGCTGTGAAACTGGACATCGAATTTGGTCGTGATCTGTGGCCGGTCAAAACCGACCTTTCTCAATTCGAACAAGTGCTTATCAACCTTTGTGTAAATGCGCGCGACGCGATGCCGGATGGTGGTACCATTAAGGTGCGTACGTCAAACGTGTCGCATGATGAGGTTCCCGGTTTGGCGTTGCGCGGTCTGCCCGAAGAAGACTTTGTGATGGTGGAGGTGCGCGATACTGGCACCGGCATGAGCCCGGAGATCATGGAGAAGATCTTCGAACCGTTCTTTACCACCAAGGAAGTTGGAAAAGGCACCGGCCTTGGTCTTGCCATGGTATATGGCATCATCAAGCAATCGGGCGGTCACATCTACCCGGAATCCGAGCTTGGCAAGGGCACCAGCTTCAAGCTGTTCCTTCCACGCTTTATACCCGAAATCACCGCAGCCAATCCGGACGCGCCTGCCGGTGCGGTAAGTGGCGATGGTAGCGATAGCCGTACAAGTACCGCCCAACAAGTCACGACGGCGTCTGCCAAGGATGACGACGTCGATCTTACCGGTAAATCCGCCGTTGTACTGTTGGTTGAGGATGAGGAGGCCGTGCGCCGTGGCGGCAAGCGTATGCTGGAAACACGTGGCTACACGGTTCACGAGGCAGGATCAGGCGTCGAGGCGCTGGACATCCTTGAAGAATTGAATGGTGAAGTGGACATCGTCGTCTCAGACGTCGTAATGCCGGAAATGGACGGCCCGACGCTTCTACGCGAGCTGCGCAAGAGCTACCCGGATTTGAAGTTCATCTTCGTCTCCGGTTACGCGGAAGATGCGTTTGCGAAGAACCTGCCGGAGGATGCGAAATTCGGGTTCCTGCCCAAGCCATTCTCGCTCAAGCAGCTCGCCGCTTCAGTGCGGGAAATGCTGGATAGTTGACAGGTTTCTGATCGCATCGATTGGCAAAATGGAATCTGATTTCAATAGCTTGCCGGGCTACTCTGAATCATTTTCGCAAGCGCTTGAATCAGATTGAGAACTAGCTGATTCAATTTGTCAGCACGGGTGGAGGCGGCGGTTTTTGCGCCGCCGCTTGTTGTCTCTTAGCGCTTCAGATGTCGTGTCAGGCGCTCATCAAGCTTTGCCCAGACGTTGCGCAATATCTCTACGATAACCAGGTAGAAGATCGCAGCCCAGAGATAGGCCTGATAGTCGAATGTCTTGGAGAATGCGTACTTAGCTTCACCCATGAGATCGAAGACGGTAATGATTGCCACAATTGCCGAACTCTTGACCATCAAAATGATCTCGTTGCCGTAAGGGCGCAGCGCCACAATCATGCCCTGAGGCATGATGATCTGCCAGAACGCCACGGCCCTGCTGAGACCTAGTGCACTTGCCGCCTCACGCTGGCCTTTGGGCACACTCTCAATTGCACCCCGCAATATCTCGGCCTGATAGGCCGCAGTATTGAGCGCGAATGATATGAGTGCGCAGCTCCAGGCATCCTTGAAAATCCACCAGATGCCGACCGCATCAAGTTGTTTGTGGAAGGTTCCAAGGCCGTAATAAATCAGGAATACCTGAGCCAGCAGCGGTGTGCCGCGAAATATGTAAACGTAGGCGTAGGCGAGTGCGCCCAGTACACGGTTCTTGGACATGCGTGCAAAGGCAATTGGCAGCGATATTATCGCGCCAACAACGATTGAGAGGCCAACAAGTGAAAGTGTGACCCAAAGTCCGGAAATGAAGCGCGGCCCATATTTCGCGAACTTTGTCGGCGACCATCCGCTGATGACCATATAGGCCAATCCAGCGAATAGAAGTCCCCAGAGCAACAGGAATATCATGCCGGTGACACGCGCGCCGGAAATCGGTTTGGCGGCAATTGGGGGCGGGGCCTGTGGTTCGATCATTTCTTGTACGTACATCACCGCGCCTCCTCTTTCTTTGCCCAACGTTCAGCGCGCCAGATCGCAATGGAAGACAGCATGGCAAGGGCGAGAAACAGGAGGCACGCCAGACCGTAGAACAGAAACGCTTCCTTGGTGACTTTGGCCGCCACGCCTGTTTGTCGAATAATGTCGTTGAGACCTATAACGGAAACCAGAGCCGTGTCTTTCAAGAGGTTCATCCAAAGGTTTCCCAAACCTGGCAACGCAATACGCACGAGTTGGGGAATGATGATGCGCCACATTGTCTTGGCCTTGCTGAGGCCCAAGGCTGCGCCGGCTTCATATTGGCCCTTCGGGATCGCCTGAAATGCGGATTGCAGGACTTCCGAACAATAGGCCGAAAAAACCACGCCGAGCGCGATCATGCCCGCAAAAAACGCGTTGATCTCAATGCCCCCGTCAAAACCTACAGCACTCAGTCCCATTTGAATGAGTATTTGCAGCCCATAGTAAACGATGAAGAGCGTCAGCAGCTCTGGCAGTCCGCGAAAAATCGTTGTGTAGATATTTGCTGCCAGTCTGGCATAGGGGTCGGTTGCCTCCTTGCCCAAAGCCACAAAAAATCCGAGAGTTAAGCCGAAAGGCAACGTTGCAAGAGCAAGACTTGTAGTCACATAGACGCCAGACGCGATTTCATCCGCCCAGCCATTTGAGCCGCATGAGAGCAGGCTTTCATCTGAAAAAAGTCTAAATAGGCCTATTGGCCCGCAAAGTGGATCGATTGCCTGCCCAATTGCGGAGAGAGTTCCGCTCATATTTTTCCCCTGCTACTGCCGCTGCCCGGCTATTTTATGCTGCAACTCTCAAATAAAAACGGCGGAAGGACAAGCCCTCCGCCGAATATCTTGGAACCGAAACGGTGATTATTCCCCGTAAACGTCAAACTCGAAATATTTGTCGTTGATTTCCTTGTACTTGCCGTTTGCGCGGATGGCGACGATCGCTGCATTCAGCTTCTCGCGAAGTTCGTCATCACCCTTGCGTACAGCAATGCCAGCGCCAATGCCGTTGATTTCCTTGTCGATCGGCAGGGTCTGGAGGAGTTTGCAGCATGCACCATCATCGCTCTTGAGCCATTCATCCAGCACAACAACATCGTCGATCACTGCATCAACACGACCGCTGCTGATATCCAGCTTGTATTCGTCAGCCGACGGATAAAGCTTCAGCTCACTGTCAGCGAGATGCGCTTCAGCATAGTTGGCGTGGGTCGTCGATGTTTGCGCGCCAATCGTCTTGCCAGCCAGTGCTTCGAGGCTGTCGATGCCTGAATCCTTGGCAACAGCAATTGCAGGCGGCGTGTTGTAGATCTTGTCGGTGAAGTCAACGAGTTCCAAACGCTCGGGCGTGATCGACATGGATGAGAGGATCATATCGAACTTTTTCGCCTGCAGGGCAGGGATGATGCCGTCCCAGTCGTTGGAAACGAATGTGCACTCGGCCTTCATTTCTTCGCAAAGCGCGCGACCAATATCCATGTCGAAGCCGAGGAAGTTGCCATCCGCATCGACATATTCAAACGGCGGGTAGGTGGAGTCTGTGCCGATCACCAGCTTTTCGCCCTCAGCCTGGGCGGCGCCCGCGAACATGGTCAGTGCGGTTGCTGCTGCAAGTGCGATTGTCTTGATAGTTTTCATAGGTTTTCCCTTTTTTGTGCCATTTGGTGGCAGTTTCCAATGGAAACTTGCGTTTTCTTTTTCAGTTCTTGGGCCACATTCCAAACTTTTTTGAAAAAAATGCAACAGAAAAAAGCAGGTTTTGTATGACTTTTTTGACCAAATGGAAAAGGCCGCGTGCGTCGTGGCCAATGCTGAGGCGCAATTTATTCAGCGTTCAGCAATTGCCTGGCTGCATGCAGCTCTTCCGGCGTGTTGATGTTGTGAAAGCACTCTGCGGGTTGTTCTGCAAAATCCACCAGAACCAGCTCATGCCGGGATGCGAATCCGCGCAGGGACCGGTCTTGGCCCTCGTTGAGAAATAGGGTGAGTGGCTTGACCACTGCGACGGGCCACAGCGCAAAGGCTGGTTCCAGCTTGTCGCCCCGTGCAGCCATCGCAATCGTCGATGGAGTTTGCACACCAGCCGTCAGTCGCGCGTAAAGATCCGCTGGGAAGAAGGGCGCATCTGTTGGTGTGACCAAAAGATGCGTTGTTTCCGGGAGATATTCGATAACCCATCGCAACCCCGCCAGTATACCGGCCAACGGGCCTTGGAAGCCGTCAATATTGTCCGGTACAAGCGCATATTTCTGGTGAGAAAGCGCGGAATTTGAACTGTTGATCATCACGGGATCGCAACCCTGTTCATGAAGCCGGTCTGCAACGTAATGCGCCAACATGCGGTCCGCAAACTGCAGTTCGGCCTTGTCCTCGCCCATGCGGGAGGATTTGCCGCCTGCGAGAACCAGAGCCGGAACGCGCTTAGCCATTGGCATGTTCCACGAGTGATCCTTCTCGCCGATCAATGACCACAACGTATATTGCTGCGCTGAGGGCCAAAAGGCCTGACATCAGCATGATTGCAAGCAGGGGGTATGCCCCGGTGTTCACGTCAAGCGATGCGCCGGCGAGTGTGGCGAGTGCGGAACCTCCGGCAATCGTTACCGAACCACCAAGCCCGGAGGCTGACCCGGCGAGTTTGGGGCGCACACTTACAATTCCGGCATTCGCATTGGGCAGTGTCATCCCGTTGCCGAAGCCCATGACGAGCAAAGGTCCGAAAAAGAAAAGCGGCGTTTGAAAGCCTGCGAAAAGAAAAATCATGCTGGCGACAATGCCACTGGACGTAAATATGCTGCCGATCACGACGAACCGGTTCACCCCAACTCTGGTTGCAAAGCGCCCGGATAGAAAATTGCCAACCATATATCCTACAGCCATGTAGGCGAATTGGTAGCCGAGTTCTGTGGGCGTCAGACCCAGCAGATTGATGCCGACAAAGGGTGCGCCGCCAAGGAAGCAATAATAGGCACCCGCGTTGAACGTCGCAGTCAACGTGTATCCCCAGAAGCGCCGTGAGCGGAACAGCTCCGGCCAGCTTCTGAATTGAGAACCAAAGGAACTGCTGGGATTTTTATTGGTTTCCCCCATGTCGAGGAACGCAAAGAGCCCGACCACAACAGAAATGACGGCTTGTGCAATGAATATCGACTGCCAGCCAAATCTGTCCGACAGGGTGCCACCTGCAATGGGAGCGAGCATGGGGATCAATGTCATTCCCATGGTCACATAGCCAATCATTGACGCAGCTCGATCCATTGGCACCATGTCGCGCACCACTGCGCGCGAGAGAACCATGCCAGAGGCTGCAGCCGTCTGTGCCATGCGGGCCATCAGCATGATCTCGATCGACGGCGCGTATGCGCAAATCAGGCTCGCGACCGCGAGTATCACCATGCTTATCAAAAACACGGGACGTCGACCGAAACGGTCAGAAAGAGGGCCAATGAAGATTTGAGCAACCGCAATGGCCGCCAGATAGCCAGACACCGATAGCTGCACAATTGCATAATCGGTGCCAAACCAGTTTGCCATATCCGTCATGGCAGGCAGGTGCATGTTCATCGTCAACGCGCCGATGCCTGCCACCAGAATAAGCGTAACAATGTGGGGCGGGGTATGTCGGTCGAATAGTTGCGCCTTGGGCTCTTCCATTTAGTTTATCCCAGATGTGGACCACGCGGCGGTGACTGCTGTGCCAGCGGCTTTTTGCGCACGTTCTCGCGGTAGAATGTGTAGATGCCGGAAAGCACCACGATAGCGCCTCCGCTCAGCATCAGCACCGTGGGCACCTCGCCAAACATGAAGAAGCCCAGAATAATGGACCAGATCAGGCCGGTGTAGCGGAAGGGCGCGATGAATGAAATTTCGCCCGACCGCATTGAGACAATGATACTCTGATATCCCACCAGCAGGAATAAACTTGCCAGCACAAGTTTGAACAGCACCGCCATCGAGACCGGCTGCCAGCCGCCGAGCGGCACAATCAGTACTGCTCCCATCAATGTAGTCGCGACCGAGGCTGCCAGTGTCACCATCAGTGTCGGGATGTGTCCAGGCAATTTTTTTGTCGAGACGTCGCGAAGCGCTGCAAATGCAACGGTTCCAAGCACAAGTATAGAGGCAAATGAAAAGCTGCCCGGCACTGGGCGAATAATCAGCATCACGCCGCCAAAGCCGACGAGAATGGCGAGCCAACGTCGCCAGCCAACTTCCTCTTTCAGGAAAAGTGCGGCCCCCAGCGTAACCGCCAGCGGAATAAACTGCAGAATGGAGGAGGCGACGGAGAGCGGAATTGTTGTCAGTGCGTAGAGAAATGTGATCGTTGATCCCAATTCACCAACGACACGATAGCCCATGGCGGGCGAAATCAGTGATCCAAGTGGGCGAAATGCATTGAGCTTCCAGCAGGCGATCAGGATAAGCCCCGTAGAAACCACGCCACGGATCAAAATGATCTGTCCCGTGTTGAGTTCATGCGTCACTGTCTTGATGATGGCATCATTAATGCCAAAGCCAGCCATCGCAACGGCCATGAACAGCGCGCCCTTTAAGTTTTCAGATAATGCCATGTGAAACTTCCTGATCAGCCGGAATCAGGCCTTCCACCCGCCCGGACCGGCAGAACATAAAGGATCACTCAGATGCTGCAATCAGATTTTATCAGTCTGGCTTATTAATTTTGTCCAGCTCAGGGTTCACTACCTGTCCAGCCTTCCGCCTTGTAAACAGTGTAGAATTTTTCCATGGCGTCTTCGTCCGGATTTTCGAGGTTTGCGTCGTAAGTCGGATCAACATCATATTGCTTCAGCACAAACGTGCCCTTGTCAAAAATCCATATGCCAGATGACCATGCGTCTCCAAGGCCGCGCCACCGCGATTGGCTGACAATGCTTGCATCAACAGCCTGGAATTCGGGATTAATGAGCAGTGACGTTGTGGTGAAACCAACAACCGTGGGAGGGGCTTTTAGAGCCGTGTCGTTTTCATCAGTATACTCAAATTCGAGCTTCGGCTCGGCAAAGCTGACCAGTTTGACTGGCAAATCCTTCGGCTTGATTGCGTATGCGCGGCCGGTGTTATAGGCGCCCTGAAAACAAAATATGCTGTAAAGCGTTGCGTAGGTGTCGTCGCCCCAGTCTGTGCGCCAGTCCAGGCGTATAGCCGTATCTGCGAAATAGGGATCATCGCCATACATTTTGGGATCGTCGGCACAATCGTCGCCAAGTGCAGCCGACACCAGTTGCCGGGCGGCTTGAATTGCTGCTTTGTCGCTATCGTCTGCAAGGGCCGGTGCAGCCACCAGCGTTCCTGCCATGGCGGCGGCAAACACACGTTTCATGGCGTAGTCCTCCAAAAATATGCGCAAATATGCCCGTGAATTACCCGCCAGTCACACTCATATGACGGGCAACAGACGGACGATTGTTATTGCGATCAATCACAAAATCATGTCCCTTGGGCTTGTGCGCTATGGCGTTTTCGATTGCTGCCAAAACCAGGTCGTCACCATCGCTCGCGCGCAGCGGCTCGCGCAGATCTGCTGCATCATCCTGCCCAAGGCACATGTAGAGCGTGCCTGTACAGGTGAGGCGCACACGATTGCACCCTTCGCAGAAATTATGCGTCATTGGCGTGATGAAGCCCAGACGACCGCCTGTTTCGCCAACGCGCACATAGCGGGCAGGGCCTCCGGTTTGGTAGTCGATGGGTTCCAGCGTAAAGATGTCACCGAGCTGCGCCCGCATTTGGGAGAGCGGCAAATACCGGTCGGTACGATCTTCCTCGATCTCGCCCATTGGCATGGTCTCAATCAGTGTGAGGTCCATGCCTTCGCCATGCGCCCAGCGAAGCATTTCCGGGATTTCGTCCTCATTGAAACCTTTAAGCGCGACCGCATTGATCTTGACTGCAATCCCTGCATCTCGGGCGGCCTTGATGCCCTCCATCACACGCTCCAGGTCGCCCCAGCGGGTGATCTGGCGAAATTTCTCAGCATCAATCGTGTCCAGTGAGACATTGATACGCCGAATGCCAGCTTCTGCAAGCTCGCCAGCAAAGCGCTTCAGTTGTGAACCATTGGTCGTCAAGGTCAGCTCTTCCAGCTCACCGGAATGGACTTTCTTGCCAAGCTCCCTGATCAGGAACATGATATTCTTGCGCACCAGTGGTTCGCCACCGGTCAGCCGCAGCTTCTTCACGCCCTTTGAAATGAAGGCCGAACACAGGCGATTGAGCTCCTCCAGTGTCAGCAGGTCCTTCTTGGGCAGGAAGGTCATATTCTCAGACATGCAATAGGTGCAGCGAAAGTCACAGCGATCGGTCACCGACACGCGCAAATAGGTCACCGCGCGACCAAATGGGTCGATCAGCGGCGCGGGGCGTCCCGATACATCGGTCGTTATATGGCTGTTCAATTGCCCACTCCTATTTACTGAACATGCGCCAATTTGGGCTTCCACAACGCTTGCGTCAAGTCACGCAAAGGTCCAAATAAACGTGAACGCAAATCACGGAACCTCTAAAGGATATCAAATAATGGCGGACATCTGGCCCAAGGCAATTAGGGTCGCTGCGGATCGCAAGAGCCTGAAAGTCGAGTTTGATAATGACGGTGGCAGCTATGAGTTACCGGCAGAGGTCTTGCGGGTGCTCTCGCCATCTGCAGAGGTTAAAGGCCATGGTCCAGGCCAGGAGGTAACTGTTCCCGGCAAACGCAATGTTGAAATCATGTCGGTTCAGCCGAGCGGTAACTACGCGATCCGCATTGGCTTCGACGATTTGCATGACAGCGGTATCTTTACTTGGAAATATCTGCGCGAATTGGGTCAGAAACAGGACGCGTTGTTTGCCGAATATGAGGCGAAACTTGCGGAAAAAGGTCTGAGCCGCGACCAGTAACGGCGCAGCTAGTTTTTGTCTCTCGCCAAAAGTCGGCTGATGATCTGTTCCATGTTGGTGGATACATGCTCCAATTCGTCAGAATCGGCGTGGCGTAGCGTTTCATCGATCAGGCGTGTCTGAACGGTCATTGCTTTTTCGGTCAATTCCCGACCCTCATCGGTCAGGTAGAGTCTCAGCACACGACGGTCTGCCTCATCGCCTTTGCGCACCAGGACACCGCGCTTTTCCATCTGCGGCAGCAACATCGACATGTTGGACCGGCCAACAAGAAGCTTGCGTGCCAACTCTTGCTGCGTGATTCCCTCAAACCGGTAGAGATTGACCAGAATATCCAGGTGCGGTGGCTTGAGCTGCATGTCCGCCAATTCGCGCGCCAGAGCCAAATTCATCAGTTGGCATGCGCGTCCCACAGAAATCCAGCACAGGAAATGCGGGTGATCCCAGGGAAAGGTCTTTTTACTGGTCATTACGTGTCTAATTCTTTCAGTCGTTGAAGGTTGAACATAACACGGGAGGCCATGTTATCAACACACCAGCGTTTAGTGTCTTGAAAAAAACAGGCATCCTGTGTAGTTTATGTTCAAGCATGAACAAAAGGCGATGCAATATGACACCGACCCTAATGAAGTTTCTCGGTACGTTGATTAACATCGTGGGGCTGTTGTCACCTGAAATAGCGGGGCGGCTGGCATTTGCTGTTTTTTCCCGCACGCGGTCGAGAAAACCCAAATCCGCAAAAGAAGCTGAAATGCTTGCGGCCTCTGCTGCATTGATGGATGAAGCGACGCGTGAAGTGCTTCACCTTCCTGAAGGTGACGCGGTTGTGCACGTTTTCGCGCCGACTGCCGCGCCAACCGGCCAGAAGGTATTTGTCACCCATGGCTGGGGTTCTCATGCCGGATTTGTGCCAGGACTCATCGCTGGTTTGCGTGCGACAGGCGCAACCCTTTATGTTTTGGATTTGCCTGGGCATGGGCATTCCTCCGGTCGCAAGATCACTCCGCCAATGGCGGTGCATGCCATCGCCGCTGCCGATCGGCGCTTTGGGCCGTTTGACGTCATGACAGCACATTCTTTCGGCGGCTATATGAGCGTAATTGCCGTTTCAGGTGCACTTGATGGCACGCCTGTTGTCAAACCAGGCAAGCTGGTGATTATTGCTGCACCGGCAGACGTGCGCGTTGTACTTGGCCATTTTGGCGGCATGCTGGGTTTAAGCGATCGGGTTCAAAAAGCTCTGGTGGGTCAAATTGAACGCCTTTCCGGGCGCGCTGCCGACGCTTTTCTGGGGCCGGATCTACTTGCCAAAAGCGGTGTCGAAACGCTTGTCCTTCATGCGGAAGACGACAAGGAAGTCGGCGCACGTGCAGCTCGGCAGTACGGTGAGGCTGGTGAGCATGTCCGCCTCGTATGGCTCAATGGCTTTGGTCACCGCCGTATTGTCAATTCCCAGGAGGCGATTGATGCGATAGCGGAATTTGCAGAACTTGGCAGGCGTGAAGCCGCATAGTGCCTTTTTGCCTGTTGCACTTCTCTATGGATGGCTATCAGATACGGGCATGCAGAGGAGACGCTGAATGAAAATCGTCGAGACCGTTGAAGAGCTGAAAGCTGCCTATGGCGAGCCATCGCGCGCCGCGACGATCAAGGTTACGCCATTTCTCACGGCGGAATATCGCAAGATGATTGAAGCATCTCGGTTCATGGCGTTTGCGACCGTGGGGCCGGAGGGCACTGATTGCTCACCGCGCGGCGACGAGAATTCAGTCATTCACATTGAAGACGATAGAACCCTGATGCTGCCGGACTGGCGCGGTAATAATCGTATCGACACCCTTGCCAATATCGTGCGCGATCCTCGGGTCTCCCTCATGTTTCTAATTGCAGGCTCCGACACTGTCATGCGCGTCAACGGCAAGGCGGTGGTAACGATGGATGAAGACGTCACCCACCGTTTTGAAATGCAGGGAAAGCATCCGCGCTCCGTGGTCGTGGTGCGCATCGAAGAGGTCTATCCGCAATGCGCCCGTGCTGTCATGCGCGCAGATCTGTGGAATGCAGAGAAATATGTCGCCAAGTCGCTATTGCCGTCTATCGGCGACATGCTCAAAGGCGTTGAGCGGGAATTCGATGGCAAGGCATATGATGCGCAGTGGCCGGATCGCGCCGCAAAAACAATGTGGTAGAAAATCATGAAAATTTATATGGCCGGGCCCGAGGTATTCCTGCCCGACGCGAAGGCTGTGTTGTGGCGCAAGTCTGAGATGGTCAAGTCCTTCGGGTTTCAGCCTATGGCACCGGGCGACAATATTGTCGATATTGTCGGGACGCCCTTTCAACGGGGGCTGACAATCAATCAGTTCGATGAAGAATTGATGGATCAGTCAGACGCAATCATTGCCAATCTAACGCCCTTTCGCGGTATCGGGGCCGATCCTGGGACATGCTATGAATTGGGCTATATGTGCGCGCGCGGAAAACGGGTCTACGGCTATACAAATGACGTGCGCAGCCATTTTGCACGGCTGATAGATCTATACGATGGAAAGATTGAAGAGGCGGGCGACGGGCGCAAATATGGCTCGGACGGCCTGGCGCTGGAAGACCTTGATATGCCAGACAATCTCATGCTTGTTGGTGGCATCAAACGCCGGGGCGGAACGGTTGTTGTTCATGATGCCCCGGCGGATATCTATTATTCGGATTTGACTGCCTTTGAAGAATGCCTGCGCCTTTTGAAAGAAAGCTGACTGGCAATCATTCCTGCACGATGACCGTGGCTCCAATCTGGACATGGGCATAGAGGTGTTTCACGTCCTCATTGGCCATGCGGATGCAACCCGATGAGGCAGCCTTGCCGATGGAGGAGGGCATGTTTGTGCCGTGGATGCGGTACTCCGTGCTGCCCAGATAGAGGGCGCGTGCACCCAGTGGATTATTGGCGCCACCTTCCATACGTTCGGGTAGAATGTGACCGCGCTTGGCTTCACGTGCGCGCATCTCTGCCGGTGGATTCCAGCTTGGCCATTCGGTTTTGCTCGTTACCTTTTCAACACCTGTCCAGCGAAATCCGTCGCGGCCAACTGCGATGCCGTAGACCATGGCAACGCCCTTGGAAATAACGTGGTAGAGGCGGCGATCTGAATTGTCGACGATGATTGTGCCAACTTTGACCTTGCGATCATATTTGATGATCTGGCGGGAAACGGGAGAGCGGTCGCGCTTCGAAACCGTTGAGGCTTTGACAAGCTTGCCTTCCTCCAGAACATCGACCCAACCGCCAACTTGTTTGATCTTGCCAAGTGAGGCGAGGGTGAATTCGCCGCTTGCTGCCTGGGCGCTGGTGGTGCCGGCTGCAATAGTGATTGCTGCGACTGCGATTGCTTTCAGAAGGGTTTTCATGGCTTGCATCTCCTCAATTCGTCCCTGGAAATGAACTTGATGAGACGGTTTTAGCCTGATGTTTATTCGGGCGCTGTTTCGCCGGTAACAGGCGAAAAAAAAGCCCCTGAACGGGGCTCTTTTCTGTTTTCAGCTTTAGCGGCGCACTATTTTCTATTTTCGATAGAGCAGCCAGCTCTTGTTGCTTTCCTTCTTCATGCCGTCGGCATAGGCCATGGTCTTGTTTCGACCAGCGTTTTTCGCGCAATAAAGCGCCACATCGGATTTGCTGTAGAGATCGCTGGGATCTTCCCCCGTTGATGCCATGCAAACCCCCATGGAAAGCGTCACGGGACCATAGTTCACACCACTACGTGAGTTCTTGAAAGGTGTCGCTTCCAAAGACTTGCGTACGCGCTCAGCGATCGCAAAGACTTCTTCTTCGGAATTGCCTTCAACGATAATTGCAAATTCTTCACCGCCCGTGCGCGCTGCAAATATGTCTTTGCGAACGTTTGCTTTGATGACATTTGCAACAGTCGCCAAAATCTTGTCGCCGACCGGATGGCCGAAAGTGTCATTGATCCGCTTGAAATGGTCAATGTCGCACAGGATGAGCGCGGTCACGGCACGTTTTTGAGGCGTGTCGTAGATCTTTGCGAGCCGATCATCAAAGGCGCGTCGGTTGAAGAGGCGGGTCAGAGAATCGGTGTTGGCAATACGCTTGTATTCATCCAGCTCCTTGCGGATGTCGTCCATTTCCTGTGACTTCTGAGTGACGCTTTCCACAGCCAGCTCGCCCTTTGCCATGGTGTCACCTGTGGCTTCAGAGATCGCAGTGATCGCATTCTTCAGAAGATCGGCGCTGGTCATGTTCTTGGTCGAAATGCGCGAGAATGTCTCTCCCAGAAGCTTGTTGTAGCTTTCCAGTGAGTTTTGCTCCTGCTGCAAGATGCCCAAAATTGCTTCGAGTTCCGCCGCGATCTTTGTGTGTACGCCGTCAATTGCCGTCGAACGATTGTGATCGAAATACTGAGCGCCGATTGCGTCCAGTTCCTCTTGGCTTGCCTTGGTGCCGAGAGAGGCAAGCTCTTTCGTCAATTTCGGATTCGAGCCAATATAGGCCTCGTAAAACAGCTCATAGTTGCGCGGGATTGGGGATACCCCCATGCTGCGCATCGCATACGTCACTTGAGCGGCGATATCGGGAACCTGCACCTTTTTTTGCTCTGGCGCCGTCGCCATCTGATTCTCCTAATTCCAATACTTATGCGAGTTTTAGGTACAAATAATTGGGAAATTATTAATTATGACAGGTAATTGACCGGTTACTTTAATATAGCTGCGTTCAGGTATGCGCTTTAGTTGCTATCAATAGATAGGCGTCGAATACCTGAGTCAATTCGACGCCCATAGAGCCCAGCAATTCTAGCTGAGGTTAAGTTCCTTGAAAAAGTCATTCCCTTTGTCGTCGATGACGATGAAAGCAGGGAAGTTCTCAACTTCAATTTTCCATACGGCCTCCATGCCGAGTTCCGGGAACTCAAGCACTTCAACCTTTCTGATGCAGTCCTGTGCCAAGCGTGCTGCCGGGCCGCCGATGGAACCGAGGTAAAAACCGCCGTGGCGTGCGCAGGCATCGCGTACCGTTTTGGAACGATTGCCCTTTGCCAGCATAACCATAGATCCACCAAATGATTGGAACTGGTCCACATAGCTATCCATGCGTCCAGCAGTCGTTGGGCCGAATGAACCTGAAGGCATGCCCTCCGGCGTTTTTGCCGGACCTGCATAATAGACCGGATGGTCCTTCATATATTGCGGCATTTCTCCGCCGCTTTCCAGGATCGCGCGGATTTTGGCATGCGCGAGATCACGCGCAACAATGATTGTGCCGGTCAGCGAAAGCTGGGTTTTGACTGGATGCTTGGTCAGTTCCGCCAAAACATCCTTCATCGGCATATTCAGATCAATCTTGACGACGTGCTCGGAGAGTTGGGCCTCGTCGATATCAGGTATGTATTTCGCTGGATTGGTTTCCAACTGTTCGATGAAGATGCCGTCCTTGGTGATCTTGCCAAGCGCCTGACGGTCCGCCGAACAGGAAACTCCGATCCCGATCGGCAGGGATGCGCCATGGCGAGGCAGGCGGATCACGCGAACATCATGACAGAAATACTTGCCGCCAAACTGCGCGCCGACACCCAAAGATTGGGTAAGCTTGTGAATCTCGGCTTCCATCTCAAGGTCGCGGAATGCGTGACCGCTTTCCGACCCTTCTGTCGGCAATTCATCGAGATAGCGGGCGGATGCAAGTTTGACCGTCTTCAGGTTCATTTCCGCAGATGTGCCACCAATCACGATTGCCAGGTGGTAGGGCGGGCAGGCTGCCGTACCCAGAGTCAGGATTTTCTCCTTAAGGAACTCAATCATGCGATCATGGGTCAGCAGGGAAGGTGTTGCCTGATAGAGAAAGGTCTTGTTTGCCGAACCGCCGCCCTTTGCCATAAAGAGGAATTTGTACGCGTCGGTACCTTCTTCGTAGATGTCGATCTGAGCTGGCAGATTGTTGCGGGTGTTCTTTTCTTCGAACATCTTCAGCGGCGCGAGCTGCGAGTAGCGCAGGTTCTTGTGCTCGTAGGCATCCATAATGCCTTTGGCGAGGGCCTCGTAGTCACCACCTTCCGTCCACACACGGCGGCCCTTTTTGGCCATCACAATCGCGGTACCTGTGTCCTGACACATCGGCAGAATGCCACCAGCCGCAATATTTGCGTTTTTGAGAAGATCGTAGGCAACAAAGCGGTCGTTTTCCGTCGCTTCAGGATCCTGAAGAATGTTGGCGAGCTGCTGCAGATGGCTGGGGCGCAGCAAATGGTTGATGTCTGCGAGCGCTGTTTCCGCAAGTAGTCTGATGCCTTCGGGCTCTACTGTGAGGACTTCCTGGCCTTTGAAGTTCTCAACCGACACATAATCGGAGGAAATCTTGCGATAGACCGTTTTGTCGGGGCCAAGGGGGAAAAGATCATCTGCCATGGGAATAACTCCGCTGTCTCGGATATGTTGTCACGTGTCTAACGGGCTGAATTTCGAAAAGCAATTACCCAGAAAGGAGGGGTACGGCTTTAAAACGGTTTAGTTTTCCTAAAGCCAGATATAGCTTGTCACAAAAGCTTCACTTGCACTGAAAATTATTTCGTGAATTCTGGAAATATGGAAAAGACATTGGCACTCACGGCTCTCTCCGCCCTCGGGCATGAGCAGCGTCTGGACATATTCAGGTTTTTGGTTCGTTGCGGCCCGAAAGGGGCCGTGGCGGGTGATATCGCGTCCGCACTCTCATCATTGCCAAACACGCTGTCGGCCAACCTGTCGGTGCTGGCGCAGGCCGGGCTCGTTCAGGGTGAGCGGGAAGGGCGCTTCATTCGCTATCACGCCAATATGGACGCAATGCAATCTCTCATTGGATTTTTGATGGAGGATTGCTGTGGCGGCGACGCATCCCTGTGCGCGCCTGCGTTTAATGAATTGAAATCTTGCAGTTAGGTCACAATCAATGAAGAACATTCTCATTCTCTGCACCGCCAATTCGGCGCGTTCCATTCTCGGCGAGGCGCTTATCAACCGTTTGGGCGAGGGGCGTTTTCAGGGCTTTTCGGCGGGGTCACATCCGCGCGGCGAACCAAATCCCGATGGCCTCGCAATGCTGGCAGACAAGGGATACGACGTGGCGGCCTTTTCTTCCAAGAGCTGGGATGTGTTTGCCGGCCCGGGCGCTCCGAAAATGGATATTGTGATCACGGTGTGCGATAGCGCTGCAGGCGAGGCGTGCCCATTGTGGCCCGGTGCGCCAGTGAAGGCGCATTGGGGCATTCCGGATCCTGCGCACAAGGGCGATACGGCAGCAGAGCGTCGCGCGGCGTTTGAGGAAGCTTATAGCCTGCTTGAGGCGCGCGTGCTCGCTCTCACCGCTCTTCCCGTTGAAGAGATGCAGCTTGATGACCTGAAAGTCGCGCTTGCCAATATTGGCAAGTTGGAAGGCGCAACCAAAATGGCGCTGGAGGGCTGAGCCGTGGAATTCTCTTTCTCTCGTCGACTGGCCGCAGAGTTTGTCGGCACCGCTGTCCTGCTTGCAACTGTCGTCGGTTCCGGAATCATGGCGGAAAATCTCGCTGGCGGCAATGTGGCCATCGCATTGCTGGGTAACACAATTCCCACCGGCGCAATTCTCTATGTGCTTATCACAATGCTGGGACCCGTTTCGGGCGCGCACTTTAATCCAGCGGTAACGGGTGTGTTCACACTTCGGGGCGAAATCGCGATAAGCGAATCTGCTGCCTATATCGTGGTTCAGTGTGTCGGGGGTGTTGTCGGCGTTTGGTTGGCGCATGCCATGTTTGGCCTGGATATCCTTCAGGCCAGTGAAAAGATACGGACAGGTGCTCCGCAATGGTTGGCCGAGGCTATCGCGACATTTGGCCTTGTTGCCGCCATTCTGGTGACAGTTCGGGTGCGCAAAGAGGCGGTGGCCCAGGTCGTCGGCCTCTATATCACGGCAGCCTATTGGTTCACTGCGTCCACATCTTTTGCCAATCCCGCGGTCACATTTGCCCGCTCGTTTTCAAACACATTCGCCGGTATCCGCCCGGTTGATGCAGCCAGCTTTGTCGTTGCACAAATCGCCGGTGCCATGCTCGCACTTGCATTTTGTTCTTGGTTGCTGGGGGCAAAACGGGCCGCAAACTGACACCCTGAATACGGATGTCATAGCGTTGCCAATTTGGCGCAGCCGGTGACAAAATTGCGGCTTGTGGAAAACGTTGGGTGGTGGTCTGCGCAGGTCATGGTATTAATAAAAAATTAAGTCTGCAATTTTATCAATTGTTTAGGCTATGGCTGCGCGCGCATTTTGACGCAAACTTATCACGTTATTGTGACGTTGCGAATAAGGCGGCAGGTAGGCGCGTAACCTTTATATCATGGCCGCAATCCGATAATGTCGGCCGCAAATCACCCGATACGAAATCACTGTTTTGCACAGGGAATGTTTATGAAACGTGCGACGAAATTCACGATCTCTTTGTTGATCTCCGGCGTGGCAATGGCGTTTCAGCCACACGTAGCAGAGGCTGCCAACACAACGCTTTTTGATTTGCTCAAGAAGAAGCGGAGCTCGACGATTGAGACGAGGGAAGTAGAACAGGAACAGCAAGTCAGAAAGCCGCTTCCTCGTGTCTCGGGACCTTCCTACTATACCTACAAGGTTGAAGGCATTCGCAGATTTGCGATCCCGGAATTCGTAGCTCCGCTTGTCACCGGTGCGATTGGCGATGCGCAGCCAGAAGCGGCGATGCCGCCAATCAAGGTTGCGACTGATAGCAGCGTTGCTGACGCCATGGAGAGTTACTACAAGAGCGAAGAAGATTTCCTCTGGATCGGCGGCAACGAAATCCTCGACCGTGCAAAAGCGGCCATTGAGGTCTTGTCCAAGGCTGAGGAATTCGGTCTCAACCCACAGGACTACGCCGTCACCGTTCCACAGCTGTCTGACGATGCGGTTGAGCGCTGGGCGCAGCTCGCGACATTTGAGTTTGAGCTAACTGCGGCGTCGCTTAGCTTTATCCAGGACAATGAGCGTGGTCGTGTGAATCCGAATAAGATTTCCGGTTATCATGATTTCAAGCGCAAGACCGTTAAGCTGGGCAATGATCTTGTGCGGCTGAAAAATGCAGCGCGCGTTGACCGCTATTTTGCCTACCGTGCGCCCAAGGGGCCGCATTTTTCAGCTCTCAAAGCTGAGTTGGCAAAACTGAAAGACGCCATGGGCGGCCCGGATGATCGCATCGAGATTGCCGCCGGTACATTGATCAAGCCTGGACGCTCGCATGCAGAGCTGCCCAATGTCATCAAAGGCATCTTGAAAAACGGTTCTCGCGATTTGCGTCTGAACCACGCATTGACCATCGTGGATTACAAGGACACAGAGGCCTATACGCCAGAGCTTGTAGCATTGGTGGAAGACTTCCAGAAAGAAAAGGGCCTTCGTCCTGACGGTGTTGTTGGTCCGGCCACGATTCGAAAGATTGAGGGCGGCGATAGCATGGAAGACCGCTACAACAAGGTGGTCTATGCAATGGAGCGTGCGCGTTGGCTGCCGGCTGAACTCGGCGAACGTCGCGTCTTTATCAACCAGCCGGCCTTCAAGGCGTACTACTTTGAGGATGGCAAGCAGAAACTCGACATGCGCGTCGTTGTCGGCAAGCCGAGCAATCAGACATCATTCTTTATGGATGAGATCGAAACAGTTGAGTTCAACCCGTATTGGGGCGTACCGCGCTCGATCATTGTCAACGAAATGCTTCCCAAGCTGCGTGCAGATCCAGGCTATCTGGATCGCCTCGGCTACGAAACATCAATGGGTGGGCGCCGTGTCAGTTCCTCCTCCATCAATTGGAATGTGACAGATCGCGTGGACGTGCGTCAGCCACCGGGCCACGGCAATGCGCTTGGTCAGCTCAAGATATTGTTCCCGAACAAACACAATATCTACATGCATGACACGCCTTCGAAGAGCCTCTTCAATCGCGATACACGCGCCTTTAGTCATGGCTGTGTGCGTTTGGCGGAGCCGAAAGTCATGGCCGCTGCCGTGCTGCGCACCGATGTTGGAAAGATCAGTTCCGAGATCGCCACCGGTCAGAATCATTCAGTGCCGGTTGCCGGTCGCATTCCGGTCTATGTGTCGTACTTTACCGCCTGGCCAAATGCTGACGGCAAAGTTGAATTCTTCGAAGATATCTACAAGCGTGATGATTATCTGCAGCGCGCGATGGATGCGACATCAAAGGCGCGTGCAAGTAGCGTCTGAGGAATAGAGACAATCAATTGAGAAGGGCGGCTCTGGGGCCGCTCTTTTTATTTGAGGAGTGAACGGAAGAACTCTGGCGTCATCGTTTCAAAGCTGGAGGCAATAACCTTTGCGCCGAGTTGGTCTACAGGTCGGTCGGAATATCCGAAATCGACGGCTACTGAGGCAACACCGGCATTGTTGGCAGCGAGAATGTCGTTGATACTATCGCCCACCATGACTGCATTGTCCGCCCGACCGCCAACCAGATCAATCGTTCCAGTAATGTGGCCTGGATCCGGTTTTCTAACATCAAATGTGTCTCCGCAGGTGATGGCATCGAAGTAGTGAGCAAGCCCCATTCCCTCGATCAACGGCATGGTGAGCGCTGTCATCTTGTTGGTGCAGATGGCCAGCAAAAAGCCTTCTGCACGTAGCTGCTGTAACGTTCGCTCCACGAAGGGGTAGGGCTCGCTTTCGCCCGGCATGTTTTCCAGATAATGTGCAATCAGAAGATCCAGCAAAGCTGGCATCTGTGCTTCATCCAATGGGGCGTTGCGCAACACAAATGCTTTTTCAATCATCGCACGCGCGCCCTGACCAACCAATATATTGATATCCTCATAGGAGACCGGATCTATCCCCTCATGCAGCAGCACATGGTTGAGGCTGGCCATCAAATCAGGTGCTGTATTGATGAGTGTTCCGTCGAGGTCGAATATCACCAGTGGTTGGTTCATGTTGTTTTCCTGGGCAGGGGAAGGGCGGGGCGAACGTAATTACGTGGGCCGGGATGCGCAAGCGACAAAGCTGCTGACTATGCGCATTTGTGCTTTCCCTGAGGCTAAAGCCCGTGTAAAAGCGCCTTCATCGCTAATAATGAAGGAGGCGTTGGCGCATGGACGCCCGCCAGATGAAAATCAAGGCCGCTGAGGCCGCACTGGGCTATGTCGAAGACGGCATGCGCCTGGGAATTGGAACCGGCTCCACCGCCGAGGAGTTTGTCCGTCTGCTGGCGGAAAAAGTCGCAAATGGCTTTCAGGTGGAAGGCGTTCCGACGTCTGAACGAACCGCGCGACTTTGCCTGGAACTTGGCGTTCCGCTCAAGTCGCTGGACGAGCTTCCGGAGCTCGATTTGACAATTGACGGTGCTGATGAGGTTGATTCTGCGCTCCGGCTTATCAAAGGCGGCGGCGGCGCACTTCTGCGTGAGAAAATCGTGGCATCGGCGTCATCGAAGATGATCGTCATTGCAGACGAGACGAAAGTCGTTGACACGCTCGGAGCCTTTGCGTTGCCGATTGAGGTCAATTCCTTCGGCCTGAAGTCAACAACTATGGCGATTGAAAAGCTGGCCTCGCGTCTTGGTCTGACTGGTGAAATCGCACTGCGCGCTACCGGCAAGGAAGATTTTGTCACAGATGGCGGACATTTCATCCTTGATGCATCTTTTGGCCGCATTCCTGATGCAGAGGCCTTGGCAAGCCAACTCAATGCAATACCTGGCGTCGTCGAGCATGGCCTGTTTATCAATCTGGCATCGCTCGCGGTTATCGCCGGGCCATCTGGCGTTAAAACGCTGAAAGCATGAATATGATGGGAGTAACAAATAGTATGATTAAAATTGCGGATCTCGGTCGTGCGGCATGTTTGTCTCTTTGCCTTGCAGGCTTTGGGCTAAGCGCACCTGCCAGTGCGCAGGAAGCGTCCGACGCGCACCTCAAGGCTGCTCGTGCTGCTATTGACGCAATGGGCGCTACCGACCCCTTCGACAATATCCTGCCGCAAATCGCTGAGCGGCTGAAGGCAACGCTTATCCAGGCTTCGCCGAATTTCCAGGACATCATCATTTCTACCGTTGATGAAAAGACCCTGGCGCTGGCTGGCCGTCGTGGTGATCTGGAGCGCGAAGCTGCTTCTATTTACGCGAAGTCCTTCTCGGAAGCTGAGTTGAATGCAATTGCTGACTTCTTCAATTCTGATGTCGGCAAGAAATTCCTCAAAGATATGCCGATCACCAATCGTGAGCTCTATAAAGCCGCAGACGTTTGGGGTGCTGGCGTTGACCGCGATCTTGCCGCTGAAAGCGACAAGGAACTGGAAGCGATCATCGGTGCGAAAGTTGAGGCAGGCGAACTGCCGGAACTCGCTCCGAAGCCGGAAGGCGAAGCGGCGCAGTAATTGGCCGCGAACTATTTGAACATTTTGAGTAGCCCGTGCATTGCGCGGGCTATTCATTTTTTTGGCCTAGCGCTTGCAAATCTGGCCTGAATACACCAAATCCGTCGCAGAGATATGCTCGTTTGATTTATTTGCTTCACACAAAATCCCGGAGATTGGCCCGTGTCCTCATTTGATTACGACCTTTTTGTTATTGGCGGTGGTTCGGGTGGCGTTCGCAGCGCACGCCTTGCGGCCTCCATGGGTAAAAAAGTCGCGATCGCCGAGGAGTACCGCTACGGTGGCACATGCGTAATTCGCGGTTGCGTGCCCAAGAAGCTTTTTGTCTACGCCTCGCAGTTCCCCGAGCATTTTGAAGATGCAGAAGGTTTCGGCTGGTCAGTTGGCGAAACGAAATTTGACTGGAAGAAACTGGTTGCCGCTAAGGATGCGGAAATAGCGCGTCTTGAAGGTCTCTATCGCAAGGGGCTGACGAATGCCGGTGCGGAACAGTTTGAAAGCCGTGCGGAAATTGTTGACGCACACACTGTACGCCTGGTGAAAACGGGACAGACGGTGACGGCTGAGCGCATCCTCATCGCAGTCGGTGGCACGCCGAACCCGCATAATGCGCTGATGGGTCATGAGCACTGCATTTCCTCTAACGAGGCTTTCCACCTGGAAGAACTGCCGAAGTCCATCGTGATTGCCGGTGGTGGCTACATCGCTGTGGAGTTTGCCAATATCTTCCACGGTCTCGGTGTTGAAACGACCCTCATTTATCGCGGGGCGGAAATCCTGCGGAATTTTGACCATGATATGCGCCGTGGGGTTCATGCAGCCATGGAGGCCAAGGGCATTCGCATTATCTGTCATGATGTGATCGAGACCGTCAACGAGATGGGCAACGGCTTGCTGGCCGCCCACACCAAGAATGGCGAAAAGCTCATTGCAGGTCAGATCATGCTGGCGCTGGGACGCGATCCTCACACCAAGGGGCTGGGCCTGGAAAATGCTGGTGTTGAAGTCAATCACAAGGGTGCGATCATCATTGATGAATATTCGCGCACCAATGTGCCCTCCATCTTTGCGTTGGGCGATGTGACCGACCGTGTTCAGTTGACCCCTGTCGCCATTCATGAAGCGATGTGCTTCATCGAGACGGAGTTCAAGGGCAATCCAACATCACCCGATCATGATCTGATCGCCACAGCGGTTTTCTCGCAGCCGGAAATTGGTACGGTCGGCCTGTCCGAAGAAGATGCTGCGAAGAAATTCGCGGAGATTGAAGT
Organism: Ensifer sp.; assembly: GCA_050301895.1. Taxonomy (GTDB): domain Bacteria; phylum Pseudomonadota; class Alphaproteobacteria; order Rhizobiales; family Rhizobiaceae; genus Ensifer_A. The sequence goes on along the minus strand of JBNKZZ010000010.1, from coordinate 199,297 downwards.
CTATCGCGCGGAATTCCGGCCCATGAAGGCGACGCTTTCTGGACGTGCGGAAAAGACCATCATGAAGTTGATCGTCAATGCGGCCGATCGCAAGGTTGTGGGGGCTCATATTCTTGGCCACGAGGCTGGTGAAATGGCACAGCTTCTGGGCATTACCTTGAAGGCTGGCTGCACAAAGGACGATTTTGACCGCACAATGGCGGTTCATCCAACAGCGTCAGAAGAGCTGGTGACGATGTACTCGCCCAGCTACCGGGTGAGGAATGGCGAACGGGTGTAACCAACCAAACGAAGCTGGCCCGGCAATCGCGCTGATGCATCCAATCGTGGGGTCGGCGCGCAGACTCTGCCTCGCCGCATGGTAATATGCAGCAACACGCCAATGGTCTGCCGTAAGCGGTCCGATTGCCGATAACACGGGTGCAGACCGCGTTTGCAACTGTCGTTTTGTTTTTTTGTGGCCCATATGTCGGAAAAATGCCGCGCATTCGTGGATATATGATTGCGTGACCGCATAACTTGGCTGCAACGGCTTTGCAATTCCGGGTGAAATGGCTATATAGCGCCCACTTTGCGCAGGCATCGCTGCGCCCAATTGGAACTAGGTGAGTAAAATGGCTGATAAATGGACACCGTCAAGCTGGAGGCAAAAACCGGTGCTGCAGGTGCCGGAATATCCCGACGCAGCTGCACTGGAGGCAACTGAGGCCCGTCTCGCCAGCTTCCCGCCACTCGTTTTTGCTGGTGAAGCACGCCGTCTGAAGGCGTCGCTGGCTGAAGTGGCCAATGGTAACGCATTCCTGCTTCAGGGCGGAGACTGCGCAGAAAGCTTTGCCGAGCACGGTGCCGATAATATCCGCGACTTCTTCCGTTCATTTCTTCAGATGGCGGTTGTCTTGACCTTCGGTGCGCAGTTGCCGGTCGTCAAGGTTGGCCGTATTGCCGGTCAGTTCGCAAAGCCGCGCTCTTCCAACATGGAAAAGCAGGGCGATGTGGAGCTGCCCAGCTACCGTGGTGACATCATCAACGGTATCGAGTTTACGCCGGAAGCCCGCATTCCTGATCCTGAGCGCCAGATCATGGCTTATCGCCAGTCTGCAGCCACATTGAACCTGCTGCGTGCATTTGCCATGGGTGGTTATGCAAACCTGGAAAATGTACACCAGTGGATGCTTGGCTTCGTGAAGGGTAGCCCGCAGGGCGAACGCTACAGCAAGCTGGCGGCACGCATCTCCGAAACCATGGATTTCATGCGCGCCATCGGCATCACGTCTGAAACCAATGCGCGTCTGCGCGAAACGGAATTCTATACTAGTCACGAAGCGTTGCTTCTTGGTTATGAGCAGGCATTCACCCGCATCGACTCTACAACCGGTGAGTATTACGCGACGTCGGGCCACATGCTCTGGATTGGAGACCGCACACGTCAACCCGATCATGCTCATGTTGAGTTTTTCCGTGGCATCAAGAACCCTATTGGACTGAAGTGCGGCCCGTCGATGGAGCCTGATGGACTTCTGCGCCTCATCGATATTCTGAACCCGGAAAACGAAGCTGGTCGCCTCACACTCATTTGCCGTTTCGGTCACGACAAGGTTGGTGATCATCTGCCGGGTCTTATCCGCGCAGTTGAGCGTGAGGGACGCAAGGTCGTTTGGTCCAGCGATCCGATGCACGGCAACACAATCTCGCTGAATGGTTACAAGACGCGGCCTTTCGAACGGGTTCTTGGAGAAGTCGAGAGCTTCTTCCAGATCCACCGCGCAGAAGGTACGCATCCAGGCGGCGTTCATTTTGAGATGACCGGCAAGGATGTGACGGAATGCACCGGCGGCGCACGTGCGCTGTCCGGCGACGATCTCGCTGACCGCTATCACACCCATTGCGACCCGCGCCTCAATGCCGATCAGGCGCTTGAGCTGGCATTCCTGCTTGCTGAGCGCATGAAGGAAGCACACGATGAGAAGCGTGCGGTCGCGATCAAGGCATAAGCGGATTTGATCGTCGTTTCATTTAAATGAACTTGAATTGGCAAGGGCCGGCTGAGAAGCTGGCCCTTCTTCTTTTGGCAACGGCGATACGAGTTGAAAATGAATGAGACAGGGCGGGGTGCGTGCCTATGCGGCGCGGTGAAATTTAAGACATATGGCAAGTTGCGCAAAGTGGTTGGCTGCCATTGTACGCAGTGCCGTAAACAGACCGGGCATTTCTGGGCGTCAACAAACATTCTGGAAAATGAGTTGGAGCTGGACGGCGCAGAGGCTCTTACCTGGTATGCCTCTACACCGGGCTACAAACGTGGTTTCTGCAGCACATGCGGGTCCGCGTTGTTCTGGAAGCGCGAAGACCTGGAATATATCTCCATTGGTGCAGGCCTGTTTGAAAGCCCCACCCATATGGTGCTGGCAAGCCACATTTATTGCGAAGACAAGGGCGATTATTACGAAATAACAGATGAGTTGCCGCAATACGCTAAAGGCAGCCCCGGCGTCGTTACTGCCGGGTAGCATCCAGCTGGCGACAGGTTTCGTGGAATGCCAAGTCCACGAATTCGAATTTTACGGCCTGACGGCGGAGGTGCGCACCAATCAAGGTGCCCGACACCCACATGTTTCCGCGTCGTCGTGCTTCAGTCCAGCCAAGCAGATTTTGCTCCTCGCATTTTCGGAAAATGCGCTTGGCATTGCTTTGAGAAATGCCAAAGAGGTCCGACATTGCAGGAATGCTGACAGCGCCAATCTCAAGCTTCTCGATGCCCGCTGGGAAATTTTCAAGGCGCGTTATGATGTAATGCAGCAGCAGCCCGCCAATGTCCGAGCCAAGAAAATAGAGCATTGACGGGTGCGGGTTGCGCCATTCGGGGTCCGCGAGAATGCGGTCGATCATCATAGGCTGTGCTTTGAAGATCAGCTCGGGTCGTTGATGCGAACACTCAATGCGGCCGCCGCCGTCGAGCAGGTCCAGGCAAGCCAGATGCCCGTCGTACCAGGTTCGCATTCCATCTTCGGCAAGTGTCGTTGTTTCGATGACTTTCAGGCGCCTGTCTGTATCCTGTTCAACCGGCTGTAGAAACTTATAGGCGACCAGCTCGGCCACATAGCTGCTGGCCGTGTTTCGGCTGACCGCTCCATATTGTTCCACCAGATCAAGCAGGCGACCGGGGGTGAGGCCGGAAAGGGAATCGTCAGGATTTCGCTGATTTGCCATCGCAAATATGGCGTGGGTCAGGAGCCATTTCTTGTAGGATGCCATCAACCGCGCCATTCGCGGATTGTGCTTGTGCACATCAATCAGCTTCGTTGCGATTTCTCTTTCGGCAAGGAAGAAGCGCGGCGACGCCAATATTGACTGCCGGTTGAGTAGGGGCCTGTCTTCCTTCTGCATCGAAATGGTTTGGCCGCTTCTGTCCTTCGAATGCGTATGCATAGTTTTTCTATAAGTGGTCCTGCATAAATGGACAATGAATACATTCTTCCATTTCCCGCAGAACCCTTCTAAATAGCAGGCATGACTAGTACAGCGACTGCCTCGAAAACCCTGCGCATTGCCGCAGCCCAACTTAACCCAACCGTTGGTGATGTTACCGCCAATCTGGCCCTTGCGCGCGAGGCCAGGTCAGAGGCTGCCCGCCACGGCGCAGATCTCGTCCTGTTTACCGAGTTGTTCATTTCCGGCTATCCACCGGAAGATCTGGTGTTGAAGCCTGCCTTTCTGGCGGCTTGCGCCAAGGCGATCAATGAACTGGCTGCAGATACAGCAGATGGCGGGCCGGGCGTGATAGTTGGATATCCCCGTCATGACGACAAGGGCCGCTATAATTCGGTAGCTGTTCTTGATGCGGGCAAGGTGATTGCTGTGCGCGATAAGGTCGATTTGCCGAACTATGGCGAGTTTGATGAAAAGCGCGTGTTCAGCGCGGGTGAAATGGCCGGGCCTGTCGGTTTTCGCGGTGTTCGCCTTGGCATCCCCATTTGTGAAGACATTTGGGGTGAATTGGGTGTCTGCGAGATGTTGGCGGAAAGCGGTGCTGAACTGCTGATCGTGCCCAATGGGTCTCCCTATTATCGCGGCAAGGTGGACATCCGTCATCAGGTTGTTCTGCGTCAGGTCATCGAAACAGACTTGCCCATGCTCTATGCGAACCAGCTCGGCGGGCAGGATGAACTGGTCTTCGATGGCGCGTCCTTTGCTTTCAATGCGGACAAATCGCTTGCCTTCCAGATGAGCCAGTTTGAAGAGACTGTCTATGTCTCCACCTGGCGACAGGGGGGTAGTGGTTGGGTTTGCGACAAGGGCGTAAACTCGAAGATACCGACTGAAGAGGAAGCGGACTATCGAGCCTGCATGCTCGGTTTCCGCGACTATGTGAACAAGAACGGCTTCAAGAACGTTGTGCTTGGCCTTTCCGGAGGCATCGACTCAGCTATTTGCGCAGCGATTGCGGTGGACGCGTTGGGCGAGGAGCGTGTGCGCACCGTCATGATGCCATACCGCTATACATCGGAAGAATCGCTCAAAGATGCAGCCGATTGTGCCAATGCACTCGGATGCCGTTACGATATTGTAGCGATTGAGGAACCGGTAGTCGGGTTCACCTCTGCACTTTCCGACCTCTTCGAAGGCACGGATGAGGGGATTACCGAGGAAAACCTGCAGTCGCGCGCGCGCGGCACCATCCTCATGGCAATTTCCAACAAATTTGGTTCCATGGTTGTGACAACCGGCAACAAGTCCGAAATGTCAGTTGGCTATTGCACGCTTTATGGCGACATGAATGGTGGTTTCAATCCCATCAAAGACCTCTACAAAATGCAGGTTTATGGCCTTTCACGCTGGCGCAATGAACACTTCCCGCCGGGTGCATTGGGGCCAACGGGCGAGGTGATACCTTACAATATCATCGACAAGGCGCCGTCTGCAGAGCTTCGTCCCAACCAGACAGACCAGGATTCGCTGCCGCCATATCCCGTTCTCGACGACATTCTCGAATGTTTGGTTGAGAAAGAGATGTCGACATCGGAAATCGTTGCGCGCGGGCATGACGAGCCGACAGTTCATCGCGTCGAGCATCTCCTCTACATCGCTGAATACAAGCGTCGCCAGTCAGCACCGGGCGTCAAAATCACGCGCAAGAACTTCGGTCGCGACCGGCGCTATCCCATCACCAATCGGTATCGGGATCGCGGATGATCCGCAACACAACGGACAGCTATGGCCTGGCGACGATCCTGTTTCACTGGATCATGGCAGGCCTGTTTTTCGTCCAGTTCTGGCTGGGCCTCGACCTCTCCGGCGCGCCGGATAAGGCCACAAAGGCCGCCCAAGTCGGCGGGCACATGTCTCTGGGCTTTTTGATCCTCGCGCTATGGTGCCTGCGGCTCGTCTGGTTTGTCTTCAACCGCAGACCCGCACTGCCGGAAAAGATGAGCAAATCTGAGGTCGGCATAGCGCGTGCTGTGCATATGCTTCTGTTTGTCAGCCTTGCAGTTACACCAGTTGCGGGCTGGGCGGTGCTGTCGGCCTCAGGAGTGCCACTCAGCATGTTTTCGTTGGTTCCTGTTCCGCCGCTGCCTGTCGCTACCTCTGTGCTTGCTGTGGGCCTCTGGACCACACTGCACGCCTTTCTGGCCTTTGCCATGTTGTTTTTGACATTTGTTCACGCGCTTGCCGCCATTCGCCACCAGTTCACACTGAAGGATGGTCTTTTGAAGCGCATGATTCTTCCCGGTTCGAAGCTCACCGATTAGGCAGTGAGCGTTCCTGCCGCTGATGGAAACTGTTGCCGGAGTCTCGTCAATTTGGCCTCGCGGCAGGTGATTATGACCTGGTGAATTCACGAAAATGCGCGCAACGCCAAAGTGAATAAGTATAATAAAAGCATATCACTAGATGCTTCTCATGAATCATTTTGAAAGGTGCGGGGACAGCGAGCTGCGCACGTTGTGCGGCCCAATGGACGTGTGGCAGCTACCGAACACCCCGCTTTGAAAACACCTTGCCATTTTGGCACTTAGCTGCCAATTTCGCGTCGTCAGGTGCCTGCAATATTTGCGGGAGAATCGGGAAGCCGGTGAAAGTCCGGTGCGTGCCCAACGCTGTATGAGGGACGCGACTTGCAATGGGGCCACGCCCTCGCCACTGGAGAATTCCGGGAAGGATAGCATGTCGCGGTTGATCTCAAGCCAGAAGACCGGCCTGACAAGATAGACTGATGCGCGTGGACGGCACATCGGTTTCGCGTTGCCAAGGGGAATAGTGCGATGCCGATGAATGCTGGCGAAAGCCCGCAGATGTGCGATAGCGCATTGGTGCGGGTAGGGGCCTTTACACCTGAAGATTCTGCTGCCGTTTACCGGGCCATCGAAACCCGGCGCGATGTGCGTGGTCAGTTTTTGGAAACACCATTGCCGGATGATCTGGTCTGGCGCTTGTTGGGCGCTGCTCATTCGGCGCCGTCGGTGGGTTTCATGCAGCCCTGGAATTTCACCCTCGTCTCCGATCCTGCGGTGAGGGAGAACGTCTGGCAGGCTTTTAACCGCGCCAACGAAGAAGCCGCCGCCATGTTTGAGGGCGAACGCCAGAGCCATTATCGCGCGCTGAAACTGGAGGGCATCCGCACCGCTCCTCTCAATATCTGCGTGACATGCGACCCCACACGGGGCGGCAAAGTGGTTCTTGGGCGCACGCACAACAGTCAGATGGATGCCTACTCCACCGTGTGTGCCGTTCAAAATCTCTGGCTTGCCGCCCGGGCCGAAGGTGTTGGTGTTGGCTGGGTCAGCATCTTTCACGAGGCAGACATCAAGGCATTGCTGGATATTCCGGACCACGTGCAGGTCATCGCGTGGCTCTGTATCGGCTATGTCGAAGAACTTTACAGTGAGCCGGAATTGGCCGTCAAAGGCTGGCGGCAGCGCCTGCCACTGGACGAACTGGTGTTTGAGAACGGCTGGGGCAATGCGCCCCAATCAAAGCGTTGATGGAATTACGTCCAGATACCAGATCAGCCAGGTCAGCGTGAAGAATGAAGCGAGCGTTGTCAGGAATGTTGCAAATGACGCGGTTTTGCTCTCGCCATACTGGTGCGCGAGCATGGTGTAGAGACCCATTTGCGGTACTGCGGCCATAATGATCGCCGCGTTGAACAATTCGTCGGAGGCGGGGGTGAAGCCTGCCTTGCCCATCAATATCAGGCCGGCAAATACCGCAAGCGGATGAAGGATCAATTTGCCGACAACAATAAAGCCAATACTGCCGTTAGCGCTTCCTGACGGCAGGCTCGCCAGATTTCCGCCAATGATAATGAGCGCTGGTGCTGTTGCGGATGCCGCCATGAGAGCAATCGGACGCGCGATCAGCTGCGGAAGATCGACGCCGGAGAGTGAGATAGCGCAGCCGAGCGCAATGCCGATCATGATCGGGTTTTTGGCCAGGCGGGTGATAATCTGTTTGGCCAGCGCCATGCCACGCATTCCACGGCTCTGTCCGCGCTCAGCCAGCATCAGTTCCAGCGGCAGCATAACGAAGTTCTCCACCAACATGTCCAACGCGAGCGCAATTGGGGCGACTGCGGGCATAATGATGTTGAGTGTTGGAAAACCAATGAAGCCGCTATTGCTGGCGGAAAACCCCATGGCGTCAAAGGCGCTCGCCGTGCCGTCGCGCTTCAGCACCCGGCGGCTGAGCACATAGCCGACAGCGAATGCAACCAGCGAGCCAAACAGGTAGGCACCAAGATAGGCGACATCAACAATTTCGCTGAAGTGTCGCGATGAAATGGCATTCACCACGAGCGCAGGAAGCGCAATATTCAACATGTAGCGCGTGAGAATTCCGAATTCTTTCTCGCCAAACATTCCACTGCGCACAGAAGCAAAGCCGACACCGATCAACACAAAGACCACGCCGGTAACGCTAATTACATCAAACATCAAAATCACATCAGGGCAGGAGGAAATTGGTCAGAGCGGGGTCGACTCTAGTCAACTTTGCAAGCAATTGGAATTGCTTGCACACATAGAAAGCGCACACAGCCTATAAAATGCGGCTTTGGAGATCGCGAAAGGCAGAGCTTGGCAATACGCCCGTCCGACCCTAGTTTGTTGAAGGTGTTTCCAGCGGGGCGTGCAAGTCAAAAGATGCGGCTTCCGGCATGAATTGCGGTCCAATGCGGCGGATATTCTCTTGATCCGGGTCGTAGGGGCGGAGCTCAACTTTTTCCTTTTTCGGACCTTCTGCGGGCAAAGATTCGCGAAGTGACATTTCCGACCCTATTTGCGTAATTGACGAGTAGGAACTGGTCTTCGCATTGTCCAAGGGCTTGCCGCTCTCGCGTCGCATCATCTCTTTGTAGAAGGCTGAGAAATTACAGCTGCATGACTTTGTTCCACCAGCGGGGCTGTTTCGGTATTTGTAGGCAAACGGCATATCGATATAGGGCGTGCCGTCAATTGTGGAAATCATCTGATTTGATTCTTCACTCGACACGGAGTGATAAAATAGCTGCGTAGTCATGCCAGGGCACATCATCGAGCAGACCTGCGCATCGCGGGCAAATTGTTGTGGTTTTGAGCTTGACGAGATCGGGAAAAACGCACCGTCGCACGTGCGCACGCACACAGTCTGCAGGTGTCCACCGCCATTTGCGCCGCCAAGGGTCGAAAGCGCATAACGGGTCACCGAACCACTGCCTTTGACTTGTTCGTCTGTTACGTCGCGCGATGCGTAATTGGTTACAGCTTTTTCACGCTTCTTGGGTGCTGCAGTAATCAGGTCGTTGCAGCCATTGGCCTCCAAGGAAGCGAGAATTCGCTTGCGCGCTGAGGTCGAAAGGCTCTTTTTGACGAGCGTGTCTTTGCGAGAGCGCAACACCTGCAGGTTCTTCTCCATCTTGGAAAGGACTTTGGTTAGTTTCCCGCAGGACTGGGTATTATCTGCTCCAAAGACGACAACAGAAGAGTTTCCTGCTGCACAATGCATGCGGCTTAGATCTGAACGTAACTTGCGAATTTGCTGGTTCTGCTGGGAAATTGCGGTGGCATATTTTCGGGCAGATTGCGTATTGCCAATCGTTTCGGTCGCGTTGTTAAGTTTGGATCGCAGGCGCTCACAAACTGATGCCGCAGATGCATCCACGGCAACAAGCGACATGAGCGCAAAAGCGCTCAAAGCAATCCTGAATGTGCTCAATCGCATAAACTCGATACCCCGACCCGCTGCACTATATTAGCAGGACTATATATTCTACGTGCCCTTTCTAGCAAACAAAGCCCTTTATTTGCATTAACGCGCGGGCGAATTCGGGTGTCGCCCGCGCATTTTTTGAGAAGATCAGGCAGCAAGTGCCGCATCGATGGTCATTGGTTCCTCAAGAACACGACCGGAAATTCCCGCAATTTCTTTCATCTGGCTCAGCATTTGGGGACTTACATCCCAGCTGACGGCAACAGCCATAACGGAACCGATTTTCTGCGGAACGCCAATGCGTCTTCCAGGGCAACCCATTCTGCGGAACATTCGCTCCAAAAATACGTCCGTCACGGTAACGATTTCGCGAATGCCAGACGCCAAGCCCAGTTCACCGACGCCGCACATCAGTTCCGCAGCTGCAACGGTCACCTGATTGGCCGCGCGGTCCTGCGAAATATCAGGATCGATGCAGAAACGGCTGGATTCCCAAACATCTGCCTCCCGAATAGCTGGGCTGCCTCCCAACAGCACTGGAAATGTATCGTCCAGCATATTTGGGCCGATCGTTGGAAGCAGGCGAAGCGCGCCACGCAGTTTGCCCGTTAGCGGTGAGTAGGACGCCACATAGATGGGCTTGGAATCGTCATAGTGGTCAATTTCCTTGTCGTCCTGCACCTCGACATCCCATTTCAGAAGGTCATGGAAGACTTTTTTGCGCAGTCGAAAAATCGGGTCCAGTGCACGTGGGTTTTCAGTGTAGTTCTTGGGGGTAATAATCTTGATCATCGTTTTGCCCTCAGTTGTTGATGAGGGCAGCGTTGCAGAAACGCAGTGTTTCTGTAACTGGTGATAGCGACAGTTTATTTTTGCAATTATAAGGTAGTAATCTGGCAGGTGTTTACCTTGCATTCTGCAGGCAACAAGGCTTTCGCCAAGGCCATAGCGCCGCGAGCGAGCAGAATTTGCAAAGACTGGTATGGTGTATGTGAGGGATGGAGTATCGCCGAAATAACAAAGGCCCGCGCCGGATGGCTGCGGGCCTTTGAAACTGGCTCCCCGGGTCGGATTCGAACCGACGACCTATCGATTAACAGTCGAGTGCTCTACCGCTGAGCTACCAGGGATCACCGTCGGGCGGTGAGTTGAGACGGCTAATACAAATGCTTAGGCGATTTGCCAAGAGGTTTTTCTGAAAAAAAGCAGGAAATTTGTAAATCAGCACAAAAAGCCCCATTTGTGATGCCACATTCCATCAATGTTTTCAGGGAACTGCGCGTGAATAGAAAAAATCGACAAGGCGTCGGAATTGATTTCGCCACGGGCGAGATTTGGGTCAGGACCTGGCGGTGGCGCCTTCCGGATTCGCGTCACGCTCGCATTTGGCTTGGCTTTGCGCTGATATTTGGGGGCATGCTTGGTTTTTTGCCTGTCTTGGGATTTTGGATGATTCCCCTCGGCTTGCTGGTTTTGTCTCAGGATATTCCGGCCGTTCGGCGGTGGCGGCGCAGGCTGCTGGTAAAATGGGGAAAGAAAAAGAAGGCCAAACGAGGCAGTGAAGGCTGATTTCGGGCATGCAATTTGAGGTGGGTGGATTTTTCCTCTTGCGGTTTTCCTCCAATCATTCTAAATCGCCGCCACCACTCGCTTTTACAGCATCGGATGGCCTCGTGGCGGAGTGGTTACGCAGAGGACTGCAAATCCTTGCACCCCGGTTCGATTCCGGGCGAGGCCTCCACCCCTTATTCTAAGTTCTTGAAATAGAAAAGATATTTGCGAGAGTGTGGCAATTTTCTGGCGCTTGGAATCCTATCCCATGATCAAGGTGTGGCTGTTTGTTGTTCTCAAGCTCGATCTAGCATGGTTTTTTGGTGGGGGTGAATGTGCCGTGTGATTCTGTTGGGTTTGCCGAATCTGCACGCGTTGAGTGGGCTATTTTTGCTGGTGAAAAGTTGCAAAAACGGTTTCGAATCAATGATGAACGTGAAATTTACCCCGGGGTAAGTTTCAATAGGGTATCATCTGTGTCATACCAGCTTCAGGGAGGCTTCAATGGATAAAATGAATGGAATAATGGACACTGTTGACCCTGACCTTATGCAGCTTTTGAAAGCGACCGAGGAGTACAAGCAATATGCCGAGTGTCTTAAGGTTGTTGAGACAGCGAACTTAGGCCAGCTTCATCTTTCTGGAACGCTGGGGCTTCAGATTGATCCGAATAGGCAGCTTGGTTTCTGCTTGAATAGCAAAGGTTGATAGATGCCTGCGTGGGGGGAATTGCTTGAGGAAGTCAATTCGCAGCCCGATGAGACGAAAGGTGATTGGGTCTCAAGTCAGTTGGTCGCTGCACTGGAGGAGGTGTCAAAGCTGCGTGGGGATAGGAATGTAATTTTCTACTCATCCGCATTTTTGCAAAAACCTCAAATCCCTCAATTCAAATTGCAGATTATGCAAGAAGATTTGAACGGATTTATGTCGAGCATCACCGGCATGGATTACAGACGCGGACTGACGCTATTACTCCACACCCCGGGTGGGGCAATAAATGCAACAGAGACAATTGTATCATACCTCCGGTCAAAATTTAAAAAAATTGAAACAATTATACCAGTGTTTGCGATGTCCGCCGGAACAATGATTGCGCTTGGAACCGACCGCATTGTAATGGGGCGCCAGAGCCAACTCGGGCCAATTGACCCGCAAATGATTGTGGGAAACAATTCTGTTTCCGCACGAGCGATTGTTGAGCAGTTTAATCGTGCTCACGACGAAGTTTCAAATAACCCCATTTTGGCCCACGTTTGGGCACCATTGTTGCAATCACTGGGCCCGGCATTGCTTACTGAAGCTCAAAACGCCATTGGGTATTCCGAAGGCATGGTTGCTGCATGGCTGAAAGAAAGGATGTTCAAGGAACGTCCAGACTGCGATACGAAATCAAATTCTGTGGCGCGGTTCTTTAGCGATGCATCCAAACATCTAAGTCATGGAAGGCGCATAGACAGAGAAGAAGCCCGTGGACAGGATGTTCCAGTGGAGGACCTGGAAGACAATCAAGAACTTCAGGAAGCCGTACTTACAGCCTACCATTTAGCCACAATCATGTTTGAGCTCAGTCCGGGGGTGAAGCTGATTATGACAAATGGTGGAAGATTGTGGTTGAAAAATCATGATGGATGAAGTGTGGCAGGGTGTGGCAGCGCCTATTGATATTCAATGATTTTTCAGAGTGGGTGTAGTGTGGCACTTTGACTGTAAGCCATTGAAGTGAAATAACTGCAAAATTCCGGGCGAGGCCTCCACCTTCTTCCTTCATTAGGAAATTCCACTTCCATTTTTGGTGCATTGTGCACTTGAACGCTTGAAAGCCGGGGCGTCGCCGACTAATAGACAGGTGACTTTATGCTTCCAGGGTCTGCGAAGAAGCTTGCCGTGCCAATTTGAGCGGCAATATGCGGACAGGATCCGTGAACAGGGATTAGCCATGATTGATTTCGAAGCCGCGCGCACCAAAATGGTCGACAACCAGATCCGCACGACGGATGTAACGTCACATTCCGTTCTGACCGCGTTTCTATCCGTACCGCGTGAGGCGTTTGTGCCTGAAGACAAGAAGGCATTGGCCTATGTCGACACGGACATTCAGGTTGCGCCGGGCCGCTACGTGACAGAGGCCTCGCCGCTTGCCAAGCTGCTGCAACTTGGTGCCATTGCTCCTGAAGATGTTGTCTTGGAAGTCGGTTGCGGCGCGGGCTATGTGGCCGCTCTTCTTTCCAAGCTGGCAGGTTCTGTTGTTTCTGTGGAAAGCGACGAGGCGCTTGCCGCTGCTGCTGCGTCACGGCTCTCCGATCTGGGATATGACAACGTAGCGGTTGTTACCGGCGATCTGGAAAAGGGCTATGCAAGCGAAGCCCCCTATGACGTGATTTTCTTCAATGGCGCTGTTGAGGTCATTCCAGAAGCGCTGTTCGATCAGCTTCGTGAAGGTGGTCGCCTGATCGCAGTGGTCGGCACTGGCAATGCTTCAGAGGCACGCATCTATGTCCGGGAGCAGGGCACATATTCCGAACGCTTTGCGTTCAATACATCTATCAAGCCATTGCCGGGCTTCCGCCTTGCAGAAGAATTTGTTTTTTAAGACCTCTTTTCACTGGGCCGCAGGCAGGTCTGCGGTCATTTAATCAAGGTCGTATAAAATTGTTGCTCAATGGCAACGGACCACGTGATTGTGATTCGTTGTCTTGCCTACTGACTTGAAAGCTGGGGAACCGGTCGCCATTGTCTTTCTATTCATTGAACCGATGTGTTTGTTCCCGACACTTAGAGGGAAAACGACACTTCATCCGGGGGTACCGATTGTGTTTAAAGTCCGCCAGGCATTGACGATTTTGGCAACCAGCGTGGCATTGACCGCGTCTGCACAGGTGGTTTGGGCCGACAGCATTTATGATGCGATGTCCAAGGCCTATGCCAATAATCCTGATCTCAATGCTGCGCGGGCAGGTCTGCGGGCTGTGGATGAAGGTGTGACGATTGCCAAGGCCGGCTACCGTCCCCAGGTCAATGCCTCCGTTTCGGCCACTGCATCGCGCTTTATCGATTATGCCGGCGTTTCAGGAAACAATTTCGACACACGATCAACCTCTGCAGCACTGGTTGTCACGCAACAGATATTTGATGGCTTTCAGACATTGAATCGCGTTCGTTCGGCGGAATCCAATGTCTATGCCCAGCGCGAAGCTTTGCGTGCGCAGGAGATGAGCATTTTGCTGGCTGCGGCGCAGTCTTACGCAAGTGTGGCACGCGACCGGCAGATAGTATCGATCCGCAGGCAAAACCTTGGCTTCTTGAACGAGCAGATGAAAGCAGCCAATGCCCGTCTGGAAGTGGGAGAGGGCACCCGCACCGATGTTGCACAGGCTCAGGCGCAGCTTTCCGCTTCCAAGGCGCTTCTGGCGTCCGCAGTCGCGCAGTTGAAGCAGAGCGAGGCGGTCTACATGCAGATCGTTGGTGTTCAACCCAGTGGAATTGGGTCTGCCGGCAATTTGGCGCGTGGCATTCCCTCCAGCGTTGATGCCGCAGTTGAAATTGGTCTCCATGAGCATCCGTCCATTTTGGCGGCGCAATACGGCGTTGATGCAGCAGGCTACGGCGTAAAAACAGCCGAAGGCGCAATGCTTCCCGGTGTTGTTCTGCAAGGTACTGTTGGGCGTTCGTTCAACGATACCAGTACATCTTCGACGTATAACTATGGCTCGGTTTCAGCCAAGCTCTCGGTGCCGATCTATCAGGGTGGTGCGGAATATGGTGCGATCCGTCAAGCCAAGGAGCGTTTGGGCGAAAGCCGCATTCAGGTCGATTCCGCTCGCTTAAACGTGCAGCAGTCCATTGTCAGCGCCTACGCGCAGCTGGAAGCCGCGCGTGCGGCAATTGCGGCCAATCGTGCTCAGCAATCAGCCGCCAATCTTGCACTTTCTGGCGTCATTGAAGAGCGCAAGGTTGGTCAGGCAACGACCCTCGACGTGCTCAATGCACAGCAAAGTGTGTTGAATGCGAAGGAAAGTCTCGCGTTGTCGCAGTCAAATGCGGTTGTTGCCAGCTACTCTATAGTCGCTGCAATTGGCCGTTTGACCGTAGAAAGCCAGAATTTGAGCGTCGCCAAGTATGATCCTGAAGGGCACTATGACGCCGTTAAGGATGCCTGGTTTGGTTTGCGGACTGTCGGCGCACGCTGAACGTCCCGAGGCCTACATCTCACGCACAAACTTGTGTATCGTTTTGGATAAGTGATTCGAGACGATTGTATCCGCTTCGGTATCGAATAATCTTGATCGAGTGCTGCGCGTGGATCGCGGGCGGTACAGCGGTGGCCAAATTGCAGCGGAGCAGGCCACCCAAGTGACACATTGCCAAACGGGGATTGATAATGGCTCAGCCAAATGTAGCGCGTGAACCCTCTATGGAAGAAATTCTGGCATCTATTCGCCGGATTATTGAAGATAATGACGTTGACGGTTCCGATAAGTCGGCAACACCAGTGGCTGAGGAAGATGAACTACAGGAACCCGTTGAGCTGACCATCGACAAGGAACTGGAATCGATGGATGGCGCGAGCTACGCTGAAGAGGCGGTCGCTCAAAAAGCGCCGACGGAAGCGTCTGCGCCTTCGGATAAGCCGACAACATTGGCTGATATTGCTGCTCGTGTTCATGGTAATACGCAGCAAATCCAGCGGGAAGCTGCGCCAGCCGCACCCCAAGCCAGCAGTCCTTTGATGACCGAAAAAATGGCCGGTGTGCGGAGCGGGCAGGTGGTCATCCCTTCTGCAACTATCAAACAGGCAGATGCACAGAACTCCGCAGCTCCCACAGCACAGAAAGTTCAGGTGGAGCCAGCCAAAGGGTTGTCCATCAGTGTTCAGCCAAAGGAGCAGGCACGCGAAGTCGCCTCTGTCGCCAAGCCGCTAGTATCCAGCGAAACTGGCGCTCGCGTTGCCAAGTCATTTGATGAACTCAGCTCGGCGCTAAATTCCTCCAAGCGCAGCCTTGATGAAATTGCCGAGGAAATGCTGCGGCCGATGCTTCAGGAGTGGCTCGACGATAATCTGCCAACGATGGTTGAGCGGCTCGTTCGTGAAGAAATTGAGCGCGTTGCGCGCGGCCCTGAAGCCTGATTGAAGTTTGTCCTTGATGGACATTGAATGACCGGAGGGCTCTGCACCTCCGGTTTTTTTATCGCGAAATCAGGATGTCCTGCATTCGGCGGATTTCACCAATCTTTGCCTTGGTTTCCTGATAACCGCGATCAATCGCTTCTCCGGCACGGTGAAATTCTGACAATCCGATGTCTGCCAGGCGTGGGTGCAGCGACAGATCGGGCGGGTCGCCTGCCAGTCTCGCACGCGAGATTCTGTCCTGAATGATGTTGAACGCCTCAACCATAACCGTTGTCACGCCATAATGCGTCTGTTTCCCGTCGGTTTCACGTTCTTTTGGAAGTGTACCAGGTGTAGCGCGATGGCGTATGACTGCAGAGCGGCCATAGAGGTCATAGTTCAGGTTGATCGCTACCACGAGCGGTTCTTCAAATGCCCTGCAAACTGAAACCGGAACAGGGTTCACCAAGGCACCGTCAACCAAAACGCGTTTATCGCTGACCACAGGTTCAAAAATACCCGGCAGAGCATAGGATGCGCGAATTGCGGTGATGAGCGAGCCGGAGTGCAACCAGATTTCATGCCCTGTTGTTAGTTCTGCGGCGACAGCGACAAAGGGCCGGTCCAAATCTTCCACCGATAGCTTGTCTAGGTGTTCCTGCATGCGCTTTGTCAGGCGCAGCCCCGCTAGCAAACCACCGCCGCCGATAGTGAAATCAAGAAATGCAGCGATACGTCGCATGGTGAGTGAACGGGCAAATGCCTCCAGCTCATCCAGTTTGCCGGCAAGATAGCAACCGCCCACAAGTGCACCGATGGACGTTCCGGCAATCATTGAAATTCTGATGCCTTCCTCGTCCAGTGCGCGCAATGCGCCAATATGTGCCCATCCGCGTGCCGCGCCGCCGCCAAGGGCTAGTGCGATGCCGCGCGGCTCACCGTCCTTCGGTTCAGGGATGTTCTGGGCGAGAGGAGGCCCACCCGGTTCTGCGGGTGACAAAGGCGTAGCTTCATGCCTAAAATTCCAATTCAACACGGCCACTCACTCCTCACGAACAGCCAACAGATAATAATAATAGAGCACCGAAACGGTTGCCAATTGGTGAATTGGGGTAAATTCTGTTCACAAGTTGGGCAGATGCTTAATTTTGTGGTCATCCTGCGTGGTGGATATTGCAGTCATCCGGGCTGGACATGTGCCGCCAGGATCGCCACATTCAATTTCAACTATTCATGCGCACCGGAGAAATTGCATGTGCTTCTCTTGTCTGGCAAAATTGTCCAGGAGCCTCTACTCCCGTTACCAGACGCATAAGGTCAAACGAGCCTCGGTTGCCATGTCCAGCGCAGGCCAGGGGAAAGCCCGTTTGAGCAATCGCCCGTCTGAGTTTGTATGCGAAGACGCTGACAAACCTGCCGCTGTGTGCGAAATCACCGAGCCTGCAAATAGCAGCTAGAGCATTTCCAGCCGAGGCGTGTTCGCTTCGGCGTCGGACAATGCGGCAAAAACAAATAGATAGAGCGTTTTAGGTGATCCCGTTTGCACCGGAAACGCTCTAGTGTCTCAGTCTTTATAAACGTCGCTTGGATCGAAGTGCCGGTGATCGTCAGTGATTTCCACCACGGCCCGCCCGTCTTCCGCCTTGGCAATGCGGTAGAAGCAGGAGCGGCGTCCTGTGTGGCATGTCGCATCATGGCCAGCGACTTCCACCTTCAGCCAGATGGCGTCCTGGTCGCAGTCTGTGCGTATTTCTTTCACTGACTGCAGGTTGCCGGAGGTTTCACCCTTCTTCCAGATTTTGCCGCGTGAGCGGCTGTAATAGTGCGCAATCCCTGTTTCCAGCGTCAGGCCAAGCGCTTCTTCATTCATGAAGGCAACCATCAGCAATTCGCCGTCACGAATATCCGTGACAACTGCAGTCACAAGTCCGTTGGCGTCAAACTTCGGGGTGAATGCTCCTGCGCCCTCAAGTTCGTCCTTGGAGGCTGCTGGCGGATCAAATTTCATGGTCATGTTACTTCTGCGCGTGGCGCAACATCGTCATGAAGCGCGCTTGCAGCGTCGCATCGTCTTTGAATGTGCCGGTAAATGTTGAGGTGAGGGTCGTCGAGCCTTCTTTTTGAATGCCGCGCATGGACATGCACATGTGTTCGGCTTCAATCAAAACAGCCACACCTGCTGGCTCAAGCTTTTCCTGAATTGCCGCGGCCACCTGTGCGGTCATCGCCTCTTGCGTTTGCAGGCGGCGGGCATAAACATCCACCGTCCGCGCAATCTTTGACAATCCCAACACGCGCCCCTTGGGCAGGTAAGCAACATGGGCAACGCCGATTATCGGCACCATGTGGTGCTCGCAATGTGAATGGAAAGGGATATCCTTCACCATCACCATATCGTCGTAGCCAGCAACTTCTTCGAACGTGCGTCCCAGTACATCTTCGATGTCTGCGTCGTATCCGGCAAAAAGTTCTCGATAGGCTTTCGCAACGCGCGCAGGTGTGTCGAGCAGACCCTCGCGTGACGGGTCGTCACCCGCCCAGCGGATAAGCGTGCGTACAGCCGCTTCTGCTTCTTCCCGGGTGGGGCGCTTCAAAGCATCATTATCTGCGGCGTCGAGCCGCTTCACAACAGCGTCCATTCTGGCCTCCTGATCTGCCATTTGCGGCAAACCTGACTTTCAAAATTCGGACCGCCAGATCCTGAACGCTGCAGCACACTGCCTTGCGCCATTTTGGCGGGCTCCGGGGCTTTCAAGCGTCGTCTGGCGCTCTCCGGCACGGTTTCCCTTTCAGCCTGAACCCAATATTCTATCTGCAGGCCAACTATCAATACCACGCTCGAACTTCCATTTCAGATCACAAAACGAAATCCAAGCGCCAAAAGGCGAAATTTTGCTGCTGGCAAAATCCACCTTCAACAACAATCTATCATATAGTGTCTCTCGACATATACAAAAAGATCGCCGCGAATATTATATTGAAGATCACGGTGAATTGAAACAACGAGCCACGGCACCGTCAAAAGCACGGGTGGAAACGCCGGTCAGGTAATATGTGATGGATGAAATTTATAACGCCAAGATCCTCGAATTCGCGGGCAATATTCCCTTGACGGGAACGCTGGAAGACGCAGATGCAACGGCGAAGACGCACTCCAAACTCTGCGGCTCACGGGTACAGGTCTGGCTGAAAATGGATGGAGACAGGGTGTCGGAGTTCGCTCACGAGGTCAAAGCATGTGCATTGGGTCAGGCATCTTCGTCTGTTATGGCGCGCCACGTTGTTGGCGCGACTGCTGATGAGTTGCGCAAGGCGAAGGAAGACATGTTGGCCATGCTGAAAGAGGGCGGTGAGGGGCCGACAGGTCGATTTGAAGACATGCGCTATCTCAAGCCGGTCAAGGATTACAAGGCCCGCCATGCGTCCACCATGCTGACATTTGATGCGGTTTGCGACTGTCTTGATCAGATCGAGGCATCGACCGCATCCGCAGCGGCTCACTGAGCGAGATCAAAATGTGCAGCGGACATCATCATCCAGAAGGCAAATCAGATAGCGAGACACCCGTCGAAGACACAGGCTATACTCGGAATTCGCGCAACTGGCAGGGAGCGTTTCCCAAGACACCTGGGCGTTTGCTTGGGTTGGGGCTAATTCGCCTTTATCAGCTAACGTTATCGGGTTTCATAGGCCAATCGTGTCGGCATATGCCGACCTGCTCGGAATACGGTTATGAAGCCGTTGCCAGATACGGGCTGTGGAATGGTGGATTTATGGCGCTGTTCCGTTTCATGCATTGTGGTCCGGGAGGCACTTGGGGCTATGATCCCGTGCCGCGCGAACTCACCTCGCGTCAACGTTGGTGGGCACCTTGGCGTTTTTGGAAACAGAAAACGGGGGAATGATCCCCCGTCGCCAATTCGTCTCGATGACCTGTATCAGTCAGCGATCTTGCGCAGACGCGCGTAGTAAAGGTAGCGGTTATCGCTCTGGAACAATTCCACCTCGACCTTGTTGCGGTCGATGGAAGAATTGATGATGTCCATCATCTCAGCTTCAGAACGCAGAATAAGCGGCCAGTTCATGAAGCTTTCCATATAACCGTCGGTCGCGGTTTCATCGCTGAAGTTGGCAAACAGGAACTCGCCGCCCGGCTTGACCAGTTCCATGATGCGCTGGGTGAGGCGAATGGAAACTTCGCGCGAAAGATAGTCGTAGAGGCCCGCCGCATAAACGAGATCGAAGCTGCCCAGATCGTAGGCGCGACGAATAAGACCAGCTACACTGCCGGGCGTTGGCTTGATGACGTCGTGTTTCTTGTTGGCCTCGGTGACGATGGAGATGCTGGTCGGGTCCTGATCAAGTGCAATCCAGCGCTTCAAGGTGCCTGCATCAAGTGCCTTTACCAATTCAGATTCACGAAGATGTCCGCACGCCACAGCGAGAACTTCAGCTTCGCCCGTCCTGTCTGCAGTTTCGTCAACAAGTTGCGCCAGCAAATCACGACGCTCACGCGCGGCAACGCAAGTCGGAGCCTCACTGGTCTGCGCGTAAATTGCGCGACCCAGATCGGTTGTCGCACCAACCATACCATTCGTGCTGGCGTGACGGTAAATCAGGTCAATCAAACCAGCATCGCCAGAATAGCCACGCGGCTTTTCAAATGACCAGCGGGTCATGGGATCTTGAAGAAGATATTCGCGCAGAGGATGTTCATGGGTAATAGCCGCGAGCACGTCCCATACATCCTGGCTGCTTTTGCGACGCAGCGTGTGAAGGCGGGCAATCAGCCGTTCAACGATCGGACCTGCAGGCTCATTCTTCGCAAAAGAGTTCTCTGCGGCGCCGAGTATCAACGCCAACTCTGCCTGTCCAAGTTGAAGTTCCTCATTATCGACGTTTCGATCGCCGACATTTGCAGCGGCCAGATGCTGCTTAACTAGAGAAGGGGTGATGATGCTTTGTTCGTCGATGTTGAAGCTGGTCTGTGCTTGCTGCATTTGTCTTGCTTTCCTCGTTAAAGCCTACGAGGGAAGAGTACCGCAATCGCGAAGCGCGCGCTGGAAATCCCTAATTTTTGGTTAACGCCCCAGAATGGGACGCGGTAAACCCGCTGCGCATTCCCATGCCATAAAATGCAATTGTTATTGTTAACCTGAATTTAGCAGAATTCTGGTCTAACCGACCTTTAAATTGGCGGACTTCAGTTCTGCCACTCATTCGAACACGGTTTATTTCTTGAGGAGCCGGTTTCAGATGTTTGATAGCAATGACATAGAAAGGCGCACCAAAGCGGCCATTAGTCAGCCGTGGTGGGCACTGCCTGACCCTGTCTTGCTTGATATTCTGGAAAAGCAGGACGAAGAAAAAAACCGCAGACTTCTGCGCTTTGGCATGTGGATTGGAACGCTGCTGTGCACGGCGTTTGTTGTGTTTGATGCCATGTTCCTGCCAGACGTTGCCTTCAATCTGGCCGCTTTGCGTCTCTCTGTATTGGTGGGCGCGGTGGTCATGGTGGAAATCGGCTACCGAAACAAATTGAGCCTGCGCAGCATGCACGCACACGCAGCCTCCATGCTGCTGTTGGTCGCGTTTGGCTGGCTCTATATTGCGCAGAGCTCCGCCTACGGCGAGATGATGGTCGCCGAAACCATCTTCGCAACGATTTTCGTGCTGGCGGTCAACCTGTTCTTCAATTTCCGCTTTTCGCTTTCCGTAGCTGCATCTGCGACGATTACCGCAGGTTACCTTTACGCTTTCGCCTTTCTTGCTGAAACAGACGTAAACTCGCGCATTATCAACGGTTCCTATTTCGTCATGACATTTGTCCTTTCGGTCTATCTGTCCTGGCGACTGGGGCTGGAGCGCTATCACACATTCATTAATGCGCTGCAGGCCGAAATTCAGGAACAGGTGGCCAATGAAAAAGGCGAACAGCTGAAAACGATCGCGGAAATTGACCCGCTGACCGGCCTGGTGAACCGTCGTGCGCTGAACCGTGAATTCATCAATATTTCGCGTTTCGCGATGAATGGCGACCAGCAGGTTGCCGTGCTGCTGATCGATGTCGATTTCTTCAAGGCATATAATGACAGCCTCGGACATTCTGCTGGTGATGAATGCCTGATCAAGCTGGCCGAGGCCCTGGCGACGACAGCCCGTGAATATGGCGGTGTGGCCGGACGATACAGCGGCGAGGCCTTCCTGACGATTTGCCCTGTTATCAGCCGTGGTCAGCTTGAGAAAATGGCCGCGTCGTTCTGCAAGGTCGTCGAGGACCTTGCCATTGAGCACCCGGGCCGCAATGACCATCGCAATATCGTCACCGTCTCCATCGGTGCGGCAATGACGGAAAATGATGGCCTGATGGATATGGCGCCGCTTCTGCAACAGGCAGACCGCGCGCTTTACGCATCGAAATTCGCATCGCGCGCCACCTTTACCGTCTTTGATCCGACATCTGTGGTGTCTGATGCATCTGCACAGAACCTTGAGCAGCTGCTGAATGTTGCAGTGGACCGCGACCTTGTTTCGCTGGTTTACCAGCCCATTGTCGATTCCCGCACCGGCCAGCTGCGCGGCCATGAAGCGCTGATGCGCCTTCGTGATTTTGATGGTTCTCCCGTTCATCCACCTGTCTTCATTCCGCTGGCGGAAGAGACTGGCGCGATTATCGAACTTGGCAAATGGGCCCTCGAGCGAGCCTGCAATGATCTGCAGGAAAACCCGATGGGCGAATTTGTTTCCGTAAACGTTTCGGCGGTGCAATTGCGTTCTCCGGGCTTCCCGCTTCAGGTGGCCGAAGTCCTTGCGCGTACCGGCTTGCGGGCAGCGCGTCTTGCGCTGGAAGTGACCGAAGGCATTGATATCTATCTCGAAACCCAGGCGCAGAAGAATATCGAGCAGCTGAAACAGCTTGGCGTCAGCATCTGGCTTGACGACTTTGGCACTGGCTTTGCTGGCCTTGCGTGGCTGCATCAATTCGACTTCGATGTGGTGAAGATCGACCGCTGTTTTGTGCTGGAATGCCAGACAGAGCAGGGGCTTGCACTGCTGACAGATATGGTGCGCATGCTGGGCAACCAGAAATTCACCGTGCTTGTGGAAGGCGTGGAAACCGCTGAGCAGGCCGAACTGATGACCAAGCTGGGCGTCGATCTGGTGCAGGGCTACCACTATGGCCGCCCGGCCGCCCTTGAGGCAATAGAAGAGCAAGCCCGACTGGTCGGCTAATCTTACTCCAGAAATTCCTTTGGCAATGCCGGAATGAGCGCGAGCAGCGTGGCGCGAAATTCTTCATCGTCCATCTTGTCGGACATATCCTGCGGTATTGTGTCGACCGCCTTCTGCAGAGCTGCTTCCAGTCGGGCAAGGGCGGCGCGGCTGCGAATGCAGGCGGGAAACAGGTTGAAGGCATTTTCCGGCCAGCGGTGACGCGGATGGAACCCGCAGCAAGCCCGCGCCCGCCGACATTTTGGCAGGGTGCAGAATGTGTGATTGCGCATCTGCGTGGCGATGGCCTGATAGACCGGAAAGAGCCAGGCGAACAGCTGCTGGCTTTCGTCCGGAGCAACGCCGGGAACGGGCGGATCAATCATCATCCAGGGTTTTTGCTCGCTCATTTTGCGCCTCACTAGCCTTTCTCAAATGCGGACATGCCAAATCCACCCGGCAGACTTCCACCGGGTTTTGCTCCCCTTTACGGCGCTGCCCCTGTTTCGCGGGCACGCCAGATGGAGAGCCGCGCCATAGCGCCGCCTCATTGGATTTTAGTAACTGGCAGCGCGCTGACGCGGCCGACAGGACTAACCTCGGATGGACGTTCGACCCATCCAAAACGCCGGTCTGCTTCGCTGCGCAGGTTGATTGCGTGTGGCCTTTCGGCTGACGCATCGTCCCGCTTGCACGGCGGACCCGAGCCGACCCCGCGAACGACGGGGCCGGGGGAAGCGGTTATGCTGACGTGTGACGGCCAGCACGCCCGGCGCTTCCCGACAGCGTTGCGCACGTTACACGCTGCTGGCGGGCATCCTCTCCCGCCGGGGCGGAAACGTCTTGCTACCCCTCCGGTGACGGGAGGCCCTCAGGATAATGTGGCGCTTGAACGCGTGGATGAAACGGCGGCGATTTTTGGTGCGCTGGAATGTAGGCCGCTGGGAAAGGGCCGGAATTTCAAAAGCTTGTTTGGCGAAGTGACGGGAAGCGGAGGCGGGGCCGAGATTTTTCCGTCAACGTTTTACCCCTCATCAGTCCACCACGCCAATCGGCTTCGCGCATTTACAGCATTGCCTTCGAGCGGCGTCGCTCTCAGGCCTTCGTTCGCTGAAATCGATTCGCTGGATCGATTTCGGGCCTTTGGCCAATGCTCCGAAGCCTCGCCCACAAGGGGAGAGGACGGGTTCCGAGCGAGCTATCCTCTCCGTCATGGTCGGGCTTGATCCGACCATCCAAACGCAAACCTGTTCATGGATCCTCGGGTCAAGCCCGAGGATGACGTAGGGGAAAATGCGCTTGACGGTATGTATCCAAAGGGATACATTTTTGCAATGAACACCTTTGAGAAGTCAGACGAATTTGAGAAATGGTTCATGGCTCTCAAAGATATGAAGGCCAAAGCGCGGATATTGGCGCGTCTTCTGTCTGCCGAAAAGGGAAATTTTGGTGATTGTGCGCCGGTCGGCAATGGCGTTTCGGAAATGCGCATCCATCATGGACCGGGATATCGGGTCTATTACACCCGCCGAGGTGATGTGATCTATCTACTGTTGGTCGGCGGGGACAAGAGTACGCAGAAACGAGATATCAAGCGGGCGCTGGCGATGGCGGAAATGCTTGGAAAGGACAAGCTATGAACACGTTCACAAAATTTGAGATTGCCGATTATCTCGATAGTGACGAGATGATTGCTGAATTCCTCAGTGCCGCGTTGGAAGATGAGAACCCGGATGTTTTCATCGCGGCGCTTGGCGCTGTAGCGAAGGCCAAGGGCATGACCGAGATTGCCCGCGATTCAGGCCTTGGGCGGGAAAGCCTCTACAAAGCGCTGAAAGAGGGGGCAAAGCCGCGCTATGATACAGTGCTGAAGGTGCTGGCCGCGCTGGGTGTGAAGCTGACTGTGGCGGGCAGGGCGGCGTGATGATTCCCCATATGCGGCCGTTGGGAAGATTGACACATCTGGGTATGAAGTTTTCGCACGCGCCGTTTGTTGTTCACTTCGTCAATATGGAAATAGCTTGAGGTAGGCCGCCAATGGTCATGGATAAAGATACGGCCAAATATATGCTTCAACTCACTGAGGAAATAGATCGCCTTTGGCGATATCTCGGATACGATGAGGAAGCTGAAAAACACCGCAATGAAGCGAGGGATATAGAAGGCCGTGTCGCGGGGTACAAACGGGAAGCATCAGATTTTTTCGGGACACAATATGAACACTCCGCACGATATTTCAATACGATTATGGCTGTGGGCTATGCCGGATATTTTGCGACTTGGACATTAACGCGGGCAGATATTGACAAATGGCATGCTTCGTTCGTTGGGTTAATGGGGATGGTGTCATTGTGCCTCTTCATTTGTTGGGAATTGTTTGCCATGTACATCAGATTTAAAGGCCTCTCTGAGCTGCAAGCCTTATTTCAAAACATGATTTCCGTTGATGACTTTCAGCCATTGAGGGACCAACAAATAGCATCTGAAACTAAGAGGCTTATGATTGTCAGACCTATATGGGTAATTGTATTCTTTTTAAGTGTTTCAAGCGCTGCAACAGGTGCGATTGATCTTATGTTTCAACTCTATCGAAATCTTTGAGAGGTGAAGTTCTTTGTGTTGCGGCCCTCAAATGCCGACTGCGTCAAATCTTGATCACGATGGCTTCACATTCTCCACAAATCCCACTATACCGCCCGCATCAAATCGCCGCCCCAAATTGCGGCACACCACCAACCACCCGCGCTCGTAGGCGGGACTGGACAAGGAGACTAGCATGTCGATTTCCCTTACATTTCCTGATGGCTCCGTTCGCGCATATGATGCCGGCACGACTGGCCGCGACGTCGCGGAATCAATTTCCAAATCGCTCGCCAAAAAGGCGATAGCCATTGCTATTGATGGCGAGGTTCGCGATCTGGCAGACCCGATTACCGACGGCGCCATTGAGATCGTGACGCGCACCGATGCGCGCGCATTGGAGCTGATCCGCCACGATGCGGCCCATGTGATGGCCGAGGCTGTGCAGGAGCTGTGGCCCGGCACACAGGTGACCATTGGCCCGGTGATTGAGAACGGCTTCTATTACGATTTCGCCAAGAATGAGCCGTTTACGCCCGAAGATCTGCCGAAAATCGAAAAGAAGATGAAGGAGATCATTCAGCGCAACAAGTCGTTCACCAAGGAAGTGTGGTCGCGCAACAAGGCGAAGGAAGTCTTCGCCGAAAAGGGCGAGACCTACAAGGTGGAGCTGGTGGATGCGATCCCGGAAGATCAGGACGTGAAGATCTACCATCAGGGCGACTGGTTTGACCTTTGCCGTGGTCCGCATATGGCCTCCACCGGGCAGATCGGCACAGCGTTTAAACTGATGAAGGTGGCCGGAGCCTATTGGCGTGGCGACAGCCGCAACCCGATGCTCACACGCATCTATGGTACCGCCTGGGCCGAGCAGGCCGATCTCGACAACTATCTGCATGTGCTGGAAGAAGCCGAAAAGCGCGACCACCGCAAGCTTGGCCGCGAGATGGACCTCTTCCATTTTCAGGAAGAAGGGCCGGGCGTTGTGTTCTGG
Organism: Ensifer sp.; assembly: GCA_050301895.1. Lineage (GTDB taxonomy): Bacteria > Pseudomonadota > Alphaproteobacteria > Rhizobiales > Rhizobiaceae > Ensifer_A. Next base: position 172,670 of record JBNKZZ010000010.1, on the reverse strand, counting down.
CATTCCAAGGGCTGGCGCATGTTCCAGACGCTGACGGCCTATATGCGCCGCAGGTTGGCTGGCACCTATGAGGAGGTGAATGCGCCGCAGGTGCTGGATGCATCGCTGTGGGAGACATCGGGTCACTGGGGCTGGTATCAGGAAAACATGTTTGCGGTGAAATCCGCCCACGCGCTGACCAATCCGGATGATCCGGAGGCTGATGACCGCGTGTTTGCGCTGAAGCCCATGAACTGCCCAGGTCACGTGCAGATTTTCAAGCACGGGCTGAAGAGCTACCGCGAATTGCCGATCCGTCTGGCGGAATTTGGCAATGTGCATCGCTATGAGCCATCCGGCGCACTGCACGGGCTGATGCGCGTGCGCGGCTTTACGCAGGACGACGCGCATGTGTTCTGCACAGACGAGCAGTTGGCGGCGGAATGTCTGCGCATCAACGATTTGATCCTGTCGGTCTATGAAGATTTCGGCTTCCAGGAGATTGTTGTGAAACTCTCCACGCGGCCTGAAAAACGCGTAGGGTCAGACGAACTTTGGGATCGCGCAGAAGCCGTGATGACCGAAGTGCTAAAGATGATTGAGGCGCAATCGGGCGGTCGGATCAAGACCGGTATTCTGGAAGGCGAGGGTGCGTTCTACGGGCCGAAGTTCGAATACACGCTGAAAGACGCGATTGGCCGTGACTGGCAGTGCGGCACGACCCAGGTGGACTTCAACCTGCCGGACCGCTTTGGCGCATTCTATATCGACCAGAACTCCGAAAAGCAGAAGCCGGTGATGATCCACCGTGCGATTTGCGGCTCCATGGAACGCTTTCTGGGCATTTTGATCGAGAACTTTGCCGGTCACATGCCGCTGTGGTTTGCACCGCTGCAGGTGGTGGTGGCGACGATCACGTCTGAGGCTGACCCATACGGTGAAGAAGTGGCCGAGGCGCTGCGCGATGCGGGTCTGCATGTGGAAACCGACTTCCGCAATGAGAAGATCAACTACAAGATCCGCGAGCATTCTGTGGGCAAGGTGCCGGTCATCATCGTTTGCGGCAAGCGCGAGGCTGAAGAGCGCACGGTGAATATCCGTCGCCTTGGCACGCAGCATCAGGTGTCGATGACACTGGATGAAGCAATTGCATCGCTGAGTGAAGAGGCGACGCCGCCGGATGTGAAGCGCAAACAGGCAGCGCGCGCTGCAAGGCTGGCGAAGGCATAAGACACGGGAAAACCGGGTTAGAGAAAATAAGGCCGTGGCGACAAACGCTGCGGCCTTTTTTATGTTGGATCGACATCAAATTCGATTCAGCATCAATGACTTGAAGCCAGTTGGTGAATCAGTTTGCGAGCGGCGCGCGGTCGCGTTCAAGTAACACTTCAACATCCTTGTTGACGCCCGCATTCACCGTAAATTCGCGCTGATAGATCACGTCCTTGTTCTTGGCTACGGCGATATAATCGCCTTCGGCCAGAACCATGGAGGGGAACGCGCCGACGACCTCTGACAGGCTGTCACCGGCCTGCGTGAGGATAGACCAGGCGGTATCGGCAATGGCCTCGCCACCAGCTTCGGACACAAGCTTGAATGTCATGCGCGCGGCTTTGTGCTCCATCGTCGCCTCGGTAAGCTTGCCCGCCGGCACCTGAATGTCCGCGCGGATAACAGCGTTCATTTGGCCGTATTCAGAAACAATATGGTAGGTGTCGGCGTTCAGTCGCAGGACCGTGTTGGGTTTTACATCAGCAATCACCAGACCGCGCTCCCCGTCGGCACCGATTTCCGATGTATAGATTGAAAAGCGTAAATCCTTGTCCGGGATGGGAACGCCATTGCCGGAAACGGATTTCAGGATGAGGCCGCCTGCATCAAGCACCAGAGATTGCAAAGGCACGTCGCCATTTTTGGGAACCACAAGCTTCTTGGTAGCGGCGGCGCGGCCAAATGCGGCATTGAGGAAATATTCGCCCGGCTGCAGTTCGAAATCGGTGGAACCACCCTCGGCGCTCGCCACCAGGGTGAGCTTGCCTTCGTCGTCTGTGAGGGTGGAGAAGACGCGCCACGATATGCCCTGCTGCATGGCTGGGCCGTCATCTGTCAGGTGAGCCTCCACCTGCACGCGGCGCAGGTCTGAGGCGGGCGGGGCAATCGACTCAATTGTGGAAAAAGCCTTCAGGGCCGGGTTGTTTTCCAGCACATCGACCCCGGCACCCGCCTGAAACGGGTCTTGCGCAAAGGCAGACGTTATTGCGGTCAAAATTATGACGAACGCTATACGAATGGTGCTTGCTGCTGATCTCGCCATGTGTTTCAAGACGCTCTACTAAACATTGTTGCATCGGCATTGGTGAAGCATATTCACATGGCCGTTTCGTGGCCACCCGCTGAGTTAGGCGCAAACTAACGGAAGACGAACGATATGAAAACCGAAATCAACCTGTTGGACTATCTGGCAACGCGACGTTCCACGCCTGCGTTTCAGATGAAGGAGCCGGGGCCGGACCGCGCAGAGATTGAGGAAATGCTGCGTCTTGCTGTGCGCGTGCCTGATCACGGTAAACTCGCGCCCTGGCGTTTTGTTGTCTACACCGGTGAAGCCCGTGCGAAAATCGGCGAATCGCTCTTGAAGATGCGTCTGGAAAGTGAACCGGACCTCTCGGAAGAACTGATCGAGGTGGAGCGCACGCGCTTTACCCGCGCACCCGTGGTGATTGGCGTGATTTCGACAGCTGCACCGCATGTGAAGATCCCTGAATGGGAGCAGCTCATGTCTGCGGGGGCGGTATGCCTCAACCTGTTGATGGCTGCCAACGCACACGGCTATGTGTCCAACTGGTTGTCGGAATGGTTTGCATTCGACGAAAGGGCATTCCCGCTTCTGGGTGTGAAGGACGGCGAGAAGGTTGCCGGTTTCATTCACATTGGTTCAACTGATTTTCCAATTGTCGAGCGTCCGCGCCCAGATCTGGCCGATGTTGTGACCTGGTACGGCGAGTGAGTGCGGCTATGTTTTACGATACCGAAATGAACAAGCATGGTCTGGCGCACGATCCGTTCAAGGCGATTGTGTCGCCCCGCCCAATCGGCTGGATTGGAACCAAGGGCAAGGATGGCAGCATCAATCTGGCACCTTATTCGTTTTTTTCTCCCATTGCCGACAAACCCAAACTCATCATGTTTTCTTCAAGCGGGCGCAAGGACTCCCAGCGCAACGTGGAAGAGACCGGCGTATTCACCGCCAGCATGGTGAGCCGGGATCTTGTGGACAAGATGAACACCACCTCGGCGCCGGCACCCTACGGTACTGACGAGTTCGAACTTGCCGGACTGAGCGCTGCGCCGGGTCGGCTGGTGGATGCGCCTTACGTTGCGGAAGCGTTGGCGGCGCTGGAATGCCGTGTGGTTCAGGTGATGCCGCTTGCCGGTCTCGATGGGGTCGTGAGTGGGAACACCATGGTGATCGGGCAGGTTGTCGGCATTCATATCCGCGACGAGGCCATTAAGGATGGACGTCTCGATATGTCCATGGCGCGGCCGATTGGTCGTCTTGGCTATATGGACTATGCCGATGCAGGCGACGTATTTGAGGTTATGCGCCCGAATTGGCCGCTTTGATCGCATGCTTGAAATGAACAAGCATCCGGCGTCATGATCATGACGCCGCCGTATCCTTCAGGCTGTGTCTCGGTTACGGCTGAGCCGTCGGTGGTTGACACCATTTTGATCAGTTTTGCGCGGGCCAGATGCGCGGCCATGACCAACTGCCCTTGAGCGAACGTCAGGGGCGAGGCTTCCGGTTTTACGCCAAGGGCTGAAGCAACCGCATGGGTATCGAGGCAAAGGGCGGAAAGCCGCTCGACTGGTCTCGAATAAGACGCAGCATTCAGGGCACCCTCAACGGTGTCGATTACGGCAAGCAGAGCGAAATTGCGGTCCGTGAGGCCGCATTCGATTTCGGCGACTTCCGCCAACACACTCAGTTTTTCAATATCTCTTATGCTTCGAATTCCGTGAACGGCCATTCCAACAGGACGGTACTTCGCAAGGCGTGCAATGAACTCACGCTCCGAATTGGCGTCATGTGGAAATGCGCTGCACAGCCAGAAGGTCGTTGCGGGCGCTTCCTCAGGATCGGTCAGAAAGATGCCGCAAAACTCAGGAGCCGACTGCAATTCAGATGAATTACCGATGAGTTTGAAAGCGGATTCAGTTTCTGAAGTTTGCACGGCAAGTCTCTTGATTGACTCAATGTTTGCAGGATCATGTTCCATTAATTTGACAGTGTCAGCGCCCGCAAACCCGCCGACTATTCGATGATCGATCTGACGTTGATTTGCATGCTTTATAGCTAACGGCTGAAGTGGCCACACTGCGCCCGTCAGGTCGTTCCTGCATTTCTCGTTATCTCGAACAGCCGCACTGCCGCATTAATGGCTCACGACCCTAGTGCCTCAAACGCAGCTCCACAAGCTTAACCTCACGCTAAAAAACATGGTGAACCAATCGTAAACCATTGCGCGGTAGATTGGTGAACATGTGTACGAAACCGATTTCTTCGGTAGGGGTGTTTTGGTGATAGTCGATAATTTCTTGTGCTGGGTTCAAACTGCGAAAACGTCTGATCGTATCAGAGCGGCGGGCGCGCTTGGGCGCGCCTATCGAATGTGCGGAAAAGGCACCCATGAGCGTCGCGCCGCAGAAATGGGTATGTCCTATTTGTTGGATGATCCGTCCCCACAGGTTCGACTGGCTCTGGCGGAAGTTTTTGCAACATCACAAGATGCGCCCAGAACTTTGATCCTGCCGCTAACCGAAGACCAGCCCGAAATTGCCTGCACGGTTGTGTTGTTGTCTCCGGTGCTCACGGATAGCGATCTGGTCGATATCGCCGCCAAGGGTGGCAGCTTGATGCGCACGGTCATAGCCTCACGCGGGGTGGTGAGTGCGCCACTGGCCGCCGCGATCGTGGAGATTGGCCAGGCGGACGAGGTGACACAGCTTCTGCAGAATCCAAATGCGAAACTGACGCCAGCGACGCTGCATCGAATTGTGAAGCGCCACGGCGACAATCATACCATTCGCGGTCTTCTTCTGGAGCGTCGCGACCTGCCGCCACAGGCAAGACATGACCTGATTGAAAAGGTGAGCGGCTTGCTGGTCGGCTCAGGACTTGTGCAAAAGACAATGGGTGCAGGACGCGCTGAGCGTGTGACGCGTGATGCGGCGCGTTCGGCCGCCGTGATCGTTGCGGGCGATACCCGCGACGAAGATGCCCGCTCTCTGGCAACTTATTTGCGTGACAATGATGGTCTCACGCCATCGTTTCTTATGCATGTGCTTTGTGCGGGCCAAGCAGAATTCTTCGCTGAAGCTTTGACCGCTCTATGTGATCTGGCCCCGCGCCGCGTGCGTTCCATCCTTGCGGAAGGGCGTCCGCACAGCCTCAGGGCGTTGATGGAAAGTGCGGGTCTGACCCGAGACATATCCGGCCTCTTTGCCGAGACGGTTCTCTTGTGGCGCGACCAAGCGGCAGGTGGGGCGGCAGATGAACCGGTTGCCATGCAATTGGTGCGCAAAGCGAAAGGGCGCGATGGAAACTCTGACGCGGCCAATACGCTGATAGAGATTGCCGAGCGCATTGGTATTGCCGAAATGCGTAACTTTGCTCGTCAATATGCCTCCAGCGTTACCGCGCGCGCCGCGTAACTTTTTCTAAAGGCCGCAGCGCGACACTGCTGTAAAACTGTTTGAGGTAGATGCTCATGCGACGCCGCAAATTTTTGAAAACTATCGCAGCCTTTGGGACCTGTGCTGTTTGCGCGCGTGCCGCAGCCGCGTCGGAAGACAGCCATTGGAGCTACTCCGGTTCAACAGGGCCTGAGTTCTGGGGTACAATGGGCCACGATAATCTGGTGTGCTCAACCGGCACTCAACAATCGCCCATCGATATTGCCAGTACCGTCAGCGCCGACATCGAGCCGCTTTCCATCATGTGGAACAAGGCCAACGCTCAAATCGTCAATAATGGCCACACAATTCAAGTGAACATGCCTGCGGGCAACTTCATGGTGCGCAGACGTCGTGTCTATGAGCTATTGCAGTTTCACTTTCACGCACCGAGCGAACACTTGGTTGACGGTGAGTCCTTTCACATGGAAATGCACTTCGTTCACAGAGATGTGGAAACGGGCAATCTGGCCGTACTGGGGATATTCCTCAAACCTGGCGCACCCAACGAAGCATTTTCAATGCTTTCCAAGGCGTTTCCGAGGAAGAGCGGCGAGGAGGGCAAAACCGGACGTTTTAGCCCGACAACATTGGTGCCGGGAAAACTGGACTACTGGGCCTATGAAGGCTCGCTGACCACGCCGCCCTGCAGCGAGATTGTCAGTTGGCTGGTTGTTCGCGAGCCGCTGCAGGTCGACTATCGTGACATCAACTGGTTCACCAGCATCTATCGCAACAATGCGCGCCCCGTGGTGCCTGCCAACCGGCGCATTGTGCTCTCATCAAGCTGAATGCCTATCGCTTCATCTTGCGAATAACCCAAGCGTAGCCGTCTTCAACAACGTGCACTGGCTTGTCGACCACGCTTTCCTTCAGACCGCGGGTGAGGGGGGCTGCCTTGTCCGCAAGTTCGGCCACAATATCGGCAAGTGTTTGCGGTTTTTGCGGCTCCGTCTGCGCGACCTCAGTGTCGACGATGGTCGAGGCCTGATCTTCCTCGCTATAAAGAGTGTCGGCAGATGCTGCATTTGTCGGTGTTTCGCAGACGGCCACAATCATCGGATAGTTTGCGTCGGTGACTGTGAATTTGTCGAGAACGCCCTCGGCATCCGCATCGCAGAGCGCAATCGTCTGCCACTTTGGCTCATAGACTTCCAAAGGCACACATTGGACACCACTGTCATCGCAACCCAGTACGGTCATCATGATCAATGCAGCTTCAACGTTCATATTGACCTCGCCATCTCTTCAACATCTCCAATATGCAACTAGAAAGGAAATATGGAAATTAGATGTCCAGATTTTCCGCAAAAGTTGCACGGTCTTGAATGAAGCGGAAACGGGCTTCGGGCTTTGTGCCCATAAGCGAGTCCACTGCACCACGCGTGCCTTCGATATCCTCAACGTCAATCACAACACGCAGAAGCGTACGTTTCCTGGGGTCCATTGTGGTCTCTTTAAGCTGGGCAGGCAGCATTTCACCCAGACCTTTGAAACGCCCTATTTCGATTTTGCCGCGCCCGGTAAACTCTTTCTCCATGAGTTCGGCCCGGTGCGCATCATCTCTGGCATATAACGTCTTGCCACCCTGACTTATTCGATAAAGGGGCGGCACGGCGAGGTAGAGATGCCCGCCACGCACGAGTTCCGGCATTTCCTGATAGAAGAAGGTGATGAGCAGAGACGCGATATGCGCGCCGTCGACGTCAGCATCGGTCATGACGATGATGCGCTCATAACGAAGATCTTCCTCGCGATATTTGGACCGCGTGCCGCAGCCAAGCGCCTGAATAAGATCGGCAAGCTGCTGGTTGGCACTGAGCTTTTCGCGGCCAGCGCTTGCCACGTTCAGGATTTTGCCACGCAGTGGCAGGATCGCCTGATTTGCGCGGTTGCGTGCCTGCTTGGCGGAGCCGCCAGCCGAGTCACCCTCAACGATGAAGAGTTCTGCGCCTTCTGCGGTGTTCTGGCTGCAATCTGCAAGCTTGCCCGGCAGCCGCAATTTGCGCACGGCGGTCTTGCGATTGACTTCCTTTTCCTTGCGGCGACGCATCCGCTCATCCGCGCGGTCGATCACCCATTCCAGAAGCTTCTCGGCCTCTTGCGGATTGCCCGCCAGATAATGATCAAACGGATCGCGGATGGCATTCTCAACGATACGCTGGGCCTCGCCCGTGGCAAGCTTATCCTTCGTCTGGCCGACGAATTCAGGCTCGCGGATGAAGACCGACAACATGCCGCGCGCGGAAATCATCACATCGTCTGTGGTGATAATGGACGCACGCTTGTTTTGCGTCAGTTCCGCATACTGCTTCAGCCCCTTGGTGAGCGCGATGCGGAAACCCGCTTCATGCGTACCGCCTTCGGGCGTGGGAATGGTGTTACAGTAGGAGTTTACCAATGCATCACCGCCGTACCATGTGACGGCCCATTCGAGCGCGCCATGACCGCCGGTCTTCTCGGTCTTGCCCGAGAAGATTTCCTTGGTAACGGTGAAGTCCTTGCCAAGCGAGGCTTGCAGGAAGTCTTTCAGGCCGCCGGGGAAGTGGAAGACAGCCTTTTCCGGAATTTCCGGGTCGTCTGCAACGAGCGATGGATCGCAGGACCAGCGAATTTCCACGCCGCCAAAGAGATAGGCTTTGGAGCGGGCCATGCGGAAGATGCGACCGGGGAGGAACTTCGCAGTCGAGCCAAAAATCTCAGCGTCAGGGTGAAAGCGGGTGCGCGTGCCGCGCCTGTTGGCAACGGGGCCGACCTCTTCCAGCGGGCCTTGCGGAATGCCGCGCGAAAACCGCTGGCGATAGAGCATCTTGTTGCGGGCAACTTCAACTTCCAAAACGTCTGAAAGCGCGTTCACAACAGACACGCCAACCCCGTGAAGACCGCCAGAGGTCTCGTAGGCCTTGCCATCGAATTTGCCGCCGGCGTGCAACTTTGTCAGGATTACTTCGAGTGTGGATTTGCCGGGCACCTGCGGGTGCTCTTCCACCGGGATACCACGGCCATTATCCGTAACAGTCAGAAAGCCCTCGGCATCCAGATAGACCTCGATGAAATTCGCATGGCCAGCAACGGCCTCGTCCATGGAGTTGTCGATGACTTCGGCAAAGAGGTGGTGCAGGGCCTTTTCGTCCGTGCCGCCAATATACATGCCCGGTCGCATGCGCACCGGTTCAAGACCTTCCAGCACGCGAATAGAGGACGCGCCGTAATCGTCGCCACCGGCAGGTGCAGACGGCAGCGGCTTGCTTGGGGTCGTCGCGGCTACAGGCGCCGGGGCAGGCGTAGCAGGCGGGGCGGGTGCAGCTTTTGCCGCCGCCGCCGCCGTTGACGGTTCCGCCTTTGCCGCAGTTTTCGGGGCCGGGCTGGTCAGTCCGGCAAATAGGTCTTCTGAATTATCCATGTCTCGCCGCATTTTAAGGATCGGTCGGCCATAATCTGTATAGTCGATTTGCGAATCGCCTGGATTCTGCCAGAATCGACACGATAAAGCTAACAGTCCATATTGCCCCTCGTAGAATGAAATTGGGCAAGCCGACGCGCAATAGCAAGGGTGATGCTGCCCAGGAGGAGTGATCTGATACCTATGTCCACAAAGAATTTCGGTTTCAGAGCCCTCGTTGGCGCGTTTGCGCTGTTGTTGAGCATAGCGACACCGCTACAGGCGGCCAGCTTGAAGCTAAAGCCCTTCAAGGATGAGCTTTTCGCTTATCCCGGCATATTGGAAAAACGCGACAACGGCGACTGGTTGAAGATCGACTATAACCGCGACCGCGACATTTTTGATCGTGATGAGATACCCGTCGACAAGGTCAAGGGGCGTTATGTTTCGCTGTGGGTACGGCTGAAGCAGGACTACGAGACGCTGAAGCTAAACGGGCGCGAAATTGATCTTTTTCGAACAGGCGCAAAGTCGCATCAAACATTCACGGTCATCTTCGTTCACGGACGCGGTGTGGACCGCAAGCTGGGCGGCAATGACTTTCGATTTGGCGGTAATTTCAACCGTCTGAAAAATCTGGCCGCGAAGAATGGCGGAACCTACTACGCTCCGACGATCAAGAGCTTCGACAGCGAAGGCGTGAAGGACATGGCGGCGCTGATTGCACATGCGCGAAAGTCTTCGCCCGGAAATCCGATTGTGCTGGCCTGCGCATCCATGGGCAGCTTCATTTGCTCAGGGATTGCGCGCGACCCGATCGCTGCGGCCATGCTGCGCGGGATGGTTATCCTTGGTGGTGCGCCCGATCCGGAATTCATTGGCACACCTGCCTATGACTTCAAGATTCCTCTGGTGCTGAGCCATGGCTCCTGGGACTATGTTTATGACTACAAAGATCAGGATGCCATCTATCAAAAGCTGCATTCCCGCGGGTATCCAGTCCGCTACATCCTGTTTGAAACCGGTAAGCACGGAATCCCGATGCGCATGACTGATTGGCGCGAAGTGCTGAACTGGATCTTTGCAAAAAAGGGATAGGTGTTGACCTAGGCCGATCTCAACAGGACCTTTGTGGAGCCGACCGCGACTGAAATAGACTGGTAATGCGCCCGGCGCAGCGATGAATTTTCAGCCGAACGAAGCAATTGCGTCTGCGCTTCCTGAATGACTTGGCGCGCCTCGCGCATGGCCGAGTTCAACGCAGAACGTTTGACGGCACGGTAATGGCGCACGCGCTTGAAACGCGGATTGGCTCCCGGCGTTGCCTTGATACGCGGCTTGGACGGATCGGCATATTTGTTGACGATATTTCCCAAACGTTGGCTTGCTTTCTGCAAGATTTGCCGTGCTTCCCGATAGTCTCCAGAACGCGGAAGTTTGCGCAGCATGTTGTCAATATTCGTTTTCAGGCAGTCGATCCGGTACTCGGGATCGTAGCGCCCGCACTCATCATTGGCAGCAGCCAGATCCTTGTTGACGCTCTGGGTAATGAGCCAATTCAGGTTCGTGCGCCTGACCTTGGCGCTTTCGCCCGAATATTTTTGGGCCGACGTGTTGGTGTCGACAGACGTGTTCGTGTTGCTTGCCGGGTCCGTGTTGGTCGTCGTATTGTTCGTTGTATTCGTCGATGTCCCGGGCGTGACGTTATTGGTGCTGTTGGGATTTGTTTGGTTGACCTGAGCCATAATAATCAAGCCATCCAAAACATCGCTTTCTGGCTCGATATCTCGCACGGAATGTACCGGGAGGGCAGCGCTGGACTGCGGGGCATATGCGATAGCGAGCGTGCCTGACAAAGCCCAAACGAGTGAATTCCCCAGACGTTTCATCGGCTCCCTGTCCTTCACCTATCCATTGCCCACGTCTTCGCCGAAGGCACTTCGCAACGCGCGTTGCGTACCTTTACCGTAACTTCCGTCAATGCTGCCCGAATAAAAGCCGTTTGAGCGCAATATCTCCTGCAATGCCTTGCGGGTATCCACCTTGAACTGATTGGGACGGTTTGCGAGTTGATTGAGCACGTCGCGGACACCGGCTCTCAGCGCTGTGTAGAGATAGTGAGCGGCGTCCTGTGGTGTCTTGCCGCCAATGACACCGTCGTCGATTAGTGCGGCGACATTGTACATGGCTTGCGGGTGTTTCAGGTCGGCTGCCTTCAAAAACAGTTTGACGGCTTCTTCAGGATCTTGCCTGACGCCCGCCGCCCCTTGATAATACAAAAAACCAAGATCGTTGATTGCGTCTGCAAAGCCAAGGTCAGCGGAATTCCTGTATAGCTCCAGAGCCTTGGCGAAGTCCTGATTTACGCCGATGCCTTTCTCATAGAGCTTGCCGAGCTCGAACATGGCCTCGCTGTCGCCGAGCGCTGCGGCACGAGAAAAATATTCGGCTGCTTTCTTCGGATCGAACCGCTTTTCCTGTTCACTCAATGACATGTAGCCAAGGCCAATCAAGGCGCGCACATTGCCTTCCTGAGCGAGTGAGGCAAGTTGAACGGCTTGTTCTGGCGCGAGCGAACCCCAGGCTTTGCGAGGATCTGAATTATCGGCGATCGCCGCGTTGTCGCTCGACAGAAAAAATGGAATGCCGGAAAGGGAGCCATAGAAATGGGGCTCCTGAAGGTTTTTTGTCTCGGCCATAACCGCGTCGCGCACCCTGCGGAACATCATGCCAATTTCAACCTGAGCATCTGGCATATGCTCCATCAGTGCCCGCGCAAATGGACTATGTCCACCTTCGCCGTCATAAGCCACTTCACCGGCTTTGGCAGCATAAACAACCAAAGTGCCCCGCTGAGGAGAGGGCGCTCCAAGGCCGCCGCGGCGAATATCATCAGCGGCCGCCAAAACGATTTTTGCAGCACTGGTGTCGTCTGATGACGAGGTGGCGAACGGATTGTTGCGGCATGAATCCAGAATAACAACCTTCAGCCGGCGTGCGCTTCTCACAGCATCAAGCAGGCTGTTAACCGGGATTGCCTGGGAACCAATGTCTGAAATCTGGGCGATATTGACATCGGTCGGAAGCAGGAAGTTCTCGCCCTGTGCCTCGACCCCGTGCCCCGCATAGTAGATCAAAGCGATATCTGCGGTCTCTGAGCGAAATGAGAAGTCGTTGATGGTGCCAACCAGCTGAGCTAATGGCTGATCTATGGCTTCGGTGACCTTAAAGCCGATCTTTCGCAGCGTGTCGCCAACGCCCCTGGCGTCACTGTCAGCATTGATGAGTGGCGTGACGTGGGAATAGTCGGACATACCAATAACCAGCGCCAGCTTTTCGCCAGCATAGGCCATGCGCCCACCTGCAAGAAACACAGCCAGGCAGAGCGCAACTATAACAGACAACCTGCTTTTTGATTGAGCCATGCTCAATATCCTCTCCAAGCGGCCACTTGCGAACCCGTCACCATTTCTAAGTAAACTAACACATAATAGAGACGACGGGACAGGGTGGTTTATTCTTTCGGGCAAAACCGGGGAATCACGCCCCATCAATTCCAGCCAACCTTGCGCTCGATCATTGCATGTTGTCGTTGAGGTCACTATTGGTTTCGCAGACCTAAATTCTCAGGTGAGGAGATGACAAATGACCCCTGACGTTCGTCCGCTGGTGGCTGGCAATTGGAAAATGAATGGAACCCGCGATTCCCTGCCGGAATTGAAGGCAATTGCGGAAGGTGTGGACGAGCTGAAAGCCGATATTGGAACATTGATCTGCCCGCCTGTGACTTTGCTCTATGTTGCGACGTCGCTGGCAACCGACAGTGCGCTTGAGATCGGCGCGCAGGACTGCCATACAGAAGTTTCCGGCGCCCATACCGGCGACGTTTCCGCTGAAATGATTGCCGATTGCTTTGGTACGCACGTGATCGTCGGTCATTCCGAACGCCGTACAGATCACGCCGAAACCGATGCGCTTGTTTGTGCCAAGGCTGAAAGCGCTTACGAGGCAGGGTTGGTGGCCATTGTCTGCATTGGCGAGACGGAATCCGAACGCAAAGGCGGTAAGACACTTGAGGTGCTGAAAACCCAGCTCGCAGGCTCTGTTCCGGAAAGCGCGACTTCCGACAATACGGTGATTGCCTATGAGCCGGTTTGGGCGATTGGCACAGGTCTGACACCATCTGTGGGCGACGTGGAAGAGGCTCACGCCTTCATGCGTGACGAGCTGGTGGCCCGTTTTGGTGACGAAGGTGCAAAGATGCGGATTCTCTATGGCGGCTCAGTCAAGCCAGGCAATGCCGTGGAGTTGATGGGCGTGGCCAATGTGGATGGCGCGCTTGTTGGTGGTGCCTCCTTGAAATCGGCCGACTTCCTCGCCATTTGCAAAGCGTATGAAACACTGATGGCCTGAACCCCGAATCCGGGTTTTCAGCCATTGATCGCGACTTTCACGACCATTTCGGCCCGGTAGGGCTTGGAATGGAAGGAATGCTCGTGTAAAGAGCCGCCAGAATTCTAAAGACATTGCCGATTTCCGGCAAAGGACGCACATATGCAAACCGTATTGATTGTCATCTATCTCATGGTCGTTGTGGCACTGATTGGCCTGGTGCTGATCCAGCGCTCTGAAGGCGGTGGCCTGGGTATTGGCGGCGGCTCCGGCTTTATGTCGGCTCGTGGCACGGCCAATGCACTGACACGTACAACTGCTATTCTGGCAGCTTTGTTCTTCATTCTGGCATTGGGAATGGGTGTTTTGTCCCGTTATCAGGCCAAAACGACAGACATTCTGGATCAGATTCCGGTGACCGAGACCGATGGCAAAGGCATTCTGGACGCTCTGGGCAGCGCGCCTGCAGCGCCTGCACAGAACGACAATGGTGTACCGACGGGCGATGGTGCTACTGATGTCGCTCCTGCGACAGATGCAGCCCCGGCGACAGACGCAGCTCCTGCAACGGACGCAGCCCCTGTAGAGACACCGGCGCCAGTTGACAACAACGCTGTTCCCACCGGACAGTAATTCAGCCTCACGAAATACCCGCCGGCGGTCAGACAAACTGATCGCCGGTTTTCTTTTGTTTACGATCCGCCAAATTCTTCCACGGAAAAATGCACAGGCATCATTTTCGGGGTGGTGGAATCAGTTGTTTGAAGGTATCCGATAGTTCCCATGGCTAGATACGTTTTTATCACAGGCGGCGTGGTTTCCTCTCTTGGAAAAGGCATCGCATCAGCAGCTTTGGGCGCATTATTGCAGGCACGCGGTTATAGCGTACGTCTTCGCAAGCTCGACCCTTACTTGAATGTTGACCCCGGCACGATGAGCCCGACACAGCACGGTGAAGTGTTTGTGACGGATGATGGTGCCGAGACAGACCTCGACCTTGGTCATTACGAGCGCTTTACCGGGCGTTCGGCAACCAAGACGGATAACATCACCACCGGGCGCATTTACAAGAACATCATCGACAAGGAACGCCGCGGCGACTATCTCGGCGCGACTGTTCAGGTGATCCCGCACGTGACCAATGAAATCAAAAACTTCGTTATTGAAGGCAATGACGACTATGATTTCGTATTGTGTGAAATCGGCGGCACAGTGGGTGACATCGAGGCAATGCCTTTCATGGAGGCAATCCGCCAGCTGGGCAACGATCTGCCGCGCGGTACTGCAGTTTATATGCACCTGACGCTGATGCCCTATATTCCGGCAGCCGGCGAGTTGAAGACCAAGCCGACCCAGCACTCTGTGAAAGAATTGCAGGCGTTGGGCATTCACCCGGACATCTTGCTGGTGCGCGCCGACCGCGAAATACCGGAGGCTGAGCGCCGCAAGCTTTCGCTCTTCTGCAATGTTCGTCCGTCTGCTGTTATCCAGGCGCTGGATGTGGCTTCAATCTACGACGTGCCGCTGGCCTATCACAAGGAAGGGCTGGATAACGAAGTTCTGGCTGCCTTCGGCATCGATCCGGCTCCCGCACCCCGTCTGGGCGCGTGGGAGGATGTTTCTGAGCGGATCAAGACGCCGGAAGGTGAAGTCACCATCGCGATTGTCGGCAAATATACCGGCCTCAAGGATGCTTATAAGTCGCTGATCGAGGCGCTTTACCATGGTGGCATCGCCAACCGGGTGAAGGTCAATCTGGAATGGATTGAATCGGAAATCTTCGAGAAGGAAGACGCAGCACCCTATCTGGAAAAAGTACACGGAATTCTGGTTCCAGGTGGCTTTGGCGAGCGTGGTGCTGAAGGCAAAATTGCTGCGGCAACCTTTGCCCGTGAGCACAAGGTGCCGTATTTCGGTATTTGCTACGGCATGCAGATGGCTGTGCTGGACGCAGCTCGCAACCTTGCGGGAATTCCTGATGCCATGTCATCGGAATTTGGTCGCAAGAGCGGCACCAACATCGTTGGCATCATGACGGAATGGCTGAAGGGCAACCAGCTCGAAAAGCGTACAGCCGATGGTGATCTGGGTGGCACTATGCGTCTTGGCGCCTATCCGCACCCACTGAAAAAGGGCTCTTTGATTTCAAAGATTTATGGCTCGACGGAGGTGTCAGAACGCCACCGTCACCGCTATGAGGTGAACATCGCCTACAAGGAGCAGCTGGAAGCAGCAGGCATGATATTTGCCGGTATTTCTCCGGATGGATTGCTGCCCGAGACGGTGGAATATCCGACTGATGTGCATCCCTGGTTTATCGGTGTGCAGTATCACCCGGAGCTGAAGAGCCGCCCGCTGGAACCGCATCCGCTGTTTGCAAGTTTCATCGAAGCTGCCATTGCACAGAGCCGCTTGGTTTGATCTGATTGTCTGGCGCTTTATCTGGCGCGGGAGACTGAGGATAAGCCGATGAAACTCGACCATTTGGCCATTATTGCGCCGTCTCTTGAAGAAGGGGCGGCGCATGTGCGTTCCGCGCTTGGTATTGATATGCCTGCAGGTGGCAAGCACGGCCAAATGGGCACCCATAATCTCTTGCTGCGCATTGGCGATGCGGTGTTCTTGGAAGTGATTGCCGTCGACCCCGATGCGCCCGCGCCACGCCGTCCGCGTTGGTTTGGGCTGGATGATGCTGACACCGTCCGTGCTGAATGGGCTGCGGGCAGGCGGCTGCGCAGCTGGATTGCGCAGACCGATGATCTGGATGCGGTTCTGGCCCATCATGCAGAGGTGCTGGGCGAAAAGATCGCAGTTTCGCGCGGCGACCGATCGTGGAATTTCATCGTCACACCGGACGGATCATTGCCCATGGACGGCATTGCGCCACCGGTGATCGATTGGGGCACGCGTGGAAACCCGGCACCTGACATGCCGGATCTTGGCGTAAAGCTCGTTTCTTTTCAGATCGAACACCCTGAACCGGATCGGGTGAGGGGCATTTATGCAGACCTCGGGATTATCGATCCGCCGGAGGTGATGCCAGGTGCGCGGCTGCGGTATCGGGCGATTTTGGAGGCGCCGGATGGTGTCAGAGAATTGACTTGATACGTTAGCAGTGTTTCGAGGGCGGCGAATGCCTTCAGCTCGACCTGTTTCCGTCATCTTCTATTGGACTATGGGGTCCGTGAGCCGGATGTGGCAGCCGCTTCTGCGTGTGGGGTGGGCGTGTTCCACCAAAAGATGCCAGCGCCCGGCGCGTGGCACCTCAAAGCGGCGATAGGGGCGTCGGGCAGTCAGATGAGGCAGCACAGCTGGCAATTGGAGCGCCGTCGCGCCTTCACCTTCCGAAATCAGGCGCACATGTGCCGCCGTTTGCAGCGCGACTTCCACTTGCGCTCCAGCCAGTAATTCCCCGAGATCAAATGTCGATAGGCCTGAATCACCCATGTGTCGCTCCTCATGCTGAAATTAGCATAAGGTTGGCGCCTTAAGAAAGTTCCGCGTCGCCTCACAAAATCTCGGAGACTTTTTCCTTCGGACGGCAGAGGCGCACGCCATTGTCGGTAATAACAATGGGGCGCTCGATCAGAATTGGATTTTCCATAATGGCGTCGAGAAGCTGATTGTCGTTCAAGCTCTCATTGTCCAGATCCAGTTCCTTATAGATGGATTCCTTGCGGCGCATGATTTCGCGAGGGCTCATTTCCAGTGCCACAAGTATATGCACCAATTCCTGGCGTGTCGGCGGATGCTTGAGATATTCCACGATCTGCGGCTCGTGACCCGCATCACGGATGATCTGCAACACGTTGCGTGAGGTTGAGCAGCGAGGATTGTGCAGAATGGTGATGTTCATGGTTATTATTCTCCGTGTCAGGCCAGAGTGTCATAACCTGCCGGGCCGCTATCGAGGAGCGCGCGCAGCGTCTTGAGGCCTTTTTCAACATCTTTCCGCTCCACCGGTGCAGAATAGGCAACGCGAACGGCATGATGCACCCGATTGGACCGCGCTGATTTGAACTCATCCTCGTCATCAATCAGGATGTTGCGGTCGTAGGCTGCCTGCTTGAAAGTGCCAGCATGCCAAGGTTCAGGCAAAGCCAGCCAGAAATAGGGAAGATTGGGCTTTGTGCGAATTGGCAGGCCAGCGAAGATTTCGGCTGCCATCTCGCCACGCGCCGCATTTTCGATGAGCACTTGATGGGAGACGGAATCAGCTGCACCGCTCAATACGAGAGACGCGCAGAGTTCCGCCAACAGGAACGGCATTCCGCCCGTTATCAGCTTATGGGTGACCTGCAGGCGCTCGGCAAAATGCGGCGGGCAGGCGACCCAGCCGCCACGCACACCGGCTGCAACCGATTTGGAAAGCCCGCCTACGTGAAAAGTCTTTTCAGGCGCAAGCTCTGCAAGCAACGGGATGCCGTCATCGACCATACGGCCATAAAGATTGTCTTCCACAAGCCAGACATTGTGTTGACGCGCAATCTCAACGATCTCGCGTCGGCGCTCCAGCGGAATGGTCGTAGCTGACGGGTTCTTGGCCGTGGGCATCATGAATGCGGCTTTGGGGTGCTTTTGTGCGCATACCCGCTCAAACTCTTCAGGTATAATGCCGTGCTCGTCGGCCTCCAGCATGGTCAGGCGTCGACCAATCATGGCTGCACTGCGGGCGACCTGAGCATAAGTGAGTTCCTCAAAGGCAACATAATCGCCCGGCTGCGTGACAGCCGTGATGACTGAATTGATACCCGCATGCGCGCCCAAAACGGGGACAATATTCTCGGCCTCCGGCACCCAAGCGCCCTGGCTGAGCCAGCGGCTGCCAGCTTCACGCCAGTGCAGCGGAATCGTGCGCGTGTAGCTCGAAACTTCCTCGCCATATTCCTGAACGATGCGGCGCAGGAAAACCTCCATCATGCGGCTCTGGCCGATATCCGGCGCGGCCGAGGTGTCGAAACGAAGCTTTCCAAGGGGAGGGGTCGGCACGCGCGTACCGCCGAAACTGGCAACAACGGGGTCTGAGCTGGCACTACGCCCGCCATTGTCGTTGTGGCCGAGTACATATGTACCGCGCCCCACTTCCCCGCTTACAAGGCCGCGTTCGCGCAGCAACGCATAGGCACGTCCAATTGTACCTATTGTCACCTTTATGTCGAATGCGAGATCGCGCTGCGGGGGCAATTTTGCACCCTCTGGCAGAATCCCATTGGAAATATCCGACTCAATTTGGTCGGCAAGGCGCAAATATATGGGGCCTGGGCCCTCTGGAACTGATGGAAGCCAATTTGTCATGGTGACAAGTTTGTATATTGCATTCATTTGGGAGTCAATTCATATCAGAGCTGCAAAGAGAAGCGATACAATATCCCAAAATGGAGAGTGCAATGAAGACAATGGTAGGTACAATTTCAGTTGGCGCTGGCAAGCAGGCGACGGCAGTGAATATGCTTGTCGGTTTCGTTGCACGGGTGAAGAGCATTAGCTGGCGCCTGAAGCGTCAGCGCAGCCGTATCTATCTCTCAGAGCTTACCGACGATCAGCTCCGCGATATTGGGCTGAGCCGGTCACAGGCAATGCGTGAGGCAGAGAAGTCCCTCTTCGAATAATTCCCCCAGGTTCGAACAGATCAGCTTTGCAAAAGAGTTCCCCGCCGGTTTTTGCCAAATCCGGCTTTTGACCCGGATACTTTCCCAGTATCCGGGTCTTTTTATGTCTGGGGGATGCGTATTAGACCTATCGGCATATATCCTGACCATTCGCCCATCGGGACACATCACTCGAAATGCGCGGGGCAAGGCCGGTTTCCATCAGCGGACCATAGGAGTCGACCTTTGCGGGCACGCCTTCAGCCTCAACAACAAGCAGGGGCAGGGCTTCCGGACGGTTCTTGTCGACCAGCAAAATGCGCGGCCGACCGCTGAAAGAATTGAGTTCCGGGGCCATGCGATAGGCGGTGAAGGCCTCATCGTCAGACTTAAACCAACAACGGTTTGCGCCAAGTGCCACGCGCTCCATAACCTTCAGCGCGGTGTTGTCGACGTTCAAAGGGGGATTGCTTTTCGACTGGCATGCCGCAGCCAATGTTAGGGCTGTCAGCAAAGCAAGGCGGACAATCTGTTTCATGACTGCCCCGCCTCTAATTCTTCAGGCTGCTATAACTTCCAGAGCCGAAGCGAAAACGCCGCGGCCATCTGCGCCACCATGTGCGGCTTCGATGAGGTTTTCCGGGTGCGGCATCATGCCAAGCACGTTGCCTTTTTCATTGATGACGCCTGCAATGTCATTGATGGAGCCGTTGGGATTGGTGCCCTCGGCATAGCGGAAGACAACCTGGCCATTGCCCTCGATGCGAGCAAGCGTTTCATCATCGGCGAAGTAGTTGCCATCGTGGTGGGCCACAGGGCAGCGAATGATCTGGCCTTTTTCATAGGCCATGGAAAACGCGGTTTCGGCATTCGCCACTTCCAGGCGCACTTCACGGCAAACAAATTTCAGCGAGGCATTGCGCATGAGCGCACCGGGAAGCAAACCGCTTTCCAAAAGGATCTGAAAACCGTTGCAAACGCCCAGGACTTTCACGCCCTTCTCGGCCTTTTCGCGCACCGCCTGCATCACGGGCATACGAGCAGCAATGGCACCGCAGCGCAGATAGTCGCCATAGGAAAAGCCACCGGGGATGACGATCAGATCAATATCATCGGCAATCTGGGTTTCCGTCTGCCAGATGGTTTCCGGTGCCTGACCGGAAATCTTGGTCAGCGCGGCGATCATGTCGCGGTCGCGATTAAGGCCTGGAAGCTGAATGACTGCGGATTTCATCTTGTCACTCCGAATGACTGGTTCTTGCGGCGAAGTGTGGAAGTGTCAGGCCAGATCGATCGAGTAATTCTCGATGACGGTATTGGCCAGCAGCTTTTCGCACATTTCTTTCAGATCGGCTTCAGCCTTGGTCTTGTCAACGCCTTCGATTTCAACGTCAAACACCTTGCCCTGACGGACATGCCCAATGCCTTCAAAACCAAGCGAACCGAGCGCACCTTCAATTGCCTTGCCCTGCGGGTCAAGAACACCGTTTTTCAGCGTCACCGTTACACGTGCTTTAATCACTTCAATTTCCCCCTTGGAGGCGTGGTCTCAATTTCTGTCCGCATAGCGGTTGGCCGGATCTATGTCCACCTAAACCGGATATGCTTTACTTGACCAAAACAGGGCCGGTGCCCTGCAATGGCTCATTCTCATTCATGATGCCCAGACGGCGAGCAACCTGCTGATAGGCTTCAAGAAGGCCTTGTCCATCGCCGGTTAAGCTCTCGCGGTCAAGACGTTCAGCCGTTTTTATGTCCCAAAGGCGGCAGCAATCCGGAGAAATTTCATCTGCCAGAACAATGCGCATAGTGTCGCCTTCATAGAGGCGACCGCACTCGAACTTGAAATCGACGAGCTGGATGCCTGCACCCAGGAATAATCCCGTGAGGAAGTCATTCACGCGAATGGCGAGCGCCATAATGTCGTCTATCTCGGCTGGGCTGGCCCAGCCAAAGGCCGTGATGTGTTCCTCGGAGACCATCGGGTCGCCCAGTTCATCATTCTTGAAGTGGAATTCAATGATGGAGCGCGGCAGCACCATGCCTTCTTCAATGCCCAAACGCGTGGACAGCGATCCGGCTGCAACATTGCGCACAACAACTTCCAGCGGAATGATCTCGACTTCCTTGATCAACTGCTCGCGCATATTCATGCGGCGAATGAAGTGGGTCGGGATGCCAATGCTATTCAGGTTTTTGAAGATGAACTCGCTGATGCGGTTATTCAGCACGCCCTTACCATCAACCACTTGCGCCTTACGCTCGTTGAATGGAGTGGCATCGTCCTTGAAAAACTGGATAAGCGTGCCCGGCTCAGGTCCCTCGTAGAGGATCTTGGCCTTGCCTTCAAAAATGCGGCGGCGGCGGTTCATATATGTCTTGACCTGCTATGAGCACCCGCTTGGGAACGGATGGATTTATTCTTTCCCGCTCATTAGCGGAATTGGCTGGGATTCACAATTGAATTGGCGAACATTCCCCGCAAAAAGCTGCTTTGATGTGTTCCGAAAGGTTAAGCTTAAATTACGGATTGCGAAGCCGCTAATATTCTGCGTATCGTCATTTCTTGGTATTGCAGTATCAGGAGGAATACTATGACGAATTTGACGAAACGCGAGGAGGCGTTTGAGGCCAAATTTGCCAATGACGAGGATATGAAGTTCAAGCTCTTGGCGCGCCGCAACAAGTTGCTGGGGCTATGGGTGGCAGCACAGACCGGTGTTGCGGATGCAGAGGCCTATGCCATGAGCGTCGTTGAGTCTGACTTGCAGAAAGCTGGTCATGGTGACGTATTGGAAAAGGTGAGGGCCGATCTGGCCGCCGCCGGTGCTGATGTGTCGGATGCCGATATCCTGAATAAAATGGATGAGTTCCTGATCGAGGCGCAGGCGCAAATCTAGTCAGCGTCAGGTCCTGACCCAAGACTTCAAGATGGTAACCGCCGGCTGGTCCGGCGGCTTTGTTATGTGCCGATATTCTTCATGAATTCAGCGAAGACCATTGTGCCTTCCGGCCAGGGGCCATGCCCTGATTCAGCATTGATATGGCCGGACTCACCCGCATCCAGCAGAAATGCACCCCAGGCATTGGCGATATCGCCAGCATGGTCGTAGGTGCCAAAAGGATCGTTGCGGCTGGCCACCATGATGGAGGGGAAGGGCAGCGGATCGCGCGGATAAGGCCCAAAGGTCATGAGATGCTTGGGGCGAATTGCCGGATTCGTGACATCGGGCGGAGCCACCAGAAAGGCACCCGCCACGTGTTTCTTGAATTCGGGAATCGCGTGGATGGTTGCCGGTACGCCCAGTGAGTGCGCAACTAGTACCACAGGCTTTTCAGCCTTGTTGACCTCTTCTGCCACACGGGCCACCCAGTCCTCGCGCAAAGGCTTGGACCACTCAGCCTGTTCCACCCGGCGCGCAGTGCTCATCTTGCGCTCCCAGCGGGTTTGCCAATGGTCTGGCCCGGAATTTGTGTAGCCCGGAATAATCAGGATTTCTGCGTCAGCTATTTTCATGGCCCGTATGTGTCCATTCATCTCGAATTCGTCAAGGGGGAAGGCCCCGCGAAGCCGCTGGCGAGTGCCCGGAGCACGTACGTTTTTCGAGTATCAGCACCAATTCGTCAGGCGGTGATGATGTTCGAGATGACGAGAAACACAAGAAAATGCATGGCGGTCTACGTCGCTTGCCCCAAGGCTTCGCGGTCATGGCAACGTGAATAACCGGCCCTGATCGCGGCTAAAGCTGCGCAGAAAAGTGAATAGAATTAGCGAGGAACTTCAAGTTGGTATTGCGCTTGACGATATTCAAGATAGTTTACCCATGAACAAATTCTGGGAGGAATATGATGCACGGATTGATGCAGGAGTGGCCGCTGCTGTGCCACAAAATTATTGACCATGCTGGTCTGTACCACGGCGACCGCGAAATCATTTCGCGTTCTGTCGAGGGGCCCATACACCGCATAACCTACAAGGATGCACGTCTGCGCGCATTGCAGATGGCGAAGCGTCTGGACATGGATGGAGTGAAGTTGGGTGACCGTATCGCCACCATGGCCTGGAACACCTGGCGCCACCTGGAAAGCTGGTATGGCATCATGGGCGTTGGTGCGATTTACCACACGCTGAACCCGCGGCTATTCCCCGAGCAGATTGCCTGGATCATGAACGATGCCGAGGACAAGTTTCTGCTGGTCGATCTGACCTTTGTGCCGCTGATCGAAAGGATTGCACCGCTGGTTCCATCGCTGGAAAAGGTCATTGTGCTGACTGATGCGGCACATATGCCGGAAACCAGCTTGCCCAATGCCGTGGCCTATGAAGAGTGGCTCGCCGAAACTGACAGCGATTTCGAGTGGAAGCAGTTCGACGAGCAAACGGCGGCTGGTATGTGCTATACCTCCGGCACAACGGGCGATCCAAAGGGCGTGGTATACACCCACCGCTCTAACGTGCTGCATTCATTGATTAGCCTGCAGCCGGATATGATGAGCCTTTCTTCCAAAGAACGTTTGATGCCCGTGGTGCCGCTATTCCATGCCAATGGCTGGGGCACGGCGCTCTCGTGCCTGATGGCAGGTACGACACTGGTAATGCCGGGGGCAGGCATGGATGGTGAATCCATCTATCAACTGCTGACGGAGGAAAAGGTGACAATCACCGCTGCCGTGCCGACCGTTTGGCTGGGCTTGTTGCAACACCTGGAAAAAATCGACGGTGATCTGCCGTATTTGAAAAGCGTTATCATTGGCGGATCCGCCGCGCCGCGTGCCATGATCCAGACGTTCAAGGAGAAATACGACGTGGATGTGTCCCATGCCTGGGGCATGACGGAAATGAGCCCGCTTGGAACGCTTTGCAGCCTCAAGCCTGACTATGACGATCTGGAAGGCGAAGCGCGCTATGATGTGCTCGTCAAGCAGGGTCACCCGCCCTTTGGTGTGGAAATGAAGGTGACCGACGACGAGAATGTCGAGCGCCCGTGGGACGGCAAGACTTTCGGCAAGCTGAAAGTGCGCGGTCCGGCTGTCGCATCCGGCTACTACAAGGGTAGGGGTGCTGAGCAATTTGACGAGGATAATTGGTTCGACACCGGGGATGTCGCGCATATTGATGCGCATGGCTATATGCAGATCACCGACCGCTCGAAAGATGTGATCAAGTCTGGTGGCGAGTGGATTTCTTCGATTGATCTGGAAAATCTGGCCGTGGGTCATCCGGAGGTCGCGGAGGCCGCGGTGATCGGCATTTCCCATCCCAAATGGGACGAGCGCCCGCTGCTGATCATCGTGCGCAAAGAAGGTGCCGAGCCGACCAAGGAGAGTATTCTCGCCTTCATGGAAGGCAAGATTGCCAAATGGTGGATGCCGGATGATGTGGTCTTTGTGGATGCCATTCCGCACACAGCGACGGGCAAAATTCTGAAGACAGAATTGCGCGAGCAGATGAAAGATTACAAGCTGCCAACAGCATAGGGCATCGACAAGGGCTAAACGCTGACGCCGCGCTGTTCGTTAGAACAACGCGGCGTTTTGTTTTGGCCGGTGCAGCATGATTGCGCAACGGCGACTATCTGCGAAAAAGCGCAAGTAGATGTGACGTTCTACGCGGTCGCGGCAGGATGGAACGCTACATTTTTGAGGCTGAAATCAGCTGCGCCGACGCTTTGCGGTGGACGAACGCCTGGTTGTGCGTTTGCGTGTTGACGTGGTTCGCGACGATGTTTTGCGCGTTGTTGTTTTCTTGCGTGTCTTGCGTCTGGTGGTTTTGCGCCGCCGACGCTTGGGCAGACCAAGTTTTTCGGCGATTGTATCGCTGATCTCACGACTGACTTCACGCGTGACGGCATTGACGACACCCTTCA
This sequence comes from Ensifer sp., assembly GCA_050301895.1. Lineage (GTDB taxonomy): Bacteria > Pseudomonadota > Alphaproteobacteria > Rhizobiales > Rhizobiaceae > Ensifer_A. The sequence continues at coordinate 147,726 of JBNKZZ010000010.1, read as the reverse complement.
CCAGGGTGTCCATCATTTCATCCATCAGCCCCTTTGCCATTAGCAATCAGGCCTGTTCAGGAATGGAAGTCTGCAGGGCGAGCGCGTGCAACGCATCCCCCATATTGCCCTTCAGGGCTTCATAAACCATCTGATGCTGCTGAACGCGGGACTTGCCGCGAAACGCTTCCGCTACCACTTCCGCTGCGTAGTGATCGCCATCACCGGCCAGATCCCTGATTGTCACCACCGCGCCAGGGATGCCCGACTTAATGAGATCTTCGATTTCACCGGGGTTCATTGCCATGAGTCAGACGCTCCTAAGGTTATTCTGCTGCCACTGCATTGTCAGGGGCACTGTCCATGAAATCAGGAAACCACGATTCATGGGCGGAACGCAATTCCTCAATTGAGAGGGAAATGAGATCGTCCACCACCAGCTTGTCGCCGCCGACTGTACCAAGGCGGCGGCAAGGCACGCCTGCACCTTCAGCGTTGCCAACCACAAAGGCTGCAAGACTAGATGGCACGGTTATGACATAGCGCGCCTGATCTTCGCCGAAGAGATTGCCGTGTGGCAGGCCATTGGAACCGGCAAGCGAAACCATCGCACCCTTGTCGGATGAAATTGCCATTTCGGCCAGCGTCAGCGCCAGACCGCCAGAGGAAATATCGTGGCAGGCGGTGACCTGATCATTCTGGATGAGGCCGCGAACGAAGTCGCCATTGCGGCGCTCTGCGAAGAGATCCACTTCCGGAGACGGACCTTCCGCCATGCCAATGAGATCACGGGCGTAAATCGACTGGCCAAGGTGGTTACCATCAAGGCCGATAAGAATGATCTCGTCACCGTCATTGGCCGCGCCGATACGCGCCATCTTGGACCAATCCGACATAAGACCGACGCCAGCAATGGTGGGCGTGGGCAGAATACCGACGCCGAATGTCTCGTTGTAAAGCGATACGTTGCCGGACACGATCGGGAATTCCAGCGCTTCACAAGCCTCGCCAATGCCTTTGATAGCCATGACGAACTGACCCATGATTTCCGGCTTTTCCGGGTTGCCAAAGTTCAGGTTGTCCGTAGAAGCGAGCGGCAGCGCGCCTGTCGCAGTAATATTGCGCCAGCATTCGGCAACCGCCTGCTTGCCGCCCTCATAGGGGTCGGCTTCCACATAACGCGGTGTCACGTCTGAGGAGAAAGCCAGCGCCTTGGTGGGGTGGCCATCAACGCGCACGACGCCAGCGTCGCCACCGGGCAGCTGCAGCGAATTGCCCTGAATAAGCGTGTCATATTGCTCATAGACCCAGCGGCGTGAAGACTGGTTGGGCGAGCCAATGAGTTGAAGGAGCGCCGCATTATAGTCTGAAGGAACCGGGAACTGGTGAACTTCCATCGGTGGGAATTTGCCCGGCTCTTTCCAAGGCCGATCATATTCCGGTGCCTCGTCGCCTAGTTCTTTGATCGGCAGATTGGCAACTTCCTCGCCCTGATGCAGCACGCGGAAACGCAGATCGTCCGTCGTCTTGCCGACAATGGCAAAGTCCAGACCCCACTTGATGAAGATCGCCTTGGCGACGTCTTCCTTGGAGGGTTCAAGAACCATGAGCATACGCTCCTGGCTTTCAGACAGCATCATCTCGTATGCCGACATCATCTCTTCGCGAACAGGCACGCGGTCGAGATCCAGCTCGATGCCGAGGTCGCCCTTTGCGCCCATTTCAACGGCAGAGCAGGTAAGACCAGCCGCGCCCATATCCTGAATAGCGATCACTGCGCCGGTTTTCATCAGCTCAAGGCAGGCTTCCAAAAGGCACTTTTCGGTAAAGGGGTCGCCGACCTGAACGGTCGGGCGCTTCTCTTCGATGGTTTCGTCAAATTCAGCCGACGCCATGGTTGCACCGCCCACACCATCGCGGCCGGTTTTAGCACCGAGATAAACGACCGGCAGGCCAACGCCCTTGGCTTCTGACAGAAAGATGCCGTCTGCCTTGGCAATGCCTGCGGCAAACGCGTTGACCAGAATATTGCCATTGTAGCGCGCGTCAAATTCCACTTCGCCGCCAACGGTTGGCACGCCGAACGAGTTGCCGTAGCCACCAACGCCGGAGACGACGCCAGACACCAAATGACGGGTCTTGGGGTGGGCTGGCTCTCCGAAGCGAAGCGCATTCATAGCGGCGACGGGACGCGCGCCCATGGTGAACACGTCGCGCAGGATGCCGCCAACGCCAGTGGCCGCGCCCTGATAAGGCTCGATATAGGAGGGGTGGTTGTGGCTCTCCATCTTGAAGACCACTACGTCGCCATCATCAATATCGACAACACCTGCATTTTCACCAGGGCCCTGGATGACACGTGGCCCCTTTGTGGGCAGCGTGCGCAGCCACTTTTTGGAGGACTTATATGAGCAATGCTCGTTCCACATGGCAGAGAAAATACCAAGTTCCGTGAATGTCGGCTCGCGCCCGATAAGCTCCAGAATGTGGTCGTATTCTTCCGGCTTGAGGCCGTGAGCCGCGATGAGTTCCGGGGTGATGGGCTGGTGATTTGGAATGTGCATGGCGTCTTGTCTGGTCACGTGGGAAGGGCTGTTTTGAGGGCTATAGCGCATAGACGCGCAAAGCGCGAGAGGTAAATGCGGCTGATCAACAAGGTGTCTGCTATGCCACACGTGCAGATGGCAAAGAAAGACAACGTTAACGCACATCAGATATAAACAATAAACTAATTATTGCCTTGCCGCCTCAAGATGCATCTGGGATTTGTTAATGAAACGCATGAAATTTAGCTTCAAACTTCCTTCGCTTAAGCCACGACGTCCGCGCATTCGCACCTCGCTGATTGCAACAATTGCAGTGCTGGCGGCCGCGTCTGCGGTCATCTCGGCCAATTCGATCATCTCAATGAAGCAGCTTGCCGCAGATAATTCGGCGATCATTGAGGAATGGATGCCGAAGATCGCCTTGACCAAAGATGTCGATAAAGCTGTGCAAGTGCTGCGCCAAAGCTATGCCGGCCATGTGCTGGCGGACGGCAAAGAGGCGAAGAAAGCGGCCAACGACGTAGTCTTGGCGGCGAATGAGAACCTCATGTCACTCATCCAACAAGTGCGCGAAGGCATGACCAGTGAAGAAGGTCTCGCCATGCTGGATGAGCTGGTGCTGCAGGTCGAAGAGTATAACCGCAAGGGCAAGACTGCGCTTATGTCTTCCAACTGGGGGCAGGATGCCAAAGCCAAGGAAAACCTGGCGGCCATGGGCGGTATTGGCGAAAGCATTGCGGAAATTGCCCAACGCATCGTTGCGCTGAATTATTCAGGCGCAACAGCGGAAGGCGAGGCAATCAAAGCACAGGTCAAGGCCAGTGAAATGACCAACTTCGCCATATCCGGCGCTGTCTTCCTGATTGCGCTTGGTGCGGGCATCTTCGTGCAGATGGGCATTGGCGGACCGATTGGCCGCATCACACGTTCCATGCGTGGCCTGGCTGGCGGCGATACGGTCACGCCAATTCCGTTTGCTGGTCGTCAGGATGAAATTGGTGCGATGGCTGAGGCCGTTGGCATATTCCGCAAGGCCGCGATTGAAAACAAGCGGCTGGAGGCCCAGGCAGAAGAAAACCGCATCCAGGCGGAAGAAGAGCGTATCGCCAATCAGCGTGAAGCTGAAGAACGCGCGCAGGCGCGTCTGACCGAGGCTACGTCCGGCTTGGCAAGTGCGCTGAACCGACTGGCAGCTGGCGACCTTAGCTTTCAGATCACCGAGACTTTTGCGCCGGAGTTTGAGCAGCTGCGCGCTGACTTCAACAAATCAGTACGTCAATTGGGCGACGTTCTGGGCGAAATCATGCACGTCGTGGACGATGTGGAGAGTGGCAGCCAAAGCATAGCAGCGGGTGCTGCTGACCTTGCGCACCGTACAGAACAGCAGGCCGCATCGCTGGAGCAGACAGCTGCAGCACTGGATGAGGTCACAGTCAATGTTCGTCAGTCCACCGAACGCACCAAGGAAGCACGCGGAATTGCCACACGCGCCAACGAATCGGCCACGCAGTCGAGTGAAGTGGTTGGTCGCGCCGAACAGGCCATGGGGCGGATTGAGGAAAGTTCGTCGCAGATCTCCAACATTATCGGGGTCATCGATGAAATCGCATTCCAGACCAACCTGTTGGCATTGAATGCCGGGGTGGAAGCCGCGCGCGCTGGCGATGCCGGCAAAGGCTTTGCCGTTGTGGCGCAGGAAGTGCGTGAGCTGGCGCAGCGCTCTGCGGGTGCTGCCCGCGAGATCAAGCAGCTTATCCAACATTCAAGCACTGAGGTGGAAGAAGGCGTGAAGCTGGTGCGTGAAACCGGCGTGGCGCTGAGCGAAATCAGCGGGTTGATCGGCGAGATCAACGCTCAGGTGGATGCGATTGCGGTTTCCGCGCAGGAGCAGTCTGTGGGGCTTGGCGAGGTCAACTCCGCCGTCAACCACATGGACCAGTCGACCCAGCACAACGCCGCTATGGTGCAGCAATCGACCGCATCCTCCACGGCTTTGGCCGACGAGGCACTTCAATTGCGCGAACTGCTCTCTCGTTTTCAGCTTGCCGGTAGCGCTGAGGCGGGCCGGACGCGCGCTGCGTGAGCCGGGCAATATAACGAACCGAAAGAACCGGCGGAAACGCCGGTTTTTTGTTGTGCGCAATTGCTGACTTCTCGCCCTTCATGGGCAAGGCAGACCGACCATCTGCCTGTAGGCTTGTGTTTGGATCCTCGGGTCAAGCCCGAGGATGACGGAGGGAGGGGGGGCTTTTGTGGGATGCAGCTGGCTTCCGTGCGGGTGGCATTCAACGCCGCGCTGGTCTGCCCACGCTCATAGCCTCAGTTGGTGAACGAGTACTCTCCACCCGTCATCCTCGGCCTCCGAGCCGAGGATCCAAGGCTATACGGACTTGTACTCTCATCCGTCACGACCGGGTCTGACCCTACCATCCATACACAAGCGGTTGACCCTTTATCCGGGCACGGTCGAGGCTGCGCCAATCGTCCATTGTAGGCTTGTTTTTGGATCCTCGGGTCAAGCCCGAGGATGACACTGGTTGGTGGCTATTGATAAGCTCATTCAGTCACTGGTACCGCGTGCCGCCGAGATAGGTTGCTGGTCGTGAATAACTTGATACCGTTTAGAAAAATTGATTTCTAGTTCACCTTTTTCTTCTCGACTCTTTATCAATCTTCTGACCTTGGCATTATCTGAAGATACAACTCCCGCAGAAAGCATGGCGCTCTCGACTTCCTGGGCGTCAATAGGCGGAAGACGGGTGGCACCAACCCCTCTCGCGTATGGGTATAAGGTGTCGGTTAGGGAGTGAATGACCGACCAATTGAGGGCACTATCAATTGCATTGTGTTCGCCATATGCAAAGGAAACATGGTCATTGATAAGCGTATTTTCCCGCCCGCTATCACGCGATTTCATGACCTGATACGTGGCCAAAATCTTACCTATTCGTGCCGAAATCTCTGGGGGGAATAGAGGCGCGTAGTCTTTAAGTCTATCGATGGTGGCCCAATCGACTTCCTTAAATTCACGCGATACTTCTGCTCCAATGACAAACGCGCTTTCTGGGAAGTTTCGGCGAACATTTTGCGCTGCTACCTCTGTGACTTCTGCTAGCAGCAATGGAAGAATTGCCCTAGCTGCAGCAAGTTTGTTTTCCACGCCTTCTTGGTGGATATTTATCGCTGTTTGGTTCTGGTCTCTTATCCCCCGAACAGTGATCCAAGCTCCTAGAAGAGCCAATGCGCCAGCCCAAATGGTCGCATAAGCGGGAAAATCTACGCGATCTACTTTGAGTAGAAAAGCAAGCGCGATTGTATATACAATCGCTACAAACATTGCTCCGCAGCCAAAGCCTTCTGACCAATCTGTCGGATTTTTCAATTCATCCCTCCTCAAAAACAATTCTCCCCGCGGTGAACCCAATCACCGCGGGGAGAGTTTAGTCTAAACGAACGTGTTGCCAATCAGGCTTTACGCGTTATCCGCGAAAATCAGCTGCACCCGCTCGTAGCACCGCAGGTGTCGCACTTCTCGCAGGTGCCGTTGCGCACCATGGTGAAGTTCTGGCATTCCGAGCACATGTTGCCGGTATAGCCCTGCATGATCGACTTCATGCGGCGGTCGGCTTCCACCTTTTTAGCATCCGTCTTGGCCTGGGCGGCGTCGGCGTCGGCTTTGTCGGTGAACAGTGCAGTGACTTCCTGAGCGCTTTCGGAAGCGACTTCCTCGGCGAACTCGACCGCGCGTTCCTCGTAGTCACGCTTGAAGGCAGTGGCTTCTTCCGCCACAGCTTCCACCTTGCGGGCAGCAGCCGTGCCAATAGCCGTCACGGTGGCACCGGCAGGCTTGGCCGTTGCCGCACCCTTTGGTTCGTTCAACGGAGCATGCGCGCCGCCAGTGATAACCGTTGGCTTGTGGCCACGGGTCCAGCCGGTGGAGATCAGGTTGGTCTTGCCTTCCTTGATGCCCTTGCCAAGTGCAGTGTTGCCGAAATCGGACGTATCCACATGGGCCAGATCGTTGCGGCCGAGATAGGAGACGGCGAGTTCGCGGAACACGTAGTCGAGGATGGAGGTTGCGGATTTGATCGCGTCGTTGCCCTGAACCATGCCAGCCGGTTCGAACTTGGTGAAGGTGAAGGCCTCCACATATTCTTCCAGCGGCACGCCATATTGAAGACCAAGCGAGATGGCGATGGCGAAGTTGTTCATCATCGCACGGAAGGCGGCACCTTCCTTGTGCATGTCGATGAAGATTTCGCCGATGCGGCCATCGCCGAATTCGCCGGTGCGCAGGTAGACCTTGTGGCCACCGACAACAGCCTTCTGGGTGTAACCCTGACGACGGTTCGGCAGTTTTTCGCGGTCACGCACGATCTTTTCAACCACGCGCTCGACGATCTTTTCAGTCACCATGGTCGCCTTGGCTGCAGCCGGTGCCTCGATCAGATCGTCCAGTGCATCCTCATCGTCCTCATCTTCAATCAGCGAAGCGTTGAGGGGCTGAGAAAGCTTGGAGCCGTCGCGGTAAAGCGCGTTGGCCTTGAGGCCGAGCTTCCAGGAAAGGAGATAGGCTTCGCCGCATTCTTCAACCGTTGCATCATTCGGCATGTTGATCGTCTTGGAGATCGCGCCGGAAATGAAGGGCTGCGCCGCTGCCATCATGCGAATGTGGCTGCTAACCGAGAGGTAGCGCTTGCCGATCTTGCCACACGGATTGGCGCAATCGAAGACGGGCAGGTGCTCGTCTTTGAGGCCCGGTGCGCCTTCCAGTGTCATGGCGCCGCACACGTGAATGTTGGCCGCCTCAATGTCCTTCTTGTTGAAGCCGATATGCTCCAGCAGGTTGAACGACATATCGGAAAGCTGCTCGTCAGAAACCTTCAGCGTATCCTTCAGGAAGTCCGCGCCAAGCGTCCACTGGTTGAAGACGAACTTGATGTCGAAGGCCGACTTCATCGCGCCATTCAGCGTTTCGATTTGCGCATCGGTGAAGCCCTTGGCCTTCAGCGAACCGGGATTGATAGCCGGTGCCTGGTTCATGTTGCCATGACCGACAGCATAGGCTTCAATCTCGGCAATCTGGCTCTCGGAGTAGCCAAGCGAACGCAACGCTTCTGGCACCGCACGGTTGATGATCTTGAAGTAGCCGCCACCGGCCAGCTTCTTGAACTTCACCAGAGCGAAGTCAGGCTCGATGCCGGTCGTGTCGCAATCCATAACCAGGCCGATTGTGCCGGTCGGCGCAATAACGGTCGTCTGGGCGTTGCGGTAGCCGTGCTTTTCGCCCAGTTCCAGCGCCTTGTCCCAGGCAGCCTTTGCATGGGTGATAAGGTCTGCATCGGTGCAGTCCTCAGCCACCAGCGGAACTGGATTGACCGCAAGCGCTTCGTAACCGGTCGCCTCACCATAGGCGGCGCGACGGTGGTTGCGGATAACGCGCAGCATGTTGTCGCGGTTCGGGGTAAAGCCGGGGAAGGGGCCGAGTTCGCCAGACATTTCTGCAGACGTTGCATAGGCCACACCCGTCATGATCGCCGTCAGGGCACCCGCAATAGCGCGGCCTTCGTCGGAGTCATAGGGAATGCCGGAAGACATCAGGAGGCCGCCAATATTGGCATAGCCCAGACCCAGCGTGCGGTACTCATAGGAGAGTTCGGCAATGCGCTTGGATGGGAACTGCGCCATCATGACCGAGACTTCGAGAACGATGGTCCACAGACGTACCGCATGCTCGTAGTCGGCAATGTTGATGTTCTTGGTTTCGGCATTCTTGAATTGAAGCAGGTTCAGTGACGCCAGGTTGCAGGCCGTGTCGTCAAGGAACATGTATTCAGAACAAGGGTTGGACGCGCGAATGCTACCGGCGGCAGGTGAGGTGTGCCAGTCATTCATCGTCGTGTTGAAGTGAATGCCCGGATCCGCTGATGCCCATGCAGCATAGGAAATCTTGTCCCACAGCGCACGTGCGTTCAGCGTCTTGACAATCTTGCCATCCTTGCGGGCGGTCAGGTTCCAGGTGCCGTCATTTTCAACTGCGCGCAGGAAGTCGTCCTGAACAGAGATGGAGTTGTTGGAATTCTGACCCGATACGGTGAGGTAGGCTTCAGAGTCCCAGTCCGTGTCGTAGGTCTTGAACTCGATTTCCTTGTAGCCCTGCTGGGCGAACTGGATCACGCGCTTGACGTAGTTTTCCGGAACGGCATTTTTCTTGGCGGCGCGGATTTCGCGCTTGAGAGCCGGGTTCTTGTTCGGATCGTAGCAGTCGTCACCATTTGGCGCGTCACAATTCACGCATGCCTTCATGATGAGTTTGAGGTGCTGCGAAACAATCTTGGAGCCGGTGACGAGGGCGGCAACCTTCTGCTCCTCGTTCACTTTCCAGTTGATGTATTCTTCAATATCGGGGTGATCGATATCGACGACAACCATCTTGGCCGCACGGCGGGTGGTGCCGCCTGACTTGATAGCGCCCGCAGCGCGGTCACCGATCTTCAGGAAGCTCATCAGACCGGAAGACTTGCCGCCGCCGGAAAGCTTCTCGCCTTCGCCACGTACGTTGGAGAAGTTGGAGCCAGTGCCGGAACCATATTTGAAGAGGCGGGCTTCACGAACCCACAGGTCCATGATGCCACCTTCATTCACGAGGTCGTCTTCAACGGACTGGATGAAGCAGGCATGCGGCTGGGGATGCTCGTAAGAAGACTTGGACTTGGTGATCTTGCCGGTGAAGGGGTCAACGTAGAAGTGGCCCTGACCGGGACCGTCAATGCCATAGGCCCAGTGCAGGCCGGTGTTGAACCACTGCGGGGAGTTCGGCGCAACGCGCTGGGTGGCGAGCATGTAAGCCAGCTCATCACGGAATGCCAACGCATCAGCTTCCGTGTTGAAGTAGCCACCCTTCCAGCCCCAATAGGTCCAGGTGCCTGCCAGGCGATCAAAGACCTGCGCCGCAGAGGTCTCGGCGCCATAGCGCTCCTCCTCGGGCAGTTCGTTCAGAGCTTTTTCATCGGGAACCGAGCGCCACAGCCAGGAGGGAACATTGTTCTCCTCAACCTTCTTTAGGCGTGCAGGCACACCGGCCTTGCGGAAATACTTCTGCGCGAGAACATCAGTCGCAACCTGAGAAAACTGCACAGGCACATCAATATCTGGTGCCTGGAAGACGATGGAACCATCCGGATTGCGGATTTCACTTATCGCCTTGCGGAACTTGACGTCCGCATATGCTGATTGGCCCTCTTTCGTAAACCGCCGCTCGATTTGCATCTATGCAATCCCCTTCATTTAGCCGCCAACGCCTGAAAATCAGACGCAAATTCCCCTGTCCAGTCGCAAGCTTTGTTGTCGCGACCAGTTGCTCAGTCCCTGTCAAATCGGGTGAGACTCGATAATGAGTTCACCCTGTATCTTGTGGTGAGGTTGGCCGCAAACACTAAATATAGTGTTAACAGCTTTTTTTGGAAAGCCCCCGCCTCATACGTTTTGGCTAGAGCGGGGAGCACGGAACGCCGTTTGGAGAATGCGCGATTCATCCGCGCTGTTACACCATCAAGCAAGCCCTGTTTTTCCGTGATTGACCGGTCTCGTTACTTTTCCGATCTCGCCGCCGCCGCAACGTAGAAACAACCGTGCTTGATTCCGTCTGCTCGGGTCAAGGACTAGTTTGTGAATGAAATACTAACGCTATATCTTGTGGGTATCCCTGTGGAAAATGTGGATAGAAAAATATCGTCGCTGAATCAGTCATTTGACGGAACAAAAAACGGGTGGATTTGGGATTGGCAGTGCTATCTCAAAAAGTAACGGGTGATTTCTAGTGGTGCTAGATTTAGCAGTAACGCTGACAAGAGATTTGCGACCCACGAAGCCCGCTGCGAGGCAACACATCCTTTACGTTTGGTTGATATTTTACACAGGATTTTCACGAGTTCCGCACGTCAACTGAGTAAAGCGTATGACGTATGCACAGATTATGAAGCGCAGTATAGCGCTTGCCGCGATTTGCGCGGCCTTAGCAGCTTGTTCCGGTGCGATGGTGCCGCCTGAGGCCATCGGCGATGTTGAAGGCCCGGTGATGGACCCGATGGTCGAGAGCCGGGTTGCGCCCGGAAATATGGATATTGCTGCAAATTCGATGCCTGCATATTCAGGTCCGCAGCAAAGTGTTCAGGCCACCGATCAATCAGTGGACTATCTGAATACGCCAAATTTGGCGGGTTCTAGCGCGTCCCAAGCGCAAGAGACTGCGTCTGACACTATATATAGCGATGAAAACGCAGATGGCGGCAACCAAGATGGTTTCCTGGATAGAGGGGTCAATATGGATGCTGCTATGGGGCTTTCATCCGCGTCACCCGAGCCCTTGTGGACCGATCCGGCAGTTTCTGTGCAATCCGCTCCAGCCGTTAGCGAACAGAAGGTTGCCTTTATTCCGCGCTTTACAACGCCTGACCAGGTACCGGAAAGCTATGGCGGTATGCCCGCATCGGAAAAATCCTGCCGCAGAGAGTTGAAGCGTCTGGGTGTTGTTTACCAGGATATGGATAGAATCAGCGATGGAGCCCATTGCGGCATTGCCTATCCCGTGAAGGTCTCTGGCCTTGCAGGAGGCATCGAGATTAAGTCGCCGGCGAAGCTCAACTGCCAGATGGCGGTTACATTTGCCAAATGGGTCAAGAAGGAACTCGTGCCGTCAGCCAGGGCACGCTATTTCTCAGGCGTCAAAACCATTCGCCAGATGTCGTCTTATTCCTGCCGTCGGATGAACTCTTCGTCCAGCAATCCGTGGTCGGAGCATGCCAAGGGCAATGCCATCGATATAGGTTCCATTACGCTGAACAACGGCAAGTTTATTGATGTCAGCAAGAAAGGCTTCTTTGCATTTCGTGAAAAGGGGCTCTTGAAGGCGGTTCGCGCCGACTCCTGCAAATACTTCAGCACTGTATTGGGACCCGGCAGTGACAGGCATCACAAAGATCATTTTCACTTTGATCTGAGAACCAGAAAATCCGGCAGGTCATATTGCAGCCTTTGAGGCTTGAGGTGTGCACAAAAAAAAGACCAGCGATGCTGGCCTTTGTTGTGCACGCGCAGGGCAGCACGTGACAACAGGTGGGACGGCGGCAGGGGATGTGGCGGAAGCCATTCCGTCCTGAAACAAGTTGATATTTGCTGTCTGTTACCGTTTGATGACAGTAGACGATGTATTTTAGAAAAACAACATATGGGGATTGCTATGCCGCCAATTGGTGAGTTGGCTTACTTTGCGGCGGCTCTTGCCGGTGCGGGCGTGGTCGCAGGTTTGCTGGCAGGATTGTTCGGTATTGGCGGCGGAGCCGTGTTGGTACCGGTCTTCTTTCAGGTCTTCGGATATCTTCATGTTGACGATGCCGTGCGTATGCATTTGTCCGTTGGCACGTCGCTGGCCGTGATTGTGCCGACTTCAATTCGGTCTTTTATGTCGCATAAGGCCCGCGGTGCCGTGGACATCGATTTCTTGAAAAACTGGGTGATAGCGGTGCCGCTAGGCGCGCTGATTGCGTCTGCTGTAGCCGCAGGATCGTCGAGCGCGCAGTTGCGGGCAATATTTGCGGTCATTGCTTTGCTCTTTGCGATCCGCATGATTTTCAATCGCGAAAGCTGGCGGCTGGGCGATGATGTGCCCAAGAACCCCTGGAACTTTCTGGTGGGCACCGGCATTGGCGTGCTTTCCGGATTGATGGGCATTGGCGGCGGGGTTTTGAACAACACCTTCATGACGCTATACAACCGACCCATCCATCAGGCCGTGGCCACATCCTCGGGCGTTGGCGTACTGATCTCCATTCCAGGTCTGATCGGCTATGTGATTGCCGGTTGGGGCGAGGGCGGTTTGCCGCCGTTTTCGACCGGCTTCGTCAATTGGATTACAGTCGCGCTCATTATTCCGATCACGCTTCTGGTCGCTCCGCTGGGTGTGCGGCTGGCGCACGGCCTTTCCAAACGCCAACTGAATATCGGCTTTGGAATATTCCTGATCCTGGTCTCAATCCGATTCTTCTACAGTTTGATGTAGTCAGTCCGTAAGACGCATTTCATTTGGTTCAATGCGGATGGAAGAGAGTGTGGAGAGAAAGTTCATGCCCAGCAGACTTTCTCCCAGGCGTCCACGTTCAGCAATGCTGACGGTAATATTCTTCCGCACGATCGGGCCTACAACGATCTGGCGGATGCGGGCAGTCGCAGCCATGGCTACCCCGTTGGCAGTCATGATCTCGCGGTTGAAGTTCAAATTCGACGGGTCGAGACCAATGCGCCGTGCATCATCAAATGTAAGAGCAATCTGAGTGGCTCCAGTATCGACCAGCATGGGAAGAGACTGGCCGTTAATTTCTGCGTTGATAGTAAAGTGGCCGCTGCGCTGTTTGCGCAAGACAACCTCTTGCCGTCCTTCAGAGGTGGTCAGCGTGAAGGTTTCGCCCGGCACGATTGCCGCCATAACGCGAGACGCGATATTTCTCCCATCATCCTTGTAGACATAGGCGGTAATCAGCACGAGCCCGATCAATGTCCAAATGCCCAGAAAGCGAAGGTTCTGGCCAAGCTTTTCGCGCGATGCCAGAACACCGGCCCCCAATAATGTCGCCAGTGGCAAAAGATAAATCAGGTTCGCAAAATCATCATTCTTGAGACCTAATGTCTGGCCGCTATCATGATTGATCAAGAGCATCACGAGACCCGTGGCTATGATCCCAAGAACAATGATGAGCGGGTTCAATCTCATAGCTCGGATTCCCGTGTCATGCGGCGGCGTTTTGTTTCGCGGCGGGGCTTTCGCACCACTGTCTCCAGGCGCGCGCCCAGCTCCGTCATGATTGCACGACGACCTTCATCCGTGAGGCTGGTCCACGCGCCAATTTCTTCGCGAGTTCGTCCACAGCCAAAGCAGTAGCCAGTGGTGTCATCGATCGAGCAGACAAGAATGCAGGGTGATTCCATATGGGGGGAGCCTCAGACAAACAAAACGAAGGCGGTGAGTGCCGCTATGGCGGACACCTGCTGGCAAGCACCCAGCGTATCGCCTGTGTGGCCACCAATTTTAGCAATAGCCAACTTGTTAAAGAGATAGGCAGTCAATGCGGCAAGAACAAGGGCGGCGGGGACGCCTGCGACGCCGCAGGCAAGCCAGGCAAGTGCTGAAAAGATGGCGGTGCTGGCAAATGCGAAGCGGGCAGCGGCGGCATCAGGAACCCCGGCAGATGCGGCTACACCGTTGTCGCGCGCAGACTGTGCAGCCCGCCAATGCCAGAGCATCGCTGCACGGCTGATGCATTCAGCAAGCAGAAAGGCGGTCGCGGTGGTTTGCGCGCTGCTTTCGTCTGCAATGGCCGCAAGGGCAGAGCCACGCAACACAAAGGAAAGTACAATTGCAACCACGCCATAGGCACCGGTGCGGCTGTCTTTCATGATTTCCAATGATCGCGCCTTGTCACGCCCGCCCCAGAACCCATCGGCTGTATCGGCCAGCCCGTCTTCATGCAGTGCGCCAGTGATGAGAACCTGAACCGTCAAAGCGGCAGAAACTGAAAATAATGGGGCTACACCAGCGATCAGGAGAACAAGCAGCAGCATTGCCGCGGGCAGGGAAAGAACCAGTGCTGCAAGCGGAAAGGCACGTGCTGTGCGTTGCAGGGAGCCGTCATACCCTTCAAAGGCGCGGGCAGGCATGGGCAAGCGCCCCAAAAAGGCGGCGGCGCGTGTGATATCCAAAATTATGTCGCGCATGGAAATGTCCTGTCCTCGTCCACGGTGCATTCGTTTGTGTACGCGTACAAATTTGCGCTTTCAAGAGTTGCCCCTGTGACGACACCGCTCTATGAAATTGCGCAACGATTATGAGGAATAAACCCAAATGAACACCACCGGCATGCCCTTTGATGACTTTCGTGCTTTGCTGAATAATCTGCCGCGTCCCGACACACCGGCTCTTGCTGCTGCCAAGGCGCGTGATGCCGTGCTGACAAAACCGCCAGGAGCGCTGGGTCGGCTGGAAGAAATTGCTATGTGGCTTGCGGCCTGGAGTGGACGCGCACCGGCAGTGAACAACCCGCTGGTAGCCATTTTTGCAGGCAACCATGGTGTCACCAAGCAGGGCGTTTCGCCTTTTCCCTCAGAAGTGACCCAGCAAATGGTTGCCAATTTCACCGCTGGTGGAGCTGCTATCAACCAGATCTGCCAGGTGAACAATCTCAGCCTGAAGGTTTTTGAACTGGCGCTGGAAACTCCAACAGGCGACATTACCGAAGAGGCCGCACTTTCTGAGCGCGACTGCGCAGCGACAATGGCGTTCGGCATGGAAGCGTTGTCGGGCGGAAATGACTTGCTTGCCATTGGCGAGATGGGCATCGGCAATACGACAATTGCTGCCGCGATCTTCTACGCGCTTTACGGTGGTACGGCGGAAGACTGGGTAGGGCCGGGCACTGGCGCGGAAGGCGAGGGACTAAAACGCAAGATAGCGGCAGTCGAAAAGGCAATTGCCCTTCACAAGGATCATCTGAGCGATCCGCTGGAAGTTCTCCGTCGTGTCGGTGGGCGCGAAATTGCGGCCATGGCAGGTGCCATTCTGGCGGCCCGCATGCAGAAAGTGCCTGTGCTAATTGATGGCTATGTGGCGACAGCGGCGGCTGCTATATTGAAAGCGGCGAACCCGTCAGCGCTGGATCACTGCCTGATCGGACACGTTTCTGCGGAGCCGGGTCATCTGCGCGCCATCGAGAAGTTGGGCAAGACCCCGCTTCTGGCGCTTGGTATGCGATTGGGCGAGGGGTCGGGTGCAGCGCTTGCGGCCGGTATCGTGAAAGCTGCTGCGGCTTGCCACAGTGGCATGGCAACTTTTGAAAGTGCCGGTGTTTCCAACAAGGATTAATCCCATGAGCGGCGAGCGTCCATTCCGTAAAGAAACTGGATTGAGACACTTCTTTTTCGCCGCTCTCTATTCCTGGCAGGGACTGCGGCGACTGATAAAGGAAGCCGCATTTCGCCATCAATTGGGTGCGTTTGTCTTTGGCTTGATCGTGCTGATTGCGGTTGGTGTGAGCATCGAGCGCCTGGTCGGCTATCTGATACTGATGCTGATCATGTTTGCTGTCGAAGGCCTGAATACGGCGATCGAGGAAATTATGGATCGCATCTCGCCGGAATATTCGGATGCGGCCCGCAACGCAAAGGATCTGGGTTCCTTTGCCGCAGCCTGCCTGATCGGCGCAAATGCAATCTATTTCGCCTACATCCTGATTTTCTGAGCCGTTTGCAGTCGCGTATCAGGCGAAGGAACGCTGGCGATGCTTGGGTGTGGATACCTGTTCTGCGGGCATGCTTTGCAACACGCGCTTGGCAGGCAGGATAGCTGTGGCCTCTGTACCTTCACGCAGCTTTGATTTGAACATGAGCTCGCCGCCGTGCTTGGCAAGGATCGCCTGAACGATCGGCAAACCCAGGCCGGTGCCCTGTTCCGCGCTCTTGATTGCGATGGAACCTTGACCGAAAGCAGACAACACGACCGGGATTTCGTCCTCTGGAATGCCAGGGCCATTGTCTTTGACAGAGACGTATTGCCCGCCATTTCCTGTCCAGCCCACTTTGACCTTGATCTCGCCATCCTTCGGGGTGAATTTGACGGCGTTGGACAATAGATTGAGCGTGACCTGCCGGATCGATTTTTCATCGGCCCAGATGGCAGGCATATTGGTTTCAAACATCGGGACGATGTTGATGTTCTTGCCCTTGGCGCGAAGTTGAACCATGCCGATGCAATCCTCTGCAATCTCGGCAAGTTGGATCGATTCCTCGTTTAGGTCGTAGCGACCTGCTTCGATGCGAGAGAGATCAAGGATCTCGTTGATAAGGTTCAACAGATGCTGGCCGGAACGATGGATGTCCGAGACATATTCCTTGTAGGTTTCATTTCCAAGCGGTCCCATGACCTCGGTCGCCATGACCTCGGAAAAACCCAAAATCGCGTTGAGCGGTGTACGCAGTTCATGGCTCATGGACGCCAGGAAGCGGGATTTTGCAAGATTGGCTTCTTCTGCACGACGACGCGCTTCGTCTGAAATCGCGTTGGCGACTTCCAACTCGGCAATCAGGTCATCCTTTTCAGACTGAAAGGACATGACCTGCAGGCTGGAACGGTGAAGCCTGCCCGCGATGAAGAAGAAAAACACCATCACGGTCGCAATGAATGCGGTTTCGATATAATCCGTATCGGTGCGGTAAAGCCATGATTGCACTGACAGGGCAACAACTGTCGGCAAAAACGCAGCCAGCACGCCGCCAGTGAGCGTGAAGTTTGACAGTGCCGTTGCTGAGAGCGCAAGCAGTAGAGCTGCTCCCTTAAAAATGGCAAATGTCGTGGGCTCGCAGGTCACGCATTGCTGCAAGGCAAACAGCGCCCAGGTCATACCAATGACAAACTGCATAAAGAGGAAGCGCGCGCTCCACGAACGGACGTTTTCGGTCTTTATCAGCCGCTTGTCGTCGACATAACGCAGTACAAACAAATGCAGTGCGTGCAGCGAAAGCGTGAGTAACGCCCATCTTAGGTTATCGATCCCGGAATCAAGCCAGGCACCAACGATGCCGATGGCGATTACCAGCAATGGGATGGCGACTGCACTTTGGCGGGCGCTGGACAGATAAAGCAACAGAATTTCGCGTTCGAAACGTGGCGCAATCGCTTTGCCGTTCTGCAGCTTTTCGCGCGTATTTCGCACAGCCCGTGAGACATCTCTATTGTGATGGCTCTTGGTCTTGTCGACAATGATTTTGTCGGGTGATGTGCTGGCGGTATGACGCATAACTAGACTATATACCGGAATGTTGTCATCAAAATCTGGCCCAAAACATAAATGCAAATGGTTAAGAAGATGCTGCTGAAAAGGATTTGTTTTCCATGTTCGGTCCATGATTTTGGAGACTTCGTGTGAGGCGTCGCGGTGGTCTTCATCTGCGCGACCTCTTGGGCTCCCTTATCTTTCTGGCTCTGCTTGTCTTCGCTGCCGTGACAGCACGTGAAGCCTCGATGATCAGACTTGCCGGCAGCTTTAGCGTGATAGACGGGGATAGCCTCGCAAAAGGAGACGAACGCTTGCGATTGGAAGGTGTCGACGCGCCGGAGCTTCGACAAACCTGTCGAAAGCAGGACGGAACGCCTATGGCCTGCGGGCGCGACGCGCGCCGAGCACTGCAGAGTTTTGTTGAAAGTGCGGCTTTCGCCTGCGCAGGCACCAAACGAGATAAGTATCAGCGGCTGTTGGTCACTTGCCACGTCGCCAAATTGAACGTCAATCGTGAATTGGTGCGACGCGGTTTCGCAGTCGCCTATGGTAATTATGACGCCGATGAGGCAAATGCACGGTTGGAACAGCGCGGAATTTGGGCAACCGATTTTGAACGCCCGCAGAACTGGCGTACCAGTCATGGCGGCATGGAGGAAACGCCTCACATCGTTTGGCGGGTCTGGTTTTGCGAGCGCTTTGCTGGCATGTGTGAAATGTTGAATATCGTTGAAGGAGGGCCGGAATATGAGGCTTTATGATGGGGGCAAGGCTCCAAACCCGCGTCGAGTGACCGTTTTTCTGAAGGAAAAGGGTATCGACATTGAGCGCGTGCCTGTGGACATGGGCGCGCTGGGGCACAAATCCGCTCTCATCACCACAAAGAACCCCTTCCAGCAATTGCCGGTTTTAGAGCTGGACGATGGAACTGTGATTTGCGAATCCGTTGCAATTTGCCGCTATTTGGAAGAGCTCAACCCTGAGCCACCGCTTTTCGGGCGGACGGCACTGGAACGTGCGAAAATTCAGATGTGGGACCGCAGAGTGGAACTGGGCTTTCTGATGCCCGTGGCGAATGCCTTCCGTCACATTCACCCTGCGATGAAAGATTGGGAAATTCCGCAATTGCCTGAATGGGGCGAGCTCAACAAACCCAAGGCGCTGAAGTTTCTGGAATTGATAGATGGCGAGTTGGAAGGCCGTGAATTCGTCGCGGGCGATACCTTCTCAGTTGCTGACATTACCTTTGTCATCGCATTTCAATTCATGAAACCTGCGCGAATTGCTTGTCCGCCAGAGCTGAAAAATGTCTGGCGCTGGTATGAGGCGGTCAGCGCGCGCCCCTCCATGCAAGGTGATTGATTGATGCAGGGCGCAGCGGCTTTGGCGCAGGCTATTGCCAGATGTCGCATCTGCCGGGACGAGCCGATGGATGATGCTGAGCCGCTGCCGCACGAGCCGCGTCCGGTTGCCGTTATTTCCACACGTGCGAAAGTGTTGATTGCAGGGCAGGCGCCAGGTCTCAAAGTCCACGAAACAGGACTTCCATTTAACGATGCGTCCGGCAACCGGCTACGCGATTGGCTCAATGTAAGTCGTGATGAGTTCTACGATCCGAACAAATTCGCAATCGTGCCCATGGGGTTCTGTTTTCCCGGCTACGACGCGAAAGGCGGCGATCTGCCGCCACGCAAGGAATGCGCGCTCCAATGGCGCGCCAGTGTGATGGCCGCGATGCCGCAAATTCGCATCGTGCTGACAATCGGGCAATATGCGCAAAGCTGGCACCTCGGCGCTTTACGTCGCCGTAACATGACTGAGACTGTAAGGGCCTGGCGCGACGTGATGCAGGCGGGAGATGAGGTCAAACAGTTTCCACTCCCGCATCCAAGTTGGCGCAATACGGGTTGGATACGCCGAAACCCATGGTTTGAAAGCGAACTGTTGCCTGAGTTGCAGCAGGTTATACGTTCGCACATTGACTGAAATATAATTCTCCAATAGCTGATAATGTTAGTGTAAACTGGAATCATATTTCACTGAGAGGAAATTCCGTGGATCGTCTGGACCGCAAAATTCTGCGCTTGCTGCAGGAAGATTCAACTTTGGCGGTTGCCGATCTGGCCAAGAAGGTAGGGTTGTCAACGACGCCTTGCTGGCGCCGTATCCAGAAGATGGAAGAGGAAGGCGTTATCAAGCGCAGGGTGGCCATCCTGGATCCGGAAAAGGTGAACACGCGTGTCACTGTGTTCGTGTCGATCCGCACCAATTCGCATTCCACCGAATGGTTGAAACGGTTCTCGGAAGTTATCCGCGAGTTTCCTGAAGTGGTGGAATTCTATCGCATGAGCGGTGATGTCGATTATCTGCTTCGTGTTGTCGTGCCGGATATTGCTGCCTATGACGCGTTCTACAAGCGCATGATTTCCAAGATCGAAATTCGCGATGTTTCCTCTGCATTTGCAATGGAGCAGATTAAGTACACCACGGAATTGCCGCTCGATTACATGCTTCTGGAAGCCTCCAAGGGTTCTGACGCATGAGTGAGGCCGACCACGCGCCGATGAACATGCGTGGAGTTGGACGTGATGGTCGGCAACCGGTGTTCTTCTGGACACTACTGCTCATTCTTTTTGTTGTGACATTTGTCGACAGGCTGGATGGCATTGCCTATCTGGGGGATGTGGACGACAGCCTGCGTGCAGTGCAGATCACCCAGCTTTTGGATGGCAAGGGGTGGTACGATCTTTCGATCTCCGGCGTTTCCATGCCAGAGGTTTATGTGTCGCCATGGTCGCGGCTCGTAGATGCACCATATTTTGTCATTGCATTCATCTGCGGCGCTTTCACATCGTCAGAAAATGCCTTGACGCTGGCTTTTCACATTTGGCCATCCGTTTTGCTGGTCGCATTTGCATGGTTTAGTGCGACCACAATGCGGCACCTGACCCGTGAGACGTCATCAATGACGGTTCTGGCAGGTCTGTTTTCCGCAATTGCCATGACCTATGCGGCCTACGAGTTCACGCCGGGTCGTATAGACCATCATAGTATGCAGCTTGTCATGCTTGCCGCGATGTCCGCCGGATTGGTCATTTGGAACGAAAAGTCGGCCATTTTGACCGGTGTTGCGGCAGTTCTGTCGCTGGTAATCGGTCTCGAAGTGATGCCGTTTGTCGGGCTGATTTGTGCCGGAGTGGCTTTGAGCTGGATATTCGGGCTTGAGGCATCACGCCGGTATCTGATTGCCTTTGGACTGACACTGGCGGTTCTGTCGCCTGTTGCAACGCTGGCTTTTGGCGGCACGAAGATACTTTTCTCTGTCGAAAACGACGTGTTTTCCGCTCCTTATATCGCCGCATTTGGTGGTTTTGGCCTGATCTCCGCCAGCATTGCATGGCTGCTTGGAGACAGGGCAGGGCCGCCACAGCGCATGATGGTACTGGCGGTGCCTGGAGCAATCCTGGCGGTCGCCATCGCTGTTTTCATGCCCGGTATTCTTGCCGGTCCGTATCATATGATCGATCCCATCTCGCGTGCGTTGTGGCTGGAGCGTGTGGTGCAGGAGCAGAGCATCTTCCACGCGATCAAGGGCCGCAACTACGGCCTGTTGATCAATACGGGATTGCAGGCGGGGCTTCTGGTTTTCGGTCTTCCAATTGTGTTGCGTGACTGGAGGCGCAGACCGGGTGTGCTGCTCGTCTGGTTGCTGGCTGCATTCTCACTCCTGCTGACAATATACACAATCCGGTTTTTGCGCTTCCCGGCCGCGTTGGTTCCCGTGTTCATCCCGGCATTGCTGCAGGCCTATCAGCGCGCCGCAGCGCAAGAGCGAACAAGGCACCTCTTGAAGCTTGGAGCGGCAAGTGCGGCTGTTGTGTTGTTGCTATATGGCACGGCAGCAATCGTTTCATTGAAGCATGAACCTGGCAAATTCATTGCTGCTGATTACCTCGCCCATGATGCCTGTCTTGCCGATGACTACGCTGCGCTCGCTCATGCGCCCGCCGGGCGATACATGACTGCGTTGGGAATGGGAGTTTCTGCGCTAGATATGGCGAAGTCGGGTGTCAGCGTGGCGGCCATACCCTATCACCGGGCATCCCCTGGCATGCAGCGCCTGTTTCAGGCCTTCCTTTCTAAAAACGCGAGCGAACGAAACGCAGCTTTGGCACCATTTGAATATCTGGCATTCTGCGAATATCCCTTTCCTGTCGAGGCAGAAGAAGGGACATTGTTTCGCGCGTTGCAGAATGCTGAAAGCTGGCCGGGTCTTGAACAAATTGACGTAGCAGGCCCAAGATTGCGGGTTTACCGCATCAATCATCAAGATCTCCGATAACACGGGAGCGCTAGAGCGTTTCCGGTGAAAACGGGATCACCCTAAACGCTCTATCTATTTGTTTTTGCCGCATTGTCCGACGCCGAAGCAAACACGCCTCGGCTGGAAATGCTCTAGCGTTTCAGGCGGGCAATGACCTTTTCGGATGTAAGCTCCCGGACCGCGTCGCGGCCAATCCAGCGCGCGGTCTTGTCCTCGCTTTGGGAAAGGTTCCTGGCCAGAGACAGCGCTGGACCGTGGCAGGCGAGGGAGCGCTTGCCTATGTTGCGCAGTGCCCAATTGACTGCCTTTTTGACAAAGTTGCGCGGGTCGTTGGAGAATTTTTCGATCAGCGGCAGATAGGCAAGGACGGCTTCGTCGGGCAATTTCTTGCCATGCACTGACATGGCACAAATGATGACAAAGGCGGCCCGCCGGATGAATTCGTGCTCACTGACGACAAACTCTTCAATGAGTTTCGGGTAGAGGTCAGACCTGAAGAAATAGTCACAGACACCGTCAACGATTTCCCATGAATTGAAATCGGCTGCCCATGATCGCGCATCATCAAGGGTCAGTTTTGACGGCTCGCAGCTAAACGCAGCCAGAAGCCGCGCTTCGCGGATGCCGGTGTTCCAAAGCTCAAGCGCGCGCTCATGATTGGGCTTGATTTGCCGGGCAAGGGCGCGAAGGGTTGTATTTGAAATGCCAAGTGCGTTTTCAGTGACAATGCCGTATCGGGCCATGCCCTCAAGATTTTCCGGCCCGGCGATCTCGCGGAGATGGGCGCAGATTTCGTCTGCGGTAGAACTTGGACCAAGCGTGTTCATTTCCGCAGCGTTCGCGGTTTTATATTCACAGTTAAGCGTATGGATTTCCACAACAAATAATCACGACGCAGTCGCGATAAAGTCTTGAGGGTTACGCAACGTGATGCCGCGTGAATTGCCGCGATTGCAGTCTTTCTGGTCGCCATATCCTCCAGTAGTGTGAGCACCTGAGGCGGACCAGCCAGCGCGCCGAACGTGTTGAACTTCATCAGCATTTCAAGGGGCGGATAGGGCGTTTCCACGCCCTCCGGCGGCTCGAAACATTTGTTGATCTCGCCACGGATAATGCGCACCGCCTGTTGCTCCACTGTGATGGCCGAGGCCGGCGAGGCGGCTAGGCTGGCTGCGAGCAAGAGGCCTGATGCGATTATCCGTTTTGCTGTCATTTCTTCAGTCTGGCCAGAAGTGACGACGTATCCCAGCGATTGCCGCCCATGGATTGGACTTCGGCATAGAACTGGTCGACAAGTGCAGTCACCGGCAGGTGAGAACCATTGCTGCGGGCCTCTGAGAGAACAATGCCGAGATCCTTGCGCATCCAGTCGACCGCAAAGCCGTGATCATATTTGCCTGCATTCATGGTCTTGTAGCGGTTTTCCATCTGCCAGGAGCCAGCAGCCCCCTTGGAAATGACTTCGATGACCTTTTCAACATCAAGGCCTGCCTGCTGACCAAAGTGGATACCTTCTGCCAAACCTTGCACAAGTCCGGCAATGCAGATCTGGTTGACCATCTTTGTGAGCTGACCTGAGCCAACCGGCCCCATGAGACCAACCATGCGCGCAAAAGCATCAATGACAGGTTTCGCTTTCTCGAAGGTCGCCTCATCACCGCCGCACATCACGGTCAGGACACCGTTTTCGGCACCGCCTTGGCCACCAGAAACGGGTGCATCAATAAAGCCGCAGCCCTTGGCAGCGCAGGCTTCCGCCAATTCCCGTGCCACTTCGGCAGAGGCAGTGGTGTTGTCGATCAGGATCGCGCCGGGTTTCATGGCGGACAGGACCCCGTTCTCAGTTGTTGTCACCGAGCGGAGATCATCGTCGTTGCCGACGCAAGTGAAAACGAAATCAGCGCCGTCAGCCGCATCGGCAGGCGTGCGGCGAGATTTGCCGCCATATTGGGCCACCCACTTCTCAGCTTTCTCGTATGTTCGGTTATAGACGGTGACACTGTGGCCGCCTTTTTCCTTAAGGTGACCGGCCATGGGATAACCCATAACGCCCAATCCGATAAACGCGACATTTGCCATGAATGAACTCCTGATTCCGTAGTTGGACTAAACTTAGAATAATGTGGTGCGGAAGCAAACAGCGCACTGACTGTCCTCTTGTTATTATTGAACAAGATTGATAACGGGTTTGCTGTCACACTACTGTTTTCAAAGGCTTTTTATGTCCGGTTCTAACGTTCCGATTGTGCTGGTCCACGGATTGTTCGGTGATCTGGGGGCCGCCTCAATCATTGACGCATTTGGCAACGTGTCAATTCACGCGCCCGATCTGATTGGCTATGGCCAATTTGCCGATGCTGATACAGGCAACCTGACGCTGGCCGATCAGGCCGACCATGTGGCGCGTTTCATCAGCAGCTTGCCGGGCAAGCGCGCACATCTGGTTGGCCATTCAATCGGTGGCGCGGTCGCTGTGCTGGTTGCCATCCGGCATCCCGAAAAAGTCGTGAGTCTGACCAGCGTGGAAGGCAATTTCACGCTCAATGATGCTTTCTGGTCAGGCCAGATTGCACGTATGAGTGACCAAGAGGTGGACGACATTCTGGCCGGATACAAAGAGAACCCGTCAGATTGGCTCGAGAGCGCAGGCATTGCCGTCGATGACGATAGTTTGCTGCAAGCCCGCGCATGGTTTGATCGCCAGCCAGCCTCCACCATCAAGGCGCAGGCCAAGGCGGTGGTGACGGCAACAGCGCGCGAATCCTATTTGAGCGGTTTGCGGGATGCTGTACGCGGTGGTCTGCCATTCTACCTGATTGCGGGCGCGCGCTCAGCAGAGGGCTGGGACGTGCCACGCTGGGCCAATCGGGAATGCCGCATACGGATCAACATTCCCGGTGTTGGTCATATGATGATGGCGCAGGACCCAAGGCGCTTTGCGAAAGCCGTTCTGACTTGTGTCACCAGCTTGTGACATTTATTCCGGCTTACGCGCCACGCATTCGCACCGGCATCTCAGATAAACACAATCCGGTTCAGAAGACCACTCATCCCATGCGGCGACAGCACGCTGAATTTCATCCTGCGTTGCAAGGCCGTTGGAAACGAGATCGTCGGAAAGACCGATCATATTGGCCTTCGCATCAAGAGCCGATTGGCGGCGGGTTTCCGGGTCTGGGCTGTGATTGTGGAAGCTCGCACCGCTCCACAGCGGTTCAAACCCGTGCGCGCGCAAAACCTGCCCCTGACGCCTGCCAAACCGCGGCTTGTCAGTTGATGAGTGTCCATACCAGCGCTGCCATAGATTGAGCGACAGGATGATGTCGGGCAATTCCGGATAGATCACGTCTCCGCCAACATCGCTGTCGCGCGTGCCGATTATGCCGCCTGGTTTTAGGACACGAAAGGCTTCGCGAAGCGCCGCATCCAGTGTTGCCTGATCGAGGTGATAGAGCACCGCGTGGAACGTCACGGCATCGAAGCTGTTATCTTCGAACGGCAGTGCCAGCATGGAGGCGTGCATGAACCGAAGATTGGTGATGTTTTCGCGCTCGGCGATGGCTTGCGCGGAACGGATTGTCTCGCCATCAATATCGATGCCGATAACGCTTTTTGCATTTTGCGCCAGAATATTGGTGATAGAGCCGGGGCCACATCCAATATCAAGCAAATCCATATCTTTGGTCAGATAGGGGAGGAAGTAACGAGTGGACTCCAGCCCGCGCTTCCTTTGAAAATCTACGATCGCATTGTTATGCGACAAACCTTGAACGCCCATTTTTCGGGGTTTCCAATTCTTCTGATACTATCAAGAGAGGTGGCCGCCGCGAAAACGCAAAGTGGGAGGATCGAATCCGGGCTGCCGCCGGTGCATACCTAGATTTCGCACTTGCGAGATGAACGCCTTGATGTCGATCAAAATATTGAAAACTAAGCCTTCAGGCGGGCAACGACCAGATGACCAGGCGATGGATTGCCGTTTTCCATGCGCACATTGATGTCGCTGATTGAGATCAGCTCAAAGCCGGTCGCGGCCAGTCGCTCGCTTACATATTCTTTGGAATGAACATAGCGCTGACTTGGGCCAACCTTGTAACCTGCTGGTCCGGTTTCCTCGATTGGGCGTGTTTCAGAGGAAAAGACGAATATGCCCTCTGGCGTCATATTGTCCGCGACGCCGAAGAACAGTGGCTCCAGTGCGCCAATATAGGGCAACACGTCCGCTGCAGTGACGATTGCGAACGGTCCATCTTCATTGTCGTCCAGATAGTCCACGCATTCGGCGACATAGAGTGTCTCGTAGAGGTCTTTTTCATGCGCCAGCTCGACCATGTTCTCTGACAGGTCAAGGCCTGTCATTTCGCCAGAGATCATGTCGCGGAGCGCGCCGCCTGTCAGACCTGTACCGCAGCCAAGGTCCAACATCGTTTCAAATGGTCCAAGGTCCAGAGTTTGCAGCTGTTGGCGAATGAGCAGCGGCACGCAATAGCCGAGTTGATCGACAAGGATGTCTTCAAAGGCGCCTGCATGCTGGTCAAACAAAGTTTCAACATAGGCATCCGGTGCCTTGAGAGGTGTCTCGCCCAGGCCCAAGGACGCGAGGCGCACGGCAGCACCTCCGTGATCCTCGGGATCCAGCTTCAACACTTCGGCATAAGCACGCGCTGCGGCCTCATGATCGCCCGCCTTTTCAAGCTCCAGCGCCCGATTATAGGCATCTGCCAGTGCTTGCTCGTCGATCTTGTTTGTCTTGTCCGCCATGGCGCGCGCCTTCCGCTAGGATTTTGCATGGCTCTAGCGCTGGGCGCGAACGAGTGCAACTCAATTCTGGGCCAGCACCTCATCCAACGTTACACCTGGGCGATAGGCACTGATGCCTGCCATCGCCGGATCTGCCAGATTA
Organism: Ensifer sp.; assembly: GCA_050301895.1. Taxonomy (GTDB): domain Bacteria; phylum Pseudomonadota; class Alphaproteobacteria; order Rhizobiales; family Rhizobiaceae; genus Ensifer_A. Next base: position 121,155 of record JBNKZZ010000010.1, on the reverse strand, counting down.
TTGTCGGCGGGAATATGCTCACCAATGACAGTATGAACAGGAATGACGCCCGACCACGCAGGCAGATGAAGCTCGTCGTCCTCGTCCGTGCCGCCGCCGGTGCGGATTTTTGCCGAAGCATCCTCGATATCCATTTTGACAACACTTGTTGCCTTCAGCTCCTGCGTTGACGGTGGGCGCAGATGTGGCGTGCGACCGGGGTAGAGCTTCTCGATCATTGCGTTCAGCGCCGCAAGCTTCTCATCAACATCTTCAATCGCGCGCGCTGTGCCAAAACACATTGCTGAGCGAAAATTGGCAGTGTGATGAAATGCAGAGCGGGTTAGCACAAGGCCATCCAGCAACGACACCGTCAGGCATACCTGAGCACTTCCGCCATTGCCACGCAAAAGACGGTTGACCGAAGAGCCGTGCCAAAAAAGCGTGGTGCCCTGACGCCAATGGACGCGCGGCGTGCAAAATGGCTGTCTGTCAATCATATAGGCAACATGGCTGAACGGCGTGGCATCCACAATGGCATGCACGGTCTCGTGGTCGTAGTGACCACGTTGATGCACTCGTTTCAGCCTGTTGCGGGCGTTGACTGCGTAGCTGTTTTTTTCCAGTGCGTCGGCGTCATTCATGACCATGTCCTTCCTATCGTCCGCATTGCAGGCGCATAGAAATCCGATATAATTGGACTATTGAAGGGCCAAAGATATGAAAAAATATAAGACCAATTTGCCGGATTGGTCCGCCATGATTCCCGTTCTGCCGTCCAGCGGTCCACGACAAAGGGCGCTTTACGGTGAATTGCGACGGCTGATTGAAACCCGTCGTCTGGAACCGGGGGAGAAATTGCCGCCGAGCCGCACGCTGGGCGAAATGCTGGGCGTTTCTCGCGGTCTAGTGGTCAGCACTTACGATCAGTTGATTGCCGAAGGTTACGCCGAAACGCGCCAGGGGGCAGGCACCTATGTTGCCCACGGCATTCCGCAAGCGCCGCAAAAAGTGCCCGCAGTCCAACGCCAGTCAGAGACCGTGACGGCTTTGCCGGGAACGCTGGGCTGCGGTACGGCAGATGAAATCACGCTCCGGGTGTTCCGGAAATTGTTCCGCAAAACGCTGGAGCGTCCGCCTGCCACATTCATGGCCTATGGTACACCGCAGGGTGACATTGGCTTGCGCCGTGAGGTGGCGTCCTATCTGCGCTCCGCTCGTGGAATGCGAGTTCATCCAGATCAGATCATCATTACATCGGGCACGCAGGCAGCACTCTATTTGATTTCGAAAGCTGTACTTAATCCGGGTGATCAAGTGTGGTTTGAAGATCCGGGTTATCGAACAGCACGTGCCGCGTTGACAGAAGCGGGCATGCAACTTGTGCCGGTTCCGGTGGACGAGGAGGGGCTGGACCCGGAAGAAGGGCAAAGCCGGGCGCCACATGCTCGCGCGGCTTACCTTACTCCCTCGCATCAGTTTCCTTCCGGCGTGACGATGTCGATGGCGCGCAGAAAGGCGTTGATTGAGTGGGCAGCTGATGCCAATGCCTGGATCATCGAGGATGACTATGACAGCGAATTTCGATATTGCGGCGCACCGCTGGCGGCCCTTCACGGGATGGATGGCGAAGGGCGCGTAATCTATCTTGGCACTTTTTCCAAAGTCGTCGTGCCGGGCTTGCGCCTCGGCTACGCGGCAATACCGGAGCCACTGTTTGAACAGGTTCTGGCGTTGCGCCGGCGCGTTGACAGATCGCCCAATGCTCTGATGGAAACCGTGATGACCGGTTTTATGGCGGAAGGACATTTCGCAGGCCATATTCGCCGTGCCCGTAAACGCGCGCTGCTCGCACGGGATGCATTGGTGGACGGACTGCGGGGCGGCCCGTTTATCGTTCACCCGCCTGAGCAGGGTTTGCACCTGATCGCGGCTCTTGGAGACAGAAGCAGCGAAGAGGCAGCAGTTGCTGCCGCCGCGCAAGCGGGGCTAGGGGTTCAAGCACTATCTGGCATGTATCGCGGGGATACGCCACGCCACGGACTGGTGATCGGCTTTTCCGGGTTCGAGCCGGAGGTGCTGGCCGATGCAGCCCGTCGTCTGGTGCAGCAGGTGACCTAGTCTTCCATGGCAACAGCAATGGATGCGGCGAGGCGGGCGTTGTTTTCCACAAGCGCGATATTGGTCTTGAGGCTGCGGCCGTCTGTGATGCGATAGAGGTCGGACAGAAGGTAGGGCGTGACTGCCTTGCCCGTAATGCCATCTTTTTCTGCATTGGAAATAGCGCGCTTGATGTAGATTTCCATCTCCTGACGCGGGATTTCGCTTTCGCTCGGTACGGGGTTGGCAATCAGCATGCCGCCATCAAGCCCCAGCAGATCACGCGTGGCCTGAAAATTCGCAATTGCCGCCGGGCTATTGAGCGACAGCGGACTCATGAGGCCGGACGAGCGCGACCAGAATGCCGGGAACTCTGCCGCATCATACGTGACAACGGGCACGCCGCTGGTTTCCAGAACCTCGAGAGTTTTGGGAACATCGAGGATGGCCTTAGCGCCCGCGCAGACCACAATAACACTGGTACGGGCCAGCTCCTGCAAGTCGGCTGAAATGTCGAAACTTTCTTCCGCGCCGCGGTGAACGCCACCAATTCCACCCGTTGCAAATACACGAATGCCCGCACGGGCAGCGGCAATCATCGTGGCTGCGACCGTCGTGGCGCCTGTGCGCCGCTCGGCGATTGCGAACGCCATATCCGCCCGAGACACTTTCATCGCGTTTTGCGTCTTGGCGAGCTTTTCCAGATCTGCCTGCTCAAGGCCGATGTGCAACACGCCGTCGATGATCGCGATTGTTGCGGGCACCGCGCCTGCATCGCGGATAATTTGCTCCACACTTGCGGCCATTTCCAGGTTTCCCGGATATGGCATGCCATGTGTGATGATGGTGGATTCCAGCGCAACAAGCGGAATGCCATTTCGCTTGGCCTCGGAAACTTCCGTGGAATAAACGATATTGAGAAGTGGGGAGGCCGGGCGTGTCATTTCATTTTCTCCGCTTTGGCATTTGCCTATTCATGCCAGTTTTTCCGGTTCTGGCACAAGTGCTGCCGAGTCGAAAAGGCTTTGTGGCGAAATCTGTGTGGGTGCGGCCTGTGAAGACATGACCGCCAATCGGGCATTTGCCGTCCCGGTCTTGAGCATTTCTGCCAAACCGGCACCTTGCGAAAACGCGTGCAAAGCGCCAGCACAAAACGCATCGCCTGCGCCGGTGACATCGCCAATCTGATCGACTGGCGGCGGCGTAATGCGGAAGGCTTCGTGCAAGTTCCAGGCGATTGCGACGTCGCTTCCACGGGTTATGAAGCCGCCACAAAGCCCCAAGTCACGCATGATATCCGGCCAATGCTCGGGCGCGCTGGGGTGTGCGCCTGAAAGCGCGATTGCTTCTGCCTCATTCATGAACAGGAAGGTGAGGTTGGGCAATGACGGCCTGAACCGAACAACTTTTGCCGGAGAAATGGCAACAGCTGCCAGTGGGCAAGACAATTCTTTCAGGCGGGATCCAAGGGCGGTCAACGTCTCTGTAGGCAGATTTGCGTCGGTCAACACCAGGCTCGAGGTGCCAAGCTGCTCGCGTATATCACGCATTTGAAGTCTGCGGGGCGTAAACAGGTCATAAAGCGTCATGTCTGCCAATGCGATGACAAGATTTCCATCGGCAGACAGGATTGCCGTGTAGCTGGGCGTCGTGCGATCCAGGAATGTGAGTGGGCGATAGACAACTCCGGCTTCCTTTGCAGCATCTTCCACGGTCTGTGCCGCCGCATCACCGCCACGCATGGATATTACGGTAGGCGAATGGCCAAGGCGCGCCAGTGCGCAGGCCGCGTTGAAACCGCCGCCACCAGCTTCTTCAATCCAGCAACCCGGATTGGAGGCAGCCGGAACTGTGTCGCCGAAAATGCGGCCACGGCGATCAATATGCGCGCCGCCAATTATCGTGATTTCAGATGGAATCATTTAACGCATCCCGACTGCAGTACCTTCATGAGTTCACAGATATTCCTCTATTTGTGAAATGCCAAGCTCTTGAAAAAGAACCATAAACATAATGAGAACACAATTCAAAAGCGTGAATATTTTCATGTAGATAATTGGATATTGCAAAAGGAGAACAAATAAGGTACAAAATTCACAGCGGCGGCTTGGTTGCCCAACCAGCATCAATAACCTAAAGGTGAACGTAGATGGCACAAAATTCTTTGCGGCTTGTAGAGGAAAATTCGGTGGATAAAAGCAAAGCGCTGGAGGCAGCACTATCTCAGATCGAACGCGCATTCGGCAAGGGTTCGATCATGAAACTTGGTTCCAACGAGAATGTCGTTGAAATCGAGACTGTTCCGACCGGGTCATTGGGGCTGGATATTGCCTTGGGTATAGGTGGTCTTCCCAAAGGGCGTATTGTCGAGATTTATGGTCCTGAGAGCTCCGGCAAGACAACGCTCGCGCTGCAGACAATTGCAGAATCGCAGAAAAAGGGCGGCATTTGTGCATTCGTGGATGCTGAGCATGCGCTGGATCCGATCTATGCCCGCAAGCTTGGCGTCGATCTTGAGAACCTGTTGATTTCGCAGCCGGACACAGGTGAGCAGGCGCTGGAGATTACAGATACGCTGGTTCGTTCCGGTGCTGTTGATGTGTTGGTGGTCGACTCTGTGGCTGCCTTGACGCCGCGTGCGGAAATTGAAGGCGAAATGGGCGATAGCCTGCCGGGTATGCAGGCACGACTTATGAGCCAGGCGCTGCGCAAGTTGACTGCATCCATTTCCCGATCCAACTGCATGGTGATCTTCATCAACCAGATCCGCATGAAGATTGGCGTCATGTTCGGTTCGCCGGAAACCACGACTGGTGGTAACGCGCTGAAATTTTATGCATCGGTTCGTCTCGATATTCGCCGTATCGGCTCTGTTAAGGACCGTGATGAGGTTGTTGGCAATCAGACACGTGTAAAAGTCGTCAAGAACAAGATGGCACCGCCTTTCAAACAGGTGGAATTCGACATCATGTATGGCGAAGGCGTATCGAAAACCGGTGAGTTGGTCGATTTGGGCGTGAAGGCCGGCATCGTTGAAAAGGCCGGTGCATGGTTCTCCTACGATAGCCAGCGATTGGGCCAGGGCCGTGAGAATGCCAAACAGTTTCTGCGTGATAACCCCAGTGTTGCCAACGAAATCGAGTTGGCGCTTCGCCAGAATGCTGGCTTGATCGCTGAGCAGCTTCTGGAAGAGGGTGGTAGCGACGATGACGCTGCTGCAGACGGCTGAAACTGATCTGCCATAGACAGAAATATGTCGCCGGGTGGTGAAAAGTCTCACCACCCGGCGTTTTTGTGGTTACGGCCCTGCTTCTAGTCTGGACAGTTGGTGGTGCGAGTTATAAAAGCGCTTGGTTTTCAATGCAGACCAAAAAATTGGTAAAAGGGCAGTCATGAGCGGTGTAAATGAAATCCGGTCGACGTTTCTCGACTATTTCAAGAAAAACGGGCACGAAGTCGTGTCATCCAGCCCGCTTGTGCCGCGCAATGACCCGACATTGATGTTCACAAATGCGGGCATGAACCAGTTCAAGAGCGTGTTCACCGGCATGGAACAACGCCCCTATGTGCGCGCAGCGACTGCACAGAAATGCGTGCGCGCCGGCGGAAAGCACAATGACCTGGACAATGTCGGCTACACCGCCCGTCACCATACGTTTTTTGAAATGCTGGGCAATTTTTCCTTTGGAGACTATTTCAAGGAAAACGCCATCGAGCTGGCCTGGAACCTGATTACCAAGGAATTCGGCGTTGACGCCAAGCGTTTGCTTGTGACCGTCTATCACACCGACGACGAAGCATTCGACCTGTGGAAGAAAATCGCCGGGCTTTCGGACGACAAGATCATCCGTATTCCAACCAGCGACAATTTCTGGGCAATGGGGGATACTGGCCCCTGCGGTCCCTGTTCTGAAATCTTTTATGACCACGGCGAGCATATCTGGGGTGGACCTCCCGGTTCGCCTGACGAAGATGGCGACCGCTTCATTGAGATATGGAACCTGGTCTTCATGCAATATGAGCAGTTGACGAAGGAAGAGCGTGTTGATCTGCCGCGCCCGTCAATTGACACCGGCATGGGGCTTGAGCGTATCGCGGCACTTCTGCAGGGCAAGCATGACAATTATGACATCGATCTCTTCGGTGCGCTTATTGCCGCATCCGAGGACGCCACTGGTGTTCAGGCTATTGGCGAGAATCGGGCAAGTCACCGTGTTATTGCTGATCACCTCCGCTCATCAGCGTTTCTGATTGCTGACGGCGTTCTGCCTTCCAATGAAGGTCGCGGCTATGTTCTGCGCCGCATTATGCGCCGTGCGATGCGCCACGCTCAGCTTCTGGGTGCAAAAGACCCGCTGATGTGGAAGCTGCTTCCCTCGCTTGTCAAGCAGATGGGACAGGCTTATCCCGAATTGGTCCGCGCTGAGGCTCTGATCTCCGAAACCCTGAAACTGGAAGAGACCCGTTTCCGCAAAACGCTGGAGCGCGGCCTTGGTCTGCTCTCCGATGCGACACTGGAAATGCGTGAAGGCGGTGAGCTTGACGGGGAGACGGCGTTCAAGCTTTACGACACATATGGCTTCCCGCTGGACCTGACGCAGGATGCGCTGCGCGCTCGTGGCATTTCTGTCGACACCGATGGTTTCAATACTGCGATGGAGCGGCAAAAGGCCGAGGCTCGCGCAAATTGGTCCGGTTCCGGTGAGGCTGCAACCGAGGCGATCTGGTTTGAACTGAAGGACAAATTCGGTGCGACTGACTTCTTGGGGTATGAAACCGAGAAGGCTGAAGGCGTTGTTCAGGCGATCATCAAGGATGGCGCAAGAGTGGACGAGGCGTCGACGGGTGAAGAGATTTCCGTGATCGTCAACCAGACACCGTTCTACGGCGAATCCGGCGGTCAGATGGGCGATAGAGGTTTCATCATCGTTGGTGATAGCAAACTGGAAGTGACGGATACGGTCAAGAAAGGCGAAGGTCTTTTTGTTCACGCGGCGCGCGTTGTTGAAGGCAGTGTGAAAGCCGGTGACGCTGTCGTTTTGGAAGTCGATCACGCCCGTCGCAGCCAGCTTCGTGCCAACCACTCTGCAACGCACCTCATCCATGAGGCACTGCGCGAGGTTCTTGGTACGCACGTCGCACAGAAAGGCTCTCTGGTTGCTCCGGAACGGTTGCGCTTTGACGTGTCTCATCCCAAGCCGATGAGCGAGGAAGAGTTGAAGGTCGTCGAAGAGATGGCCAATGAGATCGTTCTGCAAAATGCGCCGGTCACAACCCGCCTGATGACGGTGGATGATGCTATCGCAGAAGGTGCCATGGCGCTTTTTGGTGAGAAATACGGCGATGAAGTGCGCGTTGTGGCCATGGGCGAGGGCGTTCGTGGAAAGAAAGCGGGCAAACCGTATTCAGTTGAACTTTGCGGTGGCACACATGTTCGCTCAACCGGCGATATTGGCCTGATCCATATTCTGGGTGAAAGCGCGGTGGGCGCTGGCGTTCGCCGTATCGAAGCAATGACCGGCAATGCCGCGCGAGCTTACCTGTCCGAGCAGGATGAGCGGGTGAAAGCGCTGGCGTCGAAGCTGAAGGTCCAGCCCAATGACGTGCTTTCGCGCGTTGAGGTGTTGATGGACGAACGCCGCAAGTTGGAGCGTGAACTTAACGATGCGCGCAAAAAGCTGGCGCTTGGCGGCGGCGGCTCCAATCGTTCGGGCGATGTGCGCGAAACAGGTGGCGTCAAGTATCTGGCGCGCGTGGTGCAGGGTGTCGAGCCGAAAGACCTCAAGGGATTGGTGGATGAAGGCAAGACCTCCATCGAAAGCGGTGTTGTGACCTTCATCGCCGTGTCTGAGGATGGCAAGGCCAGTGTCGTTGTCGGCGTTACCGATGATTTGAAGGAAAAACACTCGGCTGTTGATCTTGTGCGCGTGGCATCTGCTGCACTTGGCGGCAAGGGCGGCGGTGGGCGCCCGGATATGGCACAGGCAGGTGGTCCAGACGGTGCCAAGGCCGAAGAGGCGCTTGACGCTGTTGGCGCTGCCATCGCTGGCTGAAGCCAAGGCTTGAATAGAATTGAGAAACCCGCGTGCTGAGTGGCACGCGGGTTTCTTTATTTGCAGTTGAGTAGTCCGCGGATTTATATCAGCCGAAGGCCCTTCAGGCTGGCATGGCCCTCTTTGCCAATGATAATGTGATCGTGCACCGTGATGCCAAGCGGCTTTGCGGTATCTACAATCATCTTGGTCATATCAATATCGGCGCGTGATGGTGTCGGATCACCAGAAGGGTGGTTATGCACCAAAATGATGGCCGTGGCGGAAAGCTCTAGTGCTCGTTTTACGACCTCGCGCGGATAGACTGGGGTGTGGTCCACGGTGCCACGTTGCTGCACTTCATCGGCAATCAGCGCATTGCGCTTGTCCAGAAAAAGAATACGAAACTGTTCGCGGGTCTCATAGGCCATCGCCGCCTTGCAATATTCAATGACAGAAGACCACGAGCCAAGCACCTGCTTGCCCTTCAGTTCGCTTTTCAGCATGCGGTGAGCAATTGCTGCGGTTAGCTTCAAATCTGTCGCGACGTTTTCGCCGATACCCTTTACTTCGGTCAACAGCTTGACTTCTGCACCCATAACCCCGGCAAGCGTGCCAAAGCGGTCCAGCAAGGCCTTGGCTATTGGCTTGGTGTCGCGCCGGGGAATCAAACGGAAAAGAAGGAGTTCCAGCAGCTCATAGTCGGCGAGGGCATTGTCGCCTTGATCGCGGAAACGTTGGCGCAAACGATCTCTGTGGCCGTGAAAATGCAGGCTTTCCTGAGGTTTCGTCTGGCGTGCCGTCAGCTTTTGTGCGGTCTGCACTGTCTCAGCGAAGAAGCCTCGCTCATCGGCCTCGTCGCTTGAGGGGGACGGCGCTTCAGTAAAAACAGGAAATTGATCTTGGTCGCCCGACTTTCCCATTGATTGCCTCAATCAAGTCCAGGGCGATTGAGACCTGCGGGTGACAGGGTGAATATCTCGCACCCGTCTGCTGTCACACCTACAGTGTGTTCATATTGCGCGGTCAACGACCTGTCACGGGTCACGGCAGTCCAGCCATCGGAAAGAACTTTGACATGTGGTCGCCCGAGATTGATCATCGGCTCGATGGTGAAAATCATGCCTTCCTTGATTTCCGGGCCTTCGTTGGCCCGACCATAGTGCAGAATATTGGGCGCATCATGGAAGAGCGTGCCGACGCCATGGCCGCAAAAATCGCGCACAACGGAGCAGCGTTCGGCCTCGGCATAGCGCTGGATGGCTTCGCCAATGGCGCCGGTGCGCGCGCCGGGCCGTACAGCGGCAATACCACGCATCAGGCACTCATAAGTTACTTCCATCAGGCGCAAACCGGCGCGCTTCACTTCGCCGACTGGATACATCCGGCTGGAATCGCCGTGCCATCCATTCAGAATGTATGTGACGTCGATATTGATGATGTCGCCATCCTTCAATGGTTTGTCATTGGGGATGCCGTGGCAAACAACGTGGTTGATGGAGGTGCAGCATGACTTCGTGTAACCACGATAATTGAGCGTGGCGGGCAGGGCCCCGTGGTCCATGCCGAATTCAAACACGAATCTGTCGATCTCTTCGGTCGTGACGCCAGGCTTGACCATTGGGGCCAGAGCATCCAGGCAACGTGCCGTCAAATTGCAGGCCGCACGCATACCGTCAAATGCATCGCTGCCATAAAGGCGGATTGCGCCGGTATTCTTGGAGGGTGCCGCTGTGGCTTCAACATAATTGACCATAGGTTGCTTTCGGCCGGTTGGAGTGTCGGAATCGTGATTCCCGCTGCCATATGCAACAGGATTCGCATTTGGTCGCAAGTATTTCAGTCTATGCCGGGTTCATCAACCCGGATCAAGCTGCAAGGCCTAATTTGCGACGGCGTCAGGCTGCATTTCAGTGCATAGGCCTCCACCCCAGCAGAAATTGCTGTGTCAAAGGCGGTCGCATAGTCTGGATCGAGATCGCGACAAATCTTCACGTGATTGCAATCATCGCGTTGAACGACATAAAGCATGATCGCCCGGTGCCCCGATTTGGCCATCTCCGCGAGTTCTCCCAGATGCTTGACCCCGCGTGCGGTTTTTGTGTCGGGAAACTCGGCCAAACCTGCCTGTCGCATGAAATGCACATTCTTCACCTCCAGATAGGCGGGCGGAAGTCCACTTCCGGAAAACAGGAAATCTATGCGGGAATTGGTGCCGTAATTCTGTTCTCTTTTATAGGCGTCATAACCGTTGAGAAAAGTAAGCTGACCGGCAAGATAGGCTTCCTCGGCAATGCGGTTGGCAAGGCCTGAATTCACGCCCACGATGGTGCCATCTGCTTCGATCATCTGCCATGCATGCGCGTATTTGCGCTTTTCGGTGGAATGTTCTGACATGAATATGCGGCTACCCGGCTCCACCAGTCCGCGCATGGAGCCGGTGTTGGGGCATGAGCCGGTGATTTCGCGGCCATCCTCCAGATAGGCGTCAAAGAGAAAGCGCTTGTAGCGACGTATGAGGCGACCAGCGGTCAGTGGCGGATCAAACTTCAATGTCAGACTCTGACGCGGACATAGGAGCCGGGTGCATCCTCAATGGGATTGATCGTATCGCCGCCGGGTTTGCGTGCAGGGACGCGCTTGTCATTCTGGCTCTCTATCCAGGTATGCCAATGTGGCCACCATGAACCGGCAGTTTCCTCAGCATTCGCAAACCAGTCGTCAAACTCTCCCTTAGGGGCGCCATTTGTCCAGAACTGGTATTTGCCGCCTGCGGGTGGGTTCACAACACCTGCAATATGGCCGGAGCCGGAGAGCACATAGGTGACATCGCCACCGAAAAACTGACTACCCACGAAGACTGATTTCGCCGGTGCGATATGGTCTTCCTTGGTCGCCAGATTGTAGATCGGGATCTTGACATCGGAAAGACGCACGGCTTGCCCATCCAGCACCAGCCGCCCCTGAGACAAATTGTTTTCCAGATAGCAATTGCGCAAATAGAAAGAGTGGTTGGCCGCAGGCATACGCGTGGAATCGGAATTCCAGTAGAGCAAGTCAAAAGCCATGGGGTCCTGACCGCGTAGATAGTTGTTCACGAAATAGGGCCAGATGAGGTCGGCGGAGCGCAGCATGTTAAATGCCATCGCCATCTTGGAACCATCAAGATAGCCATTTTCCTTCATGCCCTCTTCAATGCTGCTGATCTGGTCGTCGTCCACGAAAACCTTCAAGTCTCCGGCATAGGTGAAATCCACCTGCGTTGTGAACAGCGTCGCGGATTTAATGCGCTTGTCGCCCTCACGGGCATGCAGCGCCAGCGTTGCGGCCAGCAGAGAACCGCCTACGCAATAGCCAATCGCATTGACCTTCTTCTCGCCAGTCGCTTTCTCGATTGTGTCGAGCGCGAATTCAATGCCTTCATGAGCGTAAGATTCCCAATCTTTGTTAGCATGCCGCTCATCCGGATTGACCCATGAGATGACGAAGACTGTGTGGCCTTGTTCAACGCACCATTTGATGAAGGACTTCTTGGGGTTGAGATCGAGAATATAGAACTTGTTGATCCAGGGCGGGCAGATGAGGAGAGGGCGTTTCAACACCTCCTCTGTTGCAGGTTCATACTGAATGATCTGGCAAATATCGTTTTGCGCTACCACTTTGCCAGGCGTGATTGCCATGTTTTCGCCGACGGCAAATTTTGTCTGATCGGCCTGGCGGATACGCAAGTCTCCATGGCCATTGGCGATGTCTTCGGCAAACATTTTCATGCCTTTGACGAAATTGGCACCGTTGGACGCCACGGTCTCGCGATAGACCTGCGGATTGGTAATGGCAAAATTGTTGGGCGAAAGTGCTGCGACGATCTGCTGAGCGTAGAATTGCGCCTTGTGGCGTGTATGTGGGTCCAGTCCCTCCGCATCGCTCACCAGCTTGGAAACCCAGTCGGAAGTTACAAAATAGGCTTGCTTGAGGAAGTCGAAGAAGGGGTTCTTTTGCCATTCCTCATCTTCAAAACCTTTGGGTGGTTTCGCAGCAGATTCCGGCTTTGTCTCGCCGCTCAGTCGCGAGATCGTATTTGTCCACAGGCCGAAATAGCTTGTGAACAGGTGGGTCTGCGCGTCCAAAGTGCGCTTGGGGTCCGATAACCAATATTCGGCAACCTTCGAAAAGGTTTTGACCATATCGGTGACTGGCTCGGCAAGCCGGTCAACTTTCTCGCCTTTCTCGCGCGGCTCCAGCCAAGCTGAGGCTGCGCGACCGAGATTCTCCGCCGCCCTGGCCAGGTTCACCGCGAGTGCTTCGGGGTCTTTGACTTGATAGGCTTCCAGGCTCTTCGGGTCGAAACCGGGAAATGGGCTTTCATTTCCCCCTGTCTCTTTTTCCTCACTCAAAGACTCACTCCTCCCACCCGACTTTTCATCTCTCGATTTTTTACATTCTGCCCTAAAAAGGCTACATGTTCTATTAGGTTGATGAACTCTATCGCTGGTAGCTGCCTTGATTCAAGCGCCAGTGACGGAAGCTTGAAAGGAAAACGCATTTTGGTGCGGTTGAGTACTGTTGCACTTATTGGTTCTAGTCTGGTCGGGTCAATTGTACTCTCGGGGTGCACAAGTACACCTGACGTACTGGAAACCGTGGAGGTTGACGGTCGCAGACCGCAGGTAACAGGCACATATCCATCACTGTCCGCGCCATTAGAGGCCGCTGGCGAGCAGATGAGCGACAGTGAAGCGGCTGCAATTGGTGCCAGGCTGGAAGCTCTTGCTGGTGCAAGACGCGCTGGCGCGATCAGCCAGGCAGAGTATCAGCGTCGACTGGCAGCACTGCGAAAGCTGGCCCGCACCCATGACACGGAGGCGACTGGCGAAATCGAGAATTAGCACTTGCCTTTTGGTAAGCATACGATATGCGTTGCCGAAAATTCGCAGTTTGCCGGATATTGCGGGTTATTTTTGTTAACATCCGGCAGCATTTGATGGCACGAGGAGATCCTGCCACATTTGCATCTGAACAGCAGGATCTCAGGTCAATCTGGCGAGGCGGGTGCCTCCAAGAGGAAGATATGGAAGAGTTTCATAAAGTCCGGCGTTTGCCGCCCTACGTTTTCGAACAGGTCAACCGTTTGAAGGCGAGCGCGCGAGCGGCGGGTGCGGACATTATCGACCTCGGTATGGGCAATCCGGATTTGCCGACCAATAAATTCATCGTGGACAAGCTTGTTGAGACCGTGCAGCGGCCCGATACGCATGGCTATTCGGCCTCCAAGGGTATTGCCGGTTTGCGCCGTGCGCAGGCAAATTACTATGGACGCCGTTTTGGCGTGAAGTTGAACCCCGATACACAGGTTGTCGCAACTTTGGGCTCCAAGGAAGGCTTCGCCAACATGGCGCAGGCCATCACAGCGCCTGGCGACGTGGTGCTTTGCCCCAACCCGTCATACCCGATCCACACATTCGGCTTTTTGATGGTTGGCGGCGTGATCCGCTATATTCCCGTTGAGCCGAATGAGGAATTTTTCCGTGCACTGGAGCGCGCGGTTGCACATTCGATTCCGACGCCCATTGCTATGGTGCTTTGCTATCCGTCCAACCCGACAGCAACAGTTGTCGAGCTTGATTTTTACAAGGATGTGGTCGCCTTCGCAAAGAAGCACAACATCTATGTTCTGTCTGATTTGGCATATTCGGAAATCTACTTTGATGGCGTTCCCACGCCTTCAATTCTTCAGGTTCCAGGCGCGATGGACATTGCCGTGGAATTTACCTCCATGTCGAAAACATTCTCCATGGCCGGTTGGCGTATGGGCTTTGCAGTGGGCAATGAACGGCTGATTTCTGCGCTCACGCGCGTGAAATCCTACCTCGATTATGGTGCTTTTACACCAATTCAGGTGGCCGCAGCGGCAGCGCTGAACGATCCGGACATTGACAAGCATATTGAGGAAGTGCGCCAGATCTACAAGCGTCGCCGCGATGTGATGGTCGAGAGCTTTGGCCGCGCTGGTTGGGACGTGCCATCACCGGCAGCTTCCATGTTCGCCTGGGCGCCACTACCGGAGAAATTCCGGGAGATCGGTTCGCTTGAGTTTTCAAAGCTGCTGATTGAAAAGGCCGATGTGGCCGTTGCGCCTGGTATCGGTTTTGGCGAGCACGGCGAAGGCTATGTGCGTTTGGCTCTGGTGGAAAATGAGCATCGGATTCGACAGGCCGCGCGCAATATCAAACGTTTCTTCGGTTCGGCAGACGACACGCTTCATAACGTCGTTTCGCTCGATAGCCATCGTTGAGATTTGTGGGCTGAGGGTCGAATCTGATCCCAGACCATAAAGCGCACTTGCAATCCCGGCATATTGTCCAATACAAGACCTTCAACTCATGCAATGGCGGGCCTTCTGGCCCGTCTTTGTTGATCTGTGCGGTTGGCGAAAGCCTGACTGCAGCTGCGGAACAAATGGAAATTGACAATGACTGATGCCTTGAAAATCGGCATTGCGGGCCTGGGCACTGTTGGTGCGTCGCTCGCTCGCATTCTCAAAGAGCGGGAAAACCTGCTGACGGTCTCCTGTGGACGCAAGATCGAGATCGTCGCAGTAAGTGCACGTGATCGCAAACGCGACCGCGGTATCGATGTTTCTGAGTTTGAGTGGTTCGACAATCCAGTTGATATGGCAACGAATGCCGACCTCGATGTTTATGTCGAGCTGATCGGTGGTGAGGGCTATCCTGCATATGCGGCAGTCAAGGCGGCGCTGGAACGCGGTCTCCATGTGGTGACAGCCAATAAGGCGCTGTTGGCCCGTCACGGTGTCGAACTTGCGGCGCTGGCGGAAGAGCGCGGCACGATCCTTAACTTTGAAGCCGCTGTCGCTGGTGGCATTCCGGTTATCAAGGTTCTGCGTGAATCGTTGACCGGCAACACGGTCAATCGCGTGCACGGCATTTTGAACGGTACCTGCAACTATATCCTCACCAGAATGGAAGACGAGGGGCTTGGCTTTGACGAGTGTCTGGCAGACGCGCAGCGCCTCGGTTATGCCGAAGCAGATCCAACTTTCGATATTGAGGGCAACGACACGGCTCACAAGCTGGCTATTCTGACCAGTCTTGCCTTCGGTTGCGAGATTTCAGCTGATGACATCTATCTGGAAGGCATTACCTCAATCACCGCCGAAGATATTCGCGCTGCAAAAGAACTGGGCTATGGCATCAAGCTGTTAGGCGTGGCGCAGCGCACGGACACCGGCATTGAGCAGCGCGTGCATCCGACCCTCGTGCCGCTTGATTCAGAAATTGCGCAGGTGGAGGGCGTGACCAACGCCGTGGCAATTGAAAGCGACATTCTGGGCGAATTGTTGATGGTTGGTCCGGGTGCAGGCGGCAATGCGACGGCATCAGCCGTTTTGGGCGATATCGCCGATATTGCAAAAAGCCAGCAGGGCGTGCAGACCGCGCCGCCGCTTGGTCGCCCGACAAAGGTGCTTGAACCCTATAGACGCGCCCGCATGCGCGCTCACCAGGGCGGCTACTTCATCCGCCTTTCGGTCGAAGACCGCGCCGGTGTGTTCGCGAATATTGCGACGCGCATGGCAGACAATGGCATTTCTCTCGAAGCCATCATGCAGCAGGGACGTCCCGACGCGACCGGCGCGCAGACAATAATCCTCGTGACGCATGAAACTGCCGAAGATTCTGTGCGCAACGCGGTTTCCCTTATCAAGGGGGAAGGTTATCTTGCTGGCGAACCGCAGGTAATCCGCATCGAACGCCCGATCGGATAATAGCCAGGTCGGGAGGATCATGGCCAAGGCAGACGACCCCGTTGATCGTGCATTCCTGAATGTCGAACGCTCCGCGCTTTCGCAGCGTTGGGTTGCGAGAGCGGATCAGGCGGCTGAAAACCGCGCCCTGGCCATGAGCCAGCGTCACGGGGTTGACGAACTTGTGGCGCGCGTTCTGGCCGGCCGAGGGGTCGGTGCGGATGAGGCCGAGGATTTTCTGAACCCCACCATTCGTCAGCTTATGCCTGATCCATTTTCGATGACGGATGGAGAAAAGGCCGCCAAGAGACTGGCTGCGGCCATAGCGGCAGGCGAGAAGGTTGCAGTTTTCGGTGACTACGATGTCGATGGAGCGGCATCTTCGGCCCTGGTTTTCAAATTCCTCCGGCACTTTGGCATTGAGGCCGAGATTTATATTCCCGATCGCATTTTTGAAGGTTATGGGCCGAATCCGTCCGCTATCAATCAGCTTATCGACAATGGTGCGCAACTGATCGCTACTGTGGACTGTGGCACGACGAGTTTCGAAGCGCTGGAAGCAGCAGCGGCACGTGGTATTGATGTGGTTGTGATCGATCACCATCAGGTGGGCCACACGCTGCCAGTGGCGCATTCGATTGTTAATCCCAATCGCGAAGACGATCTGTCGGGGCAGGGGCACCTCTGCGCCGCGGGCGTGGTGTTTCTCGTGCTTGTCGGTACTCTCAAGACTTTGCGTCAGGCAGGTGTGGAGGGCGTTGCTGGCCTCGACCTGCTTCAGTGGCTGGACATCGTCGCGCTGGCAACCGTGTGCGATGTCGTGCCGCTCAAAGGGTTGAATCGCGCCTATGTCGTCAAAGGCCTGGTTGCTGCGCGCCACCAGTCAAATCCGGGCTTGGCTGCGCTCTTTCGCGTTGCCGGACTGGGCGGGCCCGTGGCGCCCTACCACTTCGGATTTATGATTGGACCGCGCATCAATGCGGGTGGGCGCATTGGTGATGCCGCTTTGGGCAGCCGCCTTCTGACAATGGAGAGCGGTGCCGAGGTGGATGCAATTGCCGAACGACTGGACGAGTTGAACCGCGAACGCCAGGCGATGGAAGTCGCGATGCTTGCCGAGGCCGAAGCCGAGGTGCTGGCCGAATATGGCGATGCATCAGGCGCAAGCGTGCTGATTACCGCCAGTGACAAATGGCACCCCGGTATTGTTGGCCTCTTGGCGTCACGCCTCAAAGACAAGTTTCACAGGCCCGCTTTCGCAATTGCATTTGATCCCTCCGGAAAAGGCGCAGGCTCCGGCCGCTCCATCACGGGTTTTGATCTCGGACGCATGGTGCGCGGTGCAGTGGACGCAGGCATATTGGTCAAGGGCGGAGGCCATGCGATGGCAGCAGGCCTCACTGTTGAGAAAGCCAAACTGGGCAAGATGCGGGCATTTTTTGACGAGTTTGCCGGAAGCACTGTGCAGACTTTGGCTGAAACGCGAGTGCTGAAAATTGACGGTGCATTGACAGCATCGGGCGCAACGCTTGCGCTGATTGACCAGCTGGAACAGGCAGGCCCCTATGGAGCAGGACACCCGCAACCAATTTTTGCGCTGCCGGGTCACGTGCTGCGTGATGTACGCCAGGTGGGCGTGAACCATCTGAAAGTTACCCTGGAAGGGCCGGATGGCCGTCGACTGGACGCGATCGCATTTAGAGCAATCGAGACGCCGCTAGGTGACTTGCTCGCGTCCGATAGAGGCGGGCGTATCCACGTTGCAGGTACGCTTGATGTCAATCACTGGCAGGGCAGCAGACGGGTTCAGCTTCGAATTCTGGATGCAGCACCGGCGCGATAACGTGCAGACCCGTTCTGGCAGGCTTTGCCAAGCATTTAACGCGTCATATTTGGATTGAATTGGCACGCCCTAGGGGAGTCGAACCCCTCTTTCCAGAATGAAAATCTGGCGTCCTAACCGATAGACGAAGGGCGCGTGCTGTTTGTGGCTCGGCTTTTATATCAGGGCTGAAATTGCTGCAAGAGCAATAACAAGAAATCAATGCGAATTTTTCTGCATCCAACGAGATGGGCAGTCTAACTCGATTGGCGCAAAAGTATTTTGCCCAAACTATTTAGCCGCATTTCTTCATGTAAAATGTGAGGAGAAGTGGCACGCCCTAGGGGAGTCGAACCCCTCTTTCCAGAATGAAAATCTGGCGTCCTAACCGATAGACGAAGGGCGCATGCCGTTTAAACCGCGTCAGCCTTGCAGATTGGCAAACCATGTTGATTTGCTTTGCTCGCCGTCGCGTGAGCGCCCTTATAGTCAGGCATCTTGCGACCCGCAAGCGGGAAATTCATTTTTGTGCAAAAAATTTTGCATGCCACTGGATATGCTGCGATGTGAGGCTTTTTGCACCCTGCGAAAACAGGAAAATGATGGAATTACCGCTTCTTGCGGCGGCAGCGCCAGTTCCAGTCGCGCACGCTTCCGGTGTCAATGTGGACCGACTTTGTATGGCAATAGGTTCCCACGCCGCCACGCTCGGGAAGTTGGCGCACGAATTCCGCCAGATCCCACTTGCTCACTTCCGCGACCTGAATATCCGCAGCATCGCATGTTGTGTGACGGGAGAAGCTCACGCCACCGGCTTTGCGATTGTGACGAACATCGCGATAGCCCGAAGTTACAATAGCAGGCTTGCCGTAGTGCTTTTCAATCTTGTGGATCAGGGAAATGAGATCGGGCTTGAAACAGTGTGTGTCAACACGCGCCGTCTGCGCCCAAATGCCATTGGCTGTCTGGTGGGCCATTCCGCCTGGCAATGAAGCAAGTTTCATAAGGCCTGCTGGTTGTTCATCGTCGGACTCATCCATCGCAGCTTCAAGAGCAATTGAGGGATTTGCCGCCGGTGCAAAACCATTGGCAACGGCAACCTGCGTGGTCGCTGCGGAAGCTATAACCGGGTTCTTGCTGGTCTGTCCAGCAAAACGCTTCTGCTCGAATTTCTGTTTGTCGTTCTTCTGCTTGAAAAGGCTTCCGAACAGGGAGCGAGTGCGTGGCTTCTTTTTCAGCTCGGCGTTGACTTCTGGCAATGCTTGCGCCGCAGCAACCTCTGTTGACAATGTGCTATCTGAATAGATGCTGGTGCTGGCTGCCTGCACGGATGTCGGTTGAAGTACCGCACCAGCAACTTGGGTATCCGGCAAAGGCACTTCGTCTGCAGAATTGGCGGCAACGGCCTCAGCATCTTCCACCTGATTTTCAGGCAGTGTGCCGGTGGTGGTTACATCGGCAGTCTGGTTCAATTCGGATTCAACCGGGGCAAGCGTCGCGGTATCTATGCCCGTCATTGCGGAGGACACACAGCCGCTCAACATGAACAATGGAATCAGAACACCCGGCAAGACGCGGGCGTTCGTGGCTTTATGCCTCTGAAATCGCAAACTCTATTCCCCCAAGTACACCGGAGCGAAGCTGTTTTATTGAACCAGTGGGCTGGTGTAAACCTTACGTCGGGTCACATTAGATCCGCTGATGCAATTGTATCTGGATGTCCCGTTTTTCGGACTATCGTCTCAATGTGGCAAAAAAGGGAAAGATATCGTTAAATATGGACTGCCCAACTTGTTGCGGGCAGCCCAGCATGCGGCGGTTACCAGGTACCGGTGTTCTTCATGGATGCCCATGGCTCCTGGGAGGGCAATGCTTCGCCTTTTTGCAGGATTTCAAATGATATTCCGTCGGGGGAACGAATAAAGGCCATGTGTCCGTCCCGCGGTGGGCGGTTAATGGTAATGCCCTTGGATTCTGCGTGTTCGCAGAAGGCATAAATATCGTCAACTTCATAGGCAAGATGGCCGAAGTTGCGACCGCCAGTATAGGCCTCCGGATCCCAATTGTAAGTCAGTTCGAGAAGTGGAGCGCGGTTCTTCTCGCCACTTTCCTGATCTTCAGGTGCCGCGAGAAAGACTAGCGTGAAGCGTCCATTTTCGTTTTCCACGCGTCTTACTTCCTGCATTCCCATTATGGCACAGTAAAAATTCAGTGATTCTTCTAGGTTTGTGACCCGAACCATCGTGTGCAAATAGCGCATCGTTTCTCTCCTTTTTTCGAACCTTTATAATTGTTTGGCAGGAAGTACAGTTTCAGGCAAGGCACAAATGGCATCAAAAACTACGGGGAATATTGATTTTGAGGGCTTGCGTACCACCGTTCATCGGATGTTAAGCTACAGCTTAGGAATCAGTTAACCGTTTTCGAGTGACTGCGTAGACGAGGGGCGAACGGAATGGCGGATAGGATTTCATCCAAAGAGTTTTCCATCATTGATGATGCCGCAAATGAACCGGTTGATTTGGTCGAAATTACCGGGGTCGTAAAGTGGTTCGATGTTGCCAAAGGTTTTGGTTTTATTGTGCCGGACAACGGCATGCAGGACGTACTGCTGCATGTAACCTGTTTGCGACGTGATGGGTATCAGACCATTCTGGAAGGAACGCGCATCGTGGCGCTGGTGCAGCGTCGGGATCGTGGTTTTCAGGCGTTCCGCATCCTTTCTATGGATCAGTCAACGGCGGTTCATCCTTCCCAATTGCCTCCTGTAAAAACACATGTTCAGGTGGTTCCCAGCAGTGGCCTGGAGCGGGTTATTGTGAAGTGGTTCAATCGGACCAAGGGTTTCGGCTTCCTGACGCGGGGCGAGGGGACTGAGGACATTTTCATTCATATGGAAACCTTGCGCCGGTTCGGCATGACGGAACTGCGTCCTGGACAGTCCGTTCTGATACGATTTGGTGAGGGCGACAAGGGGCTAATGGCTGCGGAAATCCATCCGGATATTCCGATCCCGCCGGTTCGTTCACACTGATGGGCTTTGTGGCACATCGAGGTTTGATCCTGAAAAGCACGCTTGTCGTGCTTTTTTTGTGCCTGCTCGCTTGGCGCATCGCGGCTAGGCAGGATGATCTGCCGGTCTCCAGTATCACGATAGAATCGCCTGGCGGCGCGCACACATTCGTCGTTGAGGTGGCTTCAACGCCGTCCCAGCGCGAGCGCGGACTGATGAACAGATATCAGATGGCGCAAGACCATGGCATGTTGTTCGTCTTTCCGGCACCACGCGATGTGGTGATGTGGATGAAAAACACCAAGTTGCCGCTTGATATGGTTTTTATCCGGTCAGATCGGACGATCCTCCATGTGCATGAAAATGCTGAGCCTGAAGATCTTACTCTCATTTCCTCACACGGTGAGGTGCTCTACGTTCTTGAGCTCAATGCGGGCATTTCCAGGCGGTTGGGCATCGGAGTTGATGAGGCTGTTTCGGGTCCTGCGTTAAATTTCGACGCTCAGCAGTGAAAAAGCCAAATTTTGGTGTTGCGAAGCCAGAATGAAGCGTGTATCTCCGGCGCATGAACGGATCCGGAGTGTAGCGCAGCCTGGTAGCGCATCTGGTTTGGGACCAGAGGGTCGGGAGTTCGAATCTCTCCACTCCGACCATTCATCTAAGTCGGCCATCGCCGCGCAGCCCATCTCAAGAGGGCAACCTTCAAAAGAGGATTGACATCGGGGACAGGGGCTTTAAGGCTTTTTGGACATTCTTGTGGTTTGATGGAATCATCCGTTGATCATTTGATTGTGGCCAAAACAATGAGATAGGGCAGAGTGCAAAACGCATTTCGACCTAGAGTTTGTTCCAGAGAGATTTTGAAAATGCCGGCAAAGATTTACCGCCCTGCAAAGACCGCCATGCAATCAGGCAAGGCAAAGACCCACAGATGGGTTTTGGAGTTTGATCAGGAGCAGCCGCGCGTTATCGATCCGCTGATGGGCTACACAGGCTCCGGCGACATGAAGCAGCAGCTCAAGCTTTCCTTTGAAACGCGCGAATCGGCGGAGGCATATGCCAAAAAAGCTGGCGTGGCTTACCGTGTGATCGAGCCAAAGGAAGCAACACGCAAGCAGTGCTCCTACACCGACAATTTCAAATTCAGCCGTCAGCAGCCCTGGACGCACTGACGGCGAACGGCTCTACCTTGGAGAAGGTAGGGTGCTGCTGGCGCTGGCGCTGGCACATGCGGTCCCTTAGCTCAGCTGGATAGAGCACCGGCCTTCTAAGCCGACGGTCGCAGGTTCGAATCCTGCAGGGATCGCCATAATTTCCAGAATTTGGGTAGTATTTGACGGTGTCGAATCCACGGAGGTTCGGCGGTGTGACCCTTGTTTTGGATCGGAATTCCCCATTGCATTGCGCGAATGATAGAGCGCACTTTTTTGACAGCGGAATTGGCCTGCGAGGCTCTGCGGCAGGCTCGCGGTGCGCACCAGCATGCATGTTGCTGATTCAGCTTTGCTTATTTGTCCTACCAATAAACTCTGACACTGTGGAAATGTCCGCAAAAGTCGTGTATGTGAGTATTTAATTTGACTCTAAGCGATGTCGTTCTATTATTTGTCCTACAAATGGATGCAGAAAGTTTGGAGTCGCAAATTGTCCAGCAATGACGATGGGCAGGCCGTAGCCAGTATGAGCCCGGCAATCAGCCGTCCCACATCACGATCGGCCGTTGATGAGCTTGTGGCCAAGATAAGAGGTTTGATTTCGGAGCGCGGCCTCGGCGTCGGAGACAATCTTCCCACCGAGCGAGAGCTTTGCGAACATTTTAGCACCGGCAGAAACACCGTGCGGGAAGCGATGCGCATTCTCAAGGCTTACGGTATCGTGACGGTGCGCCCGAAGGTAGGCGCGACCATCATTGATGACAGAATGGAACGCGCTCTCGATCTGTTTGCCTTTAATACGCTTGAGGTTTCGAGGACAACATTTTCGGACATTCAGGGGTTTCGCGGCCTGCTGGAGGTAGCGTCGGTCGACTCTTTGCTCGAGCGGATCACGGCGAACGATATTGAAGAGCTGACGTGGGTCAACAGCGAGCTGCACAAAGCCGAAACGGCGATTGATGCTTCGGAAGTCGACTTCCGCTTCCACACCAGACTGATTGAGGTTCTTGGCAACAAGGCGGTGCTCGATGTTTACAAGATCATGAAACCGGTGATCCTGAAGATCATGGTGCGCGGCAAGACGCGCCGGACCTTTTCGACGACCATATATTCGGAGCACGCGGAAATTCTCGACGCGCTGAATGCACGCGACCGTGTTGCCTACCAATACAGAATGAAGACCCACCTTGAAGCGGGTTTTCCGCACTTCGAGGAGTAGCGGTCAGGAATACTGCCGGAAGGAGGAGGCCCTCCAGCAGTTATGTAAGGCGCGCGCATTGGGTGCCGCCTATCAAAACGGGACACCTGGGAGGGTGTCGAGGAGGAGGAACATGAAACTGAAGGCTATATTGATTTCGACCACCGCATCTGTCCTGCTGAGTGCGGGCGCGTCGGTTGCCGGTCCCGCAGTGGTGTCTGGTCCAGGCGTTGAGCCAGCGTGCTTTGCACCCTGGGATGCAGACACGAAATACATGCAATGGCAGAAAAAGGAGGGCCCATATAAGGTTGCCATCGTAAACGGTTTTGTCGGGAACACCTGGCGCATCCAGATGATCAAGACCGCCAAGGCCTATTCCGAAGATCCGGCAGTCAAAGACAAGATTGCCGAGTTCAAGGTCGTATCAACCGGAACAGACGCTCCCGCACAGCTGGGTGCAATCGAGGACTTCATCAATCAGGGCTATGATGCCATCGTTACGATTGCAGTGGCCCCGGATGGCTTTGACCGTGTTATTCGTCTGGCGGACAAGAATGACGTTGTGCTGGTTCCCTTCGACAACGTTCTCGACACCGACAAGGTGATGCAGGTCAATGAAAATCAGCTTGAAATGGGCCGCAAGTGGGGTCAGTTCGCGCTGGATGAACTGCATGCAAAGGGCGTCACCGGGGGCAAGATCCTCGAAGTTCGTGGTTTGCCGGGCAACTCCGTTGACCGCGACCGCTCAATCGGCATCAACGAGGTGTTCAAGAACGATGGTGGCAATTGGGAAATGGTCTCGGTTGTTGGCAACTGGGACGATGGCACCACGCAGAAAGTTGTCGCCGATGCAATTGCTGTCCATGGCCAGTTTGAGGCCGTCGTTGGTCAGGGTGGTTCCAATGGTGTCATTCAGGCGCTGAAGGATGCCGGTCACCCATGGGTGCCGATTGCCGGTGAGTCCGAAAACGGCTTCCGCAAGGCAATAGCTGAGCACTCTGCAGACGGTCTGAAGGGCATTTCCATTGGTCAGTCTCCGGGTCTCGTCGCGATTGCCATGAAAGCGGCAATTTCGGCTCTGGAAGGCAACGTCATGCCGCAGCTGATCTCGGTTCCGCTGCCGGTTGCGACCTACAAGGAACTCAAGGACGGCGAAAACTACTGGTCCGATCTTCCGGACAATTTCTTCACCGTCAACGAGTTTCCGCCTTGTGGTGTGAACATCTCGGGCCCTGCCATCATGGCGCAGGACGAGTCTGACACGAAGTAAACCCAAATATGAAATGAGGCATGCCAGCGTCGGCTGGCATGCTTCCATCCGGCTGCGCTTTTGATCCGCTGAGCGTGCCCGGACGGCCAGATATTTGCGGCGGCGGATTGGGGAGTAGACATCGTGAGCGACAAGACCCATGCGGGTGTTCCGGTTGTAGAGTTGCGGGGAATTTCCAAATCCTTCTCAGGCGCAAAGGCGCTGGAAGACGTGGATTTTGCCTGCCGAAGTGGCAGTACGCATGCCATTCTCGGCGAAAATGGTGCTGGAAAGTCCACGCTTATCAAGATCATGTCCGGGGTGCTGCAGCCTGACAAAGGCGTGATGTATCTCGATGGTCAGTCGGTGCGGTTCCGGTCACCGGCAGAAGCGGCCAGATCCGGGATCGTCTGCATTTTTCAGGAATTGTCGTTGATGCCTGACCTGACTGTCGCGGACAATATTTCGATAGCAGAACCGCCACGTCGGTTTGGTCTGATAGATGGGCGCGAGCAAAGGCGCCGCGCAGAACAATTGCTTGCCCGCATCAAATGTGAAGACGTCAATCCCAATGCGCTGGTACGCGATCTTTCTCTTTCGCGCAGGCAGATGGTGGAAATAGCCAAGGCCCTCGGCATGAACCCCAAGGTGCTGATTCTAGATGAAGCGACATCGGCGCTGACCAGCCGCGATGTCGAAACCGTCTATGGTTTGCTGGGTGATTTGAAGAACGAAAATGTCGCCTCGCTGTTTATTTCGCATCGAATGCACGAGGTGGATCGGCTTTGCGATACGCTGTCCGTGTTCCGCAACGGTAATCATGTCGATACCTTTGCCAAAGGCGAAAGGTCTCCCGGCGAAATTGTGCGCATGATGATTGGGCGTGACGTAGAGGCGCATTTCCCGCCAAAACCAGCGCCGAGGGAGACCACGCCCTATTTCGAGATTGAAAACCTGTCTTGGGAAAATCGCCTGAAAGGCGTCGATCTCAATGTTGGCAAGGGCGAAATTGTTGGGCTTGGCGGGCTTGATGGTCAGGGACAGAAGGAGTTGCTGCTTGCGCTGTTTGGCGTTTTGCGCGGTGTCGGCGGGCAAGTGAAAGCGGGCGGACATGCCGCTTCGCCCGCATCCCCATACGATGCCAAAACAGGAAAGACACGCATTGCTCTGGTGCCGGAAGACAGGAAAACTGAGGGCCTGATGCTGCCCATGTCGATTGCCGACAATCTGCTGGCGGCTTCTTTCGACAAAGTATCTAGTGGTCCCTTCATCGACCGAGGAAAAGAACAGGCCGCGATTGAGGAGGGCATCCGCAAGCTGCAGATCAAGATCAACAAGGCAACGGATGCGGTGGCAACACTTTCTGGCGGCAACCAGCAGAAGGTCGTCATTGCCAAATGGCTGATGACCGAGCCGGATGTGATTCTGCTCAACGATCCGACACGCGGTATCGATGTCGGCACGAAACAGGAAATCTACAAATTGATGCGCGATCTCGCTGATGCGGGTAAGGCGATCCTGTTCTATTCGACGGATTACGCCGAACTGATCGGCTGCTGTGATCGCGTCGCTGTCATGTACGACGGTGCAATTACCACCGAATTGCGTGGGGATGCGATCAATGAGGAAGCAATCGTCGCGGCCTCTTTGAATATCAATACGCAGTCGGCAGCATGAGGGTGGTCATGGAAAATCTCAAAAACAGGTTCTCGACCAGTCTACGACAGAGCCGCGCTTTTTACGGTGCGCTCGCGCTGTTTCTGGTTATCTACCTGATTTACAACGTCCTTCATCCGCGTGGCTTTTCATCGGCAGTGCTCGTTCAAAACGCCAATGAGACGGTCGCCATTGCGTTTCTCGCCATGGCGCAGACGGTTCCGGTTCTTCTCGGCGGTCTCGATCTCAGCGTGGGTGCGGTGATGACGCTGACCTCCTGCATTGCGTCCGAACTTGTGAGCGGTTCGCCTGCTGAAATCCTTTTCGGCATGTTCGTCACTCTGCTTGCAGGCACCACGTTTGGCTTGATGAATGGCGTTATCGTCGTCTACGGACGGCTGCAACCGATCATCGTCACGCTGGCAACCGGTGCCATAGCCATTGGTCTTGCGCTGTTCATTCGGCCCC
Source organism: Ensifer sp. (assembly GCA_050301895.1). Classification (GTDB taxonomy): domain Bacteria; phylum Pseudomonadota; class Alphaproteobacteria; order Rhizobiales; family Rhizobiaceae; genus Ensifer_A. The sequence continues at coordinate 94,722 of JBNKZZ010000010.1, read as the reverse complement.
AACCTGGCGGCGATATTGATGGAGACCTGAACTGGGCGGTTACCAACAGTCTCTGGGATTTTGTCGACACGTATCAATTGTTCGACCCCGATGCTGCCTGGTTTGCTCCGTTTGCCTGGATTCCGGCACCGCTCGTCATGCTGTTTGCCGTGGCGTTTCTGGTCTGGATTCCCTTCCGAAAATCTGTCACCGGGCGCACGGTCTATGCTATCGGTTCGGCGGAAGGGGCTGCCTACATGTCAGGCCTTCCAATTAACCGCGCAAAGATTGCGGCTTTTGCTTTTTCCGGTTTCTTTGCTGCCTGTGGCGGGCTCTATCTGGCGATCCAGACCTCCTCGGGTAACGCCGATGTCATGCAGGCGGGGGCCTATACACTCAATTCCATCGCGGCCGTGGTTCTTGGTGGCACCTCTCTTTTGGGTGGTGTTGGCGGCGCTATCGCCTCACTGGTGGGTGCCGGTATCCTGCGTGTCATTTCCTTTTACTTCCGCATCGTTTCGATAGACCCGCTCCTGCAGCCGCTGATCGAGGGCGTCGTGCTCCTGGCAGCGGTGAGCCTTGGTGCCCTGCACACGCTGCGGGTCAAAAACAGACTTGATCTCTTTCGCTAGGTGATTTGATGAACAGCTTCATTTCCAACATCCGACCCGAGAACAAGCCTATTGTTATTGCGTCGCTCTTCGTTCTGGTCATCCTGTTGATCGGCACAACCTATACATTGAGCGTGCAGGGTACAGCGCCGCTCCTGTCGCCCAACTATCTGCTGCAGCAACTGCAGACCGGCTCATTTCTCGGCATTGTCGCTGCCGGCATGATGATGGTCATCCTGCTTGGTCATATTGACCTTTCAGTGCCGTGGACGTTGACGGCAGCTGCCATGATGGCGGCCAGTGTCGGTGGAGAAATGGCATTGCCGACCGGCATTGCGGTTGGTCTCGCTGTCGGTCTCGTCAATGGTCTCGGTGTGGCTTACTTGCGTATCCCATCGATGATCTTCACGCTCGGCGTGGATTCGGTTTTGCGCGGGCTTATGGTCGCTCATACCGGCGGGTTCGCGCCGCAGGACCAGGCAACACCGCTCATGCGGTTTCTTGCTGCTGATCGTCTCTTCGGCGTTCCTGTGGCGATCTTTGTCTGGATTTTTGTTTCAGTGTGTATCGCGTTGATTCTCACGCGCACGAGCTTCGGTCGCTCAATCTATGCGACCGGGAATCGCGAAGGTGCTGCTTATCTTTCTGGAATCCGCACGAGGCTGGTTATCATCGGCGCGTTCATGATGTCTGGCCTTTGCGCTGCAATTGCCGGTGTTCTGCTGGCAGGCTATTCGGCGAAGGCCTATCAAGGCATGGGGCTTCCATTTCTTTTGCCCGCGATTGCTGCAGTTGTGCTGGGTGGAACGCGCATTCTTGGCGGGCAGGGGCGCTATATTGGCACATTGGTGGGAGTGGTTCTGATTGTTCTCTTGAACTCGGTCCTCTCCATCATGCAAATGCCAGAGGCCGGGCGACAAATCATTTACGGTGCTGTCATCGTTGGCATGCTGCTTGTCTATGGGCGCGGCGCAAAAGTGACATCCTGATCAGGGGAAACGAGGGAACATGTCAGACATCTATGACGTCAGAAAACCAGAATTTCTAAAGTTGGTCCTTCAGAACGCTCATCTTGAGCGGCTTTGGACAGGCGGTCGTTGGTGCGAGGGACCAGCCTATTTCCCGGCAGGAAAATACCTGGTCTGGTCGGACATTCCCAACAACCGCGTGATGCGCTGGGATGAAACGGACGGTTCTGTTTCCACATTTCTCCAGCCGTCAAACAATCGAAACGGCCACACGACCGACGCCAAGGGCAGGCTGATTTCTTGTGAACACGGTGGGCGATGTGTGAGTCGCATCGATTTTGACGGCAAGCGCAAAGTTTTGGCGGAGCAGTTTGAGGGCAAGCGCTTCAATTCACCGAATGACGTGATAGAAAAGTCCGACGGCTCGATATGGTTCACAGACCCGACCTATGGCATCGACAGCGACTATGAGGGGGATGCATCGCCTTCCGAAATAGGTGCGAGCAATGTCTACAGAATAGGGCCGGAAGGTTCCATCAGCATTGTTGTCAGCGACCTTGTGCAGCCGAACGGCCTTGCCTTCTCGCCCGATGAAAAAATACTCTATATCTCAGATACCGGGCGCACACATGCACCAGACTGCGCGCCGAAAATCCGGGCTTATCCCGTGGCGGCCGATGGCACCAAGGTCGGTACAGGCGAGGATCTGGCGATCAGCGAGGCGGGCCTTTTCGACGGCTTCCGAGTTGATACCAACGGCAATATCTGGTCATCGGCTGGTGACGGCGTACACTGCTTCTCTCCGTCAGGCGAACTCCTGGGCAAGATTCTCGTTCCTGAAGTGGTCGCCAATCTTTGCTTTGTCGGCCCTAAACGCAACCGGCTTGCCATCTGCGCCACCACATCACTCTATTCAATTTACGTCAACGCGCGAGGCATCGGGTTATGACGTTCCAGGCAAACGCTTTTTCAAATTGTTTCTTAAAGGGAGAAAACCATGTCTAAGCGGAAAACCTCAGATGACCTTCGGTCGCGCTACTGGTTTTCCAATCCCGATGATCCGGAGATGACGGCCCTCTATGTTGAGCGCTACGTCAATTACGGCCTCACGCGCGAGGAGATTCAGTCCGGTAAACCGATTATTGGTATCGCACAGACGGGATCCGACCTTTCCCCGTGCAACAGGCATCACATTGAGCTCGCAAAAAGGCTGCGCGACGGGATTATTGCCAGTGGCGGAGTACCGTTCGAGATTCCGGTTCATCCTATCCAGGAAACCGGCAAGCGACCGACGGCCATGCTCGACCGCAATCTGGCCTATCTCGGTCTGGTGGAGGCTCTATTTGGCTATCCGATTGACGGCGTGGTCCTCACGATCGGCTGCGACAAGACAACGCCAGCGCTTCTCATGGCTGCGGCAACCGTCGACATTCCGGCAATTGCCTTTTCGGTTGGCCCCATGCTGAATGGCTATTTTCAAGGTGAACGCACTGGATCTGGCACAATCGTCTGGAAGGCTCGCGAGCTGCGTGCAGCAGGAAAGATAAACGATGAGCAATTTGCCGCACTCGTTACGTCGTCCGCGCCATCCGTTGGTTATTGCAATACGATGGGGACAGCCTCAACCATGAATTCTCTGGCTGAAGCGGTCGGGATGCAGTTGCCGGGCTCGGCAGCCATTCCAGCACCCAAGCGCGAGCGCGGGCAGATGGCCTATGCAACCGGCAAGCGGATTGTCGATATGGTTTGGGAAGACCTTAAGCCATCCGACGTCATGACGCGTGAAGCCTTTGAAAACGTGATTGCGGTCAATTCCGCACTCGGCGGCTCAACCAATGCACCGATCCATTTCAATGCTATTGCCCGCCACGTTGGGGTGCCCCTGGATAATGATGACTGGCAGTCAATTGGCCACCATATTCCGTTGCTCACCAACCTTCAGCCGGCTGGCGAATATCTCGCTGAGGACTTTCATCTCGCCGGTGGTGTTCCGTCACTCATTGGTGAACTGCTGAGTGCAGGCCTTATCCCGCACCCCGATGTGATCACCGCCAATGGAATGACCTTGCGAGAAAATTGTGAGGGAAAGCAGAGCGAAGACCGGGCTGTCATCCGTCCCGTCACAAGCCCGCTGAAGGAAAAAGCCGGTTTCATCAATATGAAAGGCAATCTTTTCGATAGCGCCATCATGAAGACCTCTGTGATCTCCCAGGATTTCCGTGCGCGCTATCTGGAAAATCCGGATGACCCGGAAGCCTTTGAAGGCCGTGCCGTCGTCTTCGATGGCCCCGAGCATTTCCATAGAACCATAGATGATCCGGAACTCGGCATTGATGAGAGCAGTATTTTGGTCATGCGCGGAACCGGCCCGCTTGGTTATCCGGGGGGGGCCGAGGTGGTGAACATGCGCCCGCCGGGCTACTTGCTGTCAAAGGGCATTTCGGCGCTGCCATGCATAGGCGACGGCAGGCAGTCTGGCACATCGGCCTCGCCATCGATCCTCAATGCCTCCCCGGAAGCTGCTGACGGCGGAGGGCTTGCGCTCTTGAAAAACGGCGACCGAGTACGCGTTGACCTCAAGACATGCCGTGTGGACGCCCTTGTGCCTGAAGAGGAGTGGCATGCACGTGCTGAGGCGCTGGAGGCTTCGGGGGGCTATAAGGTGCCGGAAAGCCAGTCGCCCTGGCAGAAATATTTCCGTACACTGGTCGAACCCTTTTCAGAAGGAATGGTGTTGAGGGGTGCTCCGGAATTCCGTGGCATTGCCAGTAAGCACATTCCGCGCAACAACCATTGATAGCTGGAGTCATTGATGAACGAAGAGACCTTCGAAAACGGTACATTTCTCGGCCGGGTTTGGCTTGAAGCGTTTGGCGGACCCGCTGTCGTGACCGTTCGCAATGGACGTCTGATCGATATTACAAGCCGTGATGCTCCCACCGTGCGAGACGTCTTGGAACGCGACGATGTGGCCCACTTTGTGCGCACCGCGAAGGGCAGGGACATTTGCGCGACTTCGCAGATCGGCGAGGGCGGCGGTGTCCATCTCCTCGCGCCCAACGATCTGCAGGCGATCAAGGCATGTGGTGTGACTTTCGCAGAATCTATGGTCGAGCGTGTTATTGAGGAGCGCGCTGCGGGTGACGCCACAAAGGCGAATGAGCTTCGCCAAAGGATCGGCGCAGAGATCGGGGCGAGCCTGAGTGCTGTTGTACCGGGTTCCGAGAACGCGGCGCGGGTGAAAGAGGCGCTCAAACGGGAAGGCCTCTGGTCACAATATCTCGAAGTGGGCATCGGACCCTTTGCCGAGGTGTTCACGAAGTCACAACCGATGTCTGCGGTCGGCGCTGGTTCGCTCATCGGCATTCACCCGCAATCGCAATGGAATAATCCCGAACCGGAAATTGTGCTTGCGGTCAATTCCAGTGGCAGGATTATCGGTGCAACACTTGGCAACGATGTTAATCTTCGCGATTTTGAAGGCTTGTCCGCTCTGCTGCTTGGCAAGGCGAAGGACAACAATGCGTCCTGTGCTATTGGTCCCATGATCCGGCTTTTCGATGATAGTTTCACTTTGGATGACGTCAGGGTCGCCACGCTTGAACTGAAGGTCACGGGCAAAGACGGCTACGTTTTGGCGGGCCAATCGAATATGGCCAAGATCAGCCGCGACCCTGAAGATTTGGTGCGGCAAACAATTGGAACTCATCATCAATATCCCGACGGCTTGATGTTATTCCTGGGAACTCTCTTCGCGCCAATCCAGGATCGTGATGCCAAGGGGATGGGCTTTTCGCATCACCCCGGTGACCTTGTCGAAATCTCGAATGACAAGCTCGGGCTTTTGGCAAATGAAGTTGCATTGTCCACTGAATGCCCCGCCTGGACCTTCGGCACCAGCCAACTGATGCGCAACCTTGCCGAACGCGGTCTTCTATAATTGCTGGAAATGACCTGACTTTCGCGTCATCAGCGCGGCAACTGCTTGGCCAGTTTGTCTTTGCAAACGAGACGGACACGCCACCAAGTGCAGGTGGCCCCCATATCAAACAAAACGGGCCCCGTTGAGGGGCCCGTTGAATGTCTGCCAAACGTAGTCCTGAACTAGTGCAGGATCTGGCTCAGGAAGAGCTTGGTGCGTTCGTGCTGCGGATTGTCGAAGAACTCTTGCGGGTTGTTCTGTTCGACGATCTGCCCTTGGTCCATGAAGATCACGCGGTTGGCGACCTGGCGGGCAAAGCCCATTTCGTGCGTCACGCACAGCATGGTGATGCCTTCTTCAGCAAGGCTGACCATCGTGTCGAGCACTTCCTTCACCATTTCCGGATCGAGCGCGGAAGTCGGTTCGTCGAAGAGCATGATGCGTGGACGCATGCACAATGCGCGCGCAATAGCCACGCGCTGCTGCTGACCGCCGGAGAGCTGGCCTGGATATTTGTGAGCCTGCTCCGGAATCTTCACCCGCTCAAGGAAGTGCATCGCAATTTCTTCGGCTTCCTTTTTGGGCATCTTGCGAACCCAAATAGGGGCGAGTGTGCAGTTTTCCAGAATGGTCAAATGCGGGAAAAGGTTGAAGTGCTGGAAGCACATACCAACTTCGCGGCGAATTTCATCAATCTTCTTCAGGTCGTTCGTGAGTTCGATACCGTCGACGATGATCTGACCCTTCTGGTGCTCTTCCAGACGGTTGATGCATCGGATCATTGTTGACTTACCGGAACCGGAAGGGCCAGCGATAACAATGCGCTCTCCGCGCATGACTGTCAGATCGATATCGCGCAAGACGTGGAAATCACCGTACCACTTGTTCATGCCCTTTATTTCGATTGCCACTTCCGTGTCCGAAACGGTCATTTGGGTTGTTGCGGCTTCTGCCATTTTTGTTCCCCTTATTTGAGGTTAATTTGTTCAACACCGTGCGCGTCAGCGCTTGTGACCGGTGTGAAGCCTGTTTTCCATGAAGATCGAATACCGGGACATTGAGAAACAAAAGGCCCAGAAAACGGTAGCTGCAAAAAGGTAGCCCGTCAGCGACTGCGTAGGGGTAGACCAGGACGAGTCTGTAAAGCTCGACTGGATCATACCAAGGAAGTCAAACAGGCCAATGATCAGCACAAGTGTAGTATCCTTGAACAAGCCAATGAAGGTATTCACGATGCCTGGGATGACCAGCTTGAGTGCCTGCGGCAGAATGATCAGCCGCATCTTCTGGCCGTATCCAAGTCCAAGAGAATCGGCCCCTTCATACTGTCCCTTTGGAATAGCCTGCAGGCCGCCACGGATCACCTCAGCCATATAGGCGGCAGAGAACAGGGCTACGCCGATAAGCGCACGCAAGAGTTTATCGAAGGAAACACCTTCCGGTAGGAAGAGCGGCAACATGACCGAGGACATGAAGAGCACAGTGATCAAAGGCACACCGCGCCAGAATTCGATGAACAGGATGCAAACCGTACGTACAATAGGCATTTTCGATCTGCGACCCAACGCCAACGCAATGCCGATGGGGAGCGATGCGGCAATCCCTGTGATCGCAATCACCAAGGTTACCAAAAGGCCGCCCCACTGCTCGGTATCAACATGTTGCAGGCCGAAATCAAAGCCCAAGACCAGCATAACGACAGCAATGACCGCCATTATCCCAAAGACAACGTAGACTGAAGATGCAGGATCACCGTCTGTTGCCAACGCCCAGGCTGCGAACCCTCCGGCGATCACTACCGTGAGGATAACGAAGTCAATCCAGAATGCCAGCTTGCCTTCGATGCCGAAAGTACCAGTAATCAGGAAACTGCCTTGATCAAAATGACCGCCAGTCAACAGAATGAGAATGGCGATTGGGGCGACGACAACCATGTAGAAGATGTTTTCGCGTTTGAAGGGCAGCTTTGGCATGAGCATCGGAATAAGGCCGCCGAAGAAAAGCAGACCTGACAGATCAACACGCCAGCGCAATGCTTCCGGGTAACGCCCATAAATGAAGGTGGAGGCATAGGCATCCACATAGGCCCAACAGGCACCCAGGGTGCCATCTGGCAAAACGCCGCCCTGCTGTTCGGTTGCGCATGCGGTGCGGTTTTCACCAACCCAGACTGCGTTGATGAATGCGAAATTCGCCACAAATGTAATGGCTTCATAAGCAACCCATATGACGACCACAGTCATAACCGTCATGAGTGCGGATATAACAGCGCTACCGGGTGTGCTGTAATTCGTCATGGAAGAGAGAAGGTTGTCCCAAATCCATTTTGCTACGCCACGGTTGCCGGAAGGCGGCAACTTGGCACCCAACATTTCGGTGCGAACATAGCTTTGAGTTGAGGAGTTGTGTGTATCAGCCATATCAGCGCTCCACCAAAGCCATTTTGCGGTTATACCAGTTCATGAACAGCGAGGTGACCAGGCTGATTGTCAGATAGGTCAGCATCGTAATGAGCACGAATTCGACTGCGCGGCCTGTCTGGTTAAGCGCAGTACCGGTGAACACGGACACAAGGTCAGGATAGGCGATCGCCACAGCCAATGACGAGTTTTTCGTCAAATTGAGATATTGGCTGGTCAAAGGCGGGATGATGACACGCAATGCCTGTGGAATGACCACGAGCCGCAACGTTGGGCCAGAGCGCAGACCAAGCGCATGAGCAGCTTCTGTCTGCCCGTGGCTGACGGCAAGAATACCGGCGCGCACAATCTCGGCAATAAACGTAGCGGTGTACATGCTGAGAGCCAACAGGAGTGCAATGAACTCCGGGAAGATACGCAATCCACCACTTGGACCAAAATTCCCTTTGGTTGGGAAATCAAGGGAGAAGGGGAAACTCGTTGCAATAGCTGCGAGCAGCGGGAAGAGGACCAGCATGGCGATGGCGACCGGAAGCACCGGAAACTGTAGCCCGGTTGCAAGCTGACGGCGCGTCGCCCACTTTTTGAGAACAATGCTGCCGGCCAAGGCGATAAGAAAACCAATGCCGACGTAGCCGGAATTGTCTTCAAAGACCGGCTTGGGCAGATACCAGCCCGCCACATTAAGATATCCAAGAAACCCGAGTTCGGTCGCCTCGCGCTTTGCCGGAAGCAAGCGCAGAACGCCAAAATACCAGATGAAAATCTGCAAAAGGAGAGGGATGTTTCTGAGCGCTTCAATGTAGACGTAGCAAACTTTTGCAATCAGCCAGTTGCTTGAAAGCCGCCCAACGCCCACGAGAAAGCCAACAAGCGTAGCAAAGAAAATGCCAAGTCCGGCCAACAGCAGCGTGTTCAAAAGGCCCACGAAATAGACCCGACCGAACGAACGAGTGGTGTCGTAGTCGATCAGCGTTTGGTTGATCGAGAAGCCTGCTGGCTCTCCCAAAACATCAAATCCAAAGGGGAGGCCCTGATTTCTCAGGTTTGTCGCCGTGTTGCTAATAATAGAATAGAAGCCCCATATAACCAGTCCGACAATCAGAATCTGGAATATGATCCCTCTGACCCTCGGATCATTGAGACTCAGGGTTTTACTAGGCGCACTTTCGCCCGCGGTTTGGTCTGCCATGTCCCCTCGCTTGATTCTCGATCCGTTGCGATGCACGGGTTAATCCGTTTATGCGCAACGTCAATCAGTCAAAGCTTATTGTTCTTATGAATATTGTTCTTATTGAAAACCCCGGGCCAGCGTTCACTGGTCCGGGGTCAATTTTCAATTAGCGCAGCGGCGGCGCATACATCAGGCCACCCTTGGACCACAGTGCATTCACACCGCGCTCAATCTTCAAGTCGGTGTTCGGACCAACGTTGCGCTCGAAGATTTCGCCGTAGTTGCCTACAGCCTTGATAGCGTTGACGGCAAAGTCATTGCCGAGACCGAGCATCTCGCCGTAGCTGCCGTTCTTGCCAAGAATACGCTGGATCTCCGGATTTTCGGAGCTCATCATGGAATCAATGTTTTCAGACGTAATACCCAGCTCTTCAGCATTCACGAGAGCGTAAACAACCCACTTTGTGAGGTTGAACCATTCATCGTCACCCTGACGAACAACAGGACCAAGCGGTTCTTTGGAGATGATCTCCGGCAGAACAACGTGCTCGCCCGGGTTTGTCAGTTTGAGGCGCTGAGCGTAGAGGCCGGAAGCATCGGTCGTGTAAACATCGCAGCGACCAGCGTCGTAAGCGGCTACAACTTCGTCAGCCTTTTCGAAAGCAACGATTTCATATTCCATGCCGTTTGCCTTGAAGTAGTCGGCAACGTTAAGCTCAGTAGTTGTACCAGTGTTGGTGCAAACCGAAGCGCCCGACAGTTCAAGTGCAGACTTCACACCCAAAGAATCGCGAACCATGAACCCCTGACCGTCGTAATAGGTTACGCCGGTGAAGTTGAGACCCAGGCTGGCGTCGCGAGTCATTGTCCAGGTGGTGTTACGGGACAGAATATCAATTTCGCCAGACTGAAGCGCTGTGAAGCGTTCCTTAGCCGAAAGAGGCGTAAATTTGACTGCATCGCCATTGCCAAAGATCGCAGCAGCAACGCCACGGCAAATGTCAACGTCGAGGCCAGACCAGTTGCCCTTATCATCCGGGTTGGAAAAGCCTGGCAAGCCCTGGCTAACACCGCACTGGACGAATCCCTTGGCTTTTACGTCTTCCAGCGTCGTAGCTGATGCGGTGGATGCGCCAATGCCAAAGATGGCTGCGCCCAGTACCGCAGACAAAAGCTTTTTGCTCATAATGTACAACCTTTTTTCTCTTGTTATTCGTGTCTCCGCTCTTCGCGACTTCCCCAGTCCGAATTTTTGTCGCAGAGCGCTTTCAGTTCTTCGAAAGCTCGCTTATCCAATTCGCAATGACAGGTTTGGTCAAGACACTCTGTAAACTTTTTTTCAAAAGTTCCGCTCAGCTCACGCAAACGGCGACATTTGGAGCAATTTGCGCACAAAAAAATACTCAGACTGCCCATTTTCTAGACGTTTTGGCCGAAACGTTTCAGAAGTCACAAATTTCTCGACGGTGAGCGAACCTTTTCATTGACCGAATGTTGCGTCAAAGCCTAAGGGTGCAAATCTTGAGAGATATATTGTGTAAAGCCTATATGAAAGGTGACGTCGCCATGAAGGGCAAGAATGCGCTGGAGAATGCCGGTTCAAACACCAAGCTGGTACACAGTGGATACGACCCATATTCATATCATGGCTTTGTTAACCCGCCAGTTGTTCACGCATCGACGGTCTTGTTTCCAGATGCAGCCGCGATGCAGAACTCGAAGGCACAGAAATATTCATACGGCACCCACGGCACACCCACGACGGACGCTCTGTGCGAGGCAATAAACGCGCTTGAGGGTGCCGCTGGCACGATTATTGTTCCGTCGGGTTTGGCAGCGATTTCGGTTGCCTTTCTGGCCATATTGAAAGCGGGCGACCACGTGCTGATTGTGGATTCGGTTTACGGCCCCACACGTGCATTCTGCGACAATATGCTGACGGGTTATGGCGTTGAGGTTGAGTATTACGATCCTGAGATCGGTGCCGGCATAGAAGCGCTTATGCGTCCCAATACGAAGCTTGTGCACACAGAATCGCCCGGTTCCAACACATTTGAGATCCAGGACATTCCGGCAATCGCAGATGTTGCCCACAAACACGGTGCCGCCGTATCTATGGACAATACCTGGGCGACGCCGCTCTATTTCAAGGCAATGGATTTTGGCGTGGATATCAGCATTCACGCGGCAACCAAGTATCCTGCAGGCCATTCTGACATATTGATGGGGCTGGTCTCCGCCAACGAAAAATGGTGGCCGTTGATAGACAAGGCCAATGCGTGGATGGGGATTTGCGGTTCACCCGATGATTCTTATCAGGTGTTGCGCGGCCTCAGAACAATGGGTGTGCGGTTGGCGCATCACCAAAGCAGTGCCTTGGCGGTGGCGAAGTGGCTGCAGGGCAGGGACGATGTTGCTGAAGTTCTGCACCCGGCATTGCCGGACTTTCCAGGCCACGAAATCTGGAAGCGTGATTTCAACGGTGCGTCTGGTTTGTTTGCATTTGTTTTGAAGGCCGATGATGTCGAAAGCGCAAATGCAAAAGCGGCAGCTTTCCTGGATGCTATGCAGATATTTGGTCTGGGCTATTCATGGGGTGGCTACGAGAGCCTTATTGTGAAGGTCTATCTTGGGGATCGGACGATACGCAAAGGCCCGCAGAATGGCGCGCTCATCCGCTTGCAAATCGGCTTGGAAGAAGTCGAGGACCTGACGGCAGATCTGGAACGGGGTTTTGCCGCTGCCGCCAAGGTCTGATTTAGCGCGCCGCGTCGAATCCGTAGATCCAGTCGAGTCCGGACACCAGCTTATGCGTTGGCGTCAGCGCGAAGACAGCGTCTCGTGCCAACCTTATGGGACCATGGGCGTGGTATGCGAAGCTGTTGAAGTCGCCACGGCTGATGACCTTGGTGACCCGCGGACGACGCTCCTGTTCATAGCGTGAAAGAGCTTCAGGCAGTGGCAGCGTGGTGGCCAACTTTGCCAGAATATAGGAATCCTCTATCGCCATAACCGCCCCTTGGGCCGCAAATGGCGGCATCGCATGCGCAGCATCTCCCGTTAGCGCAATCCGCTTTCCATCGGTCCATTTGCCATCGTTGAGACGGAATAGCGGCCACCACGTCGGGTTAGGTGTCTCGGCAATTATCTTCACCAGAGCAGGATGCCAGCCCTTGAAGCCATCTGCCACCATGCGCCTTTGCGCTTCCGGGGTTGGCTTTATGGACCAGCTCTCTCCCGGGTTTTCACCACGGGTGATTGCCACGAGGTTGTGCCCACCTGCGTCCCTGAGCGGATAGGACACAAGATGGGAATTCTTGTTCAAAAACGCCACGACCCGATTCTTGGGCAGAAAGTCCGGCACATTTTCCGGCGAGAGAACCAGACGCCATGCGACAAATCCCGAAAAATATGGCGTCCCAGCGTCAGGAACTGAATCGCGAATATGGGACCAAACGCCATCAGCGCCCACGATCAAATCTGGTCGGGAGCCTGCTATTTGGGCTATTTCTTCTTCGTCGAATTGGCTGAGGCGCTGACTAAGGTGCAGCGTGCAAAGCGGATTTGCTTTGACTGCGTCGAGAAGCACGCTTTGCAAGGTTGCTCGATGAAGAGCTCCATAGGGAGCGTGCCATCGTTCAATTGCGGCGGTGCCAGTTGGAATGTCGAGGAGTGGTCGCAAATTGCGCCCTGAGGCCAGCGAGATTGCTTCAGGTGTATTCCATCTGCCTTCCAGTGCAGGCAGCACCCCAAGATAATCAAGAACGCGCGAGCCATTGGGCGAGATTTGAAGCCCCGCACCCACCTCAATTAGTTCTTTCGACTGCTCGATGATATCGACCTTGACGCCCCTTTGGGCAAAGGCCAAGGCCGCGACAAGGCCGGCGACACCAGCGCCAACGATGCAAACAGTTTGAATGGACATTACGCTCTACCTGTTCATGTGCAGAGGCGTGTCTGTAACGTCACAGCCTGGGCTGTGCGATGGTTCAGGCAGCCGCGTTGTGAAAAATGCAGCCGGCAGGTTCTGTCTGGCTTTCCTTCAAGTTCGCATTGAACTTGTAGAGTGTGGAGCAGTAGGAGCAGACCTTCTCGTCATCAGCGCCCATATCAATAAAGATATGAGGATGGTCATAAGGAGTAGATGCACCGACGCACATAAATTCCTTCACGCCAACCTCGATAGACGGGTATCCAGCATCATTCTGAAAGTGTGGAATGTTGTGTCCGGCCATAAGTGCCTCCAAATGCGTGAAATTTTCGCGGACCATATATCGCTTTTTGGCAGTTGTGTAGCCTTTGAAGCCCCGCTTTTGGGGTTATGCGTAAAAAAGTCGCTACTTCGTTTTCTTTCTGCAGACTACAGAAAATCACCGGTGAGTATTTGCACTTTGTTCACTCGATGCCGCTAATGTGCGCCTGCCTCAATCAGGATTTGGTTATGGATTTGTATCTGAGTTTGCCGACGTTGATGCTCTGCGCGTCGGTCATTAATATGTTGAATATTATGTTTATTTCTGCTGCGTGGTATCGCACGCGGCGTAGCGTGGCCATTCGATATTGGGCAATGGCTGTTTGGATCGCCGTATTCGCGGCCGGCGCTGCCAGTTTGATACAGTATGTTCCAACGTTCGTATCACAATATGGTGCAACATCATTGTATGTGACGAGTTCCGCATTGGTGTGGGCTGGTTATCGTGCATTCTTTGGCCAGAAGACGAAGACTTGGCAAATCCTGCTTCCTTTCCTGATTGCCCTGCCTATCAACCTCTTCGCACCTAGCGTTGAGATGCTCGTGGCGGGATCCATATTATTTGTCTTCAGTTTGGCCGCAACATATCTGTTTATGACTGGTCTGGTGCTGTTGAAAGGCCGCAAAAACGAAGTTCTGCCTTCACAGAAGGCGGGTGCGACCATCTTTTTTTCGCACGCGCTCACTCATTTGTCTGCGATACCGCTCGTATATTTCTTTCCCGTCGAACTTGAGAACATGCATCCAAGTTCGACGTGGCTGTTTGTTGTCATCATGTTGCTTGTGCTGCACACGATCGCGACCGCATTCATAACAACGATTCTTGCCAAAGAGCGTGCAGAGTTGCGTTTCCGGGTATTGGCCGAAACAGACATGTTGACTGGCCTTTCCAACCGCCGTTCATTCGTGAGTGCCGTCGAACGCTCGCTCAAAGAAACTGACACTGGTGGCGCTCTGGCCATTATCGACCTTGATCACTTCAAGCAGGTCAACGACCAATATGGCCACCTTGCCGGTGACGCCGTACTGACAGCATTTGGCAAAGTTCTTTTGGAAATGGCTGGCCAAACGCATATCTCAGGACGTTTCGGTGGGGAGGAGTTCTCTATCTACATGCCAGACGTTTCAGCAACAGAAGGTCTCGTGGTTGCCAGGGCCGTTTGCGAACGTGCTGCGCGGACAGTGGTTAAGTCGGGCGACCAAGAGATCAAGTTCACGATCAGCGTCGGTGTGGCTCATAGACCGGATGGTGTGAACTCACTTGATACGCTGATTGCCGCTGCAGACAGCGCACTCTATTTGGCCAAAGCGCAGGGCCGCAACCGCGTGCGTGCAGCTGATTCCGCCCTGCGTGAAATTCTGTCGGACTCGGACCAAGACATCAATTGGCGGGTAGACATCGCCTAAGCTGGCAATGTCTTTCCCGGATTTCACTGTTTGGCGTATTTTTCACCGACGCCAAAAAGTTTTCCTTGCTCCGCAATGAGGATTGAAACGAAAGCGAGTAGCCCAAAGCCGGTAAATCCGGCCGCCAGTGGCAATTGTGTTCCATCGAACATTTGACCGACCAGCATTCCCAGCAATGCGCTCAAGACGGTTTGGATTGAGCCGTAGACGGAGGACGCGGTGCCCGCTACGCTGCCAAGCGGTTCCAGCGACAACGCATTGAGGTTGGAGCTACACCAGCCAAAGGTGAACATAATTGCTGCAAAGAGGCTCAGGAACAGCCAAAAAGGCGGGTTGCCGATATAGCTGATTGCCAACCAGACAGCTGAAATCAATGTGAACAGAATTACCGAGCCATGTGAGAGACGGCGTTGTCCAAATCTGCGTACCGCGCGGGAATTGAGAAAGGACGAGACTGCCATCAACAAGGAGACGGCGGCAAATGCCAAGGGAAACCAATCACCGAGATCGTAGATTTCGACATAGATTTGTTGCGCCGAGTTTATGAAGCCGAGAAGTGCCGACACAATGAAGGTGCTGGCGAGCGCATAGAACAATGCCATGCGGTTTGAAATTACGATCATGAATCCGCCAAAGATGGATTCGGACGTTAGCAAGCGCATGTTTTCGGGGCGTAGCGTCTCGTCGAAACGAAATACGGACCATACTGTGACCAGCAACGCACCGATTCCCATGCCAATAAAGATAGCGTGCCACTCCAAAAAGATCAGAATGGTTTGACCGATCGCCGGTGCGATGACAGGCACGGTCAGGAACACCATGAAAACCAAAGACATGACCTCTGCCATTTCGCGCGATTCGTAGCGGTCACGAATTGCTGCCTGGCCAGCGACACGCGTCACTGCAGCGCCCATTCCCTGCAATAGCCTCAATGCCAGCAGTGTTTCAAAATTGTTCGAGAATGCAGCCACCATTGCCGCACCAAAATAGACCACCAGGCCAGTGATGAGCGGAATTCTGCGACCATAGCGGTCAGTTAGCGGGCCGAAGAGAAATTGTGCCGCACCAAAACCCAAGAGATAGGTTGAAATGATGTATTGGCGTTCGTTACCGGCAGCCACGCCTAGATCATTGGCAATCACGCCAAGGGTTGGCAGCATGATATCAATTGCCAGTGCGTTGATCGCGAAGAGCGCCGCTATGAGCGCGATAAATTCTGCCTTGGAAATGCGGGGCGTGAGCTGTGCAGCCATGCGAATGCCTGTTGTCCTGTCGGTGGCGAGAGCCAGAGTTGTTTTAACGGATGAGGCCGGGGTGCGGCCTCCACACAAAATATGCAAGCCTTATTGCGCGCTTGCATGACATACTTGGATAATTATTTGGATTTTTTCACGCGGTATTTCGGAATAGGCGACCTCTTTCCGCCCAATAGATAAATGCCAGAGCCAGAATGCCACCGATGCCAAAGGCCAGAGAAAGCGGAGCGACGGTTCCGTCATAGGCCTGGCCGACCAACCCTCCAATTACGGCACCAAATGCCATGGTGACCATGCCGAAAATCGAGGATGCGGTACCTGCAATATGCCCGAGTGATTCCAACGCTATAGCGCCTGCATTGCCTTGCATAATTGCTGCTGCCGACATGGAGACCGTAAGCAGTGCCAAAGAGACGAGCATGGGCGGCACAATAAACAGGTTGATGACATAGAGCGTCATTCCTGCGACCGCACTTGCCACCATTGCTGTGTGCGTGATGAAGCGAGTCCCTCGAACACGTATCAGTCGGGCGGAGAGCAGGCTGACAATCGCGACGCCGACTGCGCTTGAAGCAAAAGCAACGGGGAACAAGGCACCAAGGCCATAGAGTTCACCGAAGATCTGTTGGCTGGAAACTATGTAGCCCATCAGGCTAGCAAAGCTGGCAAGTGCCGCGAGGCTGTAGCCAGCGGCGATGCGGCTCGTGCAAATTTCGACGAAACTGGCAAAGAGCGAACGTGGAGAAATGGAGCGCCGCTCAGTGGCCGGTAAGGTCTCGGCCAATCGAAACAGGATCCACACGCCTGCGACAGATCCCATGATGGCCAGGAACCAGAAAATACCACGCCATCCAACGCTCAAGCCGATTATCTGACCAACGAAAGGTGCGGCCATGGGTACAATCATAAATACCGCGAAAACAAATGTCATGATGCGGCCCATCGCATTTCCTGCGAAGCAGTCACGGACCACTGCAGTCGTTACAACACGCAAGGCTGAAGCGCCGATGCCCTGCAACAACCGCAGCAACAACATGATCTCGAAGTCTCCCGACAACGCAGAGCCAACGCTGCCAGCCAGATATATCATGATGCCTGACAGCAGGATGGCTTTACGTCCATAGCGGTCGGAGAGGGGGCCGAAAAAGACTTGCCCCAGCGCAAAGCCCAGCGAAAAGACCACGACAATCAACTGCCGACGGTTTTCATCAGTAATCGCGAAACTCTCGCCGATCTGCGGCAGGAGCGGCAACATGATGTCGATTGACATGGCGCCCATCGCAGAGAGGAGGGCAGCCAGCGCAACAAATTCCTTCACAGAAAGCTTGGCACGCTCGACAAAATCACTTTGGCTGCTGGCCTTCTTGTCCAACATGGGGCTTGTTCCTGAAATGCAAGGCAGGGAGCTGGAAATGAAACGACCTTCGTCGCATAGCACGCCGAAGGTCGCATTCGAAATAAGAAATCTGTATTACAGATTAGGCCTTGCTCTGAACCTGGATACCATTTTCAGCAAACAGGCTCTGCAGTTCCTCTGCCTGGAACATCTCACGCACGATATCGCAGCCGCCAACAAATTCGCCCTTCACGTAGAGCTGAGGAATTGTCGGCCAGTTGGAATAATCCTTGATCCCCTGACGAATGTCGTCATCGGCGAGAACATTGATACCCTTGTAGTCAACGCCGACATAGTCGAGGATCTGCACGACCTGGCCGGAGAACCCACACTGCGGGAACTGCGGTGTTCCCTTCATAAAAAGTACAACGTCGTTTGTCTTGACTTCGTTATCAATGAATTCCTGTGCACTCATCTCTCAATCCTTCTCCGGGTTCAAGGCCCGGTGGTTTGTTGTCTCTGCCATTATTTAGCACGAGATTGACGAAATACCAGAGTCTGGCAATCAGCTTTCGCCAAACACACGTTTGAAGATCGTATCGACATGCTTGATGTGATAGCCAAGGTCAAACTTCTCGCGGATCGTTTCTTCCGGCAGTGCCTTGCGCACTTCCTCGTCAGCGAGAAGCTCTTCCAGAAAGTCCTTGCCCTGTTCCCAAACCTTCATGGCATTGCGCTGTACCAGGCGGTAGCTGTCCTCACGGGATACCCCTGCCTGGGTCAGTGCGAGCAATACGCGCTGTGAATGCACGAGACCGCGGAACTTGTTGAGATTGGCCATCATGTTGTCCGGGTAAATGACCAGCTTCTCGACAACATTAGCGAGGCGGTTCAGTGCAAAGTCGAGAGTAATGGTGGTGTCGGGGCCAATTCCACGTTCGACGGAGGAGTGTGAAATATCGCGCTCGTGCCACAAGGCGACGTTTTCAAGCGCCGGCGTGACCGACATGCGCACCAGGCGCGCAAGGCCTGTGAGGTTTTCCGTCAGTACCGGATTGCGCTTGTGCGGCATGGCAGAAGAGCCTTTCTGGCCAGGAGAGAAGAACTCTTCGGCTTCCAGAACCTCGGTGCGCTGCATGTGGCGGATTTCGATTGCAACATTTTCGATGGATGAAGCCACAACGCCAAGAGTTGCAAAGAACATGGCGTGACGATCGCGCGGAATAACCTGCGTGGAAATGGTCTCCGGCTCCAGGCCCAGTTGCTCGCAAACATATTCTTCAATGCGCGGATCAATGTTGGCAAAAGTGCCGACGGCTCCGGAAATAGCGCCCGTGGCGATTTCCGCACGGGCTGCAACCAGACGATCGCGGTTGCGGTTCATCTCAGCGTAGAAGCGCGCGAATGTGAGGCCCATTGTGGTTGGTTCAGCGTGAATGCCATGGCTGCGACCGATGCGGATGGTTTCCTTATGCTCGAATGCACGCTTCTTGAGTGCTGCAAGCAATTTGTCCATGTCGGCGATCAGAATATCGGCGGCGCGTACAAGTTGGACATTGAAGCAGGTGTCCAGAACGTCCGAAGAGGTCATGCCCTGGTGGACGAAGCGCGAGTCAGGACCGATGAACTCGGCCAGATGCGTCAGGAACGCGATGACATCGTGTTTGGTTACAGCCTCGATCTCGTCGATCTTTGCCACGTCGAATTCCGCAGCCGAGCCTTTTTCCCAAATGTTTTTGGCGGACTCTTTCGGGATTACTCCCAGTTCACCGAGCGCATTGCACGCATGCGCCTCGATCTCGAACCAGATGCGAAATTTGGTCTCTTGTGACCAGATTGAAACCATCTCGGGGCGTGAATAACGAGGGATCATGGGCGTGTCGCTTTCATTGGGAATACAAAGTCTGCCGGGGCCATAGCAAACCTTGGCGGCAATCTCAACGCATTCGCTTTGCAAGCCACAGGCTGGCCACGAAAAGAAACAGGATTCCGAGGGGAAAATAGAATTTCAGGCCAAAAAGTAAGAACTGAAAGCCGCCTGAGGCCGAAGTCTCCAAAAACTGATGCGCCCATATGCGTGTCGCGAATGCCTCGTGCCACTGTGCATAGAATGCGCGATACTGTTGTGAGAAGACGATGCCGGTGACTGCTATCGTAACAGACGTCAGGCTAAAAAGAGCGGCAGCAAGTCGCACCAGATAGGCACGTCCCAATGCAAGCAATCTTGCCAGATAGAGTGCAAATGGCCAGGCAATCAGACCGCCCAGAAAAAAGACCACATTAACGCCAGCTTCCTTGCCACTCACTCCGCGAAAGCTCAACCACAAACCAACGGTGGAGCTTGCCATCATGGCCAGTGCCCAAACCAGCATACCACGACGGATATCGCAAATAGGCGGCAGTGCAATGAGCAGATAGCGCAGGGATAAGCGACGGAATTCAGGCGTTGGTGTGTGGTTCATCTGTGTGGGGTGTTACAGCATCGGCACAGGAACGGCAATCCAGCGCCCATCATTGCCCTCGAAGCCAAAGGTCTGGATTTCCACCATGGCGACAAACATGCCCGGATTGCCTGCCGCCGATATGATTGCCCCCAGGCGATATCCTTTCACGCAACCGCGGCTTTTTGGAACGGACTTGTCCGCGTAGAGAAGTCCGTCAACGGGCTCACCATTTTCCAACGTCTGTGTCAGACGGAAACCCTGATAGCTATCGGTCAATGCCTCGCAATCTGAAGGTGCCGGGAAGGGTATAGATTCCAGCTTGATGGTGGAGGGGCCACCAAAGGGCGGATCAATGAGCGCTGTTCGATACGTCATCTCGTGGGGATTGACGCCAACTTCGCTGACGGGATTGAAGGCCAGAATTGCGCCTGGATTTTCAGCGATCCGATGCTCTTGCATCAATGCCGCTGCTTTGGCCATTGATTGCGCGCGTGCTTGTGCAAGCGTTTCTGCCTCCTCCAGGCGCACCCGGATTGGCGTTCCGGGCAGATATTCATCAGCCTGCGTGTTGATGAAGAAGATGTTGGAGTAGGGGAAGCCTGCACCGTCCGTAATTCCGAATTCTTCAAACGCAAACACATCTGCATCCGGTGAAAATCCAAGTATGCGAAATTGTGCAAAGTCACCCGCCATTGATGTTGCGGGCGCAATCACCAAGGCGAAGATCAACGCAAACAATGTGCCTAAACGGTTCATCTGGCTTCCTCCGCAGCATGGCGGATAGATTGGATGTTTTGTGCATAGGCGTCAACACTACCGCCCTTGTAGACAGCGGAACCGGCAACAAAGACGTTGACGCCCGCCGCCGCCGCTGCCGGTGCGGTCTCTGCGGTGATGCCGCCATCAATTTCCAGCTCAATGGGTCGTGCGCCAATCATATTATTGATACGCGCCGCCTTCTCGGTGACAGCGGGAATATATTTCTGACCGCCAAAACCAGGGTTCACACTCATGAGGAGGATCAGATCGACATCATCAAGGACATATTCCAACACAGATTCCGGCGTTGCCGGGTTGATCGAAACGCCTGCCTTTTTCCCGAGCGCGCGAATAGCCTGCAACGAGCGATGCAAGTGCGGCCCAGCCTCTGCATGCACTGTAATGTAGTCGCAACCGGCCTTTGCGAAAGCCTCCAGATAGGAGTCCACTGGCGAGATCATCAGATGGCAATCGAATACAGCGTCAGTGTGCGGGCGGAGCGCCTTCACCACATCAGGCCCGAAGGAAATGTTGGGCACAAAGTGGCCATCCATAATGTCGAGATGAATCCAGTCGGCCCCCGCTTTCACGACGTCGGAGACCTCTTGGCCAAGCTTGGCAAAGTCAGCAGCAAGAATGGATGGGGCGATGCGGATGGGTCGTGTCATGGCTGTTTCCAATAGTATTATATATGGCCGTAGCAGCAAGGCTTTTACCGGCCTCAATAGTCCATGGGGCAGGTGGGGGCAATGCAAACGCGATCAGTTCAAACCACCTGAATCGATTGAAATGTGGACGATTGCTAATTCAGGGCGTCAGTTGATGGCGCTGGAATGAAATCTTCTCCCTTCCATACCATCAACAGATAGGGGCTCTCTGAGCGAATGCCCTGATCGTCAAAGCTCACATTCCCCACGACTGTCTGAAATTCGCTCTCGCGCAGAACGTCTGCAAGCGGCCTGTTTGTGCTTCGCGCGTTGGTACCGGCTTTGTTGGCAATAAAGGCTGCGGCATGTGCGGCGAGTACGTAGCCGTCAGCTGTGTGACCTTCTTCCCGCAGTGCGGACACAATCGCAGACGCCTGCGGCAGTTCGTGGAAAGGTTCCGGTACAATTGCAAGAACACCGTCTGGCAGCTTCTGCGTCGTGTCAGCCGCCAGCAATGCGTCCCCACCGAGCCAAGTCAGTCCTGCGTTCTCCGAGATGCTGTCGCGGGCAAGAATTGCGATGTCATTTCGGTCTGCTGCGACGTAGGCATGGGTGATGCCAGCTTTTCGGAGTTGGCGGATCATCAATATCTGGTTTTCCCGCGCTGGGCGAAGCGTGTCAGTGTATGTTGGTGTAATACCCTGTTCCTCCAATTCAAGACGAATGGATTCGACCAGGTCACGTGAATAGATTGTGCCATCGTCTATCAGCGCGAATGGCTTACCCTGCCACAGGTCGCGAATCACACGCGCGGCCGCGTGAGATTGTTCATTGGGGGCAGGTGCCAGAGAGAACAGCGGCCAGCCCTTCTTCTTCGCATCCTCAAACAAGATGACCGAGCGCACAGAAAGCGTGATTGCTGGTATTTCGGCCTGTTTCAACGCTGGGAGGGCCTCCCAGAGTGATTCGGAGCAAAGCATACCCACGACGACTGTTGCGCCTGCCGTAATGGCACGCGTTGCAATCTCGCCACCGGCACCGTCCTCACATGTTTCCTCTATAGGAACAATTTCGTTGCCGGCGGCCTCGGCCTGATAGCGCGCACCCCGCATTATCTGTTGTCCCAATATCTCATAGGGACCAGATTGCGGTGCCACGACGGCGATTTTCATGCCTTCCGCGAACGACAATTTGGGCGCAATACCAACGACCAGTAGGACAAGTGAAACTGCAATTGTTCTCAGCATTATGTTCTTTTGCCTACATTCGGGTTGCCGCACATAATCTTAACCTCCATATTTTAGATTAGGCACCACAAGGTCAAGAAGAACCGGAGAGAGCATTGTTGAACATGCCGCTGATCGAACCCAAAGAATACCGCAACGCCATGGCGCGCTATGCGGGGCACGTGCAGATTGTCACGACCGCACATGCTGGCGAGAGGCGCGGCGTGACGATCACCGCTGCTTGCTCGGTTTCAGATAATCCTGCGACTGTGATGATCTGCCTGAACCACAGCAATCCCAGCAATGCGATTTTCGAAAAAGCTGGCATATTTGCACTGAATTCGCTGGCCGAACGCCATCGATTTCTGGCTGACGCCTTTGCCGGCTTCACCAAGCAATCTGCAGAAGAGCGCTTTGCTCTGGCAGAGTGGGAGAGCCTTGTTACCGGCGCACCAGTGCTCAAGGATGCAATTGCCAGCTACGACTGTCGCATTAGCGATACAAAACGCATGTCCACCCATACCGTCTACTTCGGCGAGGTGGTAGGTTTGAAAGTCGAGGAAGCATCCCCGGCACTTGTCTATTTGGATCGCGGTTATCATTCGCTATAGTCGCCGCCATATCCGCACAGACATTGGCGGAGAGGAGAGGCAATATGGCAGCAGAAAACACCCACGCAATTCCGGGCGATATTGACGGCACGATCGCAATGCTTGAAGCGCAGGACTATCTCGCAGGGCGCTCTCTTGCGACGGTTGTCTATCTTGCGTTGAAACTGAAACGCCCTCTCTTTCTTGAGGGCGATGCCGGTGTGGGAAAGACCGAAATCGCGAAAGTTCTGGCCAAGGCTCTCGGGCGCGATCTCATCCGTCTGCAATGCTATGAGGGGCTGGACGTATCGTCTGCGGTCTATGAGTGGAATTACCCTGCTCAGATGCTGGAAATCCGCATGAGCGAAGCAGCGGGCATTGAGGACCGGGATCGGCTGGAAGCCGACATATTTGCCGACAAATATCTGATCCGGCGCCCCGTTTTGCAGGCGCTTGTGGGTGAGGGTGGAAAGGCACCGGTCTTTCTCATTGATGAGCTGGACCGTACCGACGAGGCATTCGAAGCATTTCTTCTGGAGGTGCTTTCCGATTTTCAGGTGACGATTCCCGAATACGGCACGATCCGCGCCGCCGAGCCGCCTATTGTGATCATCACGACCAACCGTACCCGCGAGGTGCATGATGCGCTGAAGCGGCGTTGTCTCTATCATTGGGTAGACTATCCCGAAGCGGCACAGGAACTGGAGATCATATCGCGCAAGGTTCCGAACTGTAATACAAAACTGGCCCGACAGGTTGTCGCCTATGTGCAGAAGCTGCGCGAATCTGACCTCTTCAAAAATCCAGGCGTCGCAGAAACAATCGACTGGGCAACAGCGCTTACCGAACTTGATTGTGTGGCACTTGATCCTGAGACAATCGCCGACACTCTGGGCACGCTTCTGAAATATCAGGATGACATAGCGCGTATCGCTGGCGCTGAGGGGAAACGTATTCTGGATGATGTGAAGGCGGAGCTTCTGGCTGTGACTGAGTGATGGAGAGCGTCGGTTTTGACCAGCAGAACGGACATGGTGCTGCGCCCGACGACAAGGGGCGGGGGCGTCTGGCTGACAATATTGTCTATTTCGCCAGGGCATTGCGCAAAGCTGGTCTGAAAATTGGACCCGGTGCCGTGACCGACGCTATCAATGCGGTTGAGGCCATCGGGATCGGCAGCAGAGAAGAATTCTACACCGCACTCTTTTCAGTTCTGGTCACACGCAATGAAGACCGAGCCGTCTTTGACGAGGCTTTCCGGCTCTTCTGGCGCAAGCGCGATCTCATCAACAAGATGATGCAACTGATGATGCCAGAGGCACCGGGGGCGGAAAAGGACAAGCGTAATGCTGGCGAAAAACGTGCATCAGACGCGCTTCTCGCCGAACAGGAAGATAAGCGCCCACCACGCGATGAGCCGGAGTTGGAAATAGATTCCCGCTTCACAATGTCGACAAATGAAGTGATGCGCAAAATGGATTTTGCGCAGATGTCGGCGGCAGAACTGGCGGAAGCAAAGCGGGCGCTTTCCCGTCTCGTGATGCCATTTGATCGCATAAAGACACGGCGTTTCCGCCCGTCCCACCGGCCTGTCAGGTTTGATCCGCGGGCAACGATGCGGCAAAGCCTCCGCACTGGCGGTGATCTGTTGTTGCCTGCATTTCGCGAGCAAAAACATGTTGCGCCGCCATTGGTTATTCTGGCCGACATTTCGGGTTCAATGAGCCAGTACACGCGTATTTTTCTTCATTTCCTGCATGTCATGACGGAAAAGCGCCGCCGGGTGCACACTTTTCTGTTTGGCACCCGCCTGACCAATGTGACGCGCCAGATGCGCAATAAAGACCCAGATCAGGCAATGGATGAATGTACGGCGCTTGTTACCGATTGGTCGGGTGGCACACGTATTGGCGAGACGCTGGGCGAGTTTAACAAGCTCTGGTCTCGACGTGTGCTGGGGCAGGGCGCGACAGTGCTGCTGATTACCGATGGGTTGGAGCGTGATTCAATTGACGAGCTGGAACGCGAGATTGACCGATTGCATCGCTCATGCCGTCGCTTGATTTGGCTGAACCCGCTATTACGCTTCGACGGGTTTGAGGCTCGCGCTCGTGGTGTGCGAGCAATGTTGCCGCATGTCGATGAGTTTAGATCGGTTCATAATCTGGACTCGATTGAGGATCTCGTTGAAGCTCTTGCATTGGAAAGCAAAACCGCACGAACGGACCCGCGCCGCTTTTTAGCGCAGGTCGCAAATCTGTAGAAAGATACCGGGAGGCAGGCTGCGATGATAGAACTGAATGCGACAGACAACCCACTGGATATCGCCGAGCGTTGGAAAGACGCAGGTCGTTCAGTGGCTTTGGCCACAGTTATGGAAACCTGGGGATCCGCTCCACGTCCAATCGGCAGCCACCTCGTCATCGACGGTGATGGCAACTTCTTCGGCTCCGTTTCCGGCGGCTGCGTGGAAGGCGAAGTTATTACAGAGGCAATCGATGTGTTGGAGCGCGGCAAGCCCAAGATGTTGGAATTCGGCGTGGCGGATGAAACTGCATGGCGCGTTGGCCTTTCCTGCGGAGGACGCATCCGGGTCTATGTGGAAAGGGTTTCCTGATGAAAATTGACCTGCTCAAGAAGCTCAATGAACTTCGTGCAGCAAGGCAGGCGGTCATCCTGGTGACGGAAGTTGCCAGCGGAGACAGCTGGCTGGTGCGGGAAGGCGAGACCGCTGCAGACATTCCTCGTGACGAGATGGGCAAGGCATTTCTCACAGGTAAATCCGGTATGCTGGAGTTTGGCGGCAAAAGCTATTTTCTGAATGTGCATGTGCCACCCGCGCGTATCGTCGTCATTGGTGCAGTCCATATTTCTCAAGCTCTGGCAGCCATGGCGGAGACGGCGGGCTTTGACATCGAAATCATCGATCCGCGCACCGCATTTGCCACGCCAGAGAGATTTTCAGGAGTCGCATTGACCGCCGATTGGCCGGAGGATGTTCTTGCCCGAAAGCCACTCGACTATTTCACCGCGCTTGTTGCTGTTACACATGATCCCAAGATTGACGACTTTCCGATTATAGAGGCATTGAAAAACGGGTGCTTCTATGTGGGGGCGTTGGGCAGTCGAAAGACCCACGCCAAGCGCGTTGAGCGACTGCGCGCAGCGGGCGTGACAGAAGCGCAAATCACCAGCATTTCCGCCCCAATCGGGCTTGATATCGGCGCATCATCGCCAGCCGAAATCGCGGTTTCCATTCTTGCCGATATAATCCAGGCACTTCGCCGTAGGGGAATTTCTGCATGAAATTCGGCCCTCTCGCTCTGAATGAGGCGGAAGGCGCCATTCTTGCTCACTCCATTAGGCAGGAGCATATCTCATTACCTAAGGGAAAGAAATTGACTCTAGGTGATGTAGAGACACTCCGCGCGGCTGGAATTCAGAGCATCATTGCGGCAAGTCTGGAAGACGGCGATTTGCAGGAGGATGAGGCCGCAGAAGCCTTGGCCAATGCAATTGGCCTAGACGGTGTTTCCCGCAGCCCGGCAACAACGGGTAGAGTCAATTTTCATGCCTTGGCAAATGGCCTCTTTCGTGTCGAAAAAGAGGTGGTTGATCGCATGAATGCCGTTGATCCGGCGCTCACACTGGCCACGCTTGCAGATCGTGCGCCGGTCAAGAAAGGCGACATGGTCGCCACTGTAAAGGTGATACCACTGGCGGCAGGGCGCACCGCTGTCGATGCAGCTTGTACAGAGCTTCGAGCCAGGGAGGCATTCTCCGTCGCGCCATATGTGGCTCGGAACGTTGCGCTCATTGCAACAGTGCTTCCGCAGCTCAAGGCGTCTGTGATGGACAAAACGCACCGCCTTTTGAACGAGCGGCTGGCACCCTCCGGGAGCCGTGTGGCACGCGAGGAACGTTGCGCGCATAGCGCAGATGTCGTGTCCGAGCATATTCGTTTGATGGTCGACCAACACGACCTTATTGTTGTCTTTGGGGCCTCAGCAATGACGGATCCTGCCGATGTGATTCCCGAAGCTATACGCATGGCGGGCGGAAGGGTGGAAATTGCTGGTATCCCCGTGGACCCCGGTAATTTGCTGGTGCTCGGTTGGGTTGGCGACGTTCCGGTGATTGGCGCGCCTGGTTGCGCGCGTAGTCCCAAGGAGAATGGCTTTGACTGGATATTGAACCGCGTTCTTGCCGGTGAAAAACCGACCCGCGCAGAAGCGATGGGTTTGGGGGTTGGCGGCCTGCTTAAGGAAATTCCGCTTCGTCCACGTCCGCGCGAGAATTCTGCACAAAAGAGTGAGGATATTACCGTTGGTATTGCGCTCCTCGCTGCTGGCAAGGCCAGCCGCATGGGCGGGAAGTACCATAAGCTGCTGGCGGAATTCGATAGTCAGCCACTGGTTCGAAAATGTGCAGAAGCTGCCATTGGCTCCAATGCGGATGCTGTTGTTGCCGTGACCGGACATCGCGCCGCCGAGGTCGAGGCTGCACTTGTCGGATTGCCTTTGGAGATGAAACGCAATGAAGCGTTTGAAACGGGCATGGCGTCGTCAATAAAGACCGGACTTGCATCGCTATCAGGCATGGATGGTCTCATGATTCTGCTGGGGGACATGCCGGGCGTGACGACAGCTGACATAAATGAGATGGTTGAGGCATTTCGTATATCACATGGGACATCCATCATCCGAGCGGTATCTGGCGGCAAGCGAGGGAACCCGGTGATTTTGCCGAGGTCAGTCTATTCGGCGCTGAACCGCTTGCAGGGCGACATTGGCGCGCGGCATATCATCGAAAAGGGAGAGGTCCCGGTCATTGACGTCGAAATCGGTGACGCGGCGCATTTGGACGTTGATACGCCTGATGCCATTATCGCAGCTGGCGGCAAGCTGAAGGGTTGAAACATGGACAATGCTGATATTGAAGAGATGTTCTCCTCGCTCGGGCCTGTCAGCATTCGCAGAATGTTTGGCGGCAAGGGTGTCTATGTCGATGGCAAGATTGTTGCCTGTGAACTGGACGGCGGTATGATGCTGAAAGGCGATGCACAGGCTGGGCCACTCTATGAGGCAGCCGGTGGGCGCCGATGGACCTACGTCCACAATAAGACAGGTAAGGACGTTGCAATGCCTTATTGGAGCGTACCGGAAGATGCCTGGGATGATCCCGATGAAATGGCGAAATGGGTGCGCATAGCACTCGATGCCGCGCTTCGCGCAAAATAGCGATTGTCAGAGGTGGGAGACAGCTGCGGCGGCAAAACGTGAGAGCGGTGAGGGCAGGTCGTCAATGTCAAACCAGCCGAATTCAGGCAGCTTTTCCGGCTCCATCACGCTTGGCTCGCCCTCAAAGTCATCGGTCACATAGATATGGCTGATCCAATGCTGCCCATCTTCTTCAATGATTTGCTCGGTCACGCAAAGCGAATTTATCCTGCCGATGATGAGGCCGGTTTCTTCCGCCGTCTCACGACGCGCTGCAAGCTCGGCCGGTTCCATGTGGTCAATCTTGCCTCCCGGAATGCTCCAGTGACCGGCTTCAGGAGCCTTCAACCGCCTGTATAGCAAAATGAAACGGCCCCGTTTGACAACGAGGCCGACACCAACACCGGGAAAATCAACGCCCGGTAAACCCATCAGCCCTTTGCCGCTATGAGCATGAAAGCAGGGATATCGTCACCAAAGCCGACCGGTGTAGGCCCATCGTCCCGGTCACGATTATTGTTGCGGCGGCGATCGCGATTGTCATTCGTCGCCGAATCAGGAGCCTTGCGCGTGGAACGCTTTTGCGGCCTGGACTCTTCTTTTGCTTGTGCGCTCACGGGCTTTGCCTCTTCTACCGAAACTTCATTTTCAGATGCTACAGTCGCTTTGTGTCCGCCACGTGACGTAGTCTTGCGATCTTTGCGGCCACGGCGCTGCTTGCCGTCGTCTTCGCTTTCAGCTGTCTGAGACAGAGAATCCAGATCTCCGTCCAGCCATTCAATCTTCTGATCTATCAGCGCTTCCACAGCATCAAGATGCTTGCGTTCGCGACGCGTGACAAACGTAAATGCAGCGCCTTCACGACCGGCACGACCCGTACGGCCAATACGGTGAACGTAATCTTCCGCATGAATTGGAACGTCAAAGTTGAAGACGTGGCTGACCGCCGGAATATCAAGGCCGCGTGCTGCAACATCAGAAGCCACCAGTACCTTGATGTTACCTTCCTTGAAGTTGTGCAGCATGGTCATGCGTGAGCGCTGATCCATGTCGCCGTGCAGAGCACCAACGGAAAACTCGTGGCGCAGCAGGGACCTGAACAGGTCTGATACATCTTTCTTGCGATTGCAGAAGATGATCGCATTTTGCAGATGTTCCTGCGCCTTGATAACCTCGCGCAGCTTGGCGCGTTTTTCCCAATCCTTAGACGAGGTGGCGACAAGGCGCTGCGTAACGGTCTTTGCGGTCGAGGATGGCGGAGCCACTTCAACGCGCTCATGATTTTGAAGGAACCGGTCAGCCAATATCTGAATCTCAGGCGGCATGGTTGCCGAGAAGAAAAGTGTCTGACGCGTAAATGGTATGAGTTTGGCGATGCGCTCAATATCTGGAATGAAGCCCATATCCAGCATACGGTCGGCTTCGTCGATCACGAAGATCTCTACCGCAGACATCAAGAGCTTGCCACGTTCAAAGTGATCCAGCAGTCGACCAGGTGTGGCGATAAGAACGTCTGCACCGCGCTCCAGTTTGCGATCCTGCTCGTCAAAGGAGACGCCACCGATCAACAGTGCAACATTGAGCTTGTGGTTTTTACCGTACTTGGCGAAGTTTTCAGCAACCTGCGCTGCCAGCTCGCGTGTCGGTTCCAAAATGAGCGTTCGCGGCATCCGTGCGCGCGCACGACCCTTTTCCAAAAGTGACAGCATTGGCAGAACGAAACTTGCTGTCTTGCCTGTGCCGGTCTGGGCGATGCCGAGAATATCACGGTGCTGGAGTGCGTGTGGAATGGCTCCAGCCTGAATTGGTGTGGGGATATTATAGCCGGCGTCTTCAACCGCAGCGATAACTTTCGGGCTCAAGCCCAGATCAGCAAATGTTGTCAATGGGAAACTGTTTCCGTTCCGGTTCTTACGAACGCTGGTGAATCAAGGTGCTCAATTAATGCTCGATTGGCAGCCGGGATAGTCTTGTGAACCCTAAAAGTCAAGGAATTCCGGGTTTTTCTAGTGCCAAAGGTTAAAATTTAGAGTGAATACTAACCCTGCGTAAGCCTAGGCCTTCGCAAATTGGCAATTTCCATGGTGAAAGCTGGTTTTTGCGCGTTTATGTACCCGCATCTTTACGAACTTGGCGGAAATGAAAAATCCGTCCAATTGCATTGAGCAGAAGCTGTGCTGCGAGGATCGCGGTAGCGCCAGAATGATCGTAATCAGGTGCAACCTCTACGAGATCCATCCCAATGATATTACCGCGTTCGGCCAACCCCGCGATAATGTCGAGGCCTTCATAATAAAGCAGGCCGCCATGGCTGGGTGTGCCGGTGCCCGGCGCAATTGAGGGATCAAAACCGTCAATGTCGATGGTCAGGTAATAATTCATGCCAGCAGGTATGCGCTCAAGGATTGCGTCGATACCGAGCTTGCGCGCCTGGCGGACCGTGATGATATCCGAACCCATTTCAATGGCCGTTTCATAGCCTTCCTTCGCGGTGGAGGAGACATTGCGTATGCCAATCTGGGTCAAGCCGGTGATGTACGGCTTTTCCGCCGCCCGTCGCATCGGATTTCCATGGCCATTGCGCACGCCATGACGTTCATCGACAAAGTCGAGATGTGCATCAATCTGAATAAGGTGGATGGGACCCTGATTGTCGAAGGCATTCATGCAGGGAATGTTGATCGAATGATCACCTCCCAGCACCACCGGCAACGCGCCGCGTTCCAATATGGCTCTGACACCTTTTTCGATGTTGGCGTGGCTTTTGTCGGTATCGGTGTGAATGATGTCCGCATCACCGATGTCGACGATGTCCACGTCCTGCAAATAGGTCACGCCATCGTCGTGGTCATAAGCTCCGCCATGTCCGAAGGAGAACAGAGTGGACGCTTCGCGGATGGAGCGTGGTCCAAAGCGCGCACCAGGGCGCCATTGTGTGCCAAAGTCGAACGGTGCGCCAAGCACTGCCACATCGGCATCAATCTTGGTCCAATCGGGTTGATACGGCCGCTTACCGAATGTGGAAATCCCGACGAATGGAAGATCCAGTCGCCCGCTATCATAGGAATTCTTGCTCATTGTCCACCTGCCTTGACCTTTACCGCTATGATTGGACAGCGGGCCAGCTCAATGCAAGCTGCGAATTCCAGCGATGTAACTTATTTCAGTCCAGGTAGGTGTTGAGCTTAAGCCCGGCATTGAGAAAGCCAACCGGGTTGATCGCACGACCGTTGCGGCGAACCTCATAATGAAGGTGAGGGCCGGTTGAGCGTCCCGTGCTGCCGACAAGTCCAACCCTGTCGCCCAGCTCTACATGATCGCCGGTCTTCACGAGGATCCGTGAAAGGTGGCCATACCGCGTAGAAACACCATTCTTGTGGCGGACTTCCACCATATTACCGTAGCCACCGGCACGACCGGCACGCACGACCGTTCCGGCACCTGTCACATGAACGGGCGTTCCTGTCTTGCCGCGAAAGTCGATGCCTGCATGAAAAGCTGCGCGACCAAGAAATGGATCGACGCGATTTCCAAATCGGCTGGTGACCTGAGATCCTGGTGCAGGATTGCCGAAAGGCAGGTTGCGTGCTTCGGAGCGAACCTTCTCGAGGCGCTGGAGTGCTGCATCCAGCTCTGTCAGTGAATTATCAAACTGATCGGAAGCTGCCATTGGCGCCATGAATGGACCGCCAAGGGCTGTATTTTCCTCGGTTGCATCCGTGGGCGCGACGCCGGTTTTTTTCATGATTGATACGATGGCTTCAGCAGTGCCGGACGCGCCACGTGTCAGATCTTGAATTCGTGCGAGCTGCTCGTGCTCTATGTGCTTCAGAGATTTGGTGACGTTTGAGAATATCTCGTCTGCCTGGTCGGCCTCATTCTTACGCAATTCGGTCTGGCCTACTGGATCAACGAATGCGTTGGCGGTCGATGGCAGTCGGGGTGATTTGCCAAGGATGGAATCAAATGCACTTGTCGCCGCAGCAGCCGATGCGGTGCGGCGCGGATTCTTCTCGGGAACGGGAATCACATCTACGCCATCACTGATGCCGGTGCGCTCAATCAGCGAGTCGATCTTCTGGTGACGATCTGAGAGAGCAAGCTGGCGCTTGAGGAGAGTCTCAACCTTCTGTTCAACGACTTGTTGATCAAGGAGCTGACGTGAAGTTACGCGGTCTACTTGCGCACGCAGCGCCGCTATCCGGTCTTCATACTCATATTGCATCCGGGCCTGCCGCGCCATGGATGCGCCAATAAGACCGTCGCGCATAACGAGATAGGATGTGGCTGAAAAATAGCCGATTGTGAAAACTGCAAAGAAGCAAAATGCAACGCCAGCCATCCATGGCTTAATGGTGAGATGTCTGATTTTCTCGCCACTGGCCAAAATAATGATGTGCTGTTTTGTGCGTTTCCCGAAAACCTGGCTTGCCGCTTGCTGGGTCACAGATGAATTCCTCATACTCGTGAAAAGTCGTCTTCTTTTCAGGAGGCAATTACACCTTGTTAAGGTTAACAAAGATTTGCTGACCCGTGATATTTAGTGGTTTTGCGTGCTTGAAATGCGGATATTTCTATCTGTTCTAGTCAGGCATGACTAATTGAAGTTAGTGAGCGATAGAATGAAGGCGTAAGGCCTGCCTCCGCGCGGGAGATATCATTGAATGGGGCTTTTAACGGGCCTCTAAAATGGGAGCGGACCAGCCTTTGAAACTCCTTTGCCGGGTCGCGCCTGTGGCGTGCGCACAAGAAACGGAACCACTTTGCCCCAATCGCAACGTGGCCTTTTTCATCTTCGTAGATGATGGCCAGAACATCGGCGCTTTCATGGTCGCCCTGTTCGCGCAGCTTTTCTTGCAACGAAGGGGTTACGTCCAGGCCACGTGCCTCCAGGATAAGCGGCACGACCGCGAGGCGTGCTGTCAGGTCATCGCGCGTGTCGTGGGCGGCCTCCCAAAGACCGTTATGCGCGGGCAGGTCTCCGTAGTCGGCCCCCATGGCGATCAACCGACCGCGAACAAGGCCGAAATGATATGACTCCTCGTCGGCGACCTGCATCCACCCATCGAAAAACGAACGGGGCATATCCTCACAGGCAAAGCGCGCAACAATATCCAGTGCCAGATCAATTGCATTCAGCTCAATATGCGCCAATGCATGCATCATCGCGATTCGGGCTTTCTGTGAACCGACCCCACGGCCTTTGACGCGCGTTGGCGGTACCAGTTCGGGCTTCGCAGGACGACCGGGCTTGACGGGCAGCCTGGGATCAGATGGCGCACGAAGGGAAAGCTTGCGCTCGCGCCACAGCGATGCAGTTTGGCGCGCCAGCCTCGTTTTATCATCCAGATTACTTGCCAGTAGCGCCTCGATTGCACATGCGCGCAAAGTGCCTGCACTCATAGTCAGCCAGCATCCCTTGTTGCATCCAACACCGCTTGCGCGTGACCCTTTGCCCGGACATTGGTCCAGCTCTGAAGTACGGTTCTGTCCTCACCAATCAGGTAGGTTGTGCGCACTACACCCATGTATTTTTTTCCGTAGTTCATCTTTTCCTGCCAGACGCCGTATGCCGAAATCGTTTCCTTTTCGGGATCTGACGCGAGGATGACCTTCAGGTTTTGCTTGCTCGTGAAGTTATCGTGGCTGCGCACAGAATCAGGTGACATCCCGATGACTACTGTGTTCAGGGCATCAAATTGATCGGCAAGGGCCGTGAAATCCACCGCTTCGACTGTGCAGCCAGGCGTGTTGTCTTTGGGGTAGAAGTAGAGAACCACCTTTTTGCCTTGAAAATCGGCAAGCGAAACGCTTCCGCCGCCGTTTCGCTCGAGTGTGAAAGAAGGCGCTTTTTCGCCAGGCTGAAGGATTGTCATATTCTCACCTTTTCTTTCGTGGATAGATTTTTGAGGTTTCCAATGCAAGAGGGCACAGTTGCGATACCAATCGGTTTCCGGATCGTTATAGTCGCATGAAGAATCTTTGGGCAAGGTCAAGGCTGGTAGGATGCTGCTGAATGGCTGATCTCCGCGACGAGGACGCGGATCGTCGAGCGGAAAGTGACGAACACGAGAGCACATATACTCGCAGGTCAGCGCGTCAGTTGCACCCGCGGCATATGGTGGTTTTTGTCGTTCGCGTGTTTGCCTATGTGGTTGTCATTCTCTGCTTGATTGCCAGTGTTGGCTACCTCGCGATCGAGGGCGGATTTCTCGACAAACCTTTGACGGCCAAGTCTGGTGAGATCCTCAACCAGCTCGCCGGTAAGAAGCGCAATGTTGCTGTTGGCGCGACTCGGCTTCGCATATCCTCGCACGGTGACCTCGTCCTTTTGGCTCGCGATATCGAAGTATCCGGCACGCAGAAACAGCGGATAGTGGATGCCGGGGAGGCCCGCATATCAGTTGATCTCTGGCAACTTCTTCGCGGCAAGCTGAAAATCAACAATGTGGAACTGGATGGCATAAAAACCGATATTTCCAATCTTGCGGATGGTGGCAATGGCGACGTGCTGTCCACACTGCGGGTAGATGCGGTTCCGATCTGGATGGACGCGTTGTTCCATCGTCTTGTCGAGCTGTCTGATTTCCTGGGAGCACCAGGCGGCACATCCATTTCCGTACGCTCCTTGGCCTTCGATGTGCCCGCGATGCAGCGCAAGCGTGCCTATTTCAATATCGACCGTCTCACGCTGAACAAGGCCGACGACGGCACATTGATTCTGGATGGGGAAGTTTGGGTCAACGACCAGCCTGCATCAATTGAGGTCAGGGCGAGGCGCAACGGCAAAGCCATTTCACAGGTCGAATTGCAGATCACGGATTTCAATGTGACGCCATTCGCCAGCAAGACGACGCGGGAAGGGGCACCCCATCTGGGTTTGGTTGGGTCGATCAATGTCGCCATGAAATTGCAGGCAGCGGGCGAGAATCGCAAGCCGGAAGCGGCGCTGGAGCTCGAAGTTGGCGATGCCAGTTTCTATGGCAGTGGCGATGCAGTTGCAGCATTGCCGAGCCGTCTGGAGGCACATTACGATTTCGAACAGAACAAGATCGAGATTGATCCCGGCATTGTACGGTTTGAGGGCCTGGAGATGCCGTTTTCCGGGGGGCTGATTGATGGTGACCGGTTGGCAAAGCCGGGCCTGGGCGGGATTGCCATTGATTTGATCGTAGATGGCGGCGTGGCGTCTCCCAAAAATTCAGGCGGCAGGCCGCTGGATTTTGCGGCGAAAGCCTTCGCGACGTATGATCCTGCAGGACGAGTGCTGAAAACGGAAGATGCGCTGATTTCGACAGCCGAAGGTGTTTTGGGCGTATCGGCGACGTTTGATTTTGGCGCTGAACGCCCGGCAGATGCAGTGGGCTATTCACCACAAATCTCTTTGGGTTTGTTTACGCAGAATGCGCAAACGCAAGCGCTAAAGCAGCTCTGGCCATTCTGGTTGGCGGGTCCGGCACGCAATTGGGCCTATGGCAATGTGTTCGGTGGTGTCATCACCAACGGTTCGCTGGCTCTCTATCTCCCTGCAGGTCGTCTACCGCTCTTTCCCGAACCGGTCTCATTGAACGAGAAAGAGCTTCAACTGGGGTTCGATATTGAGCGTGCCCGCGTCAATATTGCAGGGGACATTCCGCCCTTGCGTGACACGAAAGGTCATCTGGAGTTAACGGGCGGGAACCTGGACGTGACGATTGAAGAGGGCAATGCCTATTTTCCGTCCGGCAGGGTCGTTGCATTGCGTGGTGGAACATTTCGAATAGCGGATCTCGCCGAACGTCCCCTGACTGCAGAAACGGAAATGGCCATTGCCGGGCCAGCCGATGCGGTTGCCGAGCTTGCGACCTATCGCCCGATCAGCGCGCTGGAAGCCACGGGTTACAATGTTGATGAATTTACCGGCGAGGTGACTGCGGACCTGTGGGCACGGTTTGCTCTGCGCTTGGAGGCGGAGAAGGAAAACAAACCGGAATGGCGCGCCAGCTTGAAGCTTTCGAAGGTGTCCTTGACGCGCGCTATCGGCGGCAAGACCGTAAGCGCGATAGACGGAACACTTGAAATCAATCCATCATCGGCCTCGTTGGATGCGTCTCTGGCGTTGGACGGCGTGCCAATGCAAATCAAAATGGTTGAACCTCTGGAAAAAGGCGCTCCGGTAAAAAGACAGCGGACAGTCTCCGCGACACTTACGCAAAACGGCATGGCAAGACTCGTTCCGGGTCTCGAAGAAGTGGTCGGCGGGACGGTGAAGCTCGATATGGAGCTTGTAAACGATGACATGCAGACCGTGACCGCTGATCTTACAAATGCAGTTATTTCCGTTCCCTGGGCCGGTTGGGGCAAGGGCAAGGGCGTGAAAGCACAGGTGAACTTTACCACCTCCCGCGATGGCGGCGACATTCTGGTAAGCGACTTCAAGCTTGCAGGTGAAGGCTTCGGTGCATCCGGTGCGCTCAGGGCGGGCAAGGCTGGCCTTATTTCTGTCGATCTCGAGCATGTGACGCTGGCGCCGGACGATGATTTTTCCATGCATCTGAAACACTCAAATGGCGCGTATGACATCAAGATCAGTGGGCGTAACGCGGATATTCGCGGGCTAATCAACAAGATAAAATCTGCTGGAACATCAAAGAGTTCCGGGCAATCTACCGTTCGTGTGAGCGCGAAACTCAACCAGGTCACGGGGTTCAATGATGAGGTCTTGCGCAGCGTTGATGCCGTTTACGCCATCAAGGCTGGCAAACCAATTGCGGTGAAGCTGAATGCCATCACACGCAAGGAAGAGGCGGTGGTGGCACAGCTCTCCGAAGATGATGGAAAACCGCGCGTCATAGAGCTGACCTCCACTGACGGCGGCGCGTTGGCGCGGTTTACCGGCGTCTACAAAAGCATCGTTGGTGGCCTGTTGAATATGCGTATCCGTTATGAACGCGAAGGCGTCTGGGTTGGCAATGCTGACCTTAGACAGTTCCAGATCGTCGATGACGGGGGACTTCAAGCGCTGGTCAGTGCACCAACTGGCAAGAACGGAAAAAGCCTCAATGATGCGGTCAATAGCAAGATCAACGCGAAAGTGCAGAATTTCTCACACGCCTTCACGCGCGCAACGATAGACAACGGTCTTGTGACTGTATCAGACGGCGTTGTACGTGGAGATCAGGTGGGGCTGACATTTGAAGGTACGGTGCGTGACCGTGACAGCCAGATGAACCTGACCGGCACGTTCATGCCCGCCTATGGCCTCAACCGCATCTTTGGTGAACTGCCGCTAATTGGCATCTTTTTGGGGAACGGAAGAGATCGGGGCCTGATTGGCGTAACATTCAGATTGTCGGGCGAGTTCACAAAGCCGAAATTGAATATCAATCCGCTGTCCCTGATTGCGCCGGGCGTATTCCGAAACATCTTCAAGTACCAGTAATTGCTGGCCAATGCCGGAATGCAAAACGCCGCACATCCAGTGGATATGCGGCGCTTGGAAAACCTGGTTGGCTGCGGATTAGACCGGGCGCACCAGAATGTGCTTCTTCTTGCCAAGCGAAACCTTGATCACGCCTTCTTCCGTCACTTCGCCCGAGCCAATAGTCATCTTCTCGTCTGCGACTTGTTTATCGTTGATGCGCACGGCACCACCCTTGATGTGGCGGCGAGCTTCACCATTGGAAGCAGCGAGACCAGCGGTGACGAACAGATTGAGGATACCCACGCCGCTTTCAATATCGGCCTGCGCGATCTCAACCGTGGGAAGGTTTTCAGCAAGCGCACCTTCTTCAAAGGTCTTGCGCGCAGTCTCTGCAGCTTCTTCGGCTGCTGCGCGGCCATGCAGCATAGCGGTCACTTCGGTCGCCAGGATCTTCTTCACCTCGTTGATTTCTGCGCCGCCAAGGGCTGCGAGACGGGCGATTTCATCCATTGGCAATGTTGTGTAGAGCTTCAGGAAGCGCGCCACGTCGGCGTCTTCGGTGTTGCGCCAATACTGCCAGAAATCATAGGCGGACAGCATGTCGGGGTTGAGCCAGACAGCACCATTGGCAGATTTGCCCATCTTCGCGCCGGACGAGGTAGTCAAAAGCGGTGATGTCAAAGCGTAAAGCTGCGGGCAATCCATGCGGTGACCAAGATCGATACCGTTGACAATATTGCCCCACTGGTCGGAACCGCCCATCTGCAAACGGCATTCATAGCGCTTGTTCAGTTCCACAAAATCGTATGCCTGCAGGATCATATAGTTGAATTCGAGGAAGGAGAGAGACTGCTCGCGATCGAGCCTCGTTTTCACACTGTCAAAGGAAAGCATACGGTTGACCGAGAAGTGACGCCCGACATCGCGCAGGAACTCAAGGTAATTGAGTGACCGGAGCCATTCAGCATTGTTGATCATCATCGCGTCGGTCGCGCCGTCACCATAGTTCAGATAGCTGGCAAAAACCTTCTTGATCGAGGCAATGTTGCTCTCGATTGTGTCCATGGTCATCAACTGGCGCGCCTCGTCCTTGAAGGAGGGATCGCCCACCATGCCGGTGCCGCCGCCCATCAGGGAGATCGGACGATGGCCGGTTTGCTGGAACCAGTGCAGCATCATGATCTGAATCAACGAACCGGCATGCAAGCTGGATGCAGTCGGGTCATAGCCGATATAGGCCGTCACAGTTTCCTTGGCGAGCAGGTCGTCGAGCCCCGTTTCATCGGAGATCTGATGAATGAAGCCACGCTCGGAAAGCGTATGAAGGAAATCGGACTTGAAACCGGTCATGGTCTGTTCTTTCTGACTCTGATATTCGTCTTTTGTGCGGGTGCATCGGTAGATAACCCACAGCGCGGCGCTTTAGCATTGTTTTTTGATAATGTGCACCCGTCAGTGTTGGAAATGTCGAGATTCGTTAAGAGGCAAGGGGTGCATGATGCAGGAGAGGCAGATTCTGACGGCGATCGGCCTGATGAGCGGTACGTCCATGGATGGTATCGATATTGCGCTTATACGCACCGATGGGGAGGGTTTCGTGGAGCGTGGCCCATCGATGGAAATCCCCTATGATCCCGAATTCAGGCGGGCATTGGCGCATGGGCTTGAAGACGCAAAGTCTATAAGGACACGTACAGAGCGACCGGGTAATCTTGCCGCTCTTGAACGCAACCTGACTCTACGTCATGTTGAAGCTGTTAAGGCATTCATGAATATCAATCATCGAGAGCAACAAGTTGATATTATTGGGTTTCATGGACAGACTGTTCTGCACAGGCCGGAGCAGGGCCTAACGGTTCAGCTTGGCGATGGCGCGCTGCTGGCACGCCAATCTGGCATTCCGGTTGTCTACGATATGCGCGCCAATGACATGGCGAATGGCGGCGAGGGTGCGCCTCTGGTTCCCGTCTATCACCAGGCACTTGCTGAAAGTCTTGGTGCCGCACGACCGGTTGTTTTCGTCAATATTGGCGGCATATCCAATCTCACATTCATCGGGCGCGACGGAACTGTGGCTGCCTTTGACAGCGGGCCGGGAAATACACTGATAGACCAGTGGGTGGAGCAGGTCGCAGGCATACCGTTCGATCAGGGTGGTGCGATAGCGTCCGAGGGGCAGGTAATCACATCACTTGCGGAGCGATACCTTGCGCATCCCTTCTTCACCGGGGATGTTCGCCGCTCGCTCGACCGAAATGATTTCCAGCCGCCCGCAGAAAGCGAGGCGTCTTTGCACGATGGAGCGCGAACGCTTGCTTATGTGACTGCGGCTGCGATCCTGAAATCGGCAAGCCATCTGCCTGATGCGCCTAAACAATATGTGATTTGCGGCGGTGGTCGGCTGAACCGGGTGATCATGGAGGATTTGACGTTACTTGCTGGTGAAACGGGCGCAACAGTGATTGATGCCGACGATGCAGGTTTCAACGGGTCTTCAATGGAGGCG
Source organism: Ensifer sp. (assembly GCA_050301895.1). Lineage (GTDB taxonomy): Bacteria > Pseudomonadota > Alphaproteobacteria > Rhizobiales > Rhizobiaceae > Ensifer_A. The sequence continues at coordinate 54,603 of JBNKZZ010000010.1, read as the reverse complement.
GAAGCCTGGGCCTATCTGGCTGTGCGTTCTCTCAAAGGTCTGCCTCTGACATTTCCGGGAACGACGGGCGTCGGGGAGCCGGTCACCGGTGGGGTTTTGGCAAAGCCGACGCGACATCAGGCGGAATATGATTTGGCGAAGGCCTCGCCATCACGCAATCCCAGCTCATAGGCATCGCGAATACCGGCTTCGTCGCCAATGGTGAATTTGTTGACCGTGATGTCTTCGGAGGGGCCGATGGTTGTGCGACCGGGTGCCGAAGGCGGCACACGTCCATGGCGCGTGTAGATTAGTAGCGTTTCACCGCCAGCGCTCTCGGTCTCACTGAGACGGATTGTCGGCGGGTTGTCCACGAGGCCACCATCGAGGCAGGTCTTGCCCCCAGCCCGGCCTACCGCCATGAAGGGCGGCACGGATGAAGTTGATAGAATGGCATCCACAAGCTCTTGCGGCGTCTGCATATCGTGGGTGGAGAGCCAGCGCGGTTTCAAACCCAGATAGCTTCCGGCCTTCGAATGTGCGCCGCCGGTGACCAGCTTCTCAATTTGATATGCGCCAATGGACCCCAAGGAGCCGAGCGCGGGTGGCATCCAATCGGGCAGGTCTGCAACTTGCATATAGATTGGTGGCTGCTGCTTAAGGGCCGCCAAAGCTGCGCCATCGAACTGTTCTTCGAGAAACAGGCGAAACAGGTCGCCAACGTGGAACGGGCTCTTTCCTTTTGCGAGCCTGCTCCAATCCATGTCTGACGTCTTCTTGGCGGCAAAAGCGAACGCCGCAGTGCGCACCTGATGGCCTATACCAGCCAAATTCATCGCGGCATGATACGCGCCCGCTGAGACAGCGACGTAATATTCCGGTTTTTGCGGGTGAAGACCATCGAATGCCTCCCAGAACCCGGATTGCCAGTAACAGCGGTTTCCGCCGCCAGCAAAACCAATTGCACGGAAAGATGTTCCGTTGGACATAGTCTGGACCCCAAACTGCGTTTCGAACTGCCAATTAGTGCATGAGATTGTTCAAATCAGAACAATCTTTTCGATGTTTGTCAATCTTTTTGCTGCGCTGCAATATTCATAATTTTACGCAACAAAAAAGGGCCCTAAAAAACAGGGCCCTTTGTCTGAATATTATGGAGGTCTTAGCGAATACGCTTTTTCGGCGGCTCCGGAACCAGCTCGCCTTCCAGGCGACGGTCGAGATAGTCGGCGCACTCGCCAATCAGCGCGTCAACCTGATCTGTGAAGAAGTGGTTTGCGCCCGGCATGGTCTTGTGGGTGATCAGAATTCCCTTTTGGGCATGCAACTTGTCCACGAGGCCAACCACATCCTTTTCCGGTGCCACGCGGTCTGCATCACCATTGATGATGAGGCCGGACGACGGGCAGGGCGCTAGGAACGAAAAGTCATAGGTGTTTGGCTGCGGCGCAATTGACATGAAGCCTTCAATTTCCGGACGGCGCATCAAAAGCTGCATGCCGATCCAGGCACCGAATGAATAGCCAGCCACCCAGCAGTTCTTGGAATCAGGGTGCATGGCCTGCACCCAGTCGAGCGCTGCTGCTGCATCTGAAAGTTCGCCAGCACCATGGTCAAATTCGCCCTGGCTGCGGCCAATGCCGCGGAAGTTGAAGCGAAGCGTTGTAAAGCCGCGCTCCTGGAACATGTAGAAAAGCTGGTACACAATCTGATTGTTCATCGTGCCGCCAAAGCGCGGGTGTGGATGAAGAATGATTGCAATAGGCGCATTCTTTTCTTTGGAAGGCTGGTAGCGGCCCTCGAGTCTGCCTGCGGGACCGTTGAAAATAATCTCGGGCATTTTTACTCCGATATGTTGCTGCTTTCTCTGCTTGTTAGTCTTGACGAAAGCAGTCAGCTTTTCTAGAAACGTTTAGAACCATTCAAAAGAAGGTTTGAGCCCTTTGTTTCGGGTGTATGTCCTTTAAGCCATGCTGCCCTGAAATTTCAAGAAAAATGAGACTGCATGCAAAAGTGCGGCCAGTGAGGCATCTGGAGAGTGATGAAAAGGGTCTATCTTGACTGGAACGCAACTGCGCCGCTTCTGCCCGAAGCGCGTGATGCGATGCTTGATGCCCTGTCATTGCCCGGCAACGCCTCGTCTGTACATATTGAGGGGCGCAAGGCGCGCGCTGTCATTGACAAGGCGCGCGACAAGGTTGCGGCCCTTGTGAATGCTTCGGCGGCCCATGTAACTTTCTATTCTGGTGCCACGGAAGCGGCTAACGCGTTGCTGACGCCCAATTTCAAGATGGGCAAATCCCGGCTCACGATCTCACGTCTTTATGTCTCCGCAATCGAGCATCCGGCAGTTCGCGAAGGTGGACGTTTTGCGCCCGCCGCAGTTGAAGAGATCCCCGTCACGCATGACGGCGTGGTCAATCTCGATGCACTGGCAGAGCTCTTGGATATCCATGACAAAAGCGAAGGCCTGCCGATGGTTGCTGTGCAGGCGGCCAACAACGAAACAGGCATTGTTCAGCCGATTTCAGATGTTGCCGAGCTGGTAAAATCTCACGGTGGCATATTTGTCGTCGATGCGGTTCAGGCGGCAGGTCGTATTCCCCTTGATATGAACGAGATTGGCGCGGATTTCCTTATTCTCTCTGCTCACAAGATTGGCGGACCAAAGGGAGCGGGCGCATTTGTTTCGCGTGGTGAAGTTATGATGCCTGATGCGTTGCTTCGCGGTGGCGGACAGGAAAAAGGGCATCGGGCGGGAACCGAGAATATTGCCGCGATTGCGGGCTTTGGTGCGGCCGCTGAGTTTCAACGCGCAGATATGGCGGAGCGGGTGGCGGCAATTGGTGCCCGGCGTGACCGGCTTGAAGCTGCGTTCCGCGCTGCGGCACCGGAAATCCTTATACACGGCGATAGCGTTTCGCGTCTGGCCAACACCAGTTTTTTCTCGCTGCCGGGTTTCAAATCCGAGACAGGGCAGATTGCCTTTGACCTTGAAGGGGTTGCGCTTTCTTCAGGCTCGGCATGTTCTTCCGGCAAGGTGGGCGAGAGCCATGTCTTGAAGGCGATGGGGCAGGATGCGAGCCTTGGTGGTCTGCGTATTTCAATCGGTGTCTCAACAACTGACGAAGAAATTGATACGGCAATAGCCGCCTTTGAAAAGATTGTGGCGCGTCGCAAACAGGCAGCAGCACCATCCGGGGCTGCGGCATAATGGTATGAACTGAGGAAAATTGCTAAAAAGCAATTTTTCTTTTGGCTTTGCGGTGCAAACCATCTGCAAAGCTATTAAATAGAAGACGTTGACAAGCTGTCGGCCTTGACCCGACGAGATTGGAGAACGATATGGCTGCGGTCCAGGAAACCATCGATCAAGTACGTCAGATCGATGTGGATCAGTATAAATACGGTTTTGAGACGATGATCGAGACCGACAAAGCGCCCAAGGGCCTGTCGGAAGATATCATTCGTTTCATTTCGGCGAAGAAGAATGAGCCGGAGTGGATGCTCGAATGGCGGCTTGATGCTTATCGCCGATGGCTGACCATGGAAGAGCCGAATTGGGCGCGGGTTAATTATCCCAAGATCGATTTCAACGAGATTTATTTCTATTCGGCTCCGAAGACGGCTGCGGGTCCGAAGTCAATTGACGAGGTCGATCCGGAACTTCTAGCAACCTATGAGAAGCTGGGTATCCCGCTGAGAGAGCAGGAAATCCTTGCAGGTGTGCAGAAGTCCAAGATCGCCGTCGATGCGGTTTTCGATTCCGTTTCTGTTGTGACGACCTTCAAGGAAGAGCTGAAGAAGGCGGGCGTGATTTTCATGTCCATTTCGGAGGCGATCCGCGAACATCCCGAGCTGTTGAAGAAATATCTTGGCTCTGTGGTGCCGGTAACGGACAATTACTACGCGACACTCAATTGCGCAGTCTTCACGGATGGTTCCTTCGTCTATGTGCCGAAGGGTGTTCGCTGCCCAATGGAGCTTTCCACCTATTTCCGCATCAATGAGAAGAATACGGGCCAGTTTGAACGCACGCTAATTGTTGCGGAAGAAGGAGCCTACGTTTCCTATCTGGAAGGTTGCACCGCGCCGCAGCGCGACGAAAACCAGCTTCACGCTGCTGTTGTTGAACTGGTGGCCATGGATGAGGCGGAAATCAAATATTCAACCGTTCAAAACTGGTATCCGGGCGACAAGGATGGCAAGGGCGGCATCTACAATTTCGTCACCAAGCGTGGTGATTGCCGTGGCAAGAATTCCAAGATTTCCTGGACCCAGGTTGAAACCGGTTCAGCAATTACATGGAAGTACCCTTCCTGCATTCTGCGTGGTGATGGTTCGCGTGGCGAGTTCTATTCGATTGCAGTGTCCAACGGCTATCAGCAGGTCGATAGCGGCACCAAGATGATCCATCTGGGCAAGAACACCTCCAGCCGTATCATTTCCAAGGGCATTTCTGCCGGACGCTCGCAGAACACGTATCGTGGTCAGGTGTCGGTCAATCGCAAGGCTGCCAACGCGCGCAACTTCACACAGTGCGACTCGCTCCTTATCGGCGACAAGTGCGGCGCGCATACCGTGCCATACATCGAGGCGAAGAATGCCTCCGCACAGCTGGAGCATGAAGCGACCACCTCGAAAATCTCCGAGGATCAGCTTTTCTATTGCCTGCAACGCGGCATTCCCGAAGAGGCAGCCATCGCGCTCATCGTCAATGGCTTCGTGAAGGAAGTCATTCAGGAACTGCCGATGGAATTTGCCGTCGAAGCGCAGAAGCTTATCGGAATCTCGCTCGAAGGAAGTGTAGGTTAGGTTGTGATTTGGCGTATTGAAAACTGGTTCGTCAAGTTTGGCAGGTCGAGTTCAATTTTGCTTGGGGCTGGGGTGGCATTGGCATTGTCAATTCCCCTGTTCCTCGGATTCGGTGTAGGGACCTTCGCGATACCGTTTCTTCTGTATTTTCCTTGGCATGCGTGGCTAACCATATCGTTGTTTCTAGTAGTTTTTTCATCGTATGAGAGGCACCGTATATTGAGACGCGAAGCGAACCCGATCTCTGGTTTCTTCTTTCGAATATTTAGTAGCTACGGGCTATTTTGTATTGGGTGGTTTTACACGGCAGTGTTTGCTGGATGGTATGAAGGCGTGTTCACTGGGGTGGTTTGGCACTAATAATGTTTGAGGGACTTGGAACGACGAAGCCTTTTATGAATAACTCGATTCATACAGTTTTTGGTGCGTTTTGCGGTCGGAGTTAAGGAGCAATTTTGCAATACCGGATGCATGACCTCGGAATTCGACCCTTTCGATGGCGAAGCGGTCTGACACAATAGGAATTTCAAACAGGCGGCTTTTGAACCGCCCTATGAATGGGAAGAAATTAAATGCTAGAAATCAAAAATCTCCATGCCCGAATCGCCGAAGATGGCACCGAGATTATTCGTGGCCTGAACCTGACCGTGAAGGCCGGGGAAGTGGCGGCTATCATGGGTCCGAATGGCTCTGGCAAGTCGACGCTCTCTTACATTTTGTCGGGCCGTGAGGATTACGAAGTCACCGAAGGTGACATTCTGTATAACGGTGAGAGCATTCTGGAACTCGATCCCTCCGAACGTGCCGCCAAGGGTATCTTCCTTGCGTTTCAGTACCCTGTGGAAATTCCGGGTGTTGCCACGATGCAGTTTCTGAAAGTGGCGATGAATGAGCAGCGCAAGGCGCGCGGCGAGGCGGAACTCACAACGCCGGACTTCATGCGACTGGTGAAGGACGCATCTGCCAAGTTGCAGGTTGCGCCGGAAATGCTGCGCCGTCCGTTGAATGTTGGCTTTTCCGGTGGTGAGAAAAAGCGCGCCGAAATTCTGCAAATGTCGCTTCTGGAGCCGAAGCTCTGCGTGTTGGATGAAACCGATTCCGGTCTCGACATCGACGCATTGCGCATTGTGTCCGAAGGCGTGAATGCGCTGCGTTCACCTGACCGCGCAATGGTGGTTATCACGCACTATCAGCGTCTCCTAGACCATATCGCGCCCGACACGGTTCATGTTCTTTACAAGGGGCAGATCATCAAGACCGGCGGTCCGGAGCTGGCCAAGGAACTGGAAGTCAACGGCTACGCTGATGTGATTGAGGCTGCAGCGTAATGGCGGGACAGGCACAAATTCAGCTGACCAAGGCTGAGGAAGCATTGATCGATGCATTCCGCAATGTCGTCGGTGATCTTCCGGGCGACAGCGCGGTCACAACGCAGCGCGACCGAATGATCTTCGATATCAAGTCGCGCGGGCTGCCGACGCGTCGGGTCGAAGCCTGGCATTATACAGATCTGCGCCGCATGCTTTCGACGGTACCTGTGGTTGACCCGCGGGCAGCAGCTCCGGCGTCACTACCGACCTTGCTGAAAAAGTCGGCCGTGGCTGTCGTGGCCAATGGAGCCGCGCTTCATGCAGACAGGAATATCGAGGGCGTGCGGTTTAGTCCGGTCGCCGACATGTTGGCTGACGGCCAGCTTGCACCAGAACTTGCCGTCGAAAAGACGGATGATGCGGTTGGTGCGCTGAATGCCGCCTTTGTCACCGATGGGTGGTTCCTTGATATAGCCCCCGAAACAAAGCTTGATAGTCCAATTGAATTGCAAAATCTCCATACAGCCGGGCAGGCGCATGTGCGTTTTCCGGTGCGTGTGGGTGATGGCTCGAAAATCCTTATCGTCGAAAGGCAAACCGGCGAAAACGCTGCACTGGTGTCATCCATTTCAAATATGACCGTCGGTGCGGATGCAGAGGTCACATGGATTATCGTGCAGCAACAGCCGCAGGACGTGACTTATCTTGGCCAGTTTGCCGCAGAACTTGGCGCAAATTCCAAGCTCAAGCTGTTCATCGTCAACCTGGGCGGAAAACTCGTTCGCCAGGAAGTAAAGGTTACTGCAGCCGGTGAGGGTGCGGACTTCCAGCTTCGAGCCATCAATCTTTTGGATGGCAATAGCCACACTGATATTACAATGGTGCTTGGCCACAACGTGCCGGAAACCACATCGACAGAAGTCGTTCGCTCCATCGTGTTTGACAATGCTACCGGCGTTTTCCAGGGGCAGATCCGTGTAGCGCCGGATGCGCAAAAGACCGATGCGCGAATGGCCTGCAATACGCTTCTGCTTTCCGATGATGCGGACTTCAACTCCAAGCCGGAGTTGGAGATATTTGCCGATGACGTGCAATGTGCACATGGGGCGACCGTTGCTGATATTGACCCCAAGCATCTCTTTTATCTGCAGGCACGCGGCATTCCCGAGGAGCGCGCGCGCGGGCTTCTTGTGCAGGCATTTGTTGCGGAAATCATCGAGGAACTCGACGACGAGAACCTGGTTGAGGCATTGGAATTGCTCGTGGAAAACTGGCTGGAAAGGCGTCACGGATGAGTGAAGTTCTCTCCGCCAAGTATGACGTTGAAGCCATTCGCAGGGACTTCCCAATCCTTTCGACTGAGGTTTACGGTAAGCCTCTGGTCTATCTCGACAATGGTGCTTCGGCACAAAAGCCGCAGTCGGTGATCGACGCCATCAGCCACGCCTATAGCCACGAATACGCCAATGTGCATCGTGGCCTGCATTTCCTGTCGAATGCCGCAACGGATGCCTACGAGGCAGCGCGCGAAAAAGTGCGCGCTTTCTTGAATGCCGGATCCGTGGAAGAGATTGTTTTCACCAAGGGGTCGACTGAGGCCATCAATACGGTGGCCTATGGTTGGGCGATGGACAATATTGGCGAGGGCGATGAAATCGTTCTTTCCATCATGGAACACCACTCCAACATTGTGCCATGGCATTTTGTTCGCGAGAAGAAGGGTGCCAAGCTCGTCTGGGCGCCAGTTGACGACGAAGGCGCTTTCCATCTCGATGATTTCGAGAAGTGCCTGACGGACAAGACCAAGTTGATCGCGATCACCCACATGTCGAATGCATTGGGCACGGTGGTGCCGGTGAAAGAGATATGCCGTATCGCACGTGAGCGCGGTATTCCGGTTCTTGTCGATGGTAGTCAGGGCGCAGTTCACATGCCGGTCGATGTCCGCGACATCGATTGCGACTGGTATGCAATGACCGGTCACAAGCTCTACGGCCCTTCCGGTATTGGCGTACTTTATGGCAAAATGGATAGGCTGAAGGCGATGCGCCCTTTTCAGGGCGGCGGCGAGATGATCTCGGATGTGAGCGAGGAGGGCGTGACTTATAACGATCCTCCACATCGCTTCGAGGCGGGAACGCCACCGATCGTGCAGGCCATCGGCCTCGGTTACGCACTGGACTACATGGAGAAGGTCGGACGCGCTGCAATTGCAGCACATGAAGCTGATCTGGCGGCATACGCTGCCGAGCAGCTTCGTGGCGTCAACTCGCTTCGTGTTATTGGCAACGCACCGGGCAAGGGCGGCATATTCTCCTTCGAGCTTGAGGGAATTCATGCACACGATGTGTCGATGTTGATCGATCGGCAAGGTGTTGCCGTGCGCGCAGGCACACATTGTGCACAACCACTGTTGAAACGCTTTGGCGTGACGTCTACATGCAGGGCATCCTTCGGCATGTACAACACGCGTGCTGAAGTGGACAAACTTGTAGCGGCGCTGGACTATGCGCGGCAGTTTTTCGGGTAATGGAGCAGGTCATGGGTGAAGAGTTGGATGACAAGGTCGATTTTCGCGAGAATATCGTGCAGTCAGCTATTCCTGCTGATGAGTTGGAACGGCTTTCTGCCGACATCATCACAGCGCTCAAAACAGTGTACGATCCAGAGATTCCCGCTGACATTTTTGAGCTTGGCCTGATCTACAAGATTGATGTCGAGGACGATCGCATGGTCAAGATCGATATGACCCTGACAGCGCCGGGATGCCCCGTTGCCGGAGAAATGCCTGGCTGGGTGGAAAATGCAGTTGGTTCCGTTGAAGGGATATCCGGCGTTGAAGTCGCGATGGTATTTGACCCGCCGTGGACGCCGGAACGTATGTCTGAAGAGGCGCAGGTGGCTGTGGGCTGGTATTGAACCATACAGTTCTAGCGACTACCTTGTTTAAACAGGATTCGAACCGGAGATAGCGGATGGCTTTGCAGGTCATGACATTGACGCAGGTGGCGGCAGACCGGGTGAAGGCAATTGTTGCCAACGCCGGTGAGGGCGCTCGCGGCATCCGTGTTTCCATCAAAAAGGGCGGTTGCGCCGGGATGGAATATGCCGTTGATTTGGTGACCGAGCCAGCCAAGGGCGACGATTTTGTCGAGTTTGACGGCGCTCATGTGTGGGTCGCACCTGAGGCTGTTCTCTATCTTCTTGGTACCGAGATGGATTTTGAAACGACTAAGTTCAAGACGGGCTTTGTTTTCAAAAACCCAAATGAAGCTTCGGCGTGCGGTTGTGGCGAGTCCGTTGAGTTGAAACAGGCGGACCTGGAAAAGCTCGCAGGCATCGAACGTCATATTAGTTGACGGTCCACTGACGCTAACATTCGGGGGTTGGTTTCCACTTCACCCGAGAGTAATTAGGGCTCGCTTTCGCCGATATCCCCTGCATTTGAACAGTGATGAGCAGTCATGAACTCCGAATTTTCGACAGCACTGTTCAACTCATTTACGAAGCCTGCGGTCATTACGGATCTTGATGGGAACATCATTAAGGTCAATCGGGGATTTGAAACAGAATTCCAACTGAATACTGACAATATCTGCGGTCGACCGCTCGACGAATTCATCGAATTGAGTTGTCGGTTGAACGACGTATCGGCGGACGGTGGGTTCATCCGTTATGTCTATCGCCCCACCCGCGAAGAAGGCCAACGGGGACGCGTTCAGGTGAGCCGACTGCGGTTGGAAAGCGGTGACGCGGACGGCTTTGTTGTATTCTTCCAGCGGCGCTCCGGGCTCGATGAAGAAGAGCTTTACAGCGCTCTCAATTTCGCGGTTCGCGTTTTGCCATATCCATTCATGCTTTGGGATCACAACGCTCACCTCTTTTGTTTCAACGAGGCCGCCCGCAAATATTACGAACCAATTGGTGATATTTTTCAGATCGGTAATGAGCGGGAGAGAATCTTGCGTGCCGGCGTCGAAAAAGGGGTTTTTGGCTCGTTAGATGACACCTTTAAGGTGACACTTGATGAGATCATCAAGCTGCAGGAACAACCTGAAAAAGGGCCTTTGGTCAGCGTCGCCAAAGAAAAATCGGGCCAGTGGCGGCGTTCAGTTGCATATTTCTCACCCGAGGGATGGGGGGCATCTTATCTGGAAGACATCACGGACCTGAAAAAGGTTGAGCTGGAACTTGAGAAACGTACCGAAATGTACGAGCTCATTTTGGAATCTGTTCCAGACTTCGTGCTGCTGACGGATACGGGTTTGAACGTTGTCTACGCCAGCCTGTCCTACGCAAGGGCAATGGGGAGAGACAGTTCCAGTTTGGCTGGCAGGCCATCTGATCTATTGGGAGAAATGGCGAAGAGCGAAGTGCTTGCTTCGCGGATCAAAAGCCCTACTGAGGACGACAGCTCCTTCTTCTACGACCAGCAACTGAAGGAGGCTTCGGGTCACGAGCTTCTTATACGCTGGCGCACCAGGGCTCTCTTCGATGGTGGAAAGCATACCGGTTTTATCACCGTTGGGCGCGACATCACGCGGGAGCACCGCCAGGAAAGCAGCCTGCGCCAGCAAAGTAGTGAGTTGCGCAAGAAAAATGAATCTCTTGAGCAATTTGCTGCCGTCGTTTCGCATGATCTCAAGGCACCACTGCGACATCTGGCAGTCTTCGCCGAAATGATCATTGAGGAAACTGCAGGCGGAAATTACGAGGAATTGCCGCTTTACGCCGATCACGTCCGCAAGGCGGCAATTCGAATGAATGGTGTGGTGAAGAAGCTCCTCGAGTATTCACAGATCGCATACAAAATTGTCTCACCAGCCCGGACATCCCTCAATGACATTGTCATACAGGCGGTTCAAAATCTGGAAGGTGAGATTGAGCGCACCCATGCAGAGTTGCTTGTTTCAAACCTGCCCGAGATTTACGGCGATCCTGATTTGCTTCGCCATCTGATGCAGAATTTGATTGCGAATGCGGTGAAATATACGCGCCCCGGCACGCGTCCGCGTGTGCGGGTCTATTCGTCATATGCAAGTGATACATTGGATGTGATTGTCGAGGATAATGGAATTGGTATCGAGGACAAATATGCTGAAACGGTGTTCAGCGCGTTTCAGCGGCTCCACAAGGACGATTCCGTCTACGATGGATTTGGCATTGGCCTGGCATTGTGCAAGCAAGTGGTGGAAAGCCACGGCGGACGGATCAAACTCGATACGGAATATGTCGGGGGCGCGCGGTTTATAGTGCAGTTCCCACTCTCAAGTGTTGTGAGATAGACAAATGGATGATCTGACCAGAATTCTTGTGGTCGATGACGACCCGATTGATGTCAACTTTCTGAAAAAGACTTTTGCCAATGCACCACAAGCTTGCGAATTGTTTCATGTAGAAAGTTCGGACGGTGTGGTGGAAGCAGCGGTATCGCATGGCTGCAATTTTATCTTCGTGGACCTCAACCTGAAGGGCGAGAGCGGGCTTGCTGCGGTCGAAAAACTCAAGACCAATGACGCAACGGCGGCGATACCGATTATCATATTGTCTTCGTCTGCTCACAAGGCGGATATTGAACGCTGCTATCGGGCTGGCGCAAGCGCCTATGTCGAGAAACCACTGTCGCTTGACCAATATCGCCAGTTTGTGAAGAGCTTTTGTGAGTTTTGGATTGAGATCGCATTGATTGCGCGAGGCGCTTCGGAATAGGTGCGTGCAGACACGCCAAAGCCCCCGACAGCTTCGCTGTCAGGTTAGATTGGGGGCATACACTTCACCCCTGGCTTTGGTCGTCACTGTTCGCCAAGTACGCTGCTGTTGCTTCTTTTGTCGTAATGGCCGGTTCCACTCTGGCTTTCGTCAAGAAAGCCAGAACCAACGAAGGCGGTTGAACAAACTCCAACAATGCCCTGTCGACGGGGTCTGCACTGGATACGGCGGCGTGGTGCCAGTCCGTGATTGCATCTTCCATCGGCGTCGAGTGGCCGTGCCGCGACTTGTTTGCCTCACTGGCATAAGCAGCGGTTGTTGGCGATACTGTTACAATCTGTGACATTTCTTTATCCTCACAGGCAACATTATTGCGCTGTCCCTTTATAGAGGAGAGATTTCAATCAATCGCCAAATTCTGTGTGTCAATTTAGTTCAAATTGTATTCTCTTCTTGCCGCTATACTTGGCGCCTTGAGCAAGATTCTCGGTAGGTTTTCGCGAATTCTGGAAAGCTATCGGCAAGTGGACTCGCCCGTGCAATCAATGTATGCAGCCCTGCAACAGTAACCGGTGTATGATCGAGTACGCGACAAAGGCAAAATCCGTGCATGACGCGACGAGGGCGTCCATGCGCCACAGACAATTCAACAGATTGATTTCCAGGAAAACGACACAATGAACAGCAAAACGAATTCGCTTGTCAAAGTTGGAGAGGGTGCCAAGGCGGTCAATTTTTCCAATACGGGCAAGCTCTCGCTGATAGCGGGCCCATGCCAGATGGAAAGCCGTGACCACGCTTTCATGATGGCCGAAAAACTGACAGAGATTTGCAGCTCTCTGGGAATTGAGCTCGTCTACAAATCTTCATTTGACAAGGCCAATCGCACCTCGCTTTCCGGCAAGCGTGGTATTGGACTGGAAAGCGCCCTGGAAATATTTGCCGATCTGAAGAAAGAGTTTGGTTTTCCGGTGCTCACGGATATCCACACGGAAGAGCAATGCGCAATTGTTGCCCCCGTCGTCGATATTCTTCAGATCCCCGCGTTTTTGTGCCGTCAGACGGATCTTCTGATCGCAGCCGCCAAAACCGGAAGAACGATCAATGTTAAAAAGGGTCAGTTCCTGGCGCCTTGGGACATGAAGAATGTTTTGAGCAAGCTGAATGAAAGCGGAAACCCGAATATCCTGCTTTGCGAACGCGGTGCTTCGTTTGGCTACAATACGCTTGTTTCGGACATGAGGGCGCTTCCCACTATGGCGGCAATGGGGGCACCCGTTGTGTTTGACGCAACGCATTCTGTTCAGCAACCCGGCGGGCAGGGTGGCTCAACCGGTGGTCAACGCGAATTTGTTGAAACACTTGCGCGCGCTGCTGTTGCGGTTGGTGTGGCAGGGGTGTTCATCGAAACACATGAAGATCCTGACAATGCACCTTCGGATGGCCCGAATATGGTTCCGTTGGCCGATTTGCCAAGGCTGCTGAAAAAGCTGATGGCATTTGACGCTGTCGCCAAAGCATGAATTCATCGGATGTATAAAAGAAAGCCGCCGGAGTTACACCGGCGGCTTTCATGATTCTGGCTTAGACATCCGGGGCGTGGATCAAAACTCTTCCCACTCCGATACTACTGCTGCTGCTGCACCGCCGCTGCGGGAAAATGCTCGCGCAATCTTCTGCCCCATTGCTTTAACAGGTGACGCGGTCGATCGAGCCGGAACAGGTTTCGGAACCATATTTGTTCGGGTTGTTGCCTGTACGGTTCCAGTGCCCGAAATCTGAAAACGCTTGACGATGAATTCGAGTTTTCCAGCCTCGCCGCTCAAATTTTGGCAAGCAACGTTGGTTTCTTCCGCCATGGCTGCATTCTTTTGAGTGACCTGATCCATGTCGTTGATTGAACTGGTTACCTCTCCAACAGCAGTGGCTTGTTCTTTTGCCGCAGTCAAAATGTCGGAAATGGTTGCGCTGACCTTGCGAACCTGATCTTCAATTTCCTTCAGTGAATCTCCTGTCCGGTTGACCAGAGCCACGCCGCTTTCCACTTCTGTGGATGAAGTGTCGATCAAACCCTTGATTTCCTTGGCGGCTTTTGCCGAACGGCTGGCCAGCTCGCGAACCTCTTGGGCAACAACGGCAAAGCCTTTGCCTGCATCACCGGCACGCGCGGCCTCCACGCCAGCATTCAACGCGAGGAGGTTTGTTTGGAAGGCTATGTCTTCAATAACATTGATAATGCTTGAAATCTCGTTCGAAGAGGCCTCGATGCGCTGCATGGCCTGAATGGCATCGGTTACAACAAGAGCCGATTTCTCAGCGCCAAAGCGCGTTGTTTCCATGGCTTTGGCTGCTTCGGTTGCCATCTCGGTCGACCCGCGGACCGTAGCATTGATTTGATCCAATGCAGCGGCAGTTTGTTCAATGGTTGCTGCCTGTTGCTCCGTGCGCTGCGCCAGGTCACTGGTTGCCTGTGCAATTTCGCCACTGGAACTGCGGACAGTGATTGCGCCAGATACGATTTCACTCAAGGAGTGTGAAAGTTTCTCGACGCTGGCGTTGAACTGAACACGCAGATCCTCATACGCTGCATCAAACGGTTCGTTAATCGACGCGGTCAGGTCGCCCTGCGAAAGCTTACCCAAACCATCGCTAAGGTGCTCGATTACTGCACGGCGACGTGCATCTTCCTCTGCACGGGCGGCAGCTGCGCGGCGCTCTTGCTCGATTTCATCGGCCTTGCGTGCCTCATCGGCTTTGCGGGCGGCCTGCCGAGCAAGGACAGCTTCGCGGAAGATGTTGACCGCTCCGGCCATCTCGCCAATTTCGTCAGTCTTATCTTTAAAGGGCACCTCTTTTGAGTAGTCGCCAGATGCAAGATCCATCATGTAATTCTTCATACCCGTGAGGGGCGTGATAGCTCGCCGTTTGAACATGAATACGCCTGCCAGGAATATTGCGAGCGCCAAAATTGCGGCAGTAATTGATGCTATGCCGAGGATACGGGCAAATACATTGGCGTGCTCTTCTGCGCCGGCAAGATATGTTTCAGCATCAGCAACGAGATTGTTCACTGCCGCGTCATGCGCCCAAAAAGCATCCTTAAGCGCATCAAGTGCAGCCATCTTTGCGTCGTTATCATTGGAAGCGAGGGCGGGAACCACCTTGTCGCTAACGACTTGCCAGAAAACCTCGCCGGTTGGCACCACCTGTTCCGCGAGTTGCGCTTTGAGCGCATCATCAAGAGTTGTTTCGGGCCAGAAATCACGTCGCGTTTTGAATTCTGCTTCCAGTGTCTTCAGTTTTTTAATGGCGCTCTCGCCAAGCTCTTCGTGGTAGGCACCCTCAACTGCAATCGCATACGCGTTCACTTCATAAAGCGGCGGTGGCAGAATATCGGCAATCAGGTCTTTGCCGTGGACAATTTCAGTATACTCAGGCCCGTTCACTTTCAAATCTTCAAGTGCGAAAAACAGCGTGCCGAAAGCAGCGAACAAGCCAGCAGTAACCACGACGCCGAATGAATTCAGCATCCTAGAAATCGTAATTTTCATGTACTTATTTTCCCCTATGACTCCAAGCACCGCTGCACACCTTGAAGGTGCAAACACGCGCCTACATACCCCCGCCCGCAGGTGATCTGCGGAAGCGCGGGCACCTGGGGACGGCGAGAACATAAATTGGATTGATTTAATGTAGGGTTAACAAGGTCCTAATGTTTTGTAACAAAAGTAGCCCTATGGCGTTTTAGTAGGATGGCTAGTGTCACGGCAAATATGCGTGAAATGGAGCAATGATTTTCCTTCAGGAGGATTAGCGATTAGCCCCTTGTCTCATGTCATTGTTTTTTTCTGAACTTCGTCTATGACTGCCTTCAACGAGTCCAATAGCCGAAAGGTAGGAAAATGACCGCAATCGTTGACATAATCGGGCGTGAAATTCTCGACAGCCGTGGAAACCCGACTGTAGAAGTCGATGTGCTTCTGGAAGATGGAAGCTTCGGCCGCGCTGCTGTGCCTTCTGGTGCATCCACCGGCGCACATGAAGCCGTAGAGTTGCGCGACGGCGGCGAACGCTATCTTGGCAAAGGCGTTGAGCGTGCAGTCAACGCTGTGAACGGCGAGATATTTGAAGCAATTGCTGGCTTTGACGCCGAAGCACAGATCGAAATCGACGACGCGCTGATTGCGCTTGATGGTACGGCAAACAAGAGCCGCATCGGTGCCAATGCAATTCTTGGTGTGTCACTTGCTGTCGCAAAGGCTGCCGCCGAGTCCTCCGGCCTGCCGCTCTACCGCTACGTTGGTGGTGCAGGCGCGCGCGTATTGCCGGTTCCCATGATGAACATCATCAATGGTGGCGCGCACGCAGACAATCCTATCGACTTCCAGGAATTCATGATCATGCCGGTTGGCGCAGAGACACTGCGCGATGCCGTTCGCATGGGTGCGGAAGTCTTCCATACGCTGAAGAAGGAACTTGCTGCGCAGGGGCATAACACCAATGTTGGCGACGAAGGCGGTTTTGCGCCTGGCCTGGAAAGTGCACCGGCTGCTCTCGACTTCATCATGAAGTCGATTGAAAAGGCTGGCTACCGCCCTGGCGACGACATGTATATCGCGCTCGATTGTGCATCCTCCGAATTCTACAAGGATGGAAAATACGTCCTGGCAGGTGAGGGCCGCACGCTGGAGGCTGGCGCAATGGCTGAGTATCTGACTGAGCTCGTCGACAAATATCCGATCATTTCGATTGAAGACGGCATGGCGGAAGATGACTGGGACGGCTGGAAGATCCTCACAGACATGGCAGGCTCCAAGTGCCAGCTCGTTGGCGACGACCTGTTCGTGACAAATTCCGCGCGTCTGCGTGACGGCATCAAGATGGGCGTTGCAAACTCCATTCTGGTGAAGGTCAATCAGATCGGTTCCCTGACTGAAACCCTGGACGCCGTGGAGACTGCACACAAGGCTGCTTATACGGCAGTGATGTCGCACCGCTCCGGCGAGACGGAAGACTCCACGATTGCTGACCTTGCCGTTGCGACGAACTGCGGTCAGATCAAGACCGGTTCGCTGGCTCGCTCTGACCGGCTTGCAAAATACAACCAGCTCATTCGCATCGAAGAAGGTCTTGGACATCAGGCAATTTTTGCCGGCAAGTCCATCCTGCGTGGCTGATATTTAAAGCAGCTGAACTATGCGGAAGGCGCGGAGTTTCTCCGCGCCTTTTCATTTGCTCGTGGTGATTTGATGCAACGATTTGAGCAACGCCCAACAGAGTCAACGGTTGGTTAATACCTGCCTGCTAACCTCAAAAGCCTAGTATTTAGTATCGCGTATAGGGTTTGAGTTATGTGGACGCGTCACCACAAGAAGAAAAAGTTCGTTCGCCTGATTTTGCCAGCGGTCACGGCAAGCTTTCTCGTTTATTTCGGCTATCACTCAATTCACGGGTCATTCGGATTGCGTGCGGGTGAGGAGTTCGAAATGCAATATCGCGAGCGTGTGCAAATTCTCGAAGACCTTACGCAAAAGCGCCAAAACCTTGAAAAACAGGTTCGATTACTCAGTGATGGCTCGCTCGACAAGGATATAGTCGACGAGAAGGCGCGCGCAGCACTCAATGTCTCAAGGCAAGACGAAATCGTAATTTTCAACTGATTAACTTAAATCAAGTTAAATTTAAATAGTGATGCAAAATCAAATGCATGGACGGAATGTGAGCCTTGCATTTTTGCTATTGCTGTAGGCTCCACTATTGCATATTCTCACCTCAACATAAAAGAGCAACCTGGGAGGGACGCATGGCTCCGCGTAAAGCCGCCTCAGCGGCACGCAAATCTTCCGCACGTTCGGTCAAAAGCGCCGATACCGCTTCCGCAAAAATCGCAGATTTTAACAAGGAACAGGAGCTCGCCGCTTATCGCGACATGTTGCTGATCCGCCGCTTTGAAGAAAAGGCCGGCCAGCTTTATGGCATGGGCTTTATCGGCGGTTTCTGCCACCTCTATATTGGTCAGGAAGCTGTCGTTGTCGGCATGCAGACGGCACTCAAGGAAGGCGATCAGGTCATCACCGGTTACCGCGACCACGGTCACATGCTTGCATGTGGAATGAGTGCACGCGGTGTTATGGCCGAGCTGACCGGGCGCCGCGGCGGCCTTTCCAAAGGCAAGGGCGGCTCCATGCACATGTTCTCCAAGGAAAAGAACTTCTATGGTGGACATGGCATCGTTGGTGCGCAGGTTTCACTTGGCACGGGTTTGGCATTTGCCAACCACTATCGCGGCAATGACGATGTGTCGCTTGCCTATTTCGGTGATGGTGCAGCCAACCAGGGGCAGGTTTACGAGAGCTTCAATATGGCGGCTCTTTGGAAACTGCCAGTGATCTACATTATTGAGAACAACCGTTACGCCATGGGCACCGCCGTTTCGCGTGCGTCCTCGCAGACGGATTTCTCCCAGCGCGGTGCTTCCATTGGCATTCCGGGTATCAAGGTTGACGGTATGGACGTTCGCGCGGTTGCTGCCGCAGCGGAAGAAGCTGTCGCCCACTGCCGTTCCGGCAAGGGGCCGATCATTCTGGAAATGATGACCTACCGTTATCGTGGTCACTCCATGTCCGACCCGGCAAAGTATCGCTCGAAGGACGAAGTGCAGAAGATGCGTTCGGAATCCGATCCGATTGAGCAGGTCAAGGCACGCCTGATTGAAAAAGGTTGGGCCAGCGAAGACGAATTGAAAGCCATCGACAAGGACGTCCGCGAAGTTGTCGCTGATAGTGCTGACTTTGCACAGAACGATCCGGAGCCGGATGTATCCGAGCTCTACACGGACATCCTGCTGTAAGGGAAAGGGAGGACAATATGCCAATAGAAATTCTTATGCCCGCCCTCTCTCCGACGATGGAAGAAGGCACACTTGCCAAATGGCTGAAAAATGAAGGTGACACGGTTACGTCTGGTGACGTGATTGCCGAAATCGAAACTGACAAGGCGACCATGGAAGTCGAGGCCGTTGACGAAGGCGTCATCGGCAAGATCCTGATTGCCGCCGGTTCCGAAAACGTCAAGGTCAACACGCCGATTGCCGTGCTGCTTCAAGACGGTGAAAGCGCTGATAGCATTGGTTCTGCTCCGGCTGCCGCGCCTGCTGCTGAGGCTGCTCCAGCACCCGCTGCGGCAGCGCCTGCATCAGTTCCGGCTGCACCTGTTGCTATGGAAGTCGCATCCGATCCGGACATCCCGGCAGGCACCGAAATGGTCTCCACCACTGTTCGCGAAGCGCTGCGCGATGCGATGGCCGAAGAAATGCGCCTTGATGAAGACGTCTTCGTTATGGGCGAAGAGGTTGCTGAATATCAGGGCGCGTACAAGATCACGCAGGGCTTGCTGCAAGAGTTTGGTGCCAAGCGTGTGGTTGATACTCCCATCACTGAACACGGCTTTGCCGGTATCGGTGTTGGTGCTGCAATGGCGGGCCTCAAGCCAATCGTTGAGTTCATGACGTTCAACTTCGCCATGCAGGCGATTGACCAAATCATCAACTCCGCGGCAAAAACGCTCTACATGTCTGGTGGTCAGATGGGTGCACCGATGGTGTTCCGTGGCCCCAACGGCGCGGCAGCACGCGTCGGGGCCCAGCACTCGCAGTGCTATGCCGCTTGGTACAGCCAAATTCCCGGCCTCAAGGTCGTCATGCCTTACACGGCAGCCGACGCCAAGGGCCTGCTGAAAGCTGCGATCCGCGATCCGAACCCCGTCATTTTCCTGGAAAACGAAATCCTCTACGGTCAGAGCTTCGATGTTCCGAAGATGGACAATTTCGTGTTGCCGATTGGCAAGGCACGCATTCACAAGCCAGGCAATGATGCAACCATCGTTTCCTTCGGCATTGGCATGACATACGCTGTGAAGGCTGCTGAAGAGCTGGCATCCATTGGTATCGACGCGGAAGTGATCGATTTGCGCACCATTCGCCCGATGGATATTCCGACTGTTATCGAGTCCGTCAAGAAGACAGGCCGTCTGGTGACTGTGGAAGAAGGCTTCCCGCAATCTTCCGTTGGCACAGAAATCGCGACACGCGTTATGCAGCAGGCATTTGACTATCTCGATGCGCCGATCCTGACGATCGCTGGCAAGGATGTGCCTATGCCTTACGCGGCCAATCTTGAAAAACTGGCCCTGCCAAATGTTGGTGAGGTTGTCGAGGCGGTTAAAGCCGTCTGCTACAAGTAAGGGAGGGCTCAGGATATGCCAATTCAAATCACCATGCCCGCGCTTTCCCCGACCATGGAAGAGGGCAATCTGGCCAAGTGGCTCGTCAAGGAAGGCGACCAGATTGGCCCCGGCGATGTGATCGCCGAGATTGAAACCGACAAAGCGACCATGGAAGTGGAAGCTGTCGACGAAGGCACCGTTGCCAAAATCGTCGTTCCTGCAGGCACCGAAGGTGTGAAGGTCAATGCCCTGATCGCTATTTTGGCGGCTGAAGGCGAAGATGTCGCGGCTGCAGCTGCCTCAGGCGGTTCTGCCGCTCCGGCCCCGGCTGCTGCTGCACCGGCACCCGCGAAGGAAGAGGCTCCGGCCGTAGCAAGCGCTGCGCCTGCCGCTGCTCCCGCTGCTGCTGCTGCTGCCGCTTCCGGTTCACGCACCTTCTCTTCTCCGTTGGCGCGTCGCCTGGCGAAAGAAGCCGGACTCGACATCTCCACCATTGCAGGCTCCGGCCCGCATGGTCGTGTGGTCAAGTCTGACATTGAGAGCGCAGTTGCCTCCGGCTCTGGCAAGGTGGCACCCGCCGCCGCCACGGCTCCGTCTGCCGCAGCAGCAGCACCGGCAGCTTCTGGCGCATCTGATGATGCGGTTCTGAAGCTCTTCGACAAGGATTCCTACGAGCTTGTGCCGCATGACGGCATGCGCAAGACAATTGCAAAGCGCCTGCAAGAATCCAAGCAGACGATCCCGCATTTCTACGTCTCCGTCGATTGCGAACTCGATGCACTTCTGGCGCTGCGCGGTCAACTCAACGGCTCTGCACCGGTGAAAGATGACAAGCCTGCCTTCAAGCTTTCAGTCAATGACATGGTCATCAAGGCGCTGGCCCTGGCTCTGCGTGATGTTCCGGATGCGAATGTTTCCTGGACTGACAGCGCGATGGTCAAGCACAAGCATGCAGATGTTGGCGTTGCGGTGTCCATTCCGGGCGGCCTGATCACGCCGATCATCCGCCGGGCTGAAGAAAAGAGCCTCTCCACCATTTCCAACGAGATGAAGGATTATGGCAAGCGTGCCAAGGAGCGCAAGCTCAAGCCTGAGGAGTATCAGGGCGGTACGACTGCCGTGTCCAACATGGGCATGATGGGCGTCAAGAGCTTCTCCGCAGTTGTGAACCCGCCGCATGCAACGATCCTGGCGGTCGGTGCGGGCGAGCAACGTGTCGTCGTCAAGAACGGCGAAATGGTTGTCGCGCAAGTTATGACGGTCACGCTTTCCACTGACCACCGTTGCGTGGATGGTGCACTTGGTGCCGAACTGCTTGGCGCATTCAAGGGCTACATCGAAAACCCGATGTCGATGTTGGTGTAAGCGCGAGGCAGGACAATGAAAACCGTTCTGGCCTATGGCGACAGCCTGACCTGGGGCTACAATGCAGAAACGAGGGAACGGCATGACTATGCCGATCGTTGGACCTCGGTTCTGCAAAAGGGGCTTGGGCACGGTGCGCGTGTTATCGCTGAGGGGCTAAACGGTCGCACAACTGTCTTTGATGACTACGAGTCCGATTGCGACAGAAACGGTGCGCGTATTCTGCCGACGGTGTTGCACTCACATATGCCGATTGATCTGGTGATCCTGTTTCTGGGTGCCAATGATATGAAGCGGGCGATATGTGGCTCGGCTGTCGGTTCAACGAGAGGCATGAAGCGTCTTATTCAGCTTGTTCGCGGCCATGGCGGCGGTTGGGCAGAAGGTAAGGCGCCTGAAATACTTATCGTTTCGCCGCCGGTGATCTGCGAAACGGCGGATGCTTTCTTCGCGTCCATGTTCGCAGGCGGCATTGAGCAGTCCAAAATGCTTGGTTCGCTCTATGCTGACCTTGCCGATGAAATGGGCTGTGCATTCTTTGATGCCGCTTCGGTGGCCAAAACTACGCCTTTGGATGGCGTTCATTTGGATGCGGATAATTCACGAGCGCTTGGCCGCGGGCTTGAGCCCATCGTCCGGATGCTGCTTGGAATTTGATTTTTGTTTGATTGAGATCAAGGAGGCATGATCAGGGGAACGTAGCCTGTACCTATCAGATTTTCTCTCAAAGGAGATAGGGACTATGGCAAACACCCCTCATGAGCTGGCGCAGGAGTTTCCGGAATACGTCAACCAGATACGTCATCTTCGTGAAACGGATGGGCATTTCTACCGTATCTCGAACGAGTATCACGACATCAACAGGGAAGTGCACCGCGCCGAAACAAATGTTGAGCCTGTAGACGATTTCCACATGGCGGATATCCGCAAGAAACGCATGCAGCTCAAGGACGAAATCTACGAGATGTTGGTGAACCACGAACATGTGGATCCCATCATCTGAATAGGGGCAGGGGGACAAGCCACTGCCTCAACCATTGAGGAGTGGAGACCCCCATGTCCAACGCATATGATGTCATCATTATTGGTTCTGGCCCGGGTGGCTATGTAACGGCCATCCGTGCTTCGCAGCTCGGTTTCAAGACGGCAATCGTCGAACGCGAACATCTCGGCGGCATCTGCCTCAACTGGGGTTGCATTCCCACCAAAGCGTTGCTCCGCTCAGCAGAGATGATGGACTACGCTTCTCACGCAAAAGAATATGGCCTGACCCTTGAGGGCAAGATGACAGCCGATGTGAAAGCTGTCGTTGCCCGCTCGCGCGGCGTATCAGCGCGCTTGAATGGCGGTGTCGGCTTCCTGATGAAGAAGAACAAGGTCGACGTGATCTGGGGCGAGGCAAAGCTCACCAAACCCGGCGAGGTCATTGTTGGAAAGTCCACAAAGCCGGTTGTCGAGCCGCAGAACCCGGTTCCCAAGGGCGTGAAATCAGAGGGCACCTACACAGCCAAACATATCATCGTGGCAACAGGTGCCCGTCCGCGTGCACTGCCTGGCATCGAGCCTGATGGCAAACTCATCTGGACATATTTCGAAGCAATGAAGCCGGACTTTATGCCCAAGTCTCTGGTCGTTATGGGTTCTGGTGCTATCGGTATCGAGTTTGCGTCTTTCTACCGTTCAATGGGCGTAGAGGTGACCGTTGTGGAGGTCATGCCGACGGTGATGCCGGTGGAAGATGCAGAAATTTCCGGCATTGCCCGCAAGGCACTGGAAAAACGCGGCATGAAAATCCTCACCGAGGCGAAGGTCGCCAAGGTGGAAAAGGGTGTCAACTCCATCACCGCACATGTCGAAACCAAGGATGGCAAGGTTCAGCAGATCACTGCGGACCGCATGATCTCCGCTGTTGGCGTTCAGGGCAATATCGAGAATCTCGGTTTGGAAGCTCTGGGTGTCAAAACGGATCGCGGTTGCATCGTGATTGATGGCTACGGCAAGACCAACGTGCCGGGCCTTTATGCGATTGGTGATGTTGCTGGTCCGCCCATGCTGGCCCACAAGGCAGAGCACGAAGGCGTGGTCTGCATTGAAAAGATCGCGGGCGTTCCAGGCGTTCACCCCATGGACAAGGGCAAAATTCCGGGTTGCACATACTGCCATCCGCAGGTTGCCTCCGTTGGTTTGACCGAGGCTAAGGCAAAGGAACAGGGACGCGATATTCGCGTCGGCCGTTTCTCGTTCGGCGCAAACGGCAAGGCTATCGCGCTGGGTGAAGACAATGGCCTCGTCAAGACAATTTTTGATAAGAAGACCGGCGAGCTTCTCGGTGCTCATATGGTTGGTGCCGAAGTCACCGAGCTCATCCAGGGCTTCGTGGTTGCGATGAACCTGGAAACGACAGAAGAAGAGTTGATGCACACTATCTTCCCGCACCCGACCTTGTCAGAAATGATGAAGGAAAGTGTGTTGGATGCTTACGGAAAAGTCTTGAATGCCTGAATTTCACCATTATGAGTATTAGTATTGTTCTGACTTGAACAATATTTATTCTTTCTAACATGGTGAAAAACATGAATGCAAATTCGCTGATAATCTTCCTCGTCGTTGGTGTTGTCGCTGGTTTTCTGGCCAGCTTCGTCGTTGGTGGTGGTGGACTGGTCCGTTACTTGATAACGGGTGTAATTGGCGCTTTCGTTGGCGGGTTCCTCTTTTCCGCTCTGGGCATCCAATTGGGCATCGGTAACGCGCTTTTTGCCGCTATCGTGCAGGCGACGATCGGTGCGATTGTCGTTGTGTTTGCGGCAAGACTGATTGCGTAAGACAAAGTATAGTCGGGTAAACGGGAGACTTAAGACATGCATGGTGATGCAATTCAAATCGGTTGGCTGATGGCCATTATTGTTGGTGGTATTGCCGGCTGGCTGGCTGGCAAGTTCATGAACGTCTCGACGGGCGTGCTCATGAATATCATTCTTGGTATTGTTGGCTCCGTTATTGCCAACGCCGTACTCGGCGTTTTTGGCATTGCGATCATGGGCGGCTGGTTGGCTTATCTCATCAGCGGCTTCATTGGTGCCTGCATTCTGCTTTTTGTTGTCAAACTCGTCCGGAGTTAAATCCCGGAGATAGGGCTAAGATCCATGGTAACGGTTTTCGACACAGTCAAGGATGATGAAAAGCGTGTTCGTCACCCGGAGAAGGCGCACAAGCCTGATACGGAGGTCATGCGCAAGCCAGACTGGATTCGCGTGAAAGCGCCTGTGTCGAAGGGCTATCAGGAAACCCGCTCGATCGTTAAAACCAACAAGCTTGTTACGGTTTGCGAGGAAGCGGGTTGCCCCAATATCGGTGAATGCTGGGACAAGAAGCACGCGACTTTCATGATCATGGGCGAAATTTGCACGCGCGCCTGTGCTTTTTGCAATGTGGCAACCGGGCGACCGCTGCCATTGGACCCGGATGAGCCAGCCGGTGTTGCGCGTGCGGTGAAGGAAATGGGCCTCCAGCATGTCGTCATCACCTCTGTGGACCGCGACGATCTGGAAGATGGCGGCGCAGAACATTTTGAAAAGGTGATTTTTGCGATCCGTGAGGCGTCGCCAGCAACGACCATTGAGATTTTGACGCCGGATTTCATGCGCAAGCCGCCAAGTGCGCTTGAACGAGTAGTGGCGGCCAAGCCGGATGTTTTCAACCACAATCTGGAAACTGTTCCGTCAAACTATCTGACCGTGCGCCCCGGCGCGCGCTATTTTCACTCGATCCGCCTGTTGCAGCGGGTCAAGGAACTGGACCCGACCATGTTCACCAAGTCCGGCATCATGGTGGGTCTTGGTGAGGAGCGCAACGAAGTGCTGCAATTGATGGATGACCTGCGCACCGCAGACGTCGATTTCATCACCATAGGTCAATATCTGCAGCCGACGCGCAAGCACCACAAGGTCGAGAAATTCGTCACGCCGGAAGAGTTCAAGTCCTATGAACAGGTTGCCTATACCAAAGGCTTCCTGATGGTCGCCTCTTCGCCACTGACCCGTTCGTCGCACCATGCTGGTGACGATTTTGCCCGCCTGAAGGCCAATCGGGAAAAGAAACTGCAAGCTGCGGAATAAACTTTTCGGTTGCATTTAGTGTCTGTTACCCTATGTTCCGCCGCTCTTTGACAGGGGCGGGGCATGGATTTCATCGACATTGAAACAGCGGTCGACCGCTTAAAAACCGCGCGACGCATTATGATTTTCGGCTGCTCCGGCAGCGGCAAAAGCACGCTCGCGCAGAAGCTGGCCGTGCGCTTTGACCTTCGTTACGTGTCCATGGATCGTGACGTCTTGTGGCTTCCAGGTTGGCAACTGCGATCTGACGATGAGCAAGAAGCGTTGATGCAGAGGTTCATTACTGAAGACGATTGGGTTTTTGATGGCACTGGGCCGCGAACCATGCCCGCTCGCCTTGCGCGTGCCGAATTGGCAATCTGGATGCGTCCGTCGCGATGGGTGTCTCTGAAAGGAATTCTCGGTCGCTGGCTGAGGCTTATGGGACGCGTGCGACCTGAAATGGCCGATGGCTGCCCGGAGAAGATGGATCTGGAATTTCTGTCTTATGTTTGGAACTTCGAGCGAGACCAAAGCCCGCACATTGAAGCGCAATTGGATGCGTACGGGCGTGATGTACCTGTTTTAGTGTTGAAATCGCACGTAGATACGGCACGTCTTCTTGCGCTTCTCGGTCCGGCTCCATAAATCTTTAATTATGCCAAAGTTCGAAACCCGCCGCCCTGTCTCCTTTACGCCCGAGCAAATGTATGCGCTGGTGGCGGATGTGGAGCGTTATCCCGAATTCCTGCCGCTCTGCGAGGCATTGAATGTCAAGAGCCGGAAGGAACGTGGAGGCAAGGAGCTTCTGGTTGCTGATATGACGGTGGGCTACAAGGCCATCCGTGAAACCTTCACCACGCAGGTTCTGCTGAAACCGGAAGAACTGGCAATCGATGTGCAATATATCGACGGGCCGTTCAAATATCTGGAAAACCGCTGGCGCTTTTTGGCCGAAGGTGAGGGCGGGTCAATTGTGCACTTCTATATCGACTATGAGTTCAAGAGCCGTGTGCTGGGAGCAATGATGGGCGCGATGTTTGAGCGCGCCTTCAACATGTTCTCGGAGGCATTTGAGGCGCGTGCGTCCACAAAATACGGCACCGCTGACTGAACTATCTCATAGTGGATCAGTCGTCAGACTCCATGACAACCAGCTTCAGCATCATTTCGAGCGCGTTCTTCACAGCTTCTCGGCGAATGGCTGAGCGGCCGATATCCCCGAGCTTTAGTTCACGGTGCAATGTGGCCCCGTTATAAAGCTTGGCAACAATGTGAACTAGGCCTACGGGCTTTTCTTCAGTGCCGCCGTCAGGGCCGGCAATGCCGGTAATGCCAACAGTCAGGCCAGCTTCGGAACGGACGAGGGCGCATTGGGCCATTTCCATTGCCGTTTCTTTTGAAACCGCACCATTCTGTTTCAGCGTGATCGGAAATATACCCAACAATTCCATCTTGGAGTCGTTCGAGTAGGTCACAAAGCCGCGCTCAAAGACGGCAGATGCTCCGGGTATTTCAGTCAGTGCTGCGGCAAGAAGCCCGCCGGTGCAGGACTCCGCAGTTGCGATCATCACGTCGTGCTTCACGCATTGCTCAATGACGTCCCTGGCAAGCTCCATGACTTCATTATTGGCCTTACCCATCAAGCGTTCTCCCAAAAATGACCGTCGCCGTGGCGATGGCAGCAATACCTTCTTCCCGACCTGCAAAGCCAAGCTTCTCGTTTGTCGTCGCCTTCACAGAGCAGCG
This sequence comes from Ensifer sp., assembly GCA_050301895.1. Classification (GTDB taxonomy): domain Bacteria; phylum Pseudomonadota; class Alphaproteobacteria; order Rhizobiales; family Rhizobiaceae; genus Ensifer_A. Next base: position 27,359 of record JBNKZZ010000010.1, on the reverse strand, counting down.
GTCTATCGTGATTCCTAGCATATCCGCGAGATTTTCGCGCATAATTTGCCGATGTGGACCAATCTTCGGTTTCTCGGCAATTAGAGAAACATCGGCGTTGGTGATAACGCCGCCCTTGTCTCGCACGATCCGTGCCGCTTCCTTGAGGAAAATTGAGGAAGCCGCACCCCGCCATTGAGGGTCTGTAGGCGGAAAGTGGTCGCCAATGTCACCGGCGCCGCATGTTGCCAAAAGCGCGTCCGTTAGGGCGTGAAGAGCGACATCCGCATCCGAATGTCCTGAAAGAGATTTGTCATGCTCGATGAAAACGCCGCACAGGGTGACCCCATTGCCTGGCACAAGCTGGTGAACATCGTAGCCGTTGCCGCAGCGCACGTCGGGTAGCATCTTGCTTGCAAGCCTTTCATTTGCGATTTCAATATCTCGTCGTAGTGTCAGTTTGACATTATCTGGCGAACCTTCAGCGAGCCTTACCGCAATGCCCGCCCATTCAGCAATTGAAGCATCGTCGGTAAAAGAAATTCCGGTTTCTTTAGTCGCCCGCCTGTGCGCGTCTAAAATGGCATTATATTCAAACGTTTGTGGTGTTTGAGCTGCGTAAAGCGCGGCGCGATCAACTGTCTGTGCTATTGTGCCGCCTTCACCCCGCTTCAACGTATCGGACACCTGCAAGGCCGGTATAACAGCGCGGTCGCCGGAAGTAATCGAGTCACTCAAGCGCTCAAGCAGGTCGTGCTGCAGGAATGGCCGCGCCGCGTCATGAATCATCACATTGGCTGGTTGGTACTGCTGCAACGCCTCGAGGCCGCAGAGCACCGATTCTTGCCTTGTGCTGCCGCCGTCACAAATCAACAGTCTTGGATCGTCGCGCAGTGACCCCAGAGAATCGTGCAGGAGAGCATGGTCGTCGGCGTGGACAACAATTGCGACGTTACTCGTTTTGGGCCATGTGAGTATTGTTTCCAATGCATGGCGAATAACCGGTTTGCCGCCTACCAGGCGATATTGCTTCGGTCCTTCCGAAGCGCCTCCGGCACGCTCACCGCGACCTGCTGCCGCGACGACAAAGGCGAACTCTGGCTTATGTGTGACTGGCATCGTGCGTTCCGGTTCAAGTTCTCAATTTTCGTAATGATTTTCGTTCATTACCGAGAAGATGCGATCTTTTCCAGCACTTGATGAAAAAATGGGAGTTTGGCGATATAGCGCTTGGCAAGACTTGGTAATCTGACTAAATATAGTGCAAATATGAAATTTGGTTGAAAGATAGTCATTTGCAGCCTGGTTTGTCAGAGTCATTTTTGGTCGGTGGAGTATCGATACGCAATCGTGTCGTGCTGGCGCCGCTGTCTGGCGTTTCCGATTTGCCGTTTCGGCAAATTGCATGGCGCTACGGCGCGGGGGCAACCGTCAGTGAAATGATAGCAAGCCGCGAACTTGCGCAGGACAAGCGCCAATCACGTTTGCGGATACTTTCGGGCGAAGGGCAGCCCCATATTGTGCAGCTTGCGGGTCGCGATCCTTACTGGGTCGGGGAGGCGGCCAGAATTGCCGAGTCAGAAGGCGCAGAAATTATCGATATCAATATGGGGTGCCCTGCCAAAAAGGTGATTGGCGGTGCGTGCGGTTCGGCACTCATGCGTGAGCCTGAGTTGGCCTTGTCGTTGGTCGAGGCTGCGGTTTCGGCGGTCTCCGTGCCCGTCTCAGTCAAGATGCGATTGGGGTGGGATGAGAATTCGATGAATGCGCCGCAATTGGCGCGCAATTGTCAGGATGCTGGTGCCCAGATGATCACAGTTCATGGGCGCACACGGATGCAGTTTTATGAAGGTCGGGCTGATTGGGACGCGATTAGAGCTGTGCGCGAAGTCTTGAGTGTTCCCTTGGTTGCGAATGGTGATGTTGCCAGTGATCGAGACGCGCGTGAAATCATGCAGCGCTCCGGTGCAGATGCTGTCATGATTGGTCGTGCGGCGCAGGGCCAGCCATGGATTGCTGGCGTGATTGCAGGGCAGAGTGCCGCGCCAAACAAAGCGGAAATCGCTGACATCTTTGTGGAGCATTACCGCGGTATGCTTTCCCTTTACGGGGAGGCGATGGCGATACGCCATGCCCGCAAACATCTTGGCTGGTATCTGGACAAGCATGCGCCTGCGACATCGCCGCAGGACCGCCAGGCCATTCTGACCGCGCGTGATGCCGATCAGGTAATTTCGATGATGACAGAACGACTGCTTTCCAATGAGCAGACAAGCAAGTGTGAGGCGGCATGACGCGTGTAACATTCGAGAAAGACAAGCCAGCAGACAAAGACGCTTTGGCGGCTGCCGTTCTCAATTCGATCCGCAATGCGGTGATTATGGTGGACCGCGACGGGTATGTCGCATTTGCCAACTGGGAGGCTGAATCGTTCTTCTCCGCCAGTGCAGCACATCTGTCACGTTATGTGATTGAGGCGCTTATTCCATTTGGTAGCCCTGTGTTGACCCTGATCGAGCAGGTACGCGAACGTCAGGCCCCGGTGAATGAGTATCGCGTGGACCTTAGTTCACCACGCTTGGGTACAGACAAGCTGGTTGATGTGCATGTGTCGCCGATTATCAGTGATCCGGGCAGCGTGGTTGTCGTGTTTCAGGAACGCTCGATGGCTGACAAGATGGATCGCCAGTTGACCCACCGGGCGGCCGCAAGGTCGGTTAGTGGATTGGCTGCAATGCTTGCCCACGAAATCAAGAACCCGCTTTCTGGCATACGCGGCGCGGCGCAGCTCTTGGAAAATTCTGTTACTGAAGATGACCGCTCGCTGACGCGTTTGATTTGCGATGAGACAGATCGCATCGTGTCACTTGTGGACCGAATGGAAGTGTTTTCCGATGAACGTCCGGTTGATCGGGTACCGCTCAATATCCATACGGTCTTTGACCGTGTGAAGGCCATTGCTGAAGCCGGCTTTGCCCGCGGGGTGAAGATCGTCGAGAAATACGACCCTTCACTTCCGCCCGTCTATGCCAATCGGGATCAGCTGGTCCAGGTCTTTCTAAATCTCATAAAGAATGCTGCCGAGGCGGTGCAAAACAGGGACGACGCGGAGATTACGCTGTCAACGGCCTATCGGCCCGGCATTCGTTTGTCGGTGGCAGGTTCGCGCGAAAAGGTTTCACTCCCGTTGGAGTTTTCGGTTCAGGATAATGGTCCAGGTGTGCCGCAGGATCTGCTGCCTCACCTTTTTGACCCCTTCATCACGACAAAGACCAATGGTTCCGGTCTTGGGTTGGCGCTTGTCGCAAAGATAGTCGGCGCGCATGGCGGGATTGTCGAATGCGACAGTCAGGCAGGAAAAACGGTTTTCAAGGTGCTGCTGCCGGTTTCGCCGGCTGATCCAGCGGGCCCCGAAGACAATGAAATTGCAGGAATTTAACGATGGCTGGCGAAACAGTACTTGTAGCAGACGATGATGCAGCAATCCGCACGGTGCTCAATCAGGCGCTCACGCGCGCTGGATATGATGTACGCATAACCTCCAATGCCGCGACATTGTGGCGATGGGTGGCTGCAGGTGAGGGCGACATTGTCATCACTGACGTTGTTATGCCCGATGAGAACGCGTTTGATTTGCTGCCGCGTATCAAGAAAAGCCGCCCCGAGCTTCCCGTACTGGTCATGAGTGCGCAAAATACATTCATGACAGCGATCAAGGCCTCGGAAAAAGGTGCCTACGACTACCTTCCCAAGCCGTTTGATCTATCCGAGATGCTGGCGATTGTGAAGCGTGCGCTCTCCGAGCCAAAGCGCAAGGCAACCGATCTGTCTGATGATGGTCAGGAGGGCATGCCGCTGGTGGGGCGCTCTGCTGCCATGCAGGAAATCTACCGCGTACTTGCCCGCCTCATGCAAACAGACCTCACTCTGATGATCACGGGTGAATCCGGTACAGGCAAAGAGCTGGTGGCACGCGCGCTGCATGACTACGGCAAGCGACGCAATGGTCCGTTTGTCGCTATCAATATGGCGGCAATTCCGCGCGATCTGATTGAGTCTGAATTGTTCGGTCATGAGAAGGGCGCATTTACCGGGGCCCAGAACCGATCAAGTGGACGCTTTGAACAGGCGGAAGGTGGAACGCTGTTCCTTGATGAAATCGGCGATATGCCAATGGACGCGCAGACCAGGCTTCTTCGCGTGTTGCAGCAGGGCGAATACACGACGGTTGGCGGGCGTACGCCAATCCGTACCGATGTTCGTATCGTGGCAGCGACCAACAAGGACCTGAAGCATCTGATCAACAAGGGGCACTTCCGCGAGGATCTCTATTACCGCTTGAATGTCGTGCCACTGCGCCTGCCGCCTCTGCGAGATCGTTCTGAGGATATTCCTGATTTGGTCCGCCACTTCGTTCAGGAGGCCGAGCGCGAGGGGCTCGTTGCCAAGCGTTTCGACAGTGAAGCGCTGGAGGCTATGAAGAAATATCAATGGCCGGGCAATGTGCGCGAATTGGAAAACCTCATACGGCGCCTGACTGCGCTCTATCCTCAAGATATTATCACTCGCGAGATTGTTGAAACCGAGTTGAACTCGGAAATTCCGGACAGTCCGCTTGAGTCTGGCGGCGGTACGCGAAGCGGGCCTGTGTCCATTGCCCAGGCAGTTGAGGAAAATATGCGGACTTACTTTGCCGGCTTTGGCGATGATTTGCCACCACCCGGACTTTACGAGCGTGTGTTACAGGAGATGGAATATCCGCTCATTCTGGCGGTTTTGACTGCAACGCGCGGCAACCAAATCCGTGCTTCAGAGATCCTTGGTCTCAACCGCAATACGCTGCGCAAGAAAATCAGGGAGCTGGGCGTAACTGTCTATCGCAGTTCGCGCGGGGCTTGACTTTCGTCGCCCGGGCGTTGCAATTTCGCCACAATGCGTTGCTTGAAAGACACGTTCAGGGATTCTTGGTTTTTGAGTCCTGTCGTGAAATTTTGAGTGTGCCCTCGTGAATATTGACCGTCTTGAAACGTCAATTCGAGGTTGGGAGTGATTGTATATGGTGGGGGATTCAAACGCCATCGAGGGCGAAGAGCAGGCATTTGCCGGCAATCGGGACCCCCACGCCTTCTTTTCATTGCCAGGCATTTTGTTGGCCGGCGGTGCGCTTGTTTGCTCCACTCTAACCTTCTTCGTCCTGCTCGGCTTGACGCCGGTTGAGCCAGAAACGAATGTTGTCATCACCTCCGCAATTGTGAACGGCATATTCGTGGTTGGTCTGTTCTATCTGATCGGCCGGTCTGTGTTGGGCCTGTTACGAGCGCGCAAACGCGGTCGGGCAGCCGCGCGTCTCCACATTCGTATCGTCTCACTATTTTCAATCGTTGCGATTACGCCGGCGGTCTTGGTCGCGATTTTTGCGGCAATTTCGCTGGATGTCGGACTTGATCGCTGGTTCTCACTGAGAACCCAGAAAATTGTAAGCTCATCTATTGATGTTGCACGAACCTACATGCTCGATAATGCGAGCTATCTGCAGGGGCAAACCGCTTCCATGGCAGCGGACCTGGATCAGTCGAGAACGCTCTATGCGCTTGACAGAACAGGCTTTGTTCAGTTTTTAACCCGGCAGGCGCGGGGGCGCGGCATGCTGGGCGCGGCACTGATCCGGGAAAATGGCAGTCTCATAGTCAAGGCGGACATTGAGACAGAGAGGGCTTTGCCCGCCGTGCCGGCTGATGCGCTTGCAAGCGCAGTTGGCGGTAAGCCGACGCTTATTCCCCCTGGGGTTACCAATCTCGTGGGCGCCGTGATGAAATTGGAAAACATCCCCGGAGCCTACCTTTATACGATCCGCGCTGTTGACGTGAAGGTGATGTCTGCCCTGCGTCTCATGGAAGATAACACGCAGGAATATCAGACCATGCAGGAAGGCAGGACATCCCTGCAGATTGCCTTCGGTATTCTTTATCTTGGCTTTGCGTTGATTGCGCTGCTGGCAGCGATCTGGACTGCGATTGCCATTACAGATCGCCTTGTACAGCCAATCCGGCGTCTGATTACCGCTGCGGATACTGTGGCCTCCGGCGAACTCAATGTGATCGTTCCCGTTCGGGCTGCTGATGGTGACGTGGGTAATCTATCTCGCACCTTTAACAAGATGATCGCTGAGATCCGCTCACAACGAGATCAGATTCTGGAGGCCAAGGACGAGGTTGACGACCGTCGTCGCTTCATTGAAGCGGTTCTTTCCGGTGTCACCGCCGCGGTCATTGGTGTCGAGGAAGATGGCACGGTTACCATCGTCAATGCGGCGGTGTCGCAATATCTGGGTGCACCTGGAATGAACATCATAGGAAGTCGATTGGCGCAATTGTCCCCGGAAGTGGATGAGGTCTTTTCGGAGGCAACGCTTCGAACCCGAGGGGCACATCGAAAACAGATCAACCTCATGGTCGGTGGCCGTGAACGCACGCTGAATGTTCAGGTGACCAGAGAAGAGTCGCATCACGGTCGGGATTCCTGGGTTGTCACGCTGGATGATATTACCGATCTCGTGATCGCGCAGCGCTCAACCGCCTGGGCGGATGTTGCAAGACGCATTGCGCACGAAATCAAGAACCCGTTGACGCCCATCCAACTGTCCGCAGAACGCATCAGGCGTCGTTATGGACGCCAGATCGCAGAGGATGACCGGCAGGTGTTTGATCAGTGCACTGACACCATCATTCGTCAGGTTGGCGACATTGGACGCATGGTCGATGAATTCTCTTCATTTGCACGTATGCCGAAACCGTCAAAGGAGCGTTGTGACCTTCGTGAGATCGTCAAGGACGCCGTGTTCCTGAGAGAAATGGCCACCCAGAACATTCAGTTCGAAAAGGCGGTGGGCGACGAGCCGCTCATCGGTGTGTTTGATGCTCGCATGCTTGGTCAGGCGATAGGCAATATCGTCAAAAATGCTGTCGAAGCCATTGAAGCAGTGCCCGCCGACGAAGCTCGGGAAGAAAACCGCATTCGCGTGAGTGCTCGCCGGGAGGTTGATGGTGAGCGCTATGTTGTTGACATCATCGACAATGGCAAAGGCTTGCCGGTCGAAAACCGCCACAGAATCCTGGAACCCTACATGACGATGCGGGACAAGGGCACAGGCCTCGGTCTGGCAATCGTGAAAAAGATTGTCGAAGAGCACGGTGGCACACTGGAGCTCCACGATGCGCCGGTGGATTTTGATGGGGGGCGTGGGGCCATGATCCGCATTTATCTGCCGCAGGTGGACGGCACCGAAAAAGAAAAAACGCTTGAAGGCGAGGACTTGAGACATGGCGTCTGACATATTGGTCGTAGACGATGAAGAGGATATTCGTGAGGTCGTTTCCGGCATCCTCTCCGATGAGGGGCATGAAACGAGGACGGCGCATGATTCTGATAGCGCACTTGCTGCAATCAGTGATCGCGTTCCGCGTCTTGTGTTTCTTGACATCTGGATGCAGGGCAGCAAGTTGGATGGACTTGCTTTGTTGGATGAAATCAAGGGTCGACACCCCGATTTGCCGGTCGTTATGATTTCCGGTCACGGCAATATTGAAACTGCGGTTTCGGCTATTCGTCGCGGCGCCTATGACTTCATCGAAAAACCGTTCAAATCTGACCGCTTGATCCTGATCGCCGAACGAGCCTTGGAAAACTCCAAGCTGCGCAAAGAGGTGTCTGAACTCAAGAAGCGTTCTGGAGACACTGCGGACTTGATTGGCCCGTCTTTGGCCGTTTCTCATCTGCGACAGACAATTGACAAAGTTGCCCCAACCAACAGCCGCATCATGATCGCGGGGCCGTCGGGAGCGGGCAAGGAACTGGTCGCACGCCTTATTCACAACAAGTCAAGCCGTGCAAGTGGCCCATTTGTTGCTCTGAATGCTGCGACAATCACACCGGAGCGCATGGAAATTGCGCTTTTCGGCACTGAGGGCATGCCGGGTCAGCCGCGCAAAACCGGCGCGCTGGAAGAAGCGCATCGCGGCACCCTCTATCTTGATGAAGTCGCCGAAATGCCGCGCGAGACCCAGAACAAGATCCTGCGGGTGCTGGTTGAACAGCAGTTTGAGCGTGTTGGTGGCTCCAAGCGGGTGAAGGTTGACGTGCGCGTTATTTCTTCAACGGCGCTCGATTTGGAGAGTTTGATTGCCGAGGGGCGTTTTCGTGAGGACCTCTATCACCGGCTGGCGGTCGTCCCAATCAAGGTGCCCTCACTTGCCGAGCGGCGCGAAGATATTCCATTCCTTGTCGACTGGTTCATGCGTCAGATCAGCGAGCATGCAGGTATTAAGGCGCGCAAAATCACGGATGATGCCATTGCGGTGCTGCAGGCGCATGGTTGGCCTGGCAATATCCGCCAATTGAGAAATGTCGTCGAACGGCTGCTTATTCTGGTTAAGCCGGAAGGTGATGACACCATAACTGCAGATATGTTGCCACCGGATGTCGTTGATGCGCTGCCGAAAGTCTCTGCTCAGGGCGATCAGCATATAATGACACTGCCTCTGCGCGAAGCGCGCGAAATGTTTGAGCGCGATTATCTGATTGCGCAGATCAACAGGTTTGGCGGTAATATCTCGCGCACGGCCGAATTTGTTGGTATGGAACGCTCTGCGCTGCATCGCAAACTGAAATCGCTTGGCGTATAAGAGCGATAGACGGACCGGCATAATCGCGGCTAAACGATACGGAATTTTGAAATGAAGGTTATCATTTGTGGTGCCGGGCAGGTGGGATACGGCATCGCCGAGCGCTTGTCTCAGGAAGGCAACGATGTTTCGGTGATCGATGTTTCCTCGTCTTTGATTGCCGCAATCACCCAGACTCTGGATGTAAGAGGCTATGTGGGGCATGGCGCGCATCCTGATATACTGAAGGAAGCCGGTGCCGATGACGCGGATATGCTGATTGCGGTGACGTTGCACGATGAAATCAACATGGTTGCTTGTCAGGTCGCGCACTCCTTGTTCAACGTTCCAACAAAAATTGCCCGCATTCGCGCACAGAACTATCTGCAATCCCACTATTCGGATCTGTTTTCCCGCGAGAATATTCCGATTGATGTGACGATTTCGCCGGAGGTTGAAGTCGGCCGAATGGTTTTGCGGCGTATTTCATTTCCCGGTGCGACGGATGTTGTGCGGTTTGCTGATGATGCGGTCGCCATGCTGGCAATTGAGTGCATGGAAGATTGCCCGGTAGTTTCAACCCCGCTCAACCAGCTCAGCCAGCTCTTTCCGGATTTGCTTGCAACGGTCACCGGTATTTTTCGCGATGGAAAGCTGCAAACTCTGGGATCAGCCGATCAAATTGAAGTTGGAGACCTGGCTTATGTCGTGTGTGCAAGGGATCATATTCGTCGCACACTCGGTCTGTTCGGCCACGAGGAACAAGAAGCGCGCCGCATTGTCATCGGCGGCGGCGGCAATATCGGCTATTACGTAGCCAATGCCATCGAAAACAGTCCTGCCAAGACACGGGTCAAGATCATTGAGGGCGACCGGGATCGGGCCGCGCATATATCCGAGCAGCTGGACAGAACGATTGTGCTGCATGGGTCGGTTCTGGATCACACAATTCTGGAAGAAGCCGACATCGAAAACGCTGACTTGATGATCTCGCTGACCAATAATGACCAGACCAATATTCTGGGTGCCGCGATGGCCAAAAACCTTGGCTGCAAGTCAAATCTGGCGCTCATAAACAACCCGAATTACTATGAGTTCACCAAGGTGATGGGGTTGGATGCGCATGTGAACCCGCGCGCAGTCACGATCTCACGCGTTCTGCAACATGTGCGCAAAGGGCGCATTCGCTCCGTCTACGCTGTGCAAAAGGGAGCAGCAGAGGTCATCGAAGGCGAAGCGTTGGATACGTCACCGTTGGTCGGCAAGCCGCTGCGTGATCTGGAACTCCCCAAAGGAATTCGTATTGGCGCTATCTATCGAAATCGTGAGGTCCTTCGGCCCAACGGTTCCATGGTTATCAAAGCGACCGATCGTGTTGTCCTGTTTGCTGAAGCCGGTGCGGTTCGCCATGTGGAACAGCTTTTCCGCGTTTCCCTCCAATATTTCTGATAATGGGGTGCATCTACCGGTTCAACGGCCACATCCGCATAGCTCGCTATTTTTGCATATTGTGGAAGATGTTTTGATTTGATACGACTGTGCATGGCGGAGTTTTTTGAGGGTTTCCGCTGAGCGATGAAGTAGTATCCAGTTGCAAGCAGGCTGGCAAAAAAGAAAGAATCGGCGCAATGGCGGAACGTTCTCAGAACTTGCAGGACCTTTTCCTGAATACAGTTCGCAAACAGAAGATTTCACTTACAATTTTCCTTATTAATGGCGTCAAATTGACAGGGGTGGTAACCTCTTTCGACAATTTCTGCGTCCTGCTGCGTCGTGATGGGCATTCTCAGCTGGTTTACAAGCATGCGATTTCGACCATCATGCCCGGTCAGCCGGTGCAGATGTTCGAAGGCGAAGATGCTTCCTGATAAGGCTGGCGATTATTAGCGACAGTTTTGACAATTTTGGCGGTGACGGCGATGAAGATGCGCAGCGCGATGATATGCGCGCTGTTGTCGTGGTGCCGCATTTGCGCCGCGACCCCAATTCCGGTGCTGCATCCTCTGTACGCAGTCTTGAAGCCAAGCTTGAAGAAGCCCGCGGGCTTGCGCAGGCCATTGACCTTGATGTGGTTGATGGGCTGATTGTTACAGTCAGCCAACCGCGACCCGCGACATTGATGGGAACCGGCAAAGTTGAAGAAATCGGCGAGCTTCTGATCCGTCAGAATGCGGGACTGGTGATTGTCGATCATCCACTCACGCCGGTTCAGCAGCGCAATCTGGAACGTGCGTGGAAATCCAAGGTGATAGACCGCACCGGGCTTATTCTCGAGATATTTGGCCGACGCGCCTCCACCAAGGAGGGGCGTTTGCAGGTCGATCTGGCTCATCTCAATTACCAGAAGGGTCGTCTTGTGCGCAGTTGGACGCACTTGGAGCGTCAGCGCGGCGGTGCGGGCTTCATGGGCGGTCCGGGTGAAACGCAGATCGAGGCCGACAGGCGCATTCTGCAAGACAAGATTGTCAAGCTTGAGCGCGAGCTTGAGCAGGTTCGCCGTACGCGCACGCTCCACAGGGCGAAGCGCAGGAAAGTGCCGCACCCCATTGTAGCACTGGTCGGCTACACCAACGCCGGTAAGTCGACGCTGTTTAATAAAATCACCGGCGCAGAGGTGCTGGCTGAAGATATGTTGTTTGCAACGCTGGACCCGACTCTCAGGCGCATGAAGCTGCCACAGGGGCGCATGGTCATTCTGTCTGACACAGTTGGCTTTATTTCAGATTTGCCGACACACCTTGTTGCTGCATTCCGCGCGACGCTTGAAGAAGTGCTGGAGGCCGATCTGGTGCTTCACGTGCGTGATATGTCGGACCCCGACAATCAGGCGCAGGCGAGCGATGTGATGCGCATCCTTGCTGACCTCGGTGTAGAGGGCCAGGATGCGGAAGAACGCATTCTTCAGGTTTGGAACAAGATCGACAATCTCGAAGCTGAAAACCGCGCTGCTTTGATCGAAAAGGCGAGTGCGCTTGGTAATATTGTCCCGGTCTCTGCTGTCACGGGGGAGGGACTCGATCAGCTGCTGGCGGAAATCAGCCATCGCATATCGGGAATTTTGACGGAAACGACAATAACTCTGACGTCTTCACAGTTGTCGTTGCTGCCTTGGCTATACGATCACGCAATCGTCGATCATCGCGACGACCTGGAAGATGGCTCGGTGAGCCTCGATATCCGGATTGCAGAAAAAGAGACGATCGAACTTGACCGCAAACTGGGCCGCAGCCCTCGCAAACAAGACGATGTCTGGTGATAAATTTCATCATTGAGCATTGGCGCTAGTGCGCCGTGCGAAACTTTCTTCTCTCCTTTTCAGCGCCCTTAACCGACCAGTAACCTTAACGCGCTCTAATGCACGCATGTCAGTATCTCGTAATCCTAGGCTGAATCATGCGTAAGAAAGTATCACTCCCCTCACATCAGAAGACGCTACGTCTGGCTTTTATTGCGCTTCTCGGAGGCGCCGCTGCAGGTTGCAGCTCGGATGCCGCGCGTTTTGATCGCTTCTATGCGAGCGCAAGTCCAGACAATCTTACAACAGCGTCCATACCTTCGGATCCGACGGGATTGCGAACCAATGCGCCCACCCCACCGTCTGGTGTCATCAACGGGCCGAACTCGCCGCTCAGTCAGGCAGCGCCGGGACCGCTGACCAATGGTGCATCTGCTGATAACGGCTGGGACCAACCATTCCCGGAAGCGCCTCAGTCCGCGTCGAATAACTCAATTTACGATGGGCTCAACACAGGCAGCATCCAGAAAAAGACGATGTCCCAAAACCAGCCGGTCAAGCGGCAGGAATTGGCTGCGCTGGAGCAAAAAATGCCGGCAATGCCATCGCAAAATGCGATGCCTGCCGAGCGTCCTTTGAAGCAGGCGGCGAAAACGACGCCATTGGCGACAGATCCAATTGTGACAGGAACTGTGAAAAAGACGCATGGCAAGGAACTGATCCAGCAAGGCTCGCAGAATGTTGCGGCGGCTGATCCGCGTCACATACCCGTGCCAACCAGGCCGCAGCGTTCAAACGTTGCTGTTGTGCCCACGCCTGCAAAGCAGCAGCGGTTAGCTTCGCCTGAAAAGGTGGCAAAGACCTCACCGGTATCGGGTGGCTATACAGTTAAGTCAGGCGACAGCCTTGGTAAGATTGCAGCTCAGTTTGGTGTCGGGGTCAACGCGCTCAAGAGTGCGAACGGCCTTTCCTCTGACAACATCAGAATTGGTCAGGTTCTCAAAATTCCTTCTGCATCGGACTCTGGCAAGACCATTGCCCAGAACACCCGGAATGCAAACACCAAACCGGACCAAATCAAGACCGGCTCAACACCTGCACCTTCGAAAAAGCCTCAGGCTGTTGCTTCTGTGGCCGACGCAGAAAACAAGGATGTGGCCTCTGTTGCTCCCGAGACGACCGGCTTTGGCAAGTATCGCTGGCCTGCACGTGGCGCAGTGATTGCCGGCTACGGTGCGGATGTCGACGGTGAACGCAATGACGGTATTGATATTTCACTGCCGGAAGGCACGCCGATTAAGGCCGCCGAAAACGGTGTCGTGATCTATTCCGGCAATGGTCTTGAGAAATTCGGAAACACGGTCCTTGTCCGTCATGCGGATGGCAAAGTGACAGTCTATGCCCATGCGAAGTCTCTTGAAGTACAGCGCGGAGACAAGGTCAAACGTGGTCAGGTCGTGGCGTTGTCGGGCATGACAGGCCAGACAAAGCGTCCAAAGCTTCACTTCGAGGTGCGTAAGAATTCTGCACCTGTGAACCCCATTACATTCCTCGAATAGTATTGCGTTGAGAGGAATGGAACGAGGACCCGGCTTCGCAGGAAGCCGGGTTCTTGTATTTTTGGCGACCAGATTATTTCGAGAGGCTTTTGCCTTCGCGACCAGCGACATCCTGAATATACTGCCAGGCGACACGGCCTGATCGCGCGCCGCGCGTTACCGACCATTCAATGGCTCCTGCATGTAGGGCATGCGCCTCTGTCTCGAGGCCAAAATATGCTGCATAGCCATCAATCATGGCGAGATAGTCGTCCTGACTGCAATTGTGGAAGCCGAGCCAAAGACCGAAACGGTCGGACAGCGAGACCTTCTCCTCAACGGCCTCGGATGGATTGATTGCCGTTGAACGCTCGTTCTCCATCATGTCGCGGGGCAGAAGATGGCGTCGATTGGATGTTGCGTAGAATATCACGTTTTCCGGTCGACCTTCCACGCCGCCGTCGAGCGCTGCCTTGAGCGATTTGTACGACGTGTCGTCATGATCGAAGGACAGATCGTCGCAGAAGAGGATGAAATACGCGTTTGAATTACGCAGAATTTCCATCAGTCGGGGCAGGGTTGCAATGTCTTCGCGGTGGATCTCAACAAGTTTGAATCCGACACTGGCGACCTGGCTAACCTTCGCGTGGACGGATTTCACAAGTGAGGATTTGCCCATGCCGCGCGCGCCCCAAAGCAAGACGTTGTTGGCGGCGAGCCCATTTGCAAAACGCTCGGTATTTTCCAGGAGAATATCGCGCACATGATCCACGCCCTTGATGAGGCCGATGTCGATACGATTTGGCCGGTGGACGGGTTGAAGATATGCCCGTGCGGGTGCCCACACAAAGACATCGGCTGCATCCATGTCGTTTTCTATTGGCTCAGGACCAGCGATCCGCTCGATTGCCTGTCTCAGACCGCGGATTTCGTCGATCAGTTCTTGGTTTGTCGCGTCATTCATGACCTGTTTCCTGCAAAATTAGGCACTGCGATAAATTTCGTTGCGCGTAGCATGGCGTTTCTAACGTGAAAAGGCTAAGAGGGCAGCGAATTCGTTCTCCCGAGCAAGCATTATGTTGCAAATGGATCGGAGAACACTATATTCCGGCGACCTGACGGGAAGGCCCGTATGGTCCGAATTGAAGTCTGAGGAGTTTTCATGTTCATTACCGAAGCATATGCACAGACGGCAGCCGGTGGCGCAGGCGCTGGTGGCCCGATGGAGATCTTGCTGTCGCTCGCACCCTTCATCCTGATCTTCGTAGTGATGTATCTGCTGGTCATTCGCCCGCAGCGCAATCAGATGAAGCGTCGTCAGGAAATGCTAACTGCAATTCGCCGTGGTGACCAGGTTGTCCTGGGTGGCGGCATCGTTGGTCGCGTTACCAAGGTTATTGATGACGCTGAGCTGGAAGCTGAGATTGCTGACGGTGTGAAGGTACGCGCTGTGCGCGCCCATATCGCAGAAGTCCGCGTCAAAGGCGAACCTGTTTCGGAGTAATCCGCGTTCCAGCCCCGGTGCGGTAGCGCGGGGGCGGATATGCCAAACTATTGTCAATTTAATGCAGGAGGTGCAGATGTACGTCCTGCAATTCGTGATTAGAGAGACCAATGCTCTATTTTGCTCGCTGGAAATCCATCCTGATCTGGCTCGTCGTGGCCGCTGGCATTATCGTTGCCCTGCCAAATACGTTGAACAATACAACGCTCGATGGTCTTCCTGATTGGTTGCCGAAGGACAAGATCACGCTTGGGCTTGATCTGCAGGGCGGCTCTCATATCATGCTTGAAGTGGAAAAGCAGGACATCATCAAGGATCGTCTTCAGACCACGATTGATGATATTCGCGGTGCACTTCGTAGTGCTGGAATTGGCTATACCGGGCTGTCAGGAACGGGTCAGAATATCCAGGTCCGAATTCGCGACCTCACCCAGCTTGCCCAGGCAAAGGAAGCGCTCGCAGATATCATCGCTCCGGTTTCGGCCGGTGGCCTGACCGGTGGCAGCATTGTCGAAGTGAGCATGGAAGATGCCGGCAATGGCCTGTTGAAATTCCAGCTCACTGAGCAAGGGCTGGATTACCGGGTTTCATCGGCAGTCAGCCAGTCGATGGAAGTTGTGCGCCGCCGCGTTGACGAGTTGGGTACCACCGAGCCTGTCATTCAGCGTCAGGGAACAGATCGCATCATCGTTCAGGTTCCAGGACTGCAGGATCCGCAGCGCCTGAAATCACTGCTTAATCAGACGGCGAAGCTTTCGTTCCATCTGGTTGATACATCCATGAGCGCGCAGGACGCGCTTGACGGTCGTCCGCCTGCAAGCGCCATGATTGCTTATTCCAATGACGATCCGCCAATTCCCTACTTGCTTGAAAAGCGCGTGCTCGTTTCGGGCGAGAACCTCGTGGACGCGCAGGCGAGCTTCGACCAGCGCACAAATGAGCCAGTGGTTTCTTTCCGTTTCGACTCCAAAGGTGCGACCCGTTTCGGTCAGGCAACCAGCGAAAACGTGGGCCAGCTTTTTGCAATCGTTCTCGATGACACCGTTCTCTCTGCACCGGTTATTCGCGAGCCGATCCTTGGCGGCACCGGACAGATTTCCGGCAGCTTCACAGTTGAGAGTGCAAATGACCTCGCTGTTCTGTTGCGCGCTGGTGCGCTACCGGCGACATTGACAGTGGTTGAGGAGCGCACGGTTGGCCCAGGTCTTGGTGCTGATTCCATTCGCGCCGGTGTCATTGCCGGCATCATTGGTGCCTTGGCGGTCGTTGTCTTTATGTTGGTGGCCTATGGCTTCCTTGGCTTCGTTGCAAATATTGCCGTTGCTTTGAACATAATCCTGATCATCGCGTTGCTCACCATGCTGGGCGCAACTCTGACATTGCCGGGTATAGCGGGTATCGTGCTTACAATCGGTATGGCCGTTGACTCCAACGTGCTTATCTACGAGCGTATTCGCGAAGAGCGAATGGCGGGTCGACCGATGATTCAGGCCGTAGATGCTGGCTTTAATCGCGCGCTGTCGACTATTGTTGATGCCAACGTTACGACGCTTATTGCCGCGCTGGTTCTGTTCTATATGGGATCTGGCCCGGTTCGCGGCTTCTCCGTCACCTTGACCATTGGTATCGTCACAACTGTGTTCACAGCTTTCATGCTGACACGTTGGATGGTCGCGCTTTGGGTGCACCGTACACGGCCAAAAGATTTGCCGAAGGGTATCCGCACAGGCTTCTTCGACGGCTCCAATATCCGTTTCATGCGCGTCCGCGGCATCACTTTTGCAGCCTCTGCATTGTTGTCTGTCGCCTCTGTTATCGGCTTTGGTACGCTGGGCATGAACCTCGGTATCGATTTTGTCGGTGGTTCGGTCTTTGAAGTGCAGTCCAAAGATGGGCCTGCCGATATTCAGGATATTCGTGCCCGTTTGAGCGAGCTTAATCTTGGCGATATTCAGGTGCAGGGCTTCGGCACACCGGAAGAGGCGCTCATTCGCGTGCAGTCGCAGGAAGGTGGCGACAATGCTGAGCAATCGGCTGTTTCGCTGGTTCGCAGCGAACTGGAAGACGCCTATGATTTCCGTCGTGTAGAGGTCGTTGGCCCGTCTGTCTCGGAAGAACTTGCAATTGCCGGAACGCTCGCGGTCGGCTCTGCCTTGTTGGCAATTCTGATCTACATTTGGTTCCGGTTCGAGTGGCAGTTCGCGATTGGTGCGATTATCGCAACCGTTCACGATGTGCTGCTGACGATCGGTATGTTCGTATTCACCGGGATCGAGTTCAACCTGTCCAGTATCGCGGCCGTGTTGACCATTGTCGGTTACTCGCTGAACGACACGGTGGTTGTCTATGACCGCGTGCGTGAAAACCTGCGAAAATACAAGAAGATGCCGCTGCCAATCTTGATTGATACATCGATCAATCAGATGCTTTCGCGAACCACCATCACGTCCTTGACGACGGCATTGGCAATTCTCGCGCTGGTGATATTCGGCGGGGAAGTCATTCGCTCCTTCACCATCGCTATGTTGTTTGGTGTGGCAATCGGTACATTTTCATCCATCTACATCGCAGCGCCTGTTTTGATCTTGTTCAAGCTGCGCCCCGGTTCGCTTTCGAACAATGATGATGGGGCTGAGAACGCCAAGGCTGCGGACGCCTGATATGGCCGAGATCAGAAATGCTCATTTCCCGGGTGTCGCCGAAATCGACGCCTACGGAAATGGCGGGTTCCGCTTTGCAGATATGTCGCATCGCGGTTCCATTCTGTGTCTTCCGTCCGGCGTCTATGGCTGGTCGGTAGATGAGGGGACATTGCTGGGCGAAGAGCATTTCGCTCAGGTTTTGGCGGATTCGGAGAAGATCGAATTTCTGCTGGTTGGAATGGGCAAGGAGCTGAAACCGCTTGGTGCCAATCTCAAGACACTATTTCGCAGCAATGGTATCTCCTCTGACCCTATGAGCACGGGTGCGGCGGTGAGAACCTACAATATTATGCTTTCGGAAAAGCGGCCCGTCGCCGCCGCCTTGATCGCGGTCTGACTTTCCAAGGGGAACTGTGCGGATGCTAGGGGAAGCTTTCAGCTATTGTCTCAGTGCGCTGCGGGAAGCTGACCGGGATCGTTACGTTGCTTGCTTGCTGATGCCTGAAGCAATTCGCGCTGACATGGCGGCGCTATACCTCTTCGATGCTGAGACTGCGCGCATACGTGATTTGGTGCACGAGCCTATGCCGGGCGAGATTCGTTTGCAGTGGTGGCGTGACGTCATCGAGGCGGACGGAAGTGCGGAGGATTCAGGGCCGTTGGCGCAAGCCCTGAAGGACGTTATAGCCCGAAATAATCTTCCAAAAGAGCCGTTTATCAATCTGCTCGATGCCCGCATATTCGATCTCTACAATGATCCGATGGGTGCGCCAGAAGACTTTGAACTCTACGCCGGCGAAACCATTTCTTCGATTATGCAGCTTGGTTTGTTGATCTGCGCGCCTGAAATGGCAAGACAAGGCGCAGAAGTCGCAGGGCATGCTGGTGTTGCACTTGGGGTCGCGCGCATGCTGCGCCAGTTTGCGCAACATCGCAGCCGTGGTCAGGTCTATATTCCAATTTCCATGCTTGCAGCCGGTGGTCTGGATCCAGAAACCATAGTGTCGGCGGAAATCGACAGGGCCAAGTTGGCGAATGTCCTCAGAATCTTTGCCGGTTTCGGGCAGGAGCATCTGGAAGCCGCAAGGGCAGCACTTCGTGGCTCCAACGTGCCCGTTTGGCCGTTTCTGGTGGCGGCTTCAAGCGGTTCAGTGTTGAAATCGGCTCAGTCAAAAGGGGCTGCAATTATAGACAAGCCGTTTGGCCCAGGTCCATTCTCTCGTCAGTGGTCCATGTGGCGCAGCGCCCGCAGGGGCATCATCTAACGCTGAGTGACCCTAGGATAACCACTGACCGAGATATTTGGCCAAGTTTTCATTCATGAGATAGCCATACATATCGTGCGGGTTGGAGATGGTCTTGCCGCTTTCGGTGTCCTCGTAGGTCCAGCAATTGTAGATCTTTGCGTCGCTGACATTGCGCAACGCTTTAGGCTTCAGCTTGCGGTATATGGGAGCCATGCGCTCAATATGCGCAATGAAGTCGTCTTCGGCATATATGTTGAGCCAATCCAGAACCTGCCCGAGTGGATATTTGTCTTCTTTCTTATGAAAACGCCCGTCCAGCAGGTTTTGACGAACACCTACTTCTCCCAGCGGATTGCCGAATGTGAGCCAGAGAGAAACCGGCTTCTTTTTCGCCTTTAGGTCTGCATATTCAGATGTATGCGCATATTTCCACATAAGGTCATAGGACACGATACAGCCCATGGAGTGAGCCAGCAGGCAGACCTCATCGCCATTCATCAGGGCAGGGTAGAGCACCTCATTGAGGCGCTGGCGGACGGTTGAGCCAATTTGATGTGAGGAAAGGTAAGCAAACAGATCTGCCGTTGCATGGCGGATCAGCTGATTGTTCAGCAGGCCACCTGTAAACAACGCACCTATGAAACCCGCAATATCGGCGAGTTCATCCATAACGCGGCGATCCTGAGCCTCTGACAAAACTTTGTCATAGGCTTTTTTGTTGAAGCGTTGAATACGTTCTGTCCATTCAAAACTTTGCTGCAGTCCATCTGCGTCAAAACAAGGTGCATCATTGTAATCAGCGTCATGCGCGGTCAGCAGTCTGCGAACGCGCACCGAGCGCTCTGCAAGTATCTTGTTGTTTATGTCGCCATAATAGACTGCGGAGTAGTTGATGCGCCCGGCATCTAGGTCTTCGGCCAGTTGAGCAAAGCCGGCGCGGCGCAATCCTTCGCCAATTGCGCGCTTTCCAAGGCGAGTGTAGCAGGCTTTGGAAGGTTTGATGTCACGTCCGTGGATCAGGATGATGTGCTTGGCCATGTGTTCCTCTTATGGTTGAGATCATCATACTATAAGAGGTCGCTAATAATACCCGAAGTTTTGAGGGGCGAGCAGTTTTATTTGAGCCTTTCTGCGTGCCAGCGCAGGTGGTCATCCATGAAAGTGGAAATGAAATAGTAGGAGTGATCGTAGCGCTCATGCATCCGTAATGTCAGCGCAATATCCGTTTCCTTTATCGCTTCTTCAAAGAGCCAGGGCTTCAATCCGTTTTCCAGAAAGCCATCGGCCTTGCCCTGATCAATCAGAAATTCGGGGAATCGCGCGCCGTCTTCAACGAGTGCGCAGGCATCATATTCGCGCCATTTTGCCTGGTCAGCGCCGAGGTATTTTTCCAATGCCGGGATCGACCAATCCGATGTCATTGGATTGACGATGGGCGCAAATGCTGAGCAGCTTCTAAACCGTTCGGGATTTTTTAACGCGATTGTCATCGCGCCATGTCCACCCATTGAATGGCCGAAAATGCCTTGGCGGTTCATATCAGCACGGAACTGCTCAGCAATGATGGCAGGGAGTTCCTCCGTTATGTAGCTGTACATTTGGTAGTGCTCGGCCCACGGCGCCTCGGTCGCATTGAGATAGAAGCCAGCGCCTTTGCCCATCTGCCAATTGGTCAGCTCATCAGCAACGTCCGGGCCGCGCGGGCTGGTATCCGGGCAGACAATGATCAGACCGAGCTCGGCCGCAAGGCGTCGATATTCGCCTTTTTCCATAACATTGGCGTGGGTGCAGGTAAGGCCGGATAGATACCAGAGTACAGGGCACGGCTCTGAAATCGCTTGTGGCGGGACAAATACAGCAAATGTCATTTCGCTGTTGCAGGTCTCCGACTGGTGCGTGAATACACCCTGCATGCCGCCGAAGGCAGTGTTTTGTGAAATGATATTCATTTGATTATCCTTGGGTTTGACCACTGGCGCGTCGGCAAAGCCGGTCGAATGTTTGAAGGAATGCCGAGCGGTCCCGCTGCGAGAAGGCAGCATTGTAGCCCTTGCTCTCGCCGGTCTCGCGCAAATGCTGGCCGAGATCTCGCATGGCAGATGCCATACCTATATTTGTTTCGTTGAACTCGCGCCCGGTTGGGCCGCAAACCAGACATCCGTTGGAAACAGCCCGAACGGCCAGAGGCACATCTGCCGTGATGACCAGATCATTTGATCTCGCGTTTTCAGCAATCCAATTGTCAGCAGCATCGAATCCGGCTGATACAATTACATTGAGCACCATCGGATCCCGTGAGGGACGCAGACCCGAATTGGCAACAAAAATCGTTTTGAGGTTGTGACGCTCTGCAACTTTGAGGATTTCCGCCTTCACCGGGCAGGCATCGGCATCTACATAAATTATCGGCATTTCGGCTTCAGTTACGTCCCTGCTGGCTTGCAAGATAGGCGGATTTTCTTGAGCGGATGATTTGGCCCAAAGGGCGGTGTTCCGCCAGTTCGGCCCATGTGGCAAATTTCAATTCTTCTGTTTCAATCGCTTTCTGGGGGGCTGAGAGTCCTGAACCTTGTCAGCCTTCAAGGACCATGTCGATATGCGGAATATTATCTTCAAGGTACTCCTCGGAAACGGGTGAAAATCCCATTGCCCCGTAGAATTTCTGCAAATGACTTTGGGCCGAAATAATGATGGACCTATCTGGAAAGCGCTCTCTGCAAATCTTGATAGATGTCTGCATCACGGCTTCTCCAAGCCGCTTTCCACGATGATGAGGCGATACGACGACACGACAGATTCGGACCATCGATTGTGCGTCAACCGGCGGTATAATGCGTGTTGCAGCAAGGAGCGCGCCATTGTCCAGGAGCCGAATGTGAGATGCGGTTTCGTCTTTGCCATCAAGCTCCGGGTAGGGACACTTCTGTTCCACGACAAATACGTCCACACGCAGCTTCAAAAGCTCATAAAGCGCGTGGGGCGATAACTCGCCAAATTCTCTGATGTCGGTTTCATAGTCAGGTGAAGGCATAGTAGTACTCATTCGCCGTATCGACTTTCGGCCATCACGCGATTTACGTCGCTCTCGTCAGCGAAAAAAGAAACGTTCATGCTTGCTTCCTACCTCGCAGTGGTGCGCGGGTGGCAATAGGCCGCCCGGCAAGGGCATTAGTAGACCACGACTGAGCGGATTGACTCGCCTTTATGCATAAGGTCGAACGCCGTGTTGATCTCCTCCAGCGGCATTGTGTGGGTGATCATGGAATCGATCTCAATTTTGCCGTCCATGTACCAATCAACAATTTTCGGAACGTCTGTACGTCCACGCGCGCCGCCAAATGCTGTTCCCATCCAGCTTCGTCCCGTCACCAGCTGGAACGGGCGTGTGGAAATTTCCTGGCCTGCACCGGCCACGCCGATGACCACGGATTTACCCCAGCCACGATGCGAGCATTCCAGTGCATCGCGCATGACCTTCGTGTTGCCTGTGCAATCGAATGTGTAATCAGCTCCGCCGATCAGGTCGCCATTGCGCTTGGTCATGTTGACGATGTGAGAAACAACGTCGCCGTCAATCTCCTTCGGATTGACAAAATGGGTCATGCCAAAGCGCTCGCCCCATTCCTTTTTGTCGTTGTTGATGTCGACGCCGATAATCATATCGGCACCCGCCATACGCAGACCTTGAATCACGTTCAGACCAATGCCACCAAGACCAAAGACGGCAGCCGTTGCGCCAATTTCCACCTTGGCGGTGTTGATGACAGCGCCAATACCCGTGGTGACACCGCAACCGATGTAGCAAATCTTGTCAAATGGTGCGTCCGGGTTCACTTTGGCCAGCGCGATTTCCGGCAGTACCGTAAACTGCGCAAAGGTTGAGCAACCCATGTAGTGGAAGATCTTGTCTTTGCCGATGGAGAAGCGGCTGGTGCCATCCGGCATCAGGCCTTGGCCCTGCGTCGAGCGAATGGCCGTGCATAGATTGGTCTTGCGCGAAAGGCATGACGGGCAGGCACGGCATTCCGGCGTATAGAGCGGGATGACATGGTCCCCCTTTTTCAGCGTTGTAACACCAGGGCCTACGTCAACAACGACGCCTGCACCCTCGTGTCCCAGAATGGCCGGAAAAATACCTTCTGGATCAGCGCCGGACAATGTGAACTCGTCCGTGTGGCAAACACCAGTCGCCTTGACCTCAATCAGCACTTCGCCCTCGCGTGGGCCCTCGAGCTGAACGGTCATGATCTCCAGCGGTTTACCCGCCTGAACAGCCACTGCCGCACGTACATCCATCGCTCTCTCTCCAAATTGAATCTGTGTTGGTGCTATTTGGCACGTTTGATGCCGACTGCTCAAGCGGCAGTCGGCTATGTCAAAACTATTTCAGTGTTGCGACAACAAGCTGCTCCAACGCAGCAATTGCGCGTGTGGTTTCGGACTGCAGTTCCTTGATATTATGGATAAGGCTTTGAATTTTGACCTTATCTGGATCGGAATTATCCGTTGGGCCTTCACCGGCGCCCGTTATGAGCCACACGGGTGAAACATTCAAAATTCCGGCCAGTGTCACCAGCTTGTTGGTGCGCGGTTCAGCGCGATCGCGTTCCCAGGAAATTGCCGTATCCTTGCGGACGCCTGCCTGACTGGCAACCTGAGCAATCGTCAATCCCATGGCATCCCGGGCGCGGGAAATTCGACCGCCAATCGTGTCGCCGTCATTCTTGATTGGCAGGAAAGGGCCGTTTGAATTGGTCGTCATACTCTATCCCTCCAGTGGATCATTTCGGTCGATGCTTTATAGGAAACTGATATGACATTGGCCATCCCAAGCGCGCCATTTCTTGATTTGTCAACGTATCAGGCATCTGGACAGTCGGCTCAGCATCTACTAGTGCACTTCCATGCATAACACTTTGCCAGAATTTCAATTCTTTCCGCATGACGGTCTGCAGCTAGCCTATTTTGACGAAGGGGAACCCTCGGGCGAACCGATCTTGTTGATCCACGGCTTTGCCTCCAAAGCCGTCGTCAATTGGGTGTCGCCAGGTTGGCTCAAGACCTTGGGCGATGCGGGTTATCGGGTCATTGCCATTGACAATCGTGGCCACGGCGCGAGCGATAAGCCGCACGACCCGGCAGCATATCGCATGCCCGTCATGGCTGGTGATGCGGTGGCGCTGCTCGATCATCTCGGTATCGATACTGCACACTTTTTCGGGTATTCCATGGGCGCGCGCATTTGCGCATTTAGCGCGCTTGCGGCGCCTGAGCGGGTGCGCTCAATCATCCTGGGCGGCCTCGGCATCGGTATGGTCAACGGAGTTGGCGACTGGGACCCGATTGCAGACGCACTGTTGGCACCGTCGTTGGACGATGTGACCCATGAACGCGGGCGCATGTTCCGCGCATTTGCCGAGCAAACCAAAAGCGACCGCATTGCACTGGCGGCCTGCATTCGTACATCGCGTGATCTTGTCAGCGCAGACGATGCTGCCAAAATTGACATGCCAGTGTTGATCGGGGTGGGCACGAAGGATGACATTGCCGGCTCACCGCATGAACTTGCGGCTTTGATGCCCAATGCGACTGCGGTCGATATACCAGGCCGCGACCATATGTTGGCGGTTGGAGACAAGGTGTTCAAGAAGGCCGCGCTGGAATTTCTGGAGGCGGTTTCGGCCCGGTGAAAGGGCCGAAATACCTGTCTGTTAATCTCAATTTTTTGTGAAGCATTTAAGTTTGGCGTTCGATGCATTATATTGGCGTTTGAAAACAATGCTGGAGAGACACCATGTCCAATCCGAAAAGCCTGCGGTCTGAGGATCGCGTGAGAGCGGTTGACCCTATTTGGGGTGCCCTGCGCGAAGAAGCGCGTGCCGTGGCGCAAGCTGATCCGGTCATGTCGACCTTCATGTATTCGACAATTCTGAACGCCGATTCATTGGAAGAGGCAGTTATCTACCGGATTTGTGAACGTCTCGATCACCCCGATGTACAGGCCGTGCAGCTTCGTCACGCATTTGAAGAAATGCTGGCGGACTGGTCTGAATGGTCAGAGGTGCTGCGCGTTGACATTCAGGCGGTCTTTGACCGCGATCCTGCGGTGACACGCTATATTGAACCGATCCTGCACTTCAAAGGCTTCCATGCAATCCAGACCCATCGTCTGGCGCATTGGCTTTGGAAGTCTGGCCGCAAGGATTTCGCGCTCTACCTGCAAAGCCGCTCTTCCAGCGTGTTTCAGACGGATATTGCACCGGCGGCCCCCGTTGGCCGTGGCTTCTTCCTGGACCACGCAACTGGCCTTGTGGTGGGCGCGACGGCGACCATTGGCGACAATGTGTCGATTTTGCAGGGCGTCACGCTTGGCGGCACCGGCAAGGAAGACGGCGACCGCCATCCGAAGATTGAAGATGGCGTGTTGATCGGGGCAGGTGCCAAAGTGCTCGGCAACATACGTGTGGGCTGCTGCTCGCGCGTGGCGGCCGGTTCTGTGGTGCTGAAAGAAGTGCCCGAACACACCACTGTTGCGGGCGTTCCAGCGCGCGTTGTGGGTGAGGCCGGTTGTTCCGAACCATCGCGGTCAATGAACCAGATGGTCGATTAGTCGAAACCGCTTGGCTTTGTTTGCCTAGCCCCCCATTTGGGTGATTTCGACATTTAAAATCCATGGCATTTTCCCAGCCGGTTTGTTGGGAGAGTGCCATGCGTGTTCTGACAGTTCTGGAGTTCTTTATCATCGGCCTGACGGTTGGATGGGTCATGAACCCGTCAATTCCGGCAGGGCAACCGGGTCAAGAAGTGCAGGTGACAAAGACCGAAATATCAGCGCCGGAGGCTCAATCTCGCTTGACGGTCGCCAAAACGTCCCAGAGGTCGGCACCGGCTTCCAGCACGGCAGCATTGGCCTTGTAGCCGATTTCCGCTTCCAGCAGGTTCATGGCTTCTTCGGCCAAATCAACATTTGAGTAGCCGGAAGGATCAGGACTACCGGAGGGCGCAACTGTGACGTCGACCCCTCCGGCAGCTTTCGTGCTGAAACTTGTTTGCAACTTGTCAAAGCCAGCCGTCTGCGCATTGGCGACGTTTCGCGCACTGGTCGCGGCCTGACGGCTATTGGCCATCATGCCTGAAAGGGCGGTGTTCATCACGGCAGAGATCGACATGGTTGCTCCTGACTTCGCGAGAGCCACCATAAACCCGGCGCGTTAGCGAGTCGTGAACGCGATAGATTGTATTTTAGCAATCGCTGCTACAGCGAAAAAATGTCGCGCAATTCAGGCACGACCGGGGCTGATCAGCTTGATGAACAGATGGCGTGGATATTTCGAAACGCCGGGCTTGGTCACCGGATCGCCCTTGATTTCCTGAAATGCCTCAAGCTGGAAACCGGCATTCAAAAAGGCAGTGAAATAGTCGCCCAGTGGGCGGTGCATATAGGTCGTCTTGTATTTTGGCGCCTCGGTGGTGAAGCGGCGGAACACCGACGTCTGCACCTGTCTGGGCGTGAGATAGTCAAACCACTGCTCGTCCTCAAAGTCCCAGTGGCGCGGCATGACATAGGGGTTGGGCATGGTGAGGTAAAACCGCCCGCCCGGTGTCAGCCGATCACGAATGGAGGCGAGCACGCCCGGCAGGTCGTTACAATCTATGATGAACATCGAGGCGATGCAAAGATCAAAATCCGATCCATCGAAGGCCGTAATGCTGGCTGCCTGAAATCGCAGGCCGGGCCGGGCGTAGTGCTCGTTGGCGATGCGGATTGACTTGGGCGAAAGATCAACGCCGGTCACATCGGGCACATGATCGGCAATAGCGGCGGTCAGATGCCCCGTGCCACAGCCCGCATCCAGCGCGCGCGAAAAGCCACGTCCGGCGACCGCATCAATGAACAGCGGAACCATGACATTGGCATAGGTGCGGTCGACGCCACTCACCAGCTGGCTGTGCCGTTCGGCAGCCACAGCGTCCCATTGATCTGCAATATCGCTATTGGACTTCTCATAGAAAATGGTCACTGCGATGCCCTCCACTGGAGTTTACGCACGGCGCGGCATCCTCATGACGCACGAAAAACGCTACAATGCGCTGATACTTCGCTTTCACTCACGGCCTTCATCGGGCCATGAACCCCGTCGCCCCCTTATCAGGTCTCGCGCCAGGGAATATTTAATACATAATCACAAGCTAAAATAGTGACTGTTTCTCGCTACGCGCAAGCGGCAGGCCGGGTTTTCCAAAGGGAAATGCGGGTGAACGGGGAATTGGCTTTTTGGGGCAAGGACAGCGGTCATCATTTTGTCTCCAGCAGTGATCGCCCGGCAAGCAGCACTTCCGGGGTATGGGTATTCTCGAATGCATCTCCTTATCGAAGATGGCCGGGGCGTTTTGTGCGCCACATTGAAGTTTATTATGATGCGCACAAAGCGCCCCATCTTCGGCAATTTTTGCCTTGTGAACTTGGTAATCAACGCCCGGTTCTCCGTCAGTCTCGTTGAGACCTCGGGATGCTGGCAGCGAACCGTGTCTTAGCTTATGCAGGCCAAGCCTG
>JBNKZZ010000009.1:0-286051 GCA_050301895.1 Ensifer sp. | reverse complement strand
CTGCCGAGGGTGCAATACCACCTTCTGGATAAGTTCGCGGATGTAGTCAGTCCAAACTTGCGTGCTTGAGACCGCAAGGTGAACATTGGCGTCGCTCTTGTCGTGGCTATAGATGCCAACCATCAAAGCATTGATGCCTGCTGTCAGCAGCGCACAATTAATATTAGCAAGCGTTGAACCTTACTCTCTCGGCTCGGGTCACAGCATATATAAGATCGTTCATTTCATTGAGTGAGGCGCCATGCAAATAAAAATGCCCCGGCTGGTTGCCAGGGCACCGACAAACGCAAGCGCGTTGAGCGTCTGCCAATTACAGGCCCGGTTCAAACATCGGGTTACCGTTGACAGTTTCGCTGGTAGGCACTTCCTCCTGAAGAATGTCCCAGTGTTCGGCGATCTTGCCGTCTTCAACACGGAACATGTCGGCAACAATCATCGGTTTCGGGCCAAAGCCGGTATAGCGTCCACGCAGAATGACGAGATCGTCCTCCGCCAGGACAGCGCCCATTTCGTATTTGAAGTTTGGCGGGAAGCCACCAACCATACCTTCGATAACTTTCCGGCCATTGGGAAATTGCGGATTGTGCTGGATATAATCCTCCGCCCAGTACATTTCCGGCGCTTTGGGGTCATGGTCAACAAAAAGCGCCGTAACAGCCTTGACCACCAATTTCTTGTTTGCTGCCTCATCTGCATGGGCGATACCGGCAGAGCCGGAAAGAAGTAGACTGGTAGCGAAAAGGCCTGTGCGAATCGTTTTAGTAGCGAACATTCTTATTCTCCTGATTTGCCAGCAGCCGATTGACTGCCGCATTCTTGGAGCGCGCCGGATGGGAGTCCCGACATCTGCCCCGGTAGAGTTCATAGAATGCGTGCGTCCACGGCGAAAGAAGGCACTTATTTGAGAGATACTTACATCGGAGTAACTGCCTCCGATTGCCCCGCTACGAGAGCCAAGGTTTAAGTTCGATGGCCGTTATTCCGCTTGGCATTGAGACGATGAGTCCGACCACGTCTGCTGCGATCAGGCAAACGTTTGAGTTCATGGTCATCACCATTCATCCAGCGGCTTTTATGAAAGCGTCTCAATACGCATCTCATGAGGATTTGAGATGCAGTTTTTCCATACTAATACTTGTTGGTTTCACTCGTCCGCCGGTCCAGTTCTTCGCTGTAACGTCGTAAAGCATGCTGCTCGGTGAGCAGGCCTAAGACACGCAAAGACGAAGAAGGCTCGACAACCGCCATTGCTTCGCATTCGGCTTTTGCAAAGGCATCGATCGCGTGGCGTACATTCTGGTCCGGCGTCAGGTAGGTGTCGGTCAGACGTAGGTAGTGGGACAGTGTTTCTACGGTTTCATCGTCTTTGTGCAACTCGGGAACAGACACGACACCGCAATATTTGTGGTTTTCGTCGGTCACGATCAGGCGCTGTGTGGAACCCAAGGGAAAGTCGCGGCGGACGCGCTCGACCGGCGTCTCCAGCAAAACGGTTCTGACGTCCTTTCGCATCATCCTGCCGATGCTCAATTCGCGCACCCATCCGACATCAGCAGCACTTCGGATGGCTTCGCCCCTCAAGTGAAAACGCCAGGTGGCAAACGAATATCCGAAAACCTTGCGTGCGGTCAGCGACGAAACGACTGCTGCAGCCAGAACCGCGATGGTCAATGGAAGGCTGCCGGTTGTCTCCAACGCCAGAAAGGACATGGTGAGCGGAGCTCCGAGAACGGCGGTCGCCATGGCACACATGCCTACAATGGCGACGACAAGGGCCGGAATTTGCAGACCGAATACAAGCATCCAACCGATGGCGACCAGCTTTCCCAGCATTGCACCTAAAAAAAGCGAGGCGAAGAAAAGTCCCCCGCGAAACCCGCTCGCGATGGAGGTTGCAGATGCCAGCACTTTCAATACGATCAAAAGCAGAAGGAAGGGTGCTGTGTAAAAAGCCCCAAAGCCGACGTGCAGAGCGGAATGTCCCGATGAGAGCACGGCTGGCGTGACAAGTCCCATCGCGCCCACACAGATGCCGCCGACGATCGGTCGGCCCCAAATTGGCAGCTTGCTGGCTGTGAACGCGGTTTCTAGAAAAGTCACGGTCCGCATCATAGCGATTGCGACCATCGCGCTGATGAACGCCATGAAAAAGACGAGCGTGTAGTCGGACGCCGCCAGCGTTCCGGCAAATCCAACCTGAAACGAAGGCTGAGGCAGGACAAGTCGCATCACGCCGACCGCAGATATAGCCGCGACGATAACCGGTGCCAGAATGCCTATCGAATAGGTTGATATGATCAGTTCGAATGCGTAAAACGCCCCGGTGAGCGGGGCGTCGAAGGCTGCGGCAATTGCGCCGGCGGCCCCACAGCCGACGAGTGCTCTCATGTCACTGCGGCGAAGATGGAATAGCTTCCCGATACTCGAGGCCAGCGCCGATCCCAGCTGTGTATATCCCGCCTCCATCCCGATCGAGCCGCCAACACCATTAGAGACCATCGTTTGCAGAACCAAAAAAATGCTCCCGCCGAACGGCATGCGGCCGCCATGAAGGGCATTGGCCTCAACGGGGTCGATAATGTTCAAGGATTTGGCTTTGGCGTGGACGAAGGCCAAAAGCCCAACCAACAACCCACCGCCCGCCGGGATAAAGAATGCACGCAGCGGATCGATATAAGCCGCACCGCTGACCTCGTGACCTTCAACGGCGAAAGCAACGTGATGAACCCATTGTATAAGGGCAACCATACCCGCGACACCAAGCCCCGCCAGCCCACCAATGATCGCGGCAAGAATGGTCAGAGACACCTCATCGCTGCGGATCAGTACTCTGATTCTGCGCGGAATAGGCGAACGATGATGCGCATCCTCATCATCGTCATGCAATGTGGCTTGTACCGTCATAGTCAGGAATTGATGTAGCTCTCGTATAGGTCCGCGATATATTTTGTGACCGAACCCGGGCGGCCGTCGCCGACCATTCTCCCATCGATCTTGGTCACAGGGGTAATGCCTCCCAATGTGCCGGTAACGAAAGCCTCGGAAGCACCATATACTTCTGCCAGGGTAAAGTCGTGCTGACGAACCGTCTTTCCCGCTTCCCCGTAGAGTTTGATGACTTTCTTGCGGGTAATACCGCAAAAATTGAAGCGTCCGGTGGACGTCCAGAGTTCGTCTCCGCGGACAATGAAGAAGTTGGTCGAGTTGCAGCTCGCTACAAAGCCGCTTTGATCCAGCATGAGCGCTTCATCGGCACCCGAATTGATCGCCTGTATGAGCGCCTGAATGAAATTGAGACGGCTATGTGAGTTTAAGCGCAGGTCGAACACATCAGGTGTGCTGCAGCGGATTGTCGATGTCAGGAGCGACAATCCTTTCTCCTTGGATTCAGGTTTCGGCTTTTTGAATTCAGCGACAACCACAATAGTCGCCTGGCCCAGTGCGAAACGCGGATCCTGGTTCGGCGTTTTCTTCTTGCCGCGGGTCACCATAAGGCGGACATGCGCACCGTCCTTCATATTGTTTTTATTGAGCGTTTCCCATAGAATGTCAGTCATTTCCTGACGTGTAACGCCGATGTTGAGCTGAATTGAGTTTGCACCTTCGTACAAGCGGTCAAGATGCTCATCCAGCGCCAGCAGTTTTCCGTTGACGAGGCGGAGCCCTTCCCAAACGCCGTCGCCCAGCACAAAACCGGCATCGAAAATGGAAACCTTCGCTTCGTCTCGGGTAAAGAATTCACCGTTTACATAGATTTGAACGTGATCGTTCCGCTCGTCGTCAACGTATCCCTGGGAGCTCGTATTGCTTGCGAGAATGGCAGTCATTGTTGTTTTCCTGTGTAGGATTTTTCGGAAGTTTCTTAGAACGAAAATTCGGTGAAGCGTTGCAGGAAGGCTTGGGTCCGCTCCATTTTTGGATTTTTGAGCACCTCGTCTGGCGTCCCGATTTCGTGGAAAACGCCGTCGGCGAGGAATATGACCTTCGTTGCAAAGTGATAGGCAAAGCCAAGTTCATGGGTCACAAGAAGCATGGTCCGACCTTCCTCTGCCAATTGGCGGATCACGCGAAGGACTTCACCTACAAGCTCCGGGTCAAGCGAGGATGTCGGCTCGTCAAACAGAAGAATTTCCGGCTCCATAGCGAGAGCCCGGGCGATTGCGACACGTTGTTGCTGACCGCCGGATAGCCTGGAGGGATAAGCATCGACCTTTTCCGCGAGCCCCACCTTGCCCAGTTGCTTCAGTGCAATGTCCCTGGCTTGCGCCTTCTTCATCTTCTTGACGGTTACCAGCCCCTCCATGACGTTTTCCAGGACTGTCATATGAGGAAACAGATTGAACTGCTGAAACACCATTCCCACTCTTTCGCGAACATCGCATAGTTCGGATTCGGAATAGGTGCGCTTTTCCGCATTGCTGCCTGCACGGCCGAGCACTTTTCCATCCAGTTCGATGGTGCCGGTGGTCGGCATTTCCATGAAATTCAGGCAACGCAAAAATGTGCTTTTGCCAGATCCGCTGCCACCGATAATCGCGATGCGCTCTCCGGATTCCACGCTGAAATCAATGCCTTTGAGCACGTGATGGTCGCCGAACCACTTATTCAAGCCGTCGACCGTGATGATGGTGTTTGTCATTTGAGTTCTCCGGGTCAATTCCATCTCAGTCCTTCGCCGCCATGCGACGTTCCAACCGCGCGGACAGATAGCTTCCGGGGTAGATCAAGACGAAATAGATGAACGCAACTGTGGTTAGGATTTCGAGGGGCCTGTAATAGGTCGAGCTTAAGAGACGGCCCTGATACATCAACTCATGCACGGAAAGCACCGATGCGAGCGAAGACATCTTTGCCACCTCGATCGCCCGGTTGGTGAAAGCCGGAAGCATTCTCCTGAATACTTGTGGCAATATGATGCGCCGGAGCACATTCGCGTAAGACATGCCGAGTGCCTTTGCACCTTCCCATTGGCCACGTGCAATCGACTGGATGCCGCCTCGGAATATTTCGGCCGAATAGGCGGAGGTATTCAAGGTGAGCCCAAGCAATGCAGCCTCAAAAGGCGTCATCTGCAAGCCGATAAGGATCGGAAATGCATAGAAGAACCAGATCAACTGGATCAGAACGGGCGTGTCACGAAAAAGCTCGATGTAAAAAAGGCTCGGCAGCCTCAAAAGAGTGGATTTAGACAGTCTCGCCAGGGCAAGCAGCAAGCCGAAGGTCAAACCCAACAAAATGCTGGGCAGCCATAGTTCAACGGTGACGATCAATCCCCTGATCAAGACCGGAAATGTTTCGACGACAAGGTTGAAATCGAATTTATACGCCATCGTTCAGGTCCTCACCGGTAAGCCGTCAGCCGCGCTTCGGCAATCCTGGCGAGGGTGCTCGCCATGACCAACAAAGTCACATACATGAGGGCGATGGTCGTATAGACTTCGAGCGGCCGAAACGTCTCGCTGTTGACGATCATGGCCTGATAGAGAAGGTCCGCGTAGGCCAGGGTAGAAGCGAGCGCCGTGGTTTTCAAAAGCTCGAACGAGCGTTCCACGAATGGCGGGACCATGCGGGTAAAGGCTTGTGGCAGAATGATCCGTCGCATGAGCTGTGCGTGGGTCATGCCGAGCGCGCGCGATCCTTCCCACTGCCCCTTTTCGATCGAAACGATACCGCCGCGAAAGACCTCCGCATAAAATGCGCCTGACTGCGTCGACAGCGCGAGAACAGCCGCGACAAAGGGATCCAGGCTGATATTCATCACAACCGGAAGTGCATAAAAAAACCAGAAGAAGTGGATGATCGGCGGTGTGTTGCGATAGAATTCAATGAAGGCGATAGAAGGCAGCCGAAGTAACCTGCGTGAGGACAGGCGCATCAGCGCAAGTAACATGCCAATGACGATTCCGAAGACGATGGAGACGGCAGCGATTTTGACAGTATTTGCCAGGCCGACCAATAACAGGTCGAACCTCTCCAAGACTGGAGTGAAGTCCCATTGATAGCTCATGTTCGTAAATCCGGAGAAATGTGGACTCGGCACGCAACCGCGCGAACCGTTCCATCTCTACATGACCTGCGTGGCGCGCATTGTTCCGCGCCACGCAGGAAGCGCTGACTTTACCACGCTTCTCTGACCAGACCGGGAATGCCCGTTGGATCGATGCCCTTGGACTTCATATAGGCCTTGAAGAGCTCATCAGGAACGCCCGCCTTGTAGAGCTTCGCGAGTTCTTCGTTGACCCAATCCTTAAATGCGGTGCTGGGCTCCTTACGCAAGCCAGCGCTGGTTGCGACAGGATTGACCGGCTGCGGCAAAATCACCTTGCCCAGTTTCAGGCGCGAATATTGAACGACGAGTGCGGGATGGAAAAGGGCGACGACATCCACACGCTTAGCAGCGAATGCGGCAACCGCTTCGTCATTGTTCGAGAACCGGCTTATTTCCGACGACTTCATCATGGCGGTGACATTCTTGTCAACCGACGTTCCAAGAACGACACCGATGCGCGTTCCTGCCTTATCGAGATCAGACCAGGTTTTCGCCGTGGAGTCTTCAGACACCAGAGCTCCCAGTGCATAGTAGAATAGGGGCGCATCCGGAAAATCGATGGCCTTGCGGCGCTCTTCGGTCGGGTCAAGAACGAACATAAGGTCGATTTGATCTGCCTGGAGAGCGGCAACCGCGTTAGCCCATGTCGTTTCGACCGGGACCAGTTCCACACCCAGATCATCCGCCAGCTTTTGCCCCATGGAGACGCCAACGCCTGTCCATTTTTCGGTGATCGGATCCTTGAAGAACCATGGCTCGGCAGATGTGACGCCAATGCGGAGTTTCTTGCTAGCCTTGATCTTGTCTAGCGTGGACTGTTCCTGCGCCAGAACCGGCACAGCAAAGGCTGCGGCCGACAATCCCGCGACGGCTAGAAATGTGCGACGTGTCGTATTCATTTTGATGTCCTCTGTTAGGTTTTCTGGTTCTGGCTTTTAAGGCTTCTTATTAAGTTTGATTGCTGATTTCGCGCGCCCGGCTGGTTGCTGCTTCAACGGTTCGCTTGAGCACTTTTTCAAGAACGGCAGCGCGTTCCAGTTGGGAAAGGCCAGCAGCAGTCGTGCCATTGGGTGTCGCGACCGACAATTTCAGTTCGCGGGCTGTCCGGCTGTCTTGCTCCAGAAGTCTCGCACTGCCGATAACTGTTTGACGGGCAAGCAGAGCCGCCTCCTGCGTTGTCAGGCCGACGCCTTCTGCCGCTTTTTGCAAATATTCGGTAAAGGCGAAGACGTAACCTGGCCCGCTACCCGCGACACCGGTGGCAGCGTTAAGTGCATCCTCACTGCCGACCCAGGAGAAGATGCCGGCTGAACCGAAAATGGCCTCCACCGCCTTACGATCGTCCAGTGTCAGTTGATCGCCGGAATAGGCGACGGTAACAGCCTGTTTCACCATGGCCGGTAGATTGGGCATCGCACGCACAACACGTGCCGTAGCTGGTGCAGATTTGGAAAGGGCCCGGAGAGAGACACCCGCGGCAATCGAGATAATCAAAGCGCCCGAAACCTGCTGATTTGCAGCCGAAATTGCACTTGCGACCATGTCCGGTTTAACCGCTACAATAGCGATCTCAAACTGCTCCGCCCCAAGATCGGAAGCAGAAACGACGAATTTGACATTTGCAGGATTGCCCAACCGGCTCTTCGCGATTCCGATGTCAGGATCGACAACGGTAAGCTCGAATTTCTCGCCATTCGAAATGAGGGGCTGGGCAAGAGCCGCGCCCATGTGGCCACAGCCAATCAGCAGGACTTTCAGCACTGAACCCATCTAGATAGCCTTCTTTGTCTTGCTGGCATCAGGTCCAACCTCTGGATTAAGCTGGGCAACAAAGGCTTCGGTTTGGCTTCCGCCGCGCGCCATATGGCTGCGGATTTCGGCCCGTAGCGCGTCGATGTCATCGCCAAGCGCGGTTGCGACATAGCTGTCATGACCTCCACGGAGTGGACCGCGAATGCCGTGCGCACGGTGATGGGCCGCCCAATATAGCTGAAGCCTGCCCTTCAGGCTCTCCCAAGTCTTTATGAGGATGCTGTGCCCGCTGGCTTCGTATACGAAGCCGTGTAGTTGCAGTTCCGCATGAATACTTGCCGCGTCATCCTGTTCGTCGATGGTCTTGGTCAAAAAAGAATGGCGCTGGAGCAATTCTCTACGAAAAGCATCATCGCGGCGGTCCCAGACAAGCTCGAACGCAAAGATCTCGAGAGTGACACGGATGGAATAAATCTCGCGGATATCATCGAGCGAGAGGTCCACAACATGGGTGCCAGTATAAGGAACGGCAACAAGCAAACCGTCGTCAATCAACTGCCGCATCGCCTCACGAAGCGGGCCGCGGCTCACGCCGAACCGTTCCGCCAGGCTGGACTCGGTAACTTGTGAGCCGGGAGCCAGGTCACCATTGAGAATCGCACTTTTCAAGGAATCGACGATGTGATCGCGGAAGGTCGTCTTGCGCAGGCGATTGAGCGGATGAACGTCTGATGCCATATGGAAGCCCCTTCCGATGATCGATTGTCAACAATCAATCATCAATTAATGACCACGTCAAGGGTCGCTATCATTCGACCGCGAAGCAGGGGGGAATCACATAAGCCAAGACAGAGCATTCAATCATTGAAGTGAGTACCGCCTCGGAGGTTTGGGTGCCGACGGGTTTTCAAGGTTGAAGTGTCCGGTTTTAAGAACTCAGTTCAGCAGCGCGAACGTTCGAAATGAGTGCGTTTTCCCGACCTTCACAAGGGTTATTTAGATGTGTCGATTTGGGCGGGGCTATGCCTGATACGTTGATCTACTGTGGGCCCCAAGTTTACAATGCGAATTCACAAGTCTCGGTGCAATCAGGCCCTGCAACCAAATACAAAACGGGCCGCTTTAGGCGGGCGGTTGAGGTTGTAGTCGCTTCTCCATCTTGCGCAACGAGGACCGGGCACCGGTGGTATCCCATTATTGAGATCGGCGGCAATTTACTTTGGCGACTTCTCCTCCGCGTATTCCTCCAAAGGTCGCCTAATGATACTGGCATCGTCTTCATTAATCTCACGTGGTCCAGGTATGCGGCATCCGTAGGTGAGGCAAGTGGTGGCCCTACCGCCTTTGACGGCAGGCTTCATACCTTATCGAGCTCAATATCTCTGTATCGCAGGTCTTCGAGAATACAAAAGCTGTGCTCCATATCGCGTGACAATCGATCAACTGTCACGCAGATAACAATGCCTATCTATTCGGCCCTCCAAGATAGTTTGAAATCAAAATATTGGATGACAAAGTAAAATTATCACGCTATAAAATTGATTGAGAGTTTTCTGGTGCGGGTGCCACGGGTAGTCCATTTGTTGGGAGGTATTCGGAGAGTCGGCATGATGGCTTGTTGATCGAAGTCCGGCCAATGACGATAGAACCAATCAGGCCCAAGGGGCTCGGCTTGGCTTGGACGGCAGATGGTCGACCTTCTGAAGAGACGAAGAAATCTGCTGCGCATTGGCAGAATTGGGAGCGGACTTTCAGCTTGGTCCCAAGGTGGACATCGCAATTTGGGAAAAACTGGCATTCAATTCAGCCCTCAATTGACCAGCCGTGGTCACGGGATTGAGGGTTGGCGAGGCACCACGATCTGAACCTTCGAGCGGGTTTAGAGGCTCACAGGAGGAGTGCAATGCAAGACTTGAATCTGTTGCGTATCCTTGTTGCCATTCACGAATGCCAAACAGTGACAGGTGCTGCAAGCCGGCTAAATATGTCGCAGCCCACGGTCTCTCAGGCATTGTCACGGCTGCGCGATATTACCGGCGATCCGCTGTTTATTCGTGGACCGCAGGGCATGACACCCACGGCGCATGCAACCCATCTTTACAGGGAATGTGCGACTTCTCTGCAGCGATTGGACCATACCTTAAGGGGAGACGAGCCATTCATCCCAAGCGCGGTCGTGGAGCATTTCACTATTGCTCTTTCGGATCTCGGCGAGATGACATTCTTGCCTCCGATCGTTTCGCGTCTGGCCGAAGTTGCACCAGGTATTCGGCTGGATGTTGTACCGCTGGAGGTTCAGGATTTTGAGCACAAACTGAAACTGCGTCAGATTGATTTTGCCATCGGCAATTTGAAGAGGGTCGATCCAGACCTGTCACAGCGAGATCTATTTGAAGAAAACTATGTCGCACTGATCCGTCATGATCATCCAACCGTTGCTGATACTCTTTCGCTGGAAGGCTTTATGAAGCATGGGCATGCCGTCGTTAACGGAGCCTCGGAGCATTGGCAGGTTTCCAGCCTGTCAACAATTGGTCAAGCTGGCACGGCAAAGGTCCAAATCGTATTGCCGCATTTTACAGCGCTTCCATATGTCATTAGCGAGAGCGATTTGATCGCGGTTCTCCCATCGCGAACGGCCGAGAGCTTCTCTGAGCGTGGTCAGCTGCGCTGGGTGCCGTTGCCATTCGTGCTGCCAAATTTCCGCGTACGTCTGATGTGGAACAGCGGCCAATCATTGCGCAGCAGCGGGCGCGACTGGATGGTTGAGCAGATCACGGATGTCCTGCAAAACCTTAAACCCAGCCCATATGAATATAAGCAGCAGGCGTGAGAACATTGAGCCAGGCGTTGTAGACACAGTTTGGAGCCTGCCGGAGCCTCTTCCAACTGTTGTCTGCGGACCGTTCAATTAAGGCGCCGGCGTCGCGCAGACCTCTTCCCAATCATTTTCGAGCGTTGCTGCAAGCGCAATAGGAAGATCAGCTGATGATGAGCCTATCAGCAGTGTGTATTGCCCTGCCGGAGCCCGCCACGCATTTCTCCCAACGTCAAAATAGGCGAAGGCTCGCATTCCAAGTTCAATTTCCGCGTCTCCCGCCGCACCTGCCTGTAGCGTTAGCGCTTCGAAGCCACGAAGCTCCTTGACAGGGCGGTCGCTGCCCTGTGGCGGCGAAACATAGAGTTGCACGACAGTCTTGCCTGCGCGCCCGCCTGTGTTTTGAACCGGAATGGTGACTTTAAGCGATCCACCCGCGCTGACTTTGGTGGTCGAGAGACGGGCTTGCCCAAGCTCGAACGTCGTGTAGGAAAGGCCGAAACCGAAGGGGAACAGAACATCTGCCCCATCATTCCGGTCATAATGGCGATAGCCGATGTATATGCCTTCTTTATAGGCGACATGTCCGTTCTCACCGGGATAGTTACCGATGGTGGGGTTGGCTTCCAGGCTGGCGGGGAAGCTTTGCGGCAAGCGGCCACCCGGCTCTGCGTCACCGAAAAGCACGTCTGCAACGCCGTTGCCAAGTTCCTGGCCTGGATACCAGCATTCCATTATAGCTGCGACATCATCCTTCCAGGGCATGGCAATCGGGCCACCGGACTGGACAACGACGATACAATTCGGATTTGCGCTCGCCACGCGACGTATCAGCTCGTCCTGGTCACCAGGAAGCGTGATATCCGGCAGATCACGGCCTTCACTATCCCACTCCGGTGTGCGGCCAACGAAAACAATCGCGACATCAGCTGCGGCCGCCGCCTGCTCAGCGCTTTGCAAGCCTTCTTCTCCCGTCGGCAGCGAAAGGCCAACGCGAAATGCCTGAATGCCGTCCATAACGCCCGTTGTTGAACGATAATCAACGCGGAAATCGTAACTCTGTCCGGCTTCGAGATTGATTCCCACTATACGCTCGTCGCCGCCGAAATCATAATAGGTCGTGCCCGTGGGCTCCCATCCCTCCCATCCGTCTATAACCAGCACATCGTCCACATAAAGGCGGGCGAGACCGGCGTTTGCCATGCCAAGTTCATAGCGTCCGCTTTTCGCTGGTGTGACCGAGAAGCTCGAACGTGCCGTAAATGTATAAAGATCCACACCCGGCTCATGTGAGCCAAACCATTTCGCATCGGATTTGGAATATTTGCGCGTGTAAACGACAGGCCCGGAAAAATCGTCGCTATTGTAAAAGTCGGTCGTCATTGTATCGGGCACGACAGGCAACAAGAGATGATTTGTGCATCCCTCTTCATGCACTATTTCCAGGTTTTTCCGTGCCTTCAGCCCTTCAAGGGGACTGACGCGATAATGCGCGTTCAC
The DNA here is from genome assembly GCA_050301895.1 of Ensifer sp. Classification (GTDB taxonomy): domain Bacteria; phylum Pseudomonadota; class Alphaproteobacteria; order Rhizobiales; family Rhizobiaceae; genus Ensifer_A. The sequence continues at coordinate 273,932 of JBNKZZ010000009.1, read as the reverse complement.
GCGCGCGCTGCCACCACCCATAATATGCGCCATGGCGGCATTTGGTCCGATAGCGGCCACTTTCAGTGTCTTGGATGCATCAAGTGGCAATATGCCATTATTTTTCAGGAGAACTGACCCTTCCGCTACAGCGCGGCGGATAAGCGCGCGGTGCTTCGGTAGATCAACCGATTTTTCCTCCTTGATGCGAGGGGTCTTGCGTACGCCGGAGCGTTCAACGAGCCTGAGCACCCGGCGTGCGCCGTCGGTGACCATTTCCATATCAATCTCTTCACGGTCGATTGCATCCAGTAGCTTCTGCCCACGGTAGAGGGCGGGGCCTGGCATCTCGAGATCGAGGCCGGCATTGATGCTTGGGGCTACACTCTTCACAGCAGTCCAGTCAGAAACGACAAGGCCATCAAAGCCTAATTCACCCTTCAAAAGGTCCGTGAGCAGCCACTTGTGTTCGCTGGTATATGTGCCATTGAGGCGGTTGTAGGAACACATGACAGCCCATGTTCCGGCATTCACGGCGGCTTCAAACGGTGGCAGGTAAATTTCCCGAAGCGCACGGATATCAATGTCGGATGACATTGTCATGCGCTGGTATTCACTCTCATTGCCAATGAAGTGCTTGATGGTTGCGCCGATACCTTCAGACTGAAGCCCGTCGATATAAGCAAGAGCCATCTGTGTCGTAAGCAGCGGGTCTTCCGAATAACATTCGAAGTTTCGACCGTTAAGCGGTCCGCGATGCATGTTGACAGTCGGTGCCAGCAAAACATTGCTGTCCTTTGTACGAGCCTCCTCGGCAAGGGCATTTCCGATCTCTTTGAGAAGAGCCCTATTCCAGCTGGCGCCAAGGGCAATGCCACACGGAAAAACAGCCGCAGTTGGCCCGTTTTCAGTCACGCCGCCACGGGCACCGTTGGGACCATCGGTAACTTTGACAGAGGGCACGCCCAAACGCTCAATTGCTACGGTCTCCCAGAAATTGGCACCTGAGAGCAATGACACCTTCTCCTCGGTTGTCATTTTGGAAAGTGTCTCTTCGATCCAGTTTTCGTCGACTGTCATGTCCCTGCCATTGCCTTAGCGTATTGTATCGCCGGAGAAATACTCCGACGATACGTTCGTCTTTGAAGTTATAGGTTCGCCGAGCAAATAATGACGGCGTGTCAATTAGAGGCGTGTGCCTTCATCTTCAGCAAAAAATGAAGCACTGCCAAGCGAAAAGCCGAGATCAAGTTTGCTGCCGCGCGCGGGGTTCAATCTCAATTCGCTGCTGACACGTACGGAGATTTTCTGCGCTTCGCAATGGCCCCAGATAATCGTATCTGCTCCCATCGTTTCCATAACATTGACTGTCATGTTGAGGCGCAGCAATCCATCATGCGGGTCGATTGTCAGGTGCTCCGGTCGAATGCCGAGGATTGCAGCAACGGGATTTGTCGGTCGCGTCTCGAACGGATAGGCGCTCACATCCAGCACAGCACCTTCGCTTAATTCGAACATGACCTTTTCACCCTGCGGCTTCAAGGTGCCTGACAGGAAGTTCATGCCCGGTGAGCCGATAAACTCTGCAACGAACAGGTTTGCCGGGCGGTAGTAAATCTCCTCGGGAGATGCAAGTTGCTGTATAACGCCGCTTTGCATCACTGCAATGCGGGTCGCAAGCGTCATTGCCTCAATCTGATCGTGCGTCACATAGATCATGGTCTTGCCGATGTCTTCATGTAACGTCTTCAATTCAACACGCAGTTCCGCACGCAGCTTGGCATCAAGGTTGGAAAGAGGTTCGTCGAAAAGATAAACATCAGCGTCGCGTGCCAGCGCCCGACCGATAGCCACGCGCTGACGCTGTCCACCAGACAATGCAGCCGGACGACGTTTCAGATAGGGCTTTATCTGCAGCATTTCCGAAACCCGTTCGACGCGCCGCTCGATTTCGTCTTTTGGTATTTTCGCCATGCGCAGACCAAAGGTCAGGTTCCCCTCAACCGTCGTTTGCGGATAAAGCGCATAGGATTGGAACACCATGCCGATGCCACGGTCTTTTGGCTCTGCGTGCGTCATGTCCTTGTTGCCAATTTTCACCTTGCCGCTGTGCACATCAATGAGACCTGCAATAGCGTTTAGCAACGTGGACTTGCCACAACCCGATGATCCGAGAAGCACAATGAACTCGCCACTTGCTATATCGAGATCAAGATTTTGAAGCACCTTTACAGCGCCAAATTGGATTTCCAGATTCTGAATTGAAACAGCGGTCATCGTTTATCCTTTCACTGCACCGGCGGCGATGCCGCGGACGAACCAGCGTCCAGATGCGAGATAAATCACAAGAGGCACGAGGGCAGTCAAAATGGTCGCTGCCATATTTACGTTGTATGCCTTTTCGCCCTGTGTCGTGTTGACGATATTGTTGAGAAGCACGGTCATAGGCCTGTTGTCAGAACCGGCAAAAACAAGGCCGAACAGGAAGTCGTTCCAGATGTGAGTCGACTGCAGAATAACCGCGACAATCAGGATCGGTGGCGAGAGCGGCAGCATGAGGCGAAAGAAAATATCCCAGAACCCGCCGCCATCCACGCGCGCAGCACTGAAGAGGTCGCGTGGCAGTCCGGCGTAGTAGTTTCGAAACATCAAAACCATGATGGGAAGGCCGAAAATCACGTGCACCAGAACGATACCCGAAAGATTGTTATAGAAGCCAACCTGGGAAAGAACGCGCACCAACGGATAGATGAATACCTGATACGGAATGAAGGCAGACACCACGAGGATGCCAAATATCAGTCCCGCACCCTTTGGACGCCAGAAGGACAACGCGTAACCAGTGACAGCTCCCACCGTGATCGAGAGAACAGTGGAGGGGATCATGATCTTCAATGAGTTGAAAAACCCGACGGATACCCCGGAGCAGGTCAAGCCCGTACAGGCAGAACTCCAGGCCGTCACCCAGGCATCAATAGTAGGCTTCGCGGGAAATGCGAAAATGGAGGAAGCGCGAACTTCGTCCATCGTTTTTAGCGAGGTTGAGATCATAACGTAAAGCGGCGTGAGAAAGAATGCCGCCATGATGACAAGAAAGGCGTATACGCCAAGACGTGCCAGACGCTTTTCCGAGTTCATAACCATCTCAACCTGCCGATTTCTGCGCTGAATAACGGCGCGCGTAATAGAGAGGGGTCGCAATCGCAATCACGGCAACCAACATGACAATCGCGCCGGCATTTGCCAGAGCAACGTTTTGACGTTCGAAGAGGTTTTCCATGACGAATTTCGCGGGAACTTCCGTTGCATTACCAGGGCCACCGCCGGTCAACGCCACAACAAGGTCGTAGGCCTTCACCACCGAGACTGACAGCAACACGGTCGCCGTTGCCGCCATGGGTGCAATAATGGGAAGGACGATCGATGTGTAGACACGCCACTTGGATATGCCGTCGACTCGTGTTGCTTTCCAAAGGTCTTCGTCCACCCCGCGCAGACCGGCAAGCAAGATAGCCATGACAAGGCCGCTGCCCTGCCAAACTGCGGCGAGAACAAGGATGTAGATTGCTCTGTCAGGGCGGACGATCCAATCGAATACGAAATTTTCAAATCCCCAACCGCGGACAGCGGATTGAATGCCAAATGTGGGGTTCAAAATCCATTGCCAGACAAGGCCTGTTACCACGAACGACATGGCATAGGGATAAAGAAATATAGTTCGGAATATGCTCTCGGCACGGATTTTCTGGTCCATCATGACAGCCATCAGGAAGCCAAGAACCAGGCAAATGAGTATGAAGAGCACGCCGAAGACAGTGAGATTGCTGGCAGATGCGATCCATGCGGACTGCCGCATCAGTTTTGCGTATTGTTCAAAGAAATTGAAATTGTAGACAGGAACAAGTTTTGAGTTCGTCAATGAAATGACGAAAGTCCAGATGATTGCGCCTACGAACAGACCAATCGCAATAATCCATGCCGGCAACATCGCCAAGCTAACTTGCAGCCGTGCGCGCGAAAACCTGAGCATTGTGTTTTCCTTATCTGATTGTTTAGACCAGAGGCCGACCGGATCTTTCCGATCGGCCTATCGAAACACCTCAGTATTCTTCGAGAACGCGAGCCACAGCTTCGACATAGTCGTCAGCAGTGGCATCCGGGTTGGCCCACAGCACCTTTAATTCGGAGCCAAGTGCACCAACCTTTTCCGGGGAGAACGGAATCATAAGGGCGGAAACCGAATTGCCGGTTTCAATGGCGCCAGCGCCAGCTGCAGCACAGGCATTGTAACCGGAAGTGTCCACACCGCTGCGGATAGGAAGCGATCCCATCGTTGTGGTAAACTGTGCCTGCACCTCGACTGACGTTGTAAGCGAGGCGATCTTTGCCTGCGCATCGTTAAGCCCGTCGCCCTTCAGCGGCATAGCCCATACATCACCGGTCACCACTGCCGGCGCATTGTTTGGGCCGATTGAGCAAAGAACGTCCTTACCGGCCGTCTTTCCTGCAGCTGCAATCTCACCGATTGCCCAGCCCCCCATGATGAAGAAACCGGCTTCACCGTTCAAAATCATCTGACCGGTTACGTTCCACTGGCGACCGGAAACACCGTTGTCAGCGTATTTGGGAAGCTTTACCAGAACATCAGCGACTGGCTTGAATGCTTCCGAGCGCACGAAATCCACGCCATCAGGACCTGTAAATTTCGCCCAGCCTTCTGCGCCAGCAACCGAGGCAAGCACAGCTCCAAATGTGTTCATAAACCAAACATCACGGTCGCCTGCCTGCGCATAGGGCACAATGCCGGCGTCGCGCAGTTTGTCGCCCGTTGCGAAGAACTCGTCCCAGGTCTTCGGCATCTCAGCACCAACTTTATCAAGTGCCGCCTTGGAGGCGAACAGGAAATTGGTCGCCTGAAGCTGGATCGGAACGGCATATACGTGGCCGTCACGCGTAACAGCATCCATGACTGACTTCGGGACAACGCCCGCCCAATCATCGGCGGTAGCAACGGAATCGAGCTGCGCAAGGAGGCCGCTTTCAACAAGGTTATCAATATCCGCGCCCATATTGAACTGAGCGACATCCGGCGCGTTTCCACCCACAATGCGGTTGATAGAAGCAGTCTTGGCAGCGCTGCTGCCGGCAACAGCTTCATCTTTCCATTCGCCACCTGACGCGTCGAATGCATCGGCAATAACTTTGACGCCCTTGGATTCTGCCTCGGACGTCCACCAGTGAATGACTTCGGCAGGTTGCGCGTAGGCAGCGCTTGAAATCGTGATGAACAACGCAGTCGAAGCCGCAGTGCTTAGGTATTTTCTGATATTTTTCATAAACTTCCTCCCAATGCGAAATAACCCGCAAGTCATTCAACCCGCGTGAGAATTTCGCAAAAATTAATCCGCATCCGCGGGTGAGCCGAATTCTTGCTCATCAGGAAATTTTAGAGGACGCTTGAAAAGACGACCAATTTGGATTCTTTATTTATGAATATTGCTCAGATGAATATCCGCGAAAATCACATGGCCAAACGAGCGGCATTTCGAGGCCGTTGCCGAACACAGAGCGTCGCCGCCCGGCCCCGGTCAGAAAATAAGAGTGAAGTTCGCTGCGGATGACTTGAGATTGTTCGACAAAGCCGGGAAGAGCGTGCTGCAGGTGTGTGCGCATAAGAGCCTATTGCACTGGCAGGTGACGCATCTCAGATATCGTTCAACTGCGGGCAAAGCTCAGCCGATTTGTTTGTAGATCTCGAGCGCCATGGTTTTCAGCTCGTCTCGTGGCAGTTCGCCGACAAGCACGCAATTGATATCCTCTGCGCGCCAATAGAGTGCCTCCAGATTATCGTATCCAACAAATCGCAAGGCTGTTTCCTGCCCATGCGACCGCGGCACGATATAGAGCGTTACGCGCTGTCCGTTCTTGTCTTCGTACATGTACAGCGCTGCGGGCTCAATTCCCGCCGGAAGCAGCCGCCCACCGACAAAACTATACCCCTTGTCTGACAGGTCAGGTACGGCGATCTCTCGATCAAGACGGCGCGATATCCATGTCGCGAGTTCGATCTTCCTGTCGGCGCTGAATTCGACCGGGTGGGCGACATCGCTTGCGTAAAGAGTGTGTGCATCAACCGCGTCGGCGACAAACTGTGGTTCCATGATCTGGGCCAGCGGCGAGAACGAATGACCGAGCCAGCCGATGCCGCTACCAATGAAGAGGCAAACAATCGCAGCGGCAGCAAGTCGGTGCCAATCTCTTTTCTTTCGGGTAACCTCGGCCTCAATCCGCCAGACATCAAGGCGATCAGGCAGCGGTTCGTCATCCACATGCGAATAAAGCTCGCGGATAACCTCGTTCTGCTTGCGCCAAAGCTCTGCTTTTTCAGCGTCCTTTGGGTGGGTCAGGAGCGCAACTTCAATCTCTGCGGCCCGCTTCGCGTCAAGTTGTTCGTCAACATATGCAAGAAGCTCGCTGTCGGTGATGTTATCGGACTCATTTTTCATTTTACTGTCCTCAACCGTGGCGTCGGATTGTCGGTCAATATGCGAAGCGACGCGCGCGCTCGGCCTAGACGAGACATCAAGGTGCCAATCGGTATCTCCAATATCTTGGCCGCTTCCTCATAGGTGACGCCCTCGAGTACGACCAAAAGCAGCGCTTCGCGCTGTTCCGGAGGCAGCTGGTCGATCGCCTTGGCAGTCTCTGCCAGTGCCAATCGTGAGGATTGCTCACCAGTATGTTGCGGCTCGAGAGGAATGCTGTCTATGGCCATTAATGCAGGCCGTTGCCGACGTTGCTTTAGATTGTTGCGGTAGATGTTGAGTAGTATCCGGAACAACCATGGCCTCACCGCGCCGATCGGCCGCCAAAGCGCCCGCTTACGGATCGCTCTCTCCAGGCAGTCCTGAACGAGATCATCTGCCTCTTCGTGATCATGCGTCAGCGACCGCGCATATCTGCGCAGGGCGGGCACGCATGTTTCGACTTCGGCCAGAAAACTTGGCATCGTAGCAATCAGAGCCTCAAATTACGCTAGGCGCGGGTCAATATTGTGTTGTCAATCGCCTCGACCAAAAGACGCCATGGCAGAAAATGAACGAGCGCAGACAAGCGGTGGTCAATTGTACTCATGGTAATACTGAACATGTTGCGGACGCGTTACCGTCCGCAACAATGTACAAAGTCGAGTGTTGCGCGGTGCGCGCTCAGCTCTTCTAGATTTTGCCATCGATGGCTTCAGCAAGTTCCTGGTACTGCTCGCTATCCCTGCCAGCAAGACTCTCGACCTTTGCCAACTCCATCTTGGCGAGTTCCAGCTGGTTCTGTTCGGCATAGGCTTCACCAAGATATTCGTGCGTATTGACGTTGTTTGGATCAGCAACGAGCGCCTTGTTGTAGAAAGCGTGCGCCTGTTCAAAATTACCCATTTTGCGCCATGAATAGCCGATCATCGTATAGGTCATCGAGTCTGGCTGCTTGACGGCGCCAAGCGTTTCCAAAGCCTGCGGGTACCGGCCAGCAAGCGCGAGATCGCGTCCCTCGGAATAGAGCGTCTTGTCATCCATTTTGCTCGCATTTTCGGGCTCGCATTTTTTCGTCTTCTTGTTCCACACGGTGCCGGTCTTGCACGAAGGTGTTTCGGCACCATTGTTGCTGCTGCCACCGCCACTTGCTGCCCATGCAGTGCTTGTGAGAGGCAGGAGGCTTGCCAGAGCGAAAGTTGAGGCGGTCAGGATGTGTTTGTAGGTCATGGTTCTCTCCAAATTGTTTGGTCGAAGCCAACGCGATCCGGCCTCGATATATTCAACAACAACGGCCAGCCTGGATTAATCCCGACGAAAGGTCAGATCGTGTTCACGATATCGTGAACACGATATACCGGAATGGTCCCTATGTTCCGCCCCCAAATATCGGGAGAAGAAATCGGGTTCTATGCAGTGCTGGTTTAGGGCGATTGCGGCCTCGCAGCGCCGATCACTATGATCGGTGAAGATCACGCCGCTCAGGGAATGGCCTGTGTATTCGTCAATGCGCCAGTCGCAAATGCAAAGGATGCTGCTGCAGTCAGGGAGTCACTCAGGGCTTTTGCTTGAGACAAGCGGGCTTTCAAGAGTCCATTTTGCGCAACGCTGACATCCGCCAGTGTGCCCAATCCATGTTTGTAGTAGTCCAGGGCCGCGTCGTAGGTCGTGCGCGCCGCCCGTACAAGTTCGGAAGCGGCTGAATACGACGACAAGCCGGTCTTGATTGCGTTGTAAGCAACAACGATCTCCTGCGCCGCTGCATTTTGCACCCGACGCAAATCATATTGGGAGGCTTCGGCGTTGGATCGGGCAACGTCAAGCTGATGTGCCCTCAGCCCACCATCAAAAATCGGGACTGAGATGCCAAGCATGATAGACCCGTTTGGCTGGTTGAAGCGCCCGCTGGCGCTTTGTGATAACCGGCTGTCAGCCACAGTCATCTGTCCGCTCGATCTGTTATAGGAGCCGGTCACGGCAACTTTGGGCAAGAAGCGGGCTTTGGCTGCGGCTATGCCTTTTTTGTCGGCTTTGGCCTTGGCGAAAGCGGCGAGCACGTCGGGCCTGTGGCGCAAGGACTCCTCTATCATGTTGTCCAACTGCTGCGGCACAAATCGTGGCAGACGGCGGTAGCCAACATTTTGAACCTTCATGCGCGTGGTGGGCGAAATACCCATAGCGCTGAAAAGCGCGCCATAGGCATCTTCCTCAGTGCCCTTTGCCTGCACCAGATCGAATTTGGCCTGTGCAACCTGCTGGCTGGCCTGCGCTGTTTCAATGGTGGTCGCGATACCGCTTTCCTTGCGCGCATTTGTCGCCGCAAGCACCTGGCTGGCGTTCTTCAAAGCCTCGGCATTAATTGAGAGTTGAGTACGCGCTGCGGCCAGTTGGAAGTAGGCGTTACTGACCTCGAAAATCAATCTCTGATGGGCACCATTGAAGCCCACATTGGCGGCATAAGCCATATCCTTTGCCGCATCTGCCGCAGCCTTGCGCTCGCCAAAATCGAACAGCAGCCAATTGACGGTCAGCGCCGGTGTGACCTGAGCACCGGTTGTCGTCAACACGCCGTTGGGAATGTCAATAGCGCCGGCTTTGAGGCCGGGGGCGATAGACGATGTTTGCGCATAGCCGGCGAGTACGCTGGCGCTCAGCATGGGCAGATAGGTGGACTGGGCAACACCCACCTGAGCGGCGGCCTGTTTCGCCCTCGTCCAGGCTGTGCGCGTCGCCGGATCATTTGTTTCGGCTATGTCGATCAGCTCTGCCAGACTGTAGGTGTGCTTCGGATCAACGGTGATGTTCTTTATGAGGGTGGGAACATCGTCGCCATCTACTGCAAAATCATGTGCAGCGACCTGCGCCTGATTGCCAAAGGGTGTTTTCGCATCTTTGGGCACCAGCGCATCCGAGGGTGTGGTGCATGCCACCAGAGACAGGCAGCATCCCGCAACCATAAGCCCTCTTGATAATGTCACACGCTCTACATTCAAATGCTCAACTCCACACCACGGCCAGATCACTCAACCGCTTATCAATCTGTCGGCACAGGCGCAAATGTGCCTGTAATTCTCTGTTTGTTGCCGACAAGAGAGGCCCGTTCGTGTTAAAGTGCCGTAGCCTTTCCTGCAATACCGATGTTTGAAGCGCTGGAAAAGCGGACTTCCAGACTATTTCTTTTACCGGGCTATTTTCGTCATTCACCGCAACGCTGCAATCGTGAAGGAAAGCTGATGCAGAGGCCTGAAAACGGGCAAACGAAGCGCGGATTGGCAATGGGATCAAATTCTGCGTAGGGCTTTTGCCGTGCACGATTTCTGATAGGAGCAGAATTGGCGGAGCCAAAGCATCAATCGCCTCGCTCACCTCCTGGTTTCGTTCGACCTGTTTCTGTTCTTCGGCACTCCGCTGCATCTCAAATATGCCAAGTTCCAGGCTGCGTTCGGCGGCTTCCAATTTGGGATAGAAGGGTCGCTGTGGAATCGGGCTGGCGGATTTCGGCGAAAGGAACCGGGAAAGCGTCGAAAGCACGTCTGATAGCGTGCTGCTGATACTCCCGGAAATGCTGACTGGCCAAATATAGATGAATACGATCCCCATCACTGCATTGCCAAACAGAATGCCGATGACACGGCTGGAGGCCGCGCCCAGATCGTAGCTTGGGCCATAACCATGCAGTACGACCAGGAAAAAGCAGAGCGCCATCTGCCAGCCGATATACTGTATGCGCCGCGAGCCATTGGCCACCCAGGCAGAGATGAAGGTTCCCGTGCCAACCAGAAGAAGAAGCTGCCCGATGTCGTCGATGAGTGGCATGACGAAGAGAACGGAACCGATGCCCATAACGGCCCCGATCAGCGCGCCGGTTATGCGCAGCGTCATTTTGTGAACAGTTTCACCTGTTGTACCAAGAGCCACATAATAGCCTGTGACCATGGCCGTGTGGATGTCAAACCAATGCAGGCCAGTATAGGTGATATAGCAGACCATGACTGCCAAAAGCACCTTGAGGGCAAAGCGCGTATAGTCTGGATTGGTGAAAGCATCGGGGGCCAGAAAAGGTTCTTTCTTAGCATCTTCCGTGACGCCACCGTCTACCGTGTGGTCAGGTGAAAATGTGTTCTCTAACTGCCGCAGAGCACTCTCAAATTCACGCTTGCCTGCGGCCCGCGGACGCAGCCTCGGTTCGGATACGGTAAGCACTTTTCCGCCCCGGAGCGCATCTCGCAGTGCGGTCATTCTGCCGGTCAGGTCATCCAACTCATCGTGATCCCAGCGCAAGGAGAGGGCTTTAGCAGCATCTGCTAGGCTCAAAAGTGCGTAGCTTGCGTTGATCAGTCCCTCGCTGCGGGCCAGTTCCTTAGCGTTCATCTTCGCCAGAAAACGCGCGGATTTCAGCCAACCGCGAAGAGGTTCGTTACCACGCGCCAGAAGCCGTTTTGCATCGGCTTCGGCTGCAGTTTTTCCGGTAATCAGGCCTTCGGCAGTCGCCAGCCTTTCTGCCAATTCATTGCGCAGCAATCGAGCGGGGTTGGGGCCCGCCAAAATGTTGAGCACGACCATGAAGAACATGGGAAAGAAGATGGCTACCCAAATCCAGGCGAGACCCCGCGTCAAAAGCTCAGGGATGGGAATTTCATCGTAGAGCGTGAGTGCGAAGGAGAAGACAAAGCCAAGCGTGGCGGCAATTGGCCCAAGTTTGCTTGCCTGCGAGAAAAACATGCCAGCAAATGTGAAAAGGGCAATGAAGGCCAGACGCAGTCCCGGCTCGTCAGCCGAAAGCATGAGAAAAACAAACGCAAGCAAAATGCCAAGGCTCGCAGCCACAACAAGCGCGAGCCCTATCTGGATGGCTGATCCTGCATTGTCGCGCGCGGCAAAGAAAATCAGATAGCAGGAAATGGCAGCTTCCGGAACTTGCAACGCCATGGAGACCGCCACAGTGATCATCACCAAGACGGTCATGCGCACTGTTTGGCCCAGGCGGCCCTCATAGGGTTGCAACTCGTCCCAGAGGATTGTTTGGAGAGGATGCTTAGTTTGCCACATGTTGGCTGGCTTCCTCGGGTGCGCCGCGCACGACGATAACGGCGGAAGCGCCGTTGCGCATCAGATCGTCTGGCGGTTCATGCAGGTGCACATAGACCGGGAAGCGTTTGGCGACCTTTACCCAGTTGAGGGCGTTGGAAACGACCTGCATACCAAACACGTTCGCCGATTCCTGAGAGCGAACCCCCCAGCCCACGCTGGCAACTTCACCTTCGATAAGCCGATCAGGATCTGCCATGAGATAGACATCTGCTCTGTCACCAATGGCAATTTTGGGGAGCTCGGTCTCTTTGAAGAAGCCCACAGCTTCCCAGCCGCCGGTGTCAATAAGCGCGAAAATCGGCTGGCCGAGTATCGCATATTCCCCCGCCGCAATTGTCAGGCCCGTGACCTTGCCATCAAACGGCGCGCGAACGACGGTCTTGTCCAGGTCGCGCTGTGCAAGCGCCACGGTCGCCCTGGCCGTTGCCACTTGCGCTTTGCGCGTATCCAATGTGCCAATGACGGTTTGCGCACCTGTTGATTGCGTCAGTGCCTGATCAAGGCTCACCAGAGCGTCGTTATAGGTCGTTCGGGCCTGATCCACCTGCTGAGCTGTTACATAGCCCTTGCTTAGGAGAGGTTCCAGCCGGTCCAGCGTCTGTTTGGCGAGATCGACATTATGCTGCGCGCGCTCTACCTGCTTGCTGGCAACATCGGCATTGGATTGTTCCGAGACGAGATTTCGACCGCCCTGCGCCACTTCTGCTTCCGCTGCGGCCAATTCCGCCTGCGCCTGATCAAGACGAAGCTGATACGGTTCGGGATCAATGCGAAAAAGCACATCCCCCTTCAATACCGAGGCATTGTTTTCCACCTCGATCGCAACAATACGACCTGGAACCGTTGGCGAGATATGAACTACCGGCGCTTCGATCTCTGCAGTGGTTGTTTTTGGATGCGTCGTGTTGATGGAGTAGGCAAGCCAACCGCCAAAGAGGGCCGCGCCGATGGTAAGCGCGGCGATCCCTTTTGCCAAAAGCTTGTGGATCTTTTTTCCGTCGTCGCTCATCAGACGATCTCCCCTGTCCACACAAGCCAGATACCGATTGATGCGGCGATTGTCAGACAAAGGTAGACAACAGGTGCAAGTGGCAGGTGTTCGTTGATGCCTACGATAATAAACAGTTTGCGCACAATCACGGTCAGGACGATGCCAAGCAGGGTGCAAATGAGCCAGGTCGGGAAATAGGAGCCAAAAACGGACACCATGGGAGCTGCCGCTTTTGCCGGTCCTGCAAAAAGTAGGACTGTGCTGGCAGAGATTCCCACAATCTCACGAAATCGAAGTGTCTTCATATTCATATCAATACGTCATCCAACCGGGCGGCATAGCGAAAGCACCTTCTTTCGCCATTTTTAGGAAAGTCCAGACGCTTATGCCACCAAACCACTGCAATGCAACAGCTTATACTCCGCTTTTACCGGCGAGAGCGAGCGGTTTTGGCGATCACTGTCGCCGTTGCGTGACTGCGTGGACCCGTCAAAGGCGAGAGGCAAGGGTGGATTTTGGGTGTATGCGAATAGAAGAGGGCTGTCTAAAGCCGTCGACGCGGTCGCCGTGTTGGCGCAACCAGTTCTGCGCTCACTTACTGAGCGCGATGTTCAATATTGGGCATGATTGGCGCGGGGTCGAGCCAAAGGATCGTTTGCCTGACTAACCCCGCGCCCCGAAAATCACCTGATCCGGATCTCCACAAGTGCCTGGCGCTTATTGTCCAGGACCTGGTGAATCGCGTCCTTCAATGCCAGGCGCAATTCTTCCGCAGTCTCGACGCGCGACGTCCAGGCCCGGCTTGCCTCAGCAACCTTCGTGAAATCTGGAGACGGGGCAAGGGAGACCAGCGGCATTGCATTGGACTTTGCTGCAAATCCATCCGGATAGACGCCGAGAACAGACTGACGCACAGCGCCCCATTCGGAATTGTTGAGAACGAGAACGAGAAGCGGGATATTCTCCGCTTCGGCAATCTGATGGCATGCGACCGGGTTTGAGAACATATAGGAGCCATCGCCCATGGTTGCGACGACCAATCGTTCCTGCCGGGCAAGCTTGAAGCCCAGAGCGGCTGGAAAGCACCAGCCCAGGCCGCCGGAATGCGGTTCCTGGAACCAGCTGTCAGGCGCTTCGAGTGTCAATTCTTCCAACGGGGCACCAAGTTCAGAGAAGATCGCGGCATCTTTGCCCTGAATGGCCTCTGACAGGCAGGTGCTGACAAAAGCCTTTGTCAAAACGGGGCCTTTGCCTTCGTCTGCGGCCTGAAGAACGGATGAGCGTCGCTTCTGCGCAGCGGTTTCCACAGCCTTGCGCCTTGTGTCGCGGACTGCTTCCGTCCCATCGAGATGTACTGACGCCAGCTCACTGAGTTCGCGAAGCACATCAGCCGTATCGCCTGCAAGAGACAAATCAGATTGAAAGTTGCGAACCGGAAAGTGCGAATAAAGCGGATCCTGACCGATATGCACGACCTTGCAGTCTTTTGGCAGTTTGTGAATGTCAGGAGACCACGGAGCAAGGCAGTCGATGGCCAAAACCAGGTCGGCCTCGTCGAGCCAGGATGCCGGATCGTTGCCGACAAACATAGGGTGGTTGGTCGCCACCGCAAGCTGAACGGCCCAATATTGGCAAACGGGGATGCCCCATTCGTGGGCCAGTTTGGACAGCGTTTCAAAGCCTTCCGACGAACCGGCCCCACGCTGCGCGATAATCAGAGGGCGCTTGGCTTCACTCAGGAGCTTTGCGGCCTTCTCAATATCTTCGCGGCGAGCGCTGAACGGTGCCGGTGCCATGATTGCATCGCGGCCAAGCTCATCCGAAGGGCAAGGTTCGCAGAGCACCTCGCGCGGCAGGCTCATATAAACCGGGCCGCGCGGCATGGAGTTGGATATTGCATATGCGCGGTCGACAAGATCCACTGCCTGTTCGGGGAATTTCAGTTCGTAATCCCATTTCATCGTTTCGCGGATCATGGCTGCCTGGTCGCGCATCTCCTGACCCCATCCGATAGGCACCGTGCGCGCACCAAGGCGTCCTTGCTCAACGACAGGTGTGCGGCCGGAAAACAAGAGCATCGGGACATGTTCTGTTGCAGCGTTGATAGCGCCGATAGCGCAGTTGGCGAGGCCAACATTCGTATGAGCCATAACGGCCTGCGCCCTCTGGGTCGCCAGATAATATCCGTGCGCCATGCCCATTGCCGCATTTTCGTGGGGGATGATGATGGCCTTTGGCAGCGGTATTTCTTTTGCAGACGCTTCTGCCAGCCCTTCAATGATTGGCGGGAAATCTGTTCCGGAATTCGCGAAGATATAATCGACGCCAACTGCTTTCAGGCGCGCCAGAATGGCTCCGCCAGCCGTGATTGAGGCACTAGTTGTCTCGCTCATGAAATCTTTGCTTTCTCGTTCTGTTGCTTTCGCCAGTTTTGGTGTCGTCCATTGTGGAAGCTTACTGCGCAGCCAAAAGCTTCGTTTTTAGCGAACAGATTGAATTTCGCCGCTTTACGGTCAGCCTTTGCTAAAGGCTGCGATTATTTTGGTGAGAACCGCCAGCAAGGCATCCTTGTCGTCACCGACAATTTCATCGAGCCGACGATCGTGTTCCTGGGCAATTGCTCGCAGCTTTGCCTGCATTCTCTGCCCCTCTTCCGTCAGTCGAACCTTGTAGCTGCGCTGATCACATTGAATTTGTTCTCTGTCTATCAGCCCGCGGATTGAAAGCTTCTTCAGTGTTGACGTCAGGGTGGAGCGATCTCGACCGCAAACCTTGCTCAACTCCGAAGGGGTCAGGCCGTCGTGTTGGGAGAGGATTGTGAGGATAGTATACCAGCCAGGCTTCAGATCCGTGTTTTGCAACAAGGTTCCGAACGCCGCAAATGATGCTTCTTGCGCGACACGCAGGTGATAGCCAATAACATTGCTGAAATCTTCAGGGATGAGAAGATCGGTTTCTTCCCTGCCTTGCGGGACTTCTTTGTTCGCAATATTCGCCTTCACAATCACTCTCCATTACTGCCTTAGAAGGGGTAGTGCTGATGCGGATCTTCAATCGTTATCCACCGTAGATCGGTGAATTCCGCAATCGCCGCACGACCTCCGAAGCGACCATAGCCGGAAGCCTTCACACCGCCAAATGGCATTTGAGCTTCGTCATGCACGGTCGGTCCATTGATATGGCAAATGCCGCTTTCAATGCGGCGAGCGACGGCCATTGCCCGCTCAACATTGCTGCTGAATACTGCGGAAGACAGGCCATATTCGGTGTCGTTGGCCACGCGAATAGCCTCTTCATCGCCATTGACCCGGATCACACTCTTGGCAGGTCCAAAGGATTCTTCAGAGTAAATGCGCATTTCAGGCGTTACGTTGTCAACCAATGTTGCGGTCATGATGGAGCCTTCACGCGTTCCGCCGGCGACAAGGGATGCACCCTTTGAAACAGCGTCATCGACCATTTCCTGAACGCGGGCCGCAGCCTCTGGAGTAACCAGCGATCCGAGCACCACGTGGCCACGCGGATCCCCCGCCGGTAGCGCTTTCGCCTTGGCTGAGAGCTTTGCGACAAATTCATCTGCAATCTTGGCGTCTACGATAATGCGCTCGGTCGACATGCAGATCTGGCCCTGGTTCATATACGCGCCGAATGCTGCCGCGTTGACCGCTGCGTCGACATCAGCATCATCGAGAACAATCAGGGGTGCCTTTCCGCCGAGTTCAAGGAGGACAGGTTTGAGCTGTTCGGCTGCGAGTTTCGCGATGATTTTGCCAACACGGCTCGATCCGGTGAAGTTGATGCGTTTCACAGCCGGATGTGCGATTAGCGCTTCAACGACCTCAGCAGCATCTGCGGGTGCATTTGAAATCACGTTGACGACGCCCTTCGGCAGGCCGGCTTTGTGGAGCACTTCGCCAATCAGTGCATGGGTGCCAGGGCACAATTCAGAAGACTTGAGAATAACGGTATTGCCGCAGGCAAGCGGCATGGCAACAGCGCGTGTGCCAAGGATAACAGGTGCATTCCAAGGGGCTATGCCAACGCATACACCTGCGGGCTGGCGGATGCCCATTGCCAGCGAGCCTGGCTTGTCCGACGGAATGACTTCGCCTGATATCTGCGTGGTCATTGCGGCGGCTTCCCGAAGTATCTTTGCCGCAAACATCGTGTTGAAGCCACCCCACGGTGCGGTTGCGCCCGTTTCAGCGGTCATCAGGCGAATGAATTCGCCAGCCTTGGAGTCCATAATGTCGGCAGCCTTGAGAAGAAGCTCCCGGCGCTCGCCAGGGCCCGTTGCCGACCATTGCGCAAAGGCAGCCTGAGCAGCGTCAACGGCCGCAACAGCATCTGCTGCTGCTGCCGCCGAGGCTTCAATCGCGGCCTCACCCGTAACAGGGTCGACGCGCTGGTAAACAGCGCCAGATGCCGCATCGCGATGCTCTCCGGCAATAAAAAGTTGAATCTTATCCATGAGTTCCTCCTCCACAGAATTGGTTTGATGGGCATGCAATTTTGCGAGCCCAGCTATTCATTCCACAAACAGTGTAGCCAATCTCGGGGATTCTAGCAAGATAGTTTGATATCCAAATATTGGATGACAAATTAAATTAATACCGGTATAACGCAGAACGGAGAATTGCCGGGGAGAGTAAGTCGCCGCTTTCTTGTTTTCGTGACGAATAGGAGGTTTGGAATGAAAATCGCGATCGTGGGTGCAGGTGCCATGGGTAGCCTCTTCGCAGGCAGGCTTTCTGATAGCGGGCATGATGTCTCGTTGATCGAAGTGTCGCCAGTGATGATTGAAGCAATCAGCGCCAAAGGGCTCAGCCTGATCGGTCTCTTCGGCGAAAAAACCTACAATCTTCCGGTGGGGCCGGCCTCTCAATACACAGATACCGTTGAGTTGCTGATCGTGTTTACCAAAGGAATGCACACGGCATCAGCGGTTGCTGCAGCACGTCACATGATCAGCGAGCAAACATGGGCGCTGACTGTTCAAAACGGGATCGGCAATGTTGAAGCAATAGAAGCGGTTATCCCGCGCGAACGCATTATGATGGGTATGACGAACTGGCCTTCAACGCTGAAAGAACCAGGTCTGATTGATGTTCCCGGTCAGGGAGAAATCAAAATCTGGACGGCGAATGGCGGCGCTTCTGAAAAGGCAGAGGAAATCTGCAGCGCGCTAACGGATTCCGGACTGAACTGTCAGCTTGATCCCAAAGTGGAAGTCGCAATTTGGGAAAAACTGGCATTTAATTCAGCCCTTAATTCTCTGGCGGCGGTCACCGGATTGACGGTTGGCGAAATGGGCGAGAAACAGGAATCGCGAGAAATTGTCTTCAACATTCTCGATGAGGTGGTGGTGGTTGCCAAGGCACGCGGTATCGATGTTGATCCCGATCACATTCGCCAGTCAGTTGAACATGCTTTCGCCAATCACAAGAACCATAAGCCGTCTATGCTTCAGGACCGGATTGCCGGACGCCGCATGGAAATCAGTACCATTACTGGTGCGGTGAGCGCTGTGGGCAAGGAGCTTGGTGTTGCCACGCCCGTAACAACGGCGTTTGCTAATCTCCTGACCATAGTGGATGGAGAAGCACCACGCCTTTGACCTGAGCCGACTGGAGGCAGCCAAGGTATTGTCGAACCCACCACCTGCGCGGCGATGCCATTCAATATTGGCGGGCGCGGTTCTAGGCGGACCGCCTCGAACAGCTCACGGCAGTGGAACAGGCCGTTACCACCGCCGCGTCCTTCTGTATGGGATTGCGCTTTCGTGCCAACAAGCGGCCAGGAGTGAAGATGGCTCCTGGCAGCTGGTCGGACGCACAATCTTTCAGTTACTGGATCTCGGAAATCACATCGTCAAGAACAGATACGATTGTATCAATTTCATGCTTCTCAATGATGAGGGGTGGCGAAAGCGCAATAACGTCGCCCGTTACCCGGATCAAAAGGCCGCGTTTCAGACATTCTACAAAAACGTCATAGGCGCGGGTTCCAGGCGCGTTTTCGCGGGATGCCAGTTCGACTGCGCCCACCAGGCCGAGATTGCGAATATCGACAACATGACGCGTGGCCTTGAGCGAGTGCAACGCCTCCTGCCAGTAGTCGGCAAGGTCGGCACCCCGGTTCAAAAGGCCTTCTCCTTCGCAGATATCTAGCGTTGCCATTCCGGCAGCACAGGCGACGGGGTGGCCCGAATATGTGTAACCATGGAAAAGCTCGATCTGGTTTTCAGGGCCGTTCATAAGCGCATCGTAAACGTGCTGACCGGCAAAGACGGCCCCCATGGGGATGGAGCCATTGGTGATGCCTTTTGCCGTGGTGACGAGATCGGGCACCACGCCAAAATAGTCGACCGCAAACGGCGTGCCCAAGCGACCGAAACCTGTGATGACCTCATCGAAGATCAGCAAAATGCCATGCTTGCTGGCAATAGCACGCAGCCGCTCCAGATAACCCTTTGGCGGCAGAACAACGCCTGCGGAACCCGACATGGGCTCGACAATCACCGCAGCAATTGTTTCCGCGCCATGCAACTGCACCAGGCGTTCCAGATCTTCCGCCAAATCAAGACCATGTTCGGGAAGGCCTTTGGAGAAGGCGTTTTTCTCAATATCCAGCGTATGGCGCATATGGTCTGCCGGGATCTGCGGGAAGACCCGACGATTATTGACCAATCCGCCCACGGAAATGCCACCGAAGCCGACACCGTGATAGCCCTTTTCGCGGCCGATGATGCGCGTGCGCGTGCCCTGACCGATTGACCGTTGATAGGCTATGGCAATCTTCAGCGCCGTATCAACCGATTCCGAGCCGGAGCCGGTGAAAAAGACGCGATTGAGTTTTGCCTCCGGTCCACCAGGTGCGATTTCCGCGAGCCTTGCAGCATAGTCAAAGGCAAGAGAGTGTCCCATCTGAAACGCGGGCGCATAATCGAGCGTGGATAGCTGGCGGTGGACAGCTTCGGCAATTTTCTGACGTCCATGGCCCATATTCACGCACCATAGTCCGGCGGTGCCATCCAGCACCTTGTTGCCATCAAAGTCGGAGTAATACATGCCCTCGGCGCTCTCAAGCAAACGCGGGGCTTTTTTAAACTGCCGGTTGGCCGTAAACGGCATCCAGAAATTATCCAATACAGGGTTATTTGGTTTTGCATGCAGGTTCATGGCGCTCTCCTTATCTTTGCGCCATATTGTGTGTTTTCTATTTTTCGACAAGTCTGTTTGTGTTGAGGCATAACATATTGAAAAATATGGTCCGGTAGATAAAGTGTTTAATATATTCAACAAGGAAACCCTGGCATGGACGTTGATATTGGTGAACGGCTGCGGCAACTGCGTGTGAAGGCCAATCTTTCGCAACGCGAATTGGCAAAACGAGCGGGCGTCACGAATTCCACAATCTCGTTGATTGAGTCCAATACGACCAATCCGTCAGTTGGTGCGCTGAAGCGCATTCTGGATGGCATTCCGATTGGTCTTGCTGAGTTCTTCGCATTCGAGCCGGAGCGCACGGCCCAGGCATTTTATGCGGCAGAAGAACTGGTTCAAATTGGTAAGGGAAAGATTTCATATCTGCAGGTTGGTGAGCGGGGTCCTGGCCGGAATCTGCAAATTCTGCGCGAATGCTATCAACCCGGTGCCGACACGGGCAAGGTGCCCTTGGTGCATGAGGGCGAAGAGGGTGGCATCGTGCTGAGTGGCAGGTTGGAAGTTACAGTTGATGATGAACGGCGCATTCTGGGGCCAGGCGACGCATACTATTTTGACAGCCATCGCCCGCATCGGTTTCGATGTGTTGGCCCCAACCCTTGTGAAGTCATCAGCGCATGTACACCGCCGACCTTCTGAAGTCTGGGCGACCCAAATTGTCCATGCATGAAAACATCTATTGGCGCTATTATCAGATTGGGGGATAGTCCCATTGGACATCTCCACGGATTGAAAGCGGATGCGATGAAGGGTTTTGATCCAGACAAATTACCCGGCGACTTTGTTTTTGGCAGCGCCACCGCCGCCTACCAGATTGAAGGTGCGGTGAACGAGGATGGTCGCGGCCCATCGATTTGGGATGCCTTCAGTCATAGACCCGGAAATATTGCCGATGGCACAAATGGTGACATGGCCTGTGACCACTATCATCGTCTGGACGCCGATCTGGACCTGATCGCGTCGCTCAATCATCAGGCCTATCGCTTCTCCATCGCCTGGCCGCGTGTGATGCCGCAGGGAGTTGGTGCGGTGAATACCAAGGGTCTCGATTTCTATGACCGGCTTGTTGACGGTCTTCTGGAGCGTGGCATTATGCCGTTTCCGACGCTATTTCATTGGGACATGCCGCAAGCACTTTATGCGGCCAAGGGCGGTTTCAAGAGCCGGGATGTGGCCTATCATTTTGCGGATTATGCGGGCGTCGTTGCTGAGCGGCTGGGCGACAGGGTGAAGAACTGGATCACACTGAATGAACCGTGGGAACATGCCTTCTTCGGCTATGTTGAGGGCTGGCACGCGCCGGGTGAGAAAAAGATCTGGCGCTTCTTGCCTGTTATTCATCACCTCTTGCTGGGGCATGGCCTGGCGACGCAGGCTATTCGCGACCGTTGGTCTGATGCCAAGGTTGGCACCACCATTTCATACACGCCAGCGCATGCAACAAGGTCAGGATCGAAGCATGAAGAAGCCCGCCAGTTGCTCAATGAAATCCTGAATTTCGTGACGACAGATGCGCTCTTCAAAGGAAAATATCCTGAAAAACTCTGGCGCAAGTTCTGGTTCGGCAGGCCGAAAATTCGCCCTGGCGACATGGAGATCATATCCCGTCCGGTCGATTTTCTGGGCGTGAACTATTACTCCTGCGTGAAGATGCATTACGAGCGTTTTGCCATCCCCTTTGGTATCAAGATTGAAGACGCTTTCAAGACGCCACCGCAAAAGGAGCAGGCGCGCGATGGTGCCCGCTTCACCACAATGGGCTGGCGCGTGGAACCTGAAGGACTTGGCGAGGTGCTTGGCTGGCTGCGCGAACGCTACGGCAACCCGCCAATCTATGTCACCGAAAACGGCATGGCGTTGGATGACCGGTTGGTAGATGGTCACGTTCACGATCAATGGCGGATTGACTATATTCGCGACCATTTGGGCGCTGTGCAGGGCGCGATGTCCAAAGGGTCGGACGTTCGCGGCTATTTTGTCTGGTCGCTCTTTGACAATTTCGAGTGGGCGCTAGGCAATCAGAAACGCTTCGGCATGGTGCATGTGAACTTCGATGACTTCACGCGCACGCCCAAGGACAGCGCCTTGTGGTACGGAGAACTGATCGCAAAACACCGCTCAGGCAGGCGTGGTCAGCTCTGAATACCAGTCGAGGAAGAAGGCTTCCGCAAGTTCCAGATTGTGAAGCGCCTCAGCGCTGAGGCCCTCGCGGATATCGCCATAAACATAGCCTGCAATCCCCAGAACATAAGCCCTTGGCTCATGAGTGTAGAGCGTCTTGCACAGCGACAGAACGGCAGAGGGGGATAGCTCATGGCTGGATATACTGGCATTTTCAGAAGGCTTCGCCTCATCAAAGAAATAGGGCTTTTCCGATCCAATGGCCGCATCAACAAAGACCACAACATCGGCCTCAGCCACCATCAGTGCGTGATCGACCGTCAACTGGTAATCCGCATCAATGGTAAGTCCTTGCAAACCTTTATCC
Source organism: Ensifer sp. (assembly GCA_050301895.1). Classification (GTDB taxonomy): domain Bacteria; phylum Pseudomonadota; class Alphaproteobacteria; order Rhizobiales; family Rhizobiaceae; genus Ensifer_A. The sequence goes on along the minus strand of JBNKZZ010000009.1, from coordinate 251,633 downwards.
TCCAGCCGTGCGGCAAATTCCGGGCCGAGACCATCATCGCCTCGACCCTGGTTGCCGTAGCCGATCAGAAGGGTATTCACGCCCACCTCACGCTGATTTTGTTGCGCTGGTGACCAGCTTGTTTTCCGCGTCGAAGATCTCGACCTCAAGCGGCATTTGTCCAAGCGCATGGGTTGCGCATGACAGGCAAGGATCGTAGCCGCGAATGGCAACTTCAATGTGGTTCAACATACCTTCTGTAATTTCTGGCTTACCAGAGATGTAGTTCATCGCCACATCTTTGACGGCACGGTTCATGCCTTCATTGTTATGCGTGGTCGAAACAATGAGGTTGCAATAGGTAACCTGGTCATTCTCATCGACCTTGTAGTGGTGAATGAGGTTGCCACGTGGCGCTTCAATCACGCCAATGCCCTCTTCGCGACGCTCGCCGGTTGCCTTGAGATCGGTTCCCTGCAGATCCGGGTCGTGGAGCAGCTCTTCGATTTTTTCAACACAATGGAGGACTTCAATGAGACGTGCCCAATGGTTGGCGAGCGTGGTATTGTTGGGCGCGCCATTGGTTACCGCCTTGAAGGCCTTGTGAGCCTCATTGGCAAGCGGCGTATCGATGAAGCTTGCCGTGTTCATGCGCGCGGTCGGACCAACGCGATACCAACCGTCGTCCGGTCCCAGCTCTTTGATGTAGGGGAACTTCATGTAGGACCACAACCGCACATCCTCCACCAGCATCTCGTGATATTTGGTGTAGGGGACCTGGTCGAACAGCGTTCCACCATCGGGGTCAAGCACCCGCAGATTGCCGTGATAGAGATCCAGCGCACCATCGCTTTCACGCACCAGGGACATATGGTTGGACGGGAACGCGCCGAACCCATTGACCAGATCGAGATGTTCCATCGTGTAGTTGCGGGCAAGGGCCAGTGCATCCTGTGCCCAGGCCTTCATATCCTTCATGTCCTTGAGGAAGGCATCGCGCTTTTCAATCGGCAGATTGCGGTTGATACCGCCGGGAATAGCCCCGGTACCATGCACTTTCTTGCCAGCAGTTGCCTCAATAATATCCTGACCAAACTTGCGCATCATGATGGCGCGGCGGCCAAGCTCAGGTTCTTCGCGCAGCACCTCAAAGATATTGCGCTTTTCCGCCGGGGCGTCAAAACCGAAGAGGAGATCCGGCGCGGCCAGATGGAAAAAGTGCAGCACGTGGCTCTGCATCACTTGTCCATAATGCATCAGTCGGCGCATTTTTTCAGCCGTTGGCGGAAGTTGATCAACCCCGGCAATCATGTCCATTGCCTTGGACGCTGCCAGATGGTGGCTGACCGGGCAGATGCCGCAAAGGCGCTGCACGATGACGGGAACTTCCCACAAGAGCCGTCCGCGTATGAATCGTTCAAACCCGCGGAACTCGACAATATGCAGGCGTGCTTCGTCGACCTCATTGTTTTCGTTGAGGTGAATCGTCACTTTGCCGTGTCCTTCGACGCGGGTGACGGGCGAGATTTCGATCAATCTGGATTCAGCCATGACGCTACTCCCCCATCCTAGTCAAACTTGATTTTTTCACGCTCAAAGCCGCGGAATTTGCCGGTCAGGAGCTTACTTAATGTGTCGTAGATGAAATCGCCGGATGGCGCGCAGCCGGGGATCTGGTAGTCGATCTCAACGACTTCCGAACAGGGATAAACTTCGTCCAGAAGCAGAGGCAAAGCCGGATCGTTGGGAATTTGGTGCGTCGTATTGCGGATGTATTTGCCCGAAATATAGGCTTCTTCCAGACACTCCCGCAGCGGCGCATCAGAATGCATAATGGCATTTCGCATCGCTGGCAGGCCACCCATGATGGCGCATTGGCCAATCGCAATCAGCACATCGCAATTGCGGCGAAAGTCCTGCAGCACATGGACGTTTTCCTCGTTGCAGCAACCACCCTCGATAATGCCTATGTCGCAGCGCTTGGTAAAACGCTTGATATCGGTCAGCGGCGAACGGTCGACATCCACCAGTTTCATCAGTTCAATCAGCCGCTCATCAATGTCGAGGATGGCCATATGACAGCCAAAACATCCCGCCAGTGAAGCCGTCGCGATCCGCGCTTTTCTCAATTCACTCATCGCGCTTCCCCTCAATTTCATAGCCAATCAGGCCCTTGTCGAACTCGCGTTCGCCAATCGGAACTGCAAAACCAACACCCTTGCGGATAATGCAGCCAACAGGGCAGACTTCTGGCGAAATTGCATTGTCCTCAGCAGTTGCATCGGTGTGAGCGAGATCTTCGCCATTAACGGCCACACGGCGATTTATGCCGCGACCAACATAGCCAAAGACGCCCTTCTTATCGACATCCTGTGAGGCGCGAATGCAGCGTCCGCAACTGATGCAGCGGTTCGTATCAAGCGCAATATCAGGGTGGGATGCATCAACCGCACGGCAAGGCTCCAGATAGGGGAACTTGGTCGGTGCCGTCATGTCCAATCGGTAAGCCATGGCTTGCAGTTCGCAATTGCCGCTTGCCTCGCAGATCGGACAGAGGTGGTTTCCCTCGTGAAACAGCATCTCCACAAGATCACGACGAAGCTTGTTGATATGCGCAGTTTCGCTCTCGACAACAACATCAGGTGCGGCAGGCTGCGTGCAAGATGCAACACTGCGCCCACCGGCTTTGACGGTGCAGACGCGACAGCCACCTTGATGACGAAGGCCCTCATGGTCGCACAGGCGCGGGATGTAGATGCCAGCCGCATCCGCCGCTTCCATGATTGTCTGGCCCTTCTTGGCGCGGACTGTCTTTCCATCAATTGTGAATGTGAAATAGGGAACGCTCATTGGCCAAAATCCTTATCGTAAATATACGACCGTCGCTTTGCGAGCTTGCGGGCACCATCAATGGCCGCCTGAATGTCGAAAGTGGAACGCACCCGGTCTTCAGAGGGCTTGGCAAGTGCGGAATAGACCAGCGGGAAGTTTTCCAATGTCGTCAGGATCGGGTTCGGCGATGTCATGCCCAGACCGCAGCGGCTTGTTTCGATGATGGTGCCGGAAAGATCCTTCAGATAGGCGATGTCCTCCGGATTGGCCAACCCATTGCGGAATTTGCCAATCGCCTTCTTCAGCAGAACGTTGCCGACCCGACACGGCGTGCAATAGCCGCAGCTCTCATGCACAAAGAAGGACATGTAATATTCGACGATTTCCAGGATATTGCGGTTGGGTCCGAAGACGACAACCGCGCCGCCGGTGGCCAGATCATCAAATGAGAGCTTCCGGTGGAAACTGTCGCGGGCAATCATCGTCCCGCTCGGACCGCCGACCAGGACGGCGGCCGCATCCGAACCGCCTGCCATTGACAGGAACTCGGCGACCGTCAACCCATATGGCAACTCATAGACACCGGGATTGAGGCAGTCGCCGGAAATGCTGAAGAGCTTGGTGCCGTGGCTGCCCTTCGTGCCGATCGAATGGAACCAGGTGGACCCGTTGTCGATGATGCGAGCGGCGTGGCAGTAGGATTCAACGTTATTCACAACGGTTGGATATCCAAGATAGCCCTTGTTGACGGGGAAGGGCGGGCGTGTCTTCGGTTCGCCAGGCAGACCTTCGCAGGAACTAATGAGGGCTCCTTCTTCACCGCAAATATAGGCACCTGCGCCCATCTGAATGCGAATGTCGAAGTCAAGACCCTCAACACCCATGATGTCTTTGCCCAGTTGACCTTTCTGACGCCTTTCCTCCAGAACATCCTCAAGCATCTCGAGCAGGTAGACATACTCACCACGCAGATAGATGATCCCTTCCTGCGCCCCGACCGCCTTGGCGGCAATTGTCATACCTTCAACGAGCAGGTTCGGACGTTCGGTGAGCAAGACGCGATCTTTGAATGTTCCGGGTTCGCCTTCGTCAGCATTGCATATCACGAAGCGTTTTTCCGCCGGTTCGGCAGCTGCCGCACTCCACTTCCACGCCGTTGGATAGCCGGCACCGCCGCGACCGCGCAGGCCGCTTTTCTCGATTTCATCGAAAATCTGCTTTGGACTCATATCCAATGCTTTTGCCAGTCCGGCATTGTCGGGAACCGGACCCAGCAGCGATGCGCCCGCATGGCGAATATTGTTGTTCACCATGCGCGTGATGCGCTCATATGGTTTCAACTCGCCAAACCGAACGGAAATAAGGCTTTCCGGTGAGTTGCCCTCTTTCAAAGCACGGGCCATCTCGCGCGCCTTGTCCACGGTCAGATTGGTCAGGATAACATCGTTGACCATGGCCGCCGGTGCCTGATCGCACATGCCAATGCAAGGCGTGTATTCGAGCGAGAATGCGCCGTCTCGCGATGTGTGCCCCAGCTTGACGCCGAGTTCCTCTTCGAAGGCGCGGGTAACATCCGCAAGACCCGCAAACCGGTCAACAATATCATCGCACAGGCGAATGGTGACACGACCTTTGGGCGTCAACGACAGGAAGGAATAGAAGGTCGCAACCCCCTCCACCGCTACACGCGTAAGGCCTGTTTGTTCGGCAACCGTATTGAGCACTTGCGGCGTGATGCATCGAAACTGATCCTGCACGTCGCGCAAAATGTCCAGCATACGATGCTGATCGTTGCCGTAGGTGCTGCAGATAGCGACAATCTCGGCTTGCGAAATTTCAGGTAATTCACATGCCGGAAAGTCGGCTTGTTTTACTGTCTTGTCCACGGCTCATTCACCCTCCTGTTATGGCCCTGCCGCGCTAGCTTCTGCTCGCATAGCCTTGCAGCAGCTTGATGTAGTTGCCGCGTTCATAGGCCTCGGGATCTTCAATACTGATGTGGCTCAGCTTGCCTCTAATGTCGCCCGGTTTCGACAGGTTACGCGATTGCAACCATTCGGCAAGCCCGCTCGACAACAGGTTCATATGTTCCAGACCATGGCGCAACAACGCAGATGTCGTCATCACAACGTCTGCACCCGCCAGCAGATATTTCACGACATCTTCGGCCTTCTCAACGCCGGTCGTGGCGGCGAGCGACGCATTGATGCGACCCGCCAGAACCCCGATCCACAAGAGCGGCAGGCGCATTTCAGATGCGTGAGAAAGTTCAAGACTACTCTCCAGCCTGAGCGTGGCCGGATTGATGTCCGGTTCGTAGAAGCGATTAAAGAGCACCAGACCCTTTGCCCCAGCCTTTACGATCTCATGGGCCATATGCCCTGGCGAGCTGAAATAGGGGCCAATCTTCACCGATACCGGAATTTTGACCTCCGAGGCGACCGCGCCAACAATATCAACATAGCGCTTTTCCACGTCGCGGCCATCAATTGTCGGATCGGAGGGAACGAAGAAGATGTTTAACTCCAACGCCTTCGCACCGGCGCGTTCTATGTCGTAAGCATATTCCACCCACCCTTCGGCGCTCACGCCGTTCAGGCTGGCAATCACCGGTATGTCCAATGTCCTGGCGGCTTTTTCGATAAGCTGAAGATGCCTGTGTGTGTCAAAGGCGTAAGACGTGCGGGCCGGAAAATAGCTCTGTGCCTCGTGGAAGCTGTCGGCACCAAATTCGATCAGATCGTCCATCAGCTCCTGCTCGCGTATGATCTGCTCTTCAAATACGGAGGGCAACACCACTGCGCCTGCACCATAGTCCTGCAGGCGTTGCAGGTTTTCCAACTTGGCGTTCAGCGGGCTGGCGCTTGCCACCAGCGGACTTTTCAGCTCAAGGCCAAGATATGCAGTGGTCAGATCCATCGCCTCCTCCTATCGCTTTTGACCGGCACCCATGGCCTTCGACGCATCCGGGCCGGTCTCCATATGGGCGAATTCCTCGTAGGTATTGTACTTGTCCAGGATCGCCTTCTGCGCTTCGGCCAGCAGGGCTGCCGCATCATCGGGTCGGCTGGCCGCCAGCGCACTGTAACGCAGTTCGTTGTAGGCGTAATCCTTGAACGGCACAGTTGGGCGCGGTGAATCGAGCTGGAATGGTGCCGCGTCAACCTCGCGCAATTGCGGGTTATAGCGCAGCAGAGGCCAGTAGCCGCTGGCAACGGCTTTGTCCTGCTGGCTCAGGCCCTGGCGCAGATTAAATCCATGCGCAATGCAGTGACTATAGGCCAGAATGAGCGACGGGCCTTCATAAGCCTCCGCTTCACGGAAAGCCTGCAAGGTTTGTTGCGGATTGGCACCCATAGCAATTTGCGCCACGTAGACATTGCCGTAAGCAATGGCCTGCAATGCCAGATCCTTGCGTGCCGTGCGTTTGCCAGCTGCAGCAAACTTGGCAATAGCGCCAAGCGGCGTTGCCTTGGAAGCCTGTCCCCCGGTATTGGAATAAACTTCCGTATCCATAACCAGAACATTGACGTTGCGACCGCTGGCCAGAACATGGTCCAGACCGCCATAGCCGATGTCATAGGCCCAGCCGTCACCGCCAACGATCCAGATGCTGCGGCGTACCAGATGGTCGACGACCGAGAGAAGGTGCTCCGCGTTCTCATTGCCTTTGAGTTTAAGAAGCCTTGATTTCAGCAGGGCGACGCGCTCGCGCTGTTTGCGGATTTCAGATTCTTGAATTTGCGGGGCGTTGAGAATGTCTGCTGCCAGATCTTCGCCAACCTCCGAGGCCAGAGAATTCAGCAATGCGTGCGCCACCGAGAGATGCTTGTCGGCGGCCAGACGGAAGCCAAGTCCAAATTCGGCGTTATCCTCAAAAAGTGAGTTCGACCACGCAGGGCCACGGCCCTCATGGTTCTTCGACCAGGGTGTGACAGGCAGGTTGCCGCCATAAATTGACGAACACCCGGTGGCATTGGCCACCATAAGGCGATCACCGAAGAGCTGCGAAAGAAGTTTCACATAGGGTGTCTCGCCGCATCCCGCGCATGCGCCCGAGAACTCAAAGAGCGGCTGCAGGAACTGAACGCCGCGCACATTGGCAAAGTCCACCTGGGCGCGATCATTGATCGGCAGCTTTTCAAAGAAGGCGACATTCTCGCGTTCCGGCTCGACCAAAGGTTCCTTGTCAGCGAGATTGATCGCCTTGACGCCGGGTTCTACTGTGCTGGTTGCCGGGCAGGCTTCAACGCAAAGACCGCAACCTGTGCAGTCTTCAACATAGAACTGCAGCGAGAAGTGCACATCAGGATAGCCGCGCGCGTTGATCGGCGCGGATTTGAATGTTTCCGGTGCGCCATCCAATTCTGCGCCATCATAATACTTGGCGCGAATGACCGAGTGCGGGCAGACGAAGCTACACTGGCCGCATTGGATGCAGAGGTCATCCCGCCAGACAGGCACTTCATCGGCGATGTTGCGTTTTTCCCAGGCAGCAGTGCCGGACGGGAATGTTCCGTCAATCGGCATGGCGCTGACAGGAATGGCGTCACCTTCGCCTTCCATCATCTTGGCAGTGACGTTGCGCACAAAATCCGGCGCATCATCCGGCACGATGGATGGGCGTTCAAAACCACTCGTCGCGCTCTCTGGAACGGTCACTTCATAGAGGTGGTCCAGAGCGCCATCGACGGCGGCAAAGTTCTTCTCGACAACCCTGCGGCCCTTGCGGCCATAGGTCTTTTCAATTGCATGCTTGATGCGTGCGATGGCCTCATCACGCGGCAACACGTTCGAAAGTGCAAAGAAGCAGGTCTGCAAAATCGTGTTCACGCGTGCGCCAAGTCCCAATTCGCGGGCGACCGACATGGCATCAATGACAAAGAATTTCAGCTTCTTGTCGATAATTTGCTGCTGCATCGCGCGCGGCAGTTCCGTCCAGACCTGATCCGGCCCAAATGGGCTGTTCAGCAGGAATGTGGCACCGGGTGCTGCAAGCTTCAGCACATCCGACTTCATAACGAAATGAAACTGGTGGCAGGCCACGAAATTGGCGGACTGAATAAGGTATGGCGCACGGATGGCCTGCGGGCCGAACCGCAAATGCGAAACAGTCTGCGCGCCGGATTTGTGCGAGTCGTAGACAAAATAACCCTGTGCAAAGCTCTGCTCATCTTCTGCGATAATCTTCACGCTGTTCTTGTTGGCACCCACGGTGCCGTCAGCTCCAAGACCATAAAAGACGGCGCGCACAACATTGTCGGGCTCAGTTGCGTAGGTGTCGTCATATTCCAGGCTGGTATGGGTCACGTCGTCCTTGATGCCAACCGTGAAACCGTTCTTTGGCTTGGGTTTGGCAAGTTCATCAAAGACGGCCTTGGCCTGTGCCGGTGTGAAGTCCTTTGACGAGAGGCCATAGCGCCCGCCGACTATCTTCGGCATGAAGGCACGTCCACCGTCCGCGACAGCTTCAGCCATGACGGCGACTGTGTCGAGGTATAATGGCTCGCCTGTGGATCCCGGTTCCTTGGTGCGATCAAGCACCGCGATGGATTTGCAGCTTTCCGGCAGCACCTCCAAAAAATGCTTGGCCGAGAAGGGACGATAGAGATGAACCGCGATGAGGCCGACTTTTTCACCACCGGCGACAAGATCGCTCACCGTTTCGCGGATAACTTCGACACCTGAACCCATGCCGATGATAACGCGCTCGGCATCGGGTGCGCCGTAATAGTCAAAGGGCTTGTAGTGGCGACCGGTCAGGTCTGCGAATTTCTCCATGGCTTCGACAACGATATCTGGCGTTGCCGCATAAAAGCGGTTTCCGGCCTCGCGGCCCTGGAAAAACACATCCGGGTTTTGCGCCGTTCCGCGGACAAACGGATGTTCCGGGTTGAGCGCCCGTTCGCGGTGGGCGCGCACCAGATCATCGTCGATCATCGCGCGGATATGTTTGTCATCGATGAGCGTCAGAGTGTTGACCTCATGCGAAGTTCTAAACCCGTCGAAGAAATGCAGGAAGGGCACGCGTGACTTTAGCGTCGCGGCCTGTGCGATCAGCGCCATGTCGTGGGCTTCCTGCACGGAGTTGGAAGCCAGTAAAGCAAAACCTGACGAGCGCACGGCCATAACGTCGGAATGATCGCCGAAAATGGAAAGCGCAGAGGTTGCCAGAGAACGGGCCGCAACATGGAAAACGGTTGGTGTGAGTTCACCTGCAATCTTGAACATGTTGGGGATCATCAACATCAGGCCCTGAGATGCCGTGAATGTTGTCGTCATTGCACCTGCCTGCAGCGAGCCGTGGACAGCGCCAGCGGCACCCGCCTCACTTTGCATCTCCTGAATGGACGGTACATTACCCCAGATATTGAGTGTTCCAGCCGAGGTCCACTCATCGGCCAGCTCGGCCATCGGCGAAGACGGTGTGATCGGGTAAATCGCACACACTTCATTGACCCGGTAGGCGACATAGGCAACTGCCGCATTGCCATCCATGGTCGCTTTGACATTCTTCAACTCAGCCATGGCTGCTCACCTCCGCAATCATGTCGATGGCGTGACAGGGACATTGTTCAAAACACACAGCACATCCTGTGCATTTGCCATAATCCACGACGTAGCCCTTTCCCGGTCCCAGTTTCGTGATGGCCTGTTCAGGGCAGGCCGCATAACAGTTGTCGCATTCGTAACAGCCCCCGCAGGAATAGCAGCGCTGCGCCTCGTAGCGGGCCTCTAGATCACTGAGGCCTGCTATGATTTCGGAGAAATCCGTCAATCGCGCATCGGCGTCCAGTTCGGCTTGTTTGCGCGGCTCGGCATCGGAATAGACAGGCAGATGTAATTTTTCAAAGCTGGCAATTTCGCCTGCGTCAGGTGCGCGATATGCTTTGCCGGAGAGCCACGCATCAATGTTGCGGGCGGCGCGCTTGCCGTGGCCGACAGCAATTGTCACAGATTGGTCGCCGGGGATAAGGTCGCCACCAGCAAAAATGCCTGGGGCACCGGTCATAAGGTCGGTGCCAACTTTCACAGAACCATCGGGCGTAAATTCAATGCCCTTCACAGCTGTCAGGAAGTTGCTGTCGGATTGCTGGCCGAGCGCCAGAACCACTGCGTCAGCCGTCAGTGTCTCAAACTCGCCGGTCGGGCGGGCTTTGCCGTTTTCGTCGATCTCCATGCGTTCGACGGTGAGTTCCGTTCCCGAGATTTCCTTGATGCTCGTCAGCCATTTGATTTTTACGCCCTCTTCAATTGCCTCATCGGCTTCGAATTCGTGAGCTGGCATGTGTTCACGGTCGCGGCGATAAACAATCATCGCATCCGATGCTCCGAGACGACGCGCGGTGCGGGCCGCATCCATGGCGGTATTGCCGCCGCCATAAACAATCACGCGGCGACCTAGAAGTGGGGGCTGCCCGGCACTGGCATCATGCAGCATGTTCACCGCATCATAGACACGTGCGGCGTCGCGGGCCGGAATATCAACATGGCGGCCAATACCGGCGCCGATGGCGATAAAGGCCGCGTCGAAGCCGCCTTCCTTCTTCTCGCGTTCGAGGTCTGTGACCTTGTGGTTGGTAACAATCTTGACGCCGAGTGCTTCGATACGGGAGACTTCTGCGGCCAGTTCGGCGCGTGGCATGCGATAGGCCGGTATACCAAAATGCATCATGCCGCCAGCAATCGGGCCAGCTTCTCGAATTTCAACCTCGTGGCCAAGGCGCGCCAAATGATAGGCAGCAGAAAGGCCGGAGGGACCCGCACCGACAATGAGCACCTTCTTGCCAGACTTTGGCTTGATGGCAGAAAACTGCCAGCCTTCCTTCATGGCAAGGTCTCCGAGGAAGCGCTCAACAGCATGAATGCTGACGGGAGCGTCGACTTCACCGCGGTTACAACTCGATTCGCAAGGGTGGTAGCACACGCGTCCGTGCACGGCTGGCATAGGGTTTTCAGCGACCAGTAATTCCCATGCGTCCCGATAATTGCCAGCCTGGGCAGCAGCCAGCCACCCACGAATATTCTCACCCGCGGGACAGGCATTGGAGCATGGCGGGGTCAGATCAACATATTCAGGCTTGTGATGTCGGATAGGCCCGGTTCCGCCGGTCGTCTTCAAGTCCACGGCTGGAGTGAAATCGTGTAGCGTCTTCTTCATCAGACAGTGACCTCCGCATGTCATCACGACAGCCAAGACTAGACCCCGCTCCAACGCTCGCCTTGATTTATGTCATGTTCGGAGATTTACCTTCAGTTCCACGATATTCGAATGTTGCCTAAATCAAAAGTCGCTCCCTGATCCTGCCAACAATCTCCTCAATGGGAGCGCTGCCATCCACGTGTTGCCAGTCAATGTCTTCCGCGCTGCGGGTTAGTTGCATGTCCAATATGTTCAGCGTTGCATCAGACTGCCCGCCCTTTCGTGCCGCCACTCTGGCACGAAGAATATCCGTCGGTACATCAAGCCAAATACCCGTAAAACCGGTATGTGTTTGCCGTGCCGTATCACCAATATCGGTGCGTCGGCCTGCGATATCGAAAACCGCATTTGCGATCACTGATGCACCTCCATTTAGCACCAGCGCGCTGTGCTGGCACATGCGCGCATAAACTTCCTCGGAAACCTCTGGCAAATAAGCGTCTTCGTCGAGCCGGGTTTCCGGCGGCACGCCAAACATGGCCTTCCTTATACGGTCGCTTTCAACGATCCGTGCTCCGGGCGCGGTGCCAACATATGGAGCCAGATTGTCGGCGATTGTGGTTTTGCCAGATCCGCTGAAGCCGCCAATAGCGATGAGTTGGGCTGTGCTGGGTTCAAGCAACTCGCGGGCGAGATCGAAATAGATCCGAGCCAGAGCCGCAAGCTCTTTATTTTCGCCGGTTTCCTGTGCCTGCGTCGCTGTCACGTGGGCGCGAACGGCCGCACGAAGCGCCATGAAGAACGCCAGAAGGGCATAGCCCTCGTCTTCGCCGGTCATGTCGACATAGCGATTGGCGATCAGGTTGGCGTGGTTCCTCAATCCCAGGTGCCACAGATCCATCAACAGGAATGCAAGGTCGTATAGAACATCAACTGTTGCGATTTGATCATTGAATTCAATACAGTCGAAGAGGCGTGGCTTACCTTGAAAAAGGCAAATATTGCGCAGGTGCAAGTCACCGTGGCAAAGCCTGATCTTCCCCTGCTTTGCGCGCCGGTTCAGAAGTGCTGCGTGGCCAGCAAGCTGTTTCCTGAAAAGTGTATTGAAGGCGTCTTGTTCGCTTTGCGTGAAGACCGTACTGGTTTGAAAACCGGCTTCATTGATATCCAGAACACCGGCAATGTTGGCCGCTCCGCTTTGATCCTCGACAACCTCAACCTGATTGTGAAATTTGACGACCATTTCGGTCAGTTCATGCATGAGCCTTGGCGTCAGTTTGCCATGGTCGGCCATGTGGTCAAACAGATCGTCCTGGTCAAAGCGGACCATCTCTACGACGCTATCAACCTTTTCGCCTGAGCCATCGAAGGTAAGTGCTCCGTCGGGCTGGCGCGTGATGTCGCGAACACCAATATATAGTCCCGGCGCGGAAGGGCTGTTGAGCGCAACTTCTTTCTCGCACGCAGCGCGCCTGAGTTCAGGCGTTGAAAAATCGACATAGGGAAGTTTTACGTCGCGCTTGAGTTTGAAGGCGCGGTCGTCGACCAGAAAAATTCGCGAAATATGCGTTTCCATCGTTTCGACTGGACCGGCGGACCCGTGAGATGCGGGATCGCACAGAAACGCAACGGTCGCATTTTGCTGACTGGCAAACATCTGCACTACCCCCAAACTGATGACAGGGTCAGAGCCGCCAAACACGCAGCCCATATTCACATGTTAGCTGAGTAGCGTCGATCCACATTGATGTGTGTCAATTTTGCAGGATTGTGCTTGCAGTGTTTGTGTTACTCAAAATCATAGGGGATCATGCGGCGCTCGTTGGCGTCGATAATCAAGTCGCGCTTCATGGGCGGGACAGCGCGCTGATGGCAATGACGGCGTTCACAAATACGGCAGGAAATGCCGATCGGCTCAAAGGCCTCGTTGCGTGCGAGTTCCAGGTCGTCGGCATAGACAAGCTCGCTCGCATGGGTGATCTCGCAGCCAAGTGCCAGCGCATAGCGTTGAACAGGTGAACGGAAGCCGCCAGAGCGTTTGATCACAGAGGTGGCCAGACACAGATAGCGTGCACCGTCTGGTGTCTCGGCAAGCTGGCGGACGATGCGGTCCGGTGTTTCAAAGGCGCTATGCACATTCCACAAAGGGCAGGCGGAGCCGAAGCGTGCGAATTGCAGTTTTGTGGCGCTATGGCGTTTTGTAATCGTGCCGGCCTTATCAACGCGGGCAAAGAAGAATGGCACACCCTTCGCGCCCGGTCGCTGCAACGTAGAAAGCCGGTGGCAAACCTGCTCCAGACTGGCCCCGAATTTGTCGCAGAGAAGGTCGAGGTCATAGCGAAGTTCTTTGGCGGCTGCGGCGAAACGCGTATAGGGCAGCATGGCGGCACCGGCGAAATAATTGGCAAGCCCGATGCGGCAGATTGCGGCAGCATTGGTCGTGCGAAACTCGGCTTTGGCGACAATCGCATCCATTGTGCGGCCATGCTCCAGAAGTGCAATCTGATGCGCTATCTGAAAGGCATTGGTGGCATTGTCGGCACGCGGATTGAGTGTCAACACGCGCGCGGTGGCATCGAAGCGACGCATCGCATCGTTGCTCGAAAGCTCGCCGCCAATCACCACGCGGACGCGATGCTTGTTTTCTATATAATCTGCCATCAGGCGCACGCGGTTGCGTGCGGCACCTGCCATGCCGTTGGCAAGATCTTCGGCTGCGACGTCAAGTTCGTGAATGTAATTGTCGATATAATGGAAAAAATCGCGCACCTCTTCATAAGGCATCGGCTCGCTGATGGAGCCTGTTCGCGCGATCGTATCGTCCAGTTCTGCCAATTGTTCGCCTGCACGCCGCAGCGCGCGGTGCATGGAGAGAAAGGCATGCGCGACATCTGGCGTGTTCTGCACAACAAGCTTCAGATCTTGCGCCGATGGTTGCCCGCCGGAAAAAAGCGGGTCCGCAAAGGCCTCCGCGAGGTCTGCCAGCAACCGATCACCATCATCCTGCGAGAGTGAGGCGATGTCGACAGAAAACTGCGAGGCAAGGCCCAGCAGAATGGGCGCGGTGACGTGGCGCTGATTGTTCTCAAGCTGGCTGAGATAGCTCACCGAAATGCCAAGCTGGGCTGCCAGGCCTGCCTGCGTGAGTTTGAATTCCTCGCGCAGATCGCGAAGCTTACGACCGATAAAGAGCTTTTTCGCGCGCATATTTACAACTTTGCATTTTACAGTTTGATATTTTGATAACTCTACTTTGTCGCATTTTCAATCCTTCCCATGAATCAAATGCTGGACTAGCTATGGCGTGCGAACGCAGAAGGAGCGCCCATGCAGGATATTCTGGACAAGTTGGAGGAGCGCCGCGAACAGGCAAGGCTTGGTGGCGGACAAAGACGAATTGATGCGCAGCACGGCAAAGGCAAGCTGACCGCGCGCGAACGTCTGGATGTGCTTCTGGATGAAGGTTCCTTTGAAGAATATGACATGTACAAGGCGCATCGTTGCACCGATTTCGGCATGGCGGAACAAAGTTTCCCCGGCGATGGCGTGATCACCGGTTGGGGCACGATCAATGGCCGTCCGACCTACGTCTTTTCTCAGGATTTCACCGTGTTCGGCGGCTCTCTGTCGGAAACGCATGCGGAAAAGATCTGCAAGATCATGGATCTCGCCGTGCAAAACGGTGCGCCATTGATCGGCCTGAATGATTCCGGTGGTGCGCGCATTCAGGAGGGTGTTGCGTCGTTGGGCGGTTATGCAGAGGTTTTCTGGCGCAATGTGCAGGCCTCGGGCGTCATTCCGCAAATTTCCGTCATCATGGGGCCATGCGCCGGTGGCGCAGTCTATTCGCCTGCCATGACGGACTTCATCTATATGGTGAAGGATACATCCTATATGTTTGTGACTGGCCCGGATGTGGTGAAAACCGTCACAAACGAGATCGTGACTGCTGAAGAGCTTGGCGGTGCATCCACACACACGAAGAAGTCATCCGTGGCGGATGGTTCCTTTGAAAATGATGTTGAGGCACTTCTTGAAATCCGCAGAATGTTCGATTTTCTGCCGCTGTCGAGCCGCGAAAAGCCGCCGATCATCCCGACGACGGACAAGCCGGACCGTCTGGAGATGGCACTGGACACCATCATTCCGGACAATCCCAACAAGCCCTATGACATGGCGGAGGTGATTGCCAAGATTGCTGACGAGGGCGATTTCTTTGAAATCCAGAAGGACCATGCAAAGAACATTCTCTGCGGCTTCATCCGGCTAAACGGTTCCACTGTGGGTGTGGTTGCCAACCAGCCAATGGTGCTGGCGGGTTGCCTTGATATTGACAGCGCCAAGAAGTCCGCACGCTTCGTGCGCTTTTGCGATGCGTTCAACATCCCGATCTTGACGCTTGTGGACGTTCCGGGCTTTTTGCCGGGCACGGCCCAAGAATATGGCGGCATCATCAAGCATGGCGCAAAACTGCTTTTCGCCTATGCCGAGGCCACAGTGCCGAAGGTGACGGTTATTACCCGCAAGGCCTATGGTGGTGCTTACGATGTGATGGCCTCAAAACACATCCGGGCCGATGTGAACTACGCTTGGCCCACCGCACAGATCGCAGTGATGGGTGCCAAAGGTGCAACCGAAATTCTCTATCGTTCGGAACTGGGCGACGCCGAGAAGATCGCTGCGCGCACAAAGGAATATGAAGACAATTTCGCCAACCCCTTCAAGGCCGCCGAGCGTGGCTTCATTGATGAGGTGATCATGCCGCATTCAACGCGGCGTCGCGTGCTGCGCGCTTTTGAAATGCTGAAGACAAAGCAAGTCTCGCAGCCGAAGCGCAAACACGACAATATTCCGCTTTGAGGGGGCGTGGCATGTTTTCAAAAATTCTGATTGCCAATCGTGGCGAGATCGCGTGCCGGGTTATCAAATCGGCAAAGAAAATGGGCATTGCAACGGTCGCCGTCTATTCTGATGCTGACCGCGATGCCGAGCATGTGAAGATGGCGGATGAGGCTGTGCATATTGGTGCGCCGCCTGCATCTGAGAGTTACCTGTTGGCCGACAAAATAATTGCGGCCTGCAAGCAAACAGGTGCCGAGGCCGTGCATCCGGGTTACGGCTTCCTCTCCGAACGCGCATCTTTCTGCGAGGCGCTGGAAAGCCAGGGCATCGCCTTCATTGGGCCAAAGGTGAAAGCCATCGAGGCGATGGGTGACAAGATCACCTCCAAGAAGATCGCAGCGGAAGCGGGCGTTTCCACCGTGCCGGGCTATATGGGTTTGATCGATGACGCCGACCATGCGGTGAAGATCGCCGCGGAAATTGGCTATCCGGTGATGATCAAGGCCTCTGCGGGCGGTGGCGGCAAGGGTATGCGTATCGCCTGGAACGATGCCGAAGCGCTGGAAGGCTTTGAGCGCTCAAAATCGGAAGCCGCCTCTTCCTTTGGCGATGATCGTATCTTTATCGAGAAATTCATCGTGGAGCCGCGCCATATCGAAATCCAGTTGCTGGGCGACGGGCACGGCAACGTGGTCTACCTGGGTGAACGCGAATGCTCGGTGCAGCGGCGAAACCAGAAGGTGGTGGAAGAGGCGCCTTCGCCGTTTCTGGATGCGACAACCCGCAAGGCGATGGGCGAACAATCGGTCGCTCTTGCGAAAGCGGTTGATTACCAAAGCGCGGGCACGGTGGAATTCATCGTGGACAAGGACCGTAATTTCTACTTCCTGGAAATGAACACCCGTTTGCAGGTGGAACATCCTGTCACCGAACTGATTACCGGGCTTGATCTGGTGGAGCAGATGATCCGCGTTGCCGCCGGCGAAAAGCTGTCGTTCAGCCAGGACGACGTGAAACTCAATGGTTGGGCGGTGGAATCGCGTCTTTACGCCGAAGACCCTTATCGCAACTTCCTGCCTTCCATTGGTCGGTTGACGCGCTATCGCCCGCCGCAGGAAGGCGTGCGTGATGGCGTCACGGTGCGAAACGACACGGGCGTCACCGAGGGGTCGGAAATCTCGATGTTCTACGATCCGATGATTGCCAAGCTCTGCACCCACGCCAAAGACCGCATCAGCGCGGTGGATGCAATGGCGGATGCGCTGGACCGTTTCGAGGTGGAGGGTATTGGCCACAATCTGCCATTTCTGTCTGCCTTGATGCAGCATGAACGCTGGCGCGAGGGCAGGCTTTCCACGGGCTTTATCGCTGAGGAGTATCCCGACGGTTTTGGCCCGGTTGAGCCGGATGAGGCGTCACTCAAACATTTTGCGGCGACGGCATTGGCACTCTCCCGTGTTGCCTCAGAGCGGAACGCGAAAATCTCCGGCGCGCACTTTAATGTCGGTGTTGGCAATGGGGCATCCAAGGTGGTGCGTATTGGCCAAGAAGAATTGACCGCGAAAATCGAGCACCAGGAGGGTGGCTTCGCCATCAGCCTGAACGATGATGATGCAGTTCATGTGAAAACCGACTGGAAGCCGGGTGATCCGCTCGCAGAAGTAACGATTGGCGGTGTGGCTTGTGCCTTCAAAGTCCAGCCGGTGCCGGGTGGTTATCGCATGCGTCAGCGCGGCATGGATGTCAAAGTGCAGGTCTTTTCGCCGCACGTGGCCGCCCTTGCGGCTTTGATGCCTGAGAAGGCAGCCCCTGATACGTCCAATCTGCTGCTTTGCCCGATGCCGGGTCTGGTTACCGCCATTCTTGTGAAGGAAGGTGACGAGGTGCAGGAAGGCCAGGCACTTGCGGTCGTTGAGGCCATGAAGATGGAAAACGTATTGCGGGCCGAAAAGACGGCCACAATTTCCAAGATCGTTGCTGCTCCGGGCGCGAGCCTGGCAGTTGACGAGGTTATCATGGAGTTTGGATCATGACTGACATGAAACGCGACTGGATCAATCTGGCCACGAAGGAGCTGAAAGGCGCCGACCCGGCCAAGCTCGACACGGCAACACCGGAAGGGATCACCCTCAAGCCGCTTTATACGGCTGACGACCTTTCGCCGGACGCGAAGAACGAGTTGCCGGGCATCGCGCCATTTACGCGCGGTGTGCGCGCCACCATGTATGCGGGGCAGCCATGGACAATCCGCCAATATGCGGGCTTTTCCACCGCAGAGGAAAGCAACGCATTCTACCGACGTAATCTGGCTGCAGGTCAAAAGGGTTTGTCGGTGGCGTTCGATCTGGCAACGCATCGCGGCTATGACAGCGATCATCCGCGCGTCGTGGGTGATGTGGGCAAGGCAGGCGTGGCAATTGACAGCGTTGAGGACATGAAAATCCTCTTTGATGGCATTCCGCTCGACAAGATGAGCGTGTCCATGACCATGAACGGCGCTGTTATCCCGGTGCTGGCAATGTTCATTGTGGCGGGCGAAGAGCAGGGTGTTCCGCGTGAGAAGCTCTCCGGCACCATTCAGAACGATATTCTCAAAGAATTCATGGTGCGCAATACCTATATCTATCCGCCAGCGCCCTCCATGCGGATTATTGCGGACATTATCGCCTTCACAGCGCAGGAAATGCCGAAGTTCAACTCCATCTCCATCTCCGGCTATCATATGCAGGAAGCCGGTGCGACGCTGGCACAGGAACTGGGTTACACGCTGGCTGACGGCATGGAGTATGTTCGTACAGCCTTACAAAGCGGATTGGATGTTGACGCCTTCGCTGGGCGTCTCTCATTCTTCTTTGGTATTGGCATGAATTTCTTCATGGAAGCAGCGAAATTGCGCGCGGCACGGCGCATCTGGTCGCGCATCATGACGGATTTCGGTGCCAAGAATGAGCGATCCAAGATGCTGCGCACCCATTGCCAGACCTCCGGTGTTTCGCTGACCGAGCAGGATCCATACAACAACATCATCCGCACCGCATACGAAGCAATGGCGGCAGCACTGGGTGGCACGCAGTCTTTGCACACGAATTCTTTCGACGAAGCAATTGCATTGCCGACGGAGTTTTCCGCGCGTATCGCTCGCAATACGCAGCTGATCTTGCAGCACGAAACCGGAATCACCAATGTGGTCGATCCGTTAGGCGGCTCTTACTATGTTGAAGCGCTGACCGATCAACTGGCCGAAGAGGCATGGTCGATCATCCAGGAGGTCGAGAGCCTTGGCGGCATGACAAAGGCCGTTGAACAAGGCTTGCCCAAAATGCGGATCGAAGAAGCCGCTGCCCGCAAACAAGCGCGTGTCGACTTGGGCGAAGATGTGATTGTCGGTGTCAACCGTTACATTCTGGAGGATGAGCCGACCGTGGACATCCTCGAAATCGACAATGCGAAAGTGCGCGCCAGCCAGATTGCGCGACTGGATCGCATGCGCCAGACACGCAACCCGAAAGCGGTCGAGGATGCGCTTGCTGCTCTGGAAAAAGCGGCGGCATCTGGCGAAGGAAACCTGTTGGCGGCAGCCGTTGATGCAGCGCGTGCGCGCGCCTCGCTTGGCGAGATTTCGGATGCCATGGAGCGTGCATTCACGCGACACCATGCGACAACGAGGGTGATCTCCGGTGTCTATTCCGATGCATATGCCAACGACGCGGAATATCAGGCAATCTGTGAAAAGATTGGAGGCCTGAAGCTCGAGCGTGGCACCAGTCCCTCTATTCTGGTCGCGAAGATGGGGCAGGATGGGCATGATCGCGGCGCGAAGGTGATCGCAACAGCCTTTGCCGATATGGGCTTCCAGGTGGACCTCACCGATATGTTCGAAACACCGGAGGAAGTGGCGGACAAGGCGATCAGCAAAAATGTGGACGTTATCGGCGTGTCGTCGCTCGCTGCCGGACACAAGACGCTGGTGCCGGAACTGATCGAGGCCTTGAAAGCCCGCAATGCTGACGAAATCATCGTCGTGTGCGGCGGCGTCATTCCCGAGCAGGATTATCAGTTCCTTCGCGATGCAGGTGTGGCCGAAATATTTGGTCCCGGATCAAATGTCATGTCGGCCGCAAATGCGGTGCTTGGACATGTTGCAGGGCTGCGCCGAAACCGCTAAATTTCCCTGAAAATTCATGGCGTTTAGCGGGAGGTTAACATGCCGACATTGGTGTTGATTCCGGGGCTTGTCTCCGATGGTTTCGTTTGGAAAACGGTTGCTGACGCGGCGGTCAAACACGGGGTGCCGGTTTACGATGCCTATCCCGCCGACAAGACCAGTATTCCCGATATGGCCGCAGCCATTTTGGATGCAGTCGATGGTGATCTGATTGCGGTTGGCCATTCGCTTGGCGGTCGCATTGCCATGGAAATTGCGCATCAGGCACCGGAGCGGGTCAGGGGACTGGTGCTGGCCAATACCGGGCAGCATCCGATGAAGGCTGGCGAAGAGATCAAGCGGCAGGAGATGATCGACCTCGGCAATCAGGACATGGCCAAACTTGCAGAAGTTTGGCTGCCGCCGATGTTGGATAAGGCACGCACTGGCGATAAGGCCTTGATTGCGGAATTGACCGCAATGGTTTTGCGCGCTGGCCCGCAAGTTCATGAACGCCAGATCCGTGCATTGATGGCGCGCCCCGATGCCTCAGCTTATCTAGGCGATATTACATGTCCCGTTCTTCTGGTTGCAGCGCATCAGGACTTATGGAGCCCGATTGCCCAGCATGAGGAGATCGCGGCGGCATTGGGCGGCGAAAGCGAGATGGCGGTGATTGACCATGCCGGACATTTTGCGCCCGTTGAGCGCGCCGAGGAAGTGTCCGCCGCCATTATGGACTGGATGAAACGCCATTTCGATATTGCTTGAGATTGGGAGCCAATCCTCATGTATTTCCTCATGACATGTGATCATCACCCCGATCAGGATGATGCTCGCGACGAACACCGCCCGAAGCATCGCGAATGGGTGCGTTCGGGTGGCAATGGGTTGGCGGTTGTGCTGATCGGATCGGCAACGCAACATGCCGACGGTTCGACGCGCGGCAATTTTGGTGTTTTGCAGGCGGACAGTCTCGAAAACGCAGTGGCGTTTGCCGAGGGCGATCCCTTTGCGCTGGCTGGTATCGTCAAGTCAATTTCCATGGTGCCGCTACCTGATACCTTTCAGGCGCAGCGGATTAGCGATCCAATGACTGTGTCGCCAGCTGGCGAATAAATTCAGTTTGAACGAACATTGAAGAGGCCGCCTCGGATTTCACCGTGCGCGGCTTTATCTGGCTCAATTGATCGTCGTATTGGGCAGGGTGGATGGCCCTCCCCAAGCCCCCACTGTTTGTTGGCGTGCATAGAGCCACGCAGGGGCGCGTGCATACGCCCCTGCCTGAAATCACCAGTTTTACTTCGTGCGCCAGCTTCCTTCCGCGTAGGACTCACGAGCTTCGCTGGAATATGGTGTTGGGGAAACGCGAACACGAATTTCTGCCTGCTTGTGCGTTTCCGTTGAGGTCTTGCCGCTATCGTCGGGCTCGCCCCAAATCATCGTCAGCACGTCACCTTCCTGCACATCCTGCGATACGACACCAAGTGACAGCAGGCAGCGTTCGTTGAAGGAATAGCCATTGAACATGGACATACCAACCATCTTGCCATCCTTCAGCACCATATCGGCCGAAGAGGACGCATAGTTAGGCTGCGGGAAGTCGATGAACTTATAGGGCGTGCCCTGTTCAAAGGCAGATGCGATAACCTTCAATACGTCATCGCGGTTCCACTCGAAGGTAACCTTTTTGCGGTTCGGACCATCCTTCATTTTTGTCAGGGCGTCCTTGCCGATGAAGTTGTCCTTCTTCCAGCCAATGTAGAAGCCGTAGCCAAGCTCGAACGGGTTGACGTAGTAATCAGCAATATTGTCGCTGACATAGCTGCCGCCGATGGAGCCAACGCATTCATAGGCATCCGCACCCAGCCATGCGCGGTATTCTGCGAGCATACCGTCGCCGGTGTAAATGCCCGGCAGCGGAGATGGGATCCAACCGGATTCGACCGTGTTGGTGGAGTAGGCGCGGCTGCCGCACTGGCGCAGGTCTACACCAACGTCGCGGGCTGCCTGCAGGATGGTGGAAAGCACATAATGCTTGTCCTTGTAGGGCCCCCAGATTTCCAGACCCGGAGCGCCGGACATGCCGTGACGAAGTGCCTGTACCTTCTTGGAGCCGATGTTGATCCAGTCAACATGGAAGAACTTGATGTCCGGGATCGGGCCGCCATTAATCTTTTCGAAGATCTTCGGAGCTTCGGGTCCCTGAATCTGGAAACGGTAATGCGTGCGCAGAATGCGCTCGCCATCGGGGCGGCTATCAGAGCGCGGATCGTGGATCAGGCGAACCTTCCAGCTGCCGACAGCGGCCTGAAACTTCGTCCAGTTCGCAGTAGGCGCGCGACCTACGAGGACGAATTTGTCCTGACGCTCGCGGAAAATGATCATGTCGCCGATGACGTGGCCGTTCGGAGTTACCGGAACAAAGTGCTTGGCGCGGGCGAGGTCGAAATTGGAAAAGCTGTTGATGCCAACATGCGCCAGAAATGCTTCTGCGTCCGGGCCTTCAACGATCAGTTCGTCCATGTGGTGCGACTGGTCGAACAGGACGGCGGATTCACGCCAGGAGCGCTGCTCATCGCGCCAGTTTGAAAATTCCGGCGCTACGACCGGATAAACATACTGCCCGATCTTCGAGCCTCTCAAGAAGGAAACGGGGTTACCTTCCTTCTGAATCTTCTCCTCAAGGCTGCTGATGCTCATTTCTTTCCTCCCAAATGGCATAATATGTATACATAGAACATGTGTTTCTGCTGATTTGCAAGTTGAAAATATTGACCCATCCTGAGAAGATTTGGCGCAAATCCGAATTTATTGTTTAAGTGTAATATTTTAAGGCAAATATTGCAATTTACGCCAGTTCACACCTTGGTGGCGCAATAGGGACGATTGGTGAGCGCCACTCCAAAAATTGTATACATGTTCGGGAAGTGATTTTGGACGTGGCAGCGATGAAATGATGCGCAGTCGACGCTCGAAATTCATGCACAATGCACTGATTTTCGGCGCTTTTGAGTGCAATGAAAAGTCAAAGGTGCATTTTCTACCAATCGGTTAAAAAATATTTGACCGATCGTTTAACTTATTCAATAGTGACTGAGGTCACCCCTCTTGAAGGTTTATCTATGCTCAACGATCTCGATGCTTTCTGGATGCCGTTCACGGCCAACCGCCAATACAAAAAGGAGCCGCGTTTCTTTGTCGGTTCCAAGGATATGCATTACACGACGCATGACGGTCGAAAAGTACTGGATGGTACGGCCGGGCTTTGGTGCGTGAATGCTGGTCATTGCCGTCCGAAGATTACAGAGGCAATTGCAAAGCAGGCTGGAGAGCTTGACTATGCACCTGCATTTCAGCTCGGCCACCCGAAGGCTTTTGAGCTGGCAAACCGCCTCATTGATATTGCGCCCGACAACATGGCGCATGTCCTTTACACGAATTCCGGGTCTGAATCGGTCGAGACGGCACTAAAGGTGGCGCTTGCCTATCATCGCGTGAAGGGTGACGGATCCCGCTCTCGTCTCATCGGCCGCGAACGCGGTTATCACGGTGTGAATTTCGGCGGCATTTCTGTTGGCGGAATTGTCGCTAACCGCAAGATGTTTGGTACTTTGCTGACCGGCGTCGATCACATGCCGCACACCCACGTGCCGGGCAAAAACAGCTTTTCAAAGGGCGAGCCGGAATTTGGCGGCGAAGATATTGCCTCCGAGCTGGAGCGCATTGTCACGCTGCATGACGCATCCACAATTGCAGCTGTCATTGTTGAGCCTGTTGCCGGTTCAACCGGTGTGCTGATCCCGCCAAAGGGTTATCTGAAAAAACTGCGCGAACTTTGCACGAAGCACGGCATCCTGTTGATCTTCGATGAGGTCATCACCGGCTTTGGCCGTTTGGGCACGCCCTTTGCCGCGCAGTATTTCGATGTTCAGCCCGACATTATCACCACGGCCAAGGGCCTGACCAATGGCGTGATCCCCATGGGCGCGGTCTTTGTGACAAAGGAAATTCATGATGCCTTCATGAATGGCCCTGAGCACATGATCGAGTTTTTCCACGGCTACACATATTCCGGTAACCCGATTGCATCTGCTGCGGGCCTTGCCACATTGGAAACCTACGCGGATGAAGGTCTTCTGACGCGGGCATCCGAGCTGGCGCCTTACTGGGAAGAGGCGCTGCATAGCTTGAAGGATGCGCCATTCGTCATCGACATCCGCAATATCGGTCTCATTGGCGCTATCGAGCTGCAGCCGATCGCTGGAGAACCCACGAAGCGTGCCTTCTCGGCCTTCCTGAAGGCCTATGAGAAGGGGTATCTCATCCGTACAACCGGCGACATCATTGCGTTGTCGCCACCACTCATCATTTCAAAAGAGCAGATCGACGAGCTGATCGACGCGATCAGAGGGGTACTTGTTAGCCTCGACTGACCCAGCGATTGCAAAAGAATAAGATCTCAAACAGGGGAACTTGCAATGCCAAACATGTCCAATCTGGTCATCAATGCCGACAGGCTTTGGGACTCCTTGATGGAGATGGCCAAAATCGGTCCCGGTGTGGCGGGTGGAAATAACCGCCAGACGCTGACAGACGAAGATGCGGAAGGCCGCGCACTGTTTCAAAAATGGTGCGAAGATGCGGGCTTGACGATGGGCGTCGACACAATGGGCAATATGTTTGCCATGCGTGCGGGCGAAGACCCGGATGCACTGCCTGTCTATGTTGGTTCGCATCTGGATACCCAGCCGACCGGCGGCAAGTATGATGGTGTGCTGGGCGTGCTTGGCGCTCTGGAGCTTGTCCGCACGCTGAACGATCTCGGCATCAAGACAAAGCACCCGATCGTGGTCACCAACTGGACCAACGAAGAAGGAACGCGCTTTGCCCCGGCAATGCTCGCTTCCGGTGTCTTTGCAGGCAAGCATACCCAGGAATGGGCCTATGACCGTGTGGATGCGGAAGGCAAGAAATTTGGCGACGAGCTGAAGCGCATTGGCTGGGTGGGCGACGAAGAAGTGGGTGCCCGCAAAATGCACGCCTTTTTTGAACTGCATATCGAGCAGGGCCCGATCCTGGAAGCCGAAGGAAAAGACATTGGCGTGGTGACACACGGCCAGGGCCTGCGCTGGATTGAGTGCACGGTAACCGGCAAGGAGAGCCACACTGGCTCAACGCCAATGCACATGCGCAAGAATGCCGGTCGTGGTCTCGCGCGCATTACCGAACTGGTGCACGAAATCGCCATGAAACATCAGCCCAACGCCGTGGGTGCAATTGGCCATATCGATGTTTACCCCAACTCACGCAACATCATTCCGGGCAAGGTGGTCTTCACGGTCGACTTCCGTTCGCACCTGCTCGATACGATCAACGCGATGCTGGACGAATTCAACGCCCGCGCACCCGGTCTCTGCGAAGACATCAGTGTCGGCTTGGAAACCAAGATCGTTGGCCAGTTCGACCCGCCTGCCTTTGATGAAAACTGCGTCAAGGCAATTCGGGATGCCGCGACAAGCCTCGGCTATTCGCATCGCGATATTGTTTCCGGCGCGGGTCACGATGCCTGCTGGATCAACGATCTCTACCCAACCGCGATGGTTATGTGTCCCTGCGTGGATGGCCTTAGCCACAATGAGGCGGAGGATATTTCCAAGGAATGGGCAAAGGCCGGCGCAGATGTATTGCTGCGCGCAGTCGTCGAAACGGCGGAGATTGTCGAATAGCAAGCCCAAGGGTTTGCCAGTCACAACGTATTACAGGGAACAGCAATATGAGCAGCAAAGTCATTAAAGGCGGCACGATTGTCACCGCTGATCTCACCTACAAGGCCGACGTAAAGATCGAGCACGGCGTGATCGTGGAAATCGGCCCGGACCTTTCCGGTGATGAAACTTTGGACGCCACCGGTTGCTATGTCATGCCGGGCGGCATTGATCCGCACGTACACCTCGAAATGCCGTTTATGGGCACCTATTCTTCGGATGATTTTGAGAGCGGTACGCGCGCCGGTCTGGCTGGCGGCACGACCATGGTTGTCGACTTCTGCCTGCCCAATCCCGGCCAGTCGCTTCTGGAGGCGCTTGACCGTTGGGACAACAAGTCCACCCGCGCCAATGCCGACTATTCCTTCCACATGGCGATCACCTGGTGGGGTGAGCAGGTCTTCAATGAGATGGAGACCATTGTGAAGGACAAGGGCATCAACACCTTCAAGCACTTCATGGCCTATAAGGGCGCGCTGATGGTGGACGACGACGAGATGTTCTCCTCCTTCCAGCGTTGCGGCGCTCTCGGCGCGCTGCCGCTGGTGCATGCGGAAAACGGCGATATCGTCGCGCAGATGCAGGCGAAACTGCTGGGCGAAGGCAATGACGGACCGGAAGCACACGCCTATTCCCGTCCGGCGTCGGTGGAAGGTGAGGCGACGAACCGCGCCATCATTATCGCCGACATGGCAGGCGTTCCGCTCTATGTTGTGCACACCTCCTGCGATCAGGCACACGAGGCCATCCGTCGCGCACGCCAGAACGGTATGCGTGTCTACGGCGAGCCGTTGATCCAGCACCTGACGCTCGATGACAGCGAGTACAAGAATGCTGATTGGGATCATGCGGCGCGGCGCGTTATGTCGCCACCCTTCCGCGACAAGCGCCATCAGGACAGCCTTTGGGCAGGTCTGCAGGCAGGCTCGCTGCAAGTGGTGGCAACCGACCATTGCGCATTCACCACGGAGCAGAAACGCTATGGCGCTGGCGATTTCACAAAGATCCCGAATGGCACAGGCGGTCTGGAAGACCGCATGCCGATGCTGTGGACCTATGGCGTGGGCACAGGCCGCCTGACCATGAACGAGTTCGTGGCGGTTACCTCCACCAACATCGCCAAGATCCTCAACATGTACCCCAAGAAGGGGGCCATTCTGGTGGGCGCGGATGCAGATATTGTTGTGTGGGATCCAAACCGCGAGAAAACGATTTCTGCTTCCAGCCAGCAATCTGCCATCGACTACAATGTCTTTGAGGGCAAGCCGGTCAAAGGCCTGCCGCGCTACACGCTGACCCGCGGTTACGTGGCAATTGAAGAATCCACCGTAAAGACCCGCGAAGGTCACGGCCAGTTCGTTGCCCGCGATCCTTTCCCGGCTGTCAATTCGGCGCTTTCAAAGTGGAAGGAAGTCACCGCACCGCGCAAGGTACAGCGCACCGGCATTCCGGCTAGTGGGGTGTAAGGCGGCATGATCGGGACCGAGCCGCGTTCACCCCTTTCTTTCCCCTCATGGCGGAATTGGCCAGCAAGGTCACAGGCGTGCGCAGGCAACGGTCGCGAAGCGGTATCAGCCAATCACGCTATCCAATTCTGGCAGCAGAACCACGCTTTCCTGCTCGCGCGGGTCAGTGCGGGCAATGACGGCGGTGCAGGGCGCGTCGGAGTGGTTGACGGGCAAATGCGGCATGCCTGCAGGTATGTAGAACATGTCACCGGCCTTGGTGATCGTGGCGTTTTCCAGCTTGTCGCCCCAATAGGTCGTCGCCTCGCCGGACAGAACGTAAATCGCGGTCTCGTGACCCTCGTGCAGATGCGCCTTGGCGCGCGCACCAGGCGGCACGGTAATCAGCATCATGGCAATGCCGGAGGCGCCCGTGCTTTCCGCACTGATACCTTCAATATAGGAAAATCCCTGTCGGCCATCATAGGTATCGGCAGGGCGAACAAGCTTGCAGTCGGGGCGAGCGTTGGATGACATTAGAAGCAATCCTCAAATAATGAGACGGCCAACCGTCCGGGGAACGAATTACAAATAACTGGGTAAACATGGTGGAAAATCAGTCAAGCGTTGTATCGGCAAAAAATCTGGGGCTAACCTTTCAGACCAATGATGGGCCGGTCGTGGCACTCACCGACGTCAATCTCGAAGTCAGGAAGGGCGATTTCGTCTCCTTCATCGGTCCGTCGGGCTGCGGAAAGACGACATTTCTGCGTGCCATCGCCGATCTGGAAAGGGCGACCGAGGGCGAGTTGCTTGTCAATGGCACCACGCCGGAAGATGCGCGCATGAACCGCGCCTATGGCTATGTGTTTCAGGCTTCGGCCCTATTGCCCTGGCGCACGATTGAAAAGAACATCGCCCTGCCGCTCGAAATCATGGGCTATACGCCGTCTGAGCAAAAAGCCCGTATCGACCGGACATTGCAGATGGTCAACCTCGCAGGCTTCGGCAAGAAATTTCCCTGGCAGCTGTCGGGCGGCATGCAGCAGCGCGCCTCGATTGCCCGCGCGCTGGCTTTCGATGCCGATCTCCTTTTGATGGACGAACCCTTTGGCGCGCTGGACGAAATCGTTCGCGACCACCTGAACGAGCAGCTTCTGGAGCTTTGGGCGCGCACCAACAAGACGATCTGCTTCGTCACGCACTCCATTCCTGAAGCGGTTTATCTCTCCACCAAAATCGTGGTTATGAGCCCTCGCCCCGGCAGGGTGATCGATGTGATTGAGTCAACACTGCCGAAGGAACGCCCGCTCGATATTCGTGAGACACCGGAGTTTCTGGAAATCGCCCACCGCGTTCGAGAAGGCCTGAAAGCGGGGCATTCCTACGATGACTGAGGCGTTGCGCACAAAGATCTGGCCGGTTTTTGCGGTGGTTCTTGCCATTATCGCGTTCTGGTATGTCGCAGCCCTCTTCATGAACCATTCTCTGGCGGTTTCCGAGGCCGAGCTGAAGGGCGAAACATACACGACGAGCGAGATGTGGCTGAAATCCTATGAGATGAAGAAGCCTCTCCTGCCAGCACCCCACCAGATCGCCACCGAGATCTGGAATTCCACAGCGATGATGAAGGTTACGTCAAAGCGTAGCCTCGTCTATCACGCCTGGGTAACGCTATCGGCTACGCTTCTGGGTTTTGCAATCGGTACGGCCACGGGCATACTGCTGGCGGTTGGCATTGTTCACAACCGGGCGATGGATAAATCGCTCATGCCGTGGATTATTGCCAGCCAAACGATCCCGATCATGGCGGTCGCACCCATGTTGATTGTGGTGCTGAATGCTGTCGGCATTTCCGGCCTGTTGCCCAAAGCGCTGATCTCCACCTATCTTTCATTTTTCCCGGTTGTTGTGGGCATGGTAAAGGGTCTTCGCTCGCCAGAGCTCATTCAGCTTGATCTCATGCACACCTACAACGCCAGCCGTAACCAGCTCTTCTGGAAACTGCGCTTCCCGGCCTCCGTTCCCTATCTCTTTGCCTCATTAAAGGTGGGTATTGCCATTTCCCTGATCGGCGCGATTGTCGGCGAATTGCCAACGGGTGCCGCCGCCGGCCTCGGTGCGCGCTTGCTTTCCGGCTCCTATTACGGCCAGACGATCCAGATATGGGCTGCACTCTTCGTATCGGCCTTTGTGGCGGGCGGCCTTGTATTTGCTGTTGGTGGAATTGAAAAATTCATTGCCCGGTTGATGGGCGCAAGACCGGAGGTCGCAGCATGACACTCCTGGTTATCATCGCTCTCTTTGCCGTCTGGTTTGGCGCATGGTTGTTGAATGAGTATCTGGTGCGTTTGCAACCCGCCGGACAAGGTGCCTCACGGGCGGTCAATGTCGCCGTTCCTGCAATTTTCGGGATAACATTGCTGGTTCTTTGGGAGCTGATTACGCGCGGTATTTCGGTGCCGGAGATTTTGCTGCCTGCACCTTCCAAGATTGTCATGACTGCGCTTGGCTCGCTTCCCACACTTTGGCTCGATCTCCAGCAGACAGTCTTCAAGGAAGTGTTGGCTGGCTACGTGCTCGGCTGCGGCTCTGCGATTGGTCTCGCGATGTTGATTGACCGTTCCCGTTTTCTGAAAAACGGCCTCCTGCCGCTCGGTAATCTTATTTCTGCTCTGCCGATTGTCGGTCTGGCTCCGATCATGATCATGTGGTTCGGTTTTGATTGGCCATCCAAGGCCGCCGTTATTGTTACCATGGTCTTCTTTCCGCAGCTGGTGAACACGGTTTCCGGCCTGTCTGCCAGCTCACATATGGAGCGCGATCTGATGCGCACCTATGCGGCGTCATGGTGGCAGACGATGGTCAAATTGCGCCTGCCGGCCGCATGGCCATTCATCTTCAATGCCCTGAAGATCAATTCTACACTTGCCATGATTGGTGCGATTGTTGCCGAATTCTTCGGCTCGCCCTCCTATGGCATGGGCTTTCGAATTTCGGTCGAAATGGGACGAATGAACACTGCAATGGTCTGGGCGGAAATTCTCGCCGCTGCCATTGCTGGTTCGCTGTTTTACGGGATCGTTGCGCTCATTGAACGTAAGGTCACGTTTTGGCATCCGTCCGTCCGTGGTGGACGGGCGTAATAAAAGAGGGTCGAACACATGAAGAATAAGATTGCTACACTTCTTGCCGCCAGTGCGCTCGCACTGTCTGCATATTCTGCTCAGGCCGCTGACAAGATCACCCTGCAGCTTAAATGGGTTACGCAGGCACAGTTTGCGGGCTACTTCGTAGCCAAAGACAAGGGTTTCTACGAAGAAGAAGGTCTGGACGTTGAAATCAAGCCCGGCGGCCCGAACATTGCCCCAGAGCAGGTGATCGCAGGCGGTGGCGCTGACGTGATCGTTGACTGGATGGGTGCCGCGCTTGCTGCACGTGAAAAGGGCGTGCCGCTTGTCAATATCGCACAGCCTTACAAGAATGCGGGTCTGGAAATCATTTGCCCGAAGGATGGTCCAATCCAGTCAGTTGCTGACTTTGCAGGCCACACAATTGGCGTCTGGTTCTACGGCAACGAAGTGCCCTTCTTTGCGCTCATGAACCGCGAAGGTCTGAAAACCGGCGAAGGTGAAGGCGATGTGAAAGTTCTGCAGCAGAGCTTCGACGTTCAGCCGCTCATTCAAAAGCAGGCAGACTGCATCCACGTCATGACCTATAACGAACTCGGCCAGGCGATTGATGCAGGCTACACGCTCGATAAGCTCAACGTGTTCAGCTACACGGAAATGGATGCCAATCTTCTCGAAGATGGCCTCTATGTTCTGGAAGACCAGCTTGCTGATCCGGCCTTCAAGGAAAAGATGGTCAAGTTCGTCCGCGCGTCCATGAAGGGTTGGGCCTATGCTCAGGAAAATGCTGAGGAAGCCGCTGGCATCGTTCTCGACAACGACACGACCGGTGCACAGACCATGGAACACCAGGTCTACATGATGGGCGAAGTGGGCAAACTTCTGGGCGATTCCACCGGAGTTCTCGACGAAGCGGCCTACGGCCGTACGGAAGCAGCCGTTCTGGCGCAGGGCATCATCACCAAGAAGCCGGAAGGCGCTTGGACACATGAAATCACAGACGAAGCTCTGAAATAAGAAATGCCGGCGGCGGGGATAACCCGCCGCCCACATTTTTCCCCAATGGCCGTTTGTGATCTGCCGGAGGGAGTTGAGACAATTTGATGGATGTTGAAATCAGCGGCGCTACAAGCAGCAGGCCCCTAGGCAAGCAGCAGCTTAACCGGGAGGAAATCACGGCCCGCATCCTTGCGGCAGCAGAAGAAGTATTCGCCGAGCAGGGCTATTTCGGTGCGTCCATTTCCAAGATTGCAGCGCGGGCGGGCATCCCCAAGTCAAACGTCGTCTACTATTTCGACAGCAAGGAAGCACTCTACCGGCATGTGGTGCGCGAGATCTTCGACATTTGGCGTGCTGCGGCTGACGCATTGAAACCCAGTGATGATCCGGAGATCTCACTCGGGAACTACATTGAACTGAAGATGGAGCTTGCGCGCACGCGGCCCCTGGGATCCAAGGTTTGGGCCAACGAGATTATCCAGAGCGCCCCTGTGGTGCAGGATTACCTTGAAGACGAGCTTAAGAGTTGGACAGAAGATCGAATTGCGGTCATCAACAACTGGATCACTGACGGCAAAATGAAGCCAATTGATCCTCGCCATCTGCTTTATGCCATTTGGGCGGCGACCCAGCACTACGCTGACTTTGGCCATCAGATTACCACGCTGAATGGCGGTGAACCGCTCTCCGACGAACAATGGGCGGAAGCAACAGATAACCTCAAGAAGATACTCCTGAGCGGCGTTCGCTGACCGAAATCTGGTCGCCACTCATACGAAAACCGCCCCTTTCGGGGCGGCTGCAATTGCTCGTCTCTTCGCTGGCGATTAGCCTTGGAAGGCCGGGATTACCGTGTTGCCGTAGTCGGCGATGATCTTTTCTTCGTCACCATTATCCAGATAGATATTGAACTGCGTCACACCGGCGGCTTCCAGCTTGCGGATTTTTTCTATGTGCTGCTCCGGCGTACCGAGAACCGCAAAGGAATCCACGATGTCATCCGTAATGAAGTCGAGATACGGGTTATCGCTCTGTCCGTGCTTGGAATAGTCGTAGCCGCGACGTTTTTCGATGTAAGATGTCAGGCTGGCGGGAACGAGATCAGTATCCGCACCATATTTTTCGACAATGTCTGCCACGTGATTGCCGACCATTGCCGGGAACCATTTGGTTTTTTCGCGACCTTCGGCAATGTCGCCTGTGTGAGCGGGCGCTGCGGCCATGATGCGATAGCCCGACATGTCGCGGCCATGCGTCTTGCCAGATTCTTTGGCTTGATCACCCAGCCACTGGCAGATGCCTGGATCAGCGATCTGCAGAATGAGCCCGTCGCCCACCTTGCCAGCAGTTTCCAGCGCCTTGGGACCATAGGCGGCAATCCACATTGGCGGCTCGTGGCCAACCGCCCAGGGAAACTTAACCGGTTCCGGGCACTCGCCATACTGAGCTTCATCACCGCGGATGAGCTTTCGCAGCACATCAGTGAATTCTTCAACCCGGGCAAGGGTCGCCGGCTTCTTGCCCATCACGCGCACGGCGCTGTCGCCGCGACCAATTCCAACATCGAAGCGGTCGTTGGATTGCAGCGCAAGCGAGCCGAAAAGGCTGGCGGCAACCGACCAGTCGCGGCTGTTGGGATTTGTCACACATGGACCAAAGCGCATTTTGGTCGTGTGCTCCATGCACATGGCCATCGCCGGATAGCACTCACGCCATAGGATGTGGCTGTCATAGAACCAGCAATAGGTAAAGCCTGCGTTTTCTGCCTGACGAACAAGCGCCTTGGCGCGGTCGGGCTCAACAAAGCCCTTGAATGTGATCCCGAACTCCATGTGTGCCTTCCTCTGTAAAGGGCAATCAGATTGTTCAACATTCACGTCAACGGACAAGTCTGTCAATATTTTTTGACCAAATGTTAAATTTTCTTGCCTTTCCCTTTTTTCCAGTCTTTCTTTAGAGTGCCTGAAGCAAAGGGCGGATTGAAATCACGCAAGGTAGAGCAACTTGGCGACAGGAAAAGTCATCGCGATTTCTGGTGGGGTCGGTGGGGCCAAGCTTTCGCTTGGTCTGGCAGCCGAGATTGAGCCGCGCGATCTGACGGTCGTAGTCAACACAGGCGATGATTCCTGGCACTATGGGCTCTTTGTCGCTCCCGACATTGACACGCAGCTTTATTCGCTTTCGGGTCGCGCAGATACGGAGCGCGGTTGGGGGCGTCGTGATGAAAGCTGGAATGCCATGGATGCGCTCCGCGAGTTGGGTGAGGATGTCTGGTTCAATCTGGGCGACAAGGACCTGGGTTTGAATCTCCTGCGCACCATGCGGCTCAATCGTGGTGATCGCCTGACAGATATCACGGCTGATTTTGCCCGCCACTTTGATCTGGATATGGCCATATTGCCGATGTGCGATCAACCGGTCTCCACGCAGATCAAATGCGTAGATCGTGATTACGAGTTTCACGAATGGTTTGTTGAAGCGCGTGCCGCGCCGAGAGTGACGGACGTCGTTTTTCGTGGTTGCGAAAGCGCTGCAATGACGCACGAGGTTGCGGCAGCCTTTGCCGACCCGGATTTGACCGCGATTATCATCTGCCCTTCAAATCCCTATCTTTCCATTTCGCCAATTCTGGCCGTACCCGGCATGGCGGACGCAATTCGAAACGCGAAAGCGCCAGTTGTCGGTATTTCTCCTGTCATCGGCGGCAAAGCGGTCAAGGGGCCGACGGCCGCCATGATGGAGGGATTTGGGGTGCCTGTGGTGGCAGCGTCGGCTGCGGCGGTTCATCATGGGCTTTATGATGGTTACATTATCGATGAACGTGACCTTGATGACATTGATGCCTTTCATGCTGCGCTGCCGGATGTCAAAGTCACGACCGCCGATACTTTGATGGTCGATCTTCAATCCAAGAAGCGGCTGGCCCGTGCAGCACTCGAATTCGCTTGGAGCCTTTGATGAGTGTTTGGGTCCTTATACCGGTCAAACCATTTCATGCTGCCAAGAGCCGATTGGCGGGCATTCTAAGCCAGGATGAACGCGCGCACCTGACGTCCCTGCTCTTGTCAGACACTCTCAACGCTGTGCGGCGTGCCAGTGGCTTGGCGGGATTCGCGGTCGTAACGTCGGACGTGGACGCCGCAAAACAGGCTCGAAGCGCAGGTGCTGTCATCATCGATGATCCCACAAGCGATCTGAACGCCGCGTTGGAACTTGGTCGTGCCTGGCTTCACCGGGAGCGTGGTGCGACATCGGTTCTGGTGCTACCCTCCGATCTTCCGGCATTGAGTGCCAGTGATGTTGACGAACTGGCGGCGGCTCCGGCTCCGGCCATTGTCGCCGCTCATGACGGCGACGGCACAAATGCGTTGCTTCTGGGCTCGTCCGACAGGCTGGACTTTGCCTTTGGACCTCAAAGTTTTGCCCGTCATTCGCGTGCACTCGAAGCCCTAGGCTCCTTGCGCGTCATGACTTTGAACGGCGTCATGCCGGATGTCGATAATCCAGCAGACATTGCGCATATCATTAATGTGGCACCGCAAAGCCAAACGGCTGGTTTCCTGCGTTGCGTGACGGCGGACACAGACCTTCTTGTCAATGAAAGTGATCTTCAGGGCCTCATGCAGCGAGCGCGTGCAATTCGTGATGCACAATTTGGCTCCCACGTGAGCTATTCGCCCAAGGTTTTCATTCCACTGACCAAGACCTGCCGCGATGTTTGCCATTATTGCACCTTCGCCAAGCCACCACGGGCCGGGCAGACGGTATTTATGACACCCGAAGAGGTGCTGGAAATAGCCCGTGAGGGCGAAAAGGCTGGTTGCCGTGAAGCGCTCTTTACACTGGGAGAAAAACCGGAATTGCGGTACCGCGCAGCGCGCGAAGAGCTGCAGGCGTTGGGTTTTGAAACTACAATTGACTATCTGGCGCATGTCGCTGCGCTTGTGCGCGACGAAACCGGACTTCTGCCGCACCTCAATCCAGGCACATTGACCCTTGAGGAGTTTGAGAAGCTGCGTCCGGTTGCGGCCTCCATGGGATTGATGCTGGAGACAACCTCGGAGCGTCTTTCAGCGCGCGGTGGTCCGCATTTTGGCAGTCCGGACAAGCTGCCCGAGGTACGTCTCGCAGCAATGGAAGCTGCAGGCAAAGCCAAAGTTCCCTTCACCACTGGCCTTCTGATTGGCATTGGTGAGACCCGGCAGGAGCGCATTGACGCGCTTTCGCAAATCCGCAATTCGCATTTGCGCCACGGGCATATTCAGGAAGTCATCATCCAGAATTTCATGCCCAAGGCGGATACGAAGATGCACGCGCATCCACCCGCCGATCCCCATGACCATCAATGGACCATTGCGGTTGCGCGTATTCTGCTTCCACCGGAAATCAGTCTGCAGGCACCGCCCAATCTGGCAGCAGGTACGGGGGCCGAACTCCTGGAGGCCGGCATTAACGATTGGGGCGGTGTTTCGCCCGTTACCATCGACCACGTAAATCCGGAGGCACCCTGGCCGGAGATTGATAAACTGGCAGCAATCACGGCCGGTGAGGGCAAGACGCTTGTTCCCCGTCTGACGATCTATCCGCATTTTGTAGAGGGACTTGAGATGTGGGCCGATGCCCGCATGCGACCGTCAATTCTCAAGTGCTCGGACGCATTCGGGTTTGCCTTCGAGGGCAGTTGGGTGCCCGGCGCACTTGATGCACCCCCTATTATGCGATTGGGTGCCGGTGTGGACGGTAGCGTCGAGGCAATCTTGAAGCGGTCAGCCAGTGCGGTACTGACAGAAGATGAGATTGTCGCACTTTTTGCTGCACGTGGTGATAGTTTTCATGCTGTCTGTGCGCACGCTGACAACCTGCGCCGTAAGGTCAATGGTGACACCGTGCATTACGTTGTGACGCGCAACATCAACTACACCAATGTTTGTTCCTATGGCTGCACCTTCTGTGCCTTTTCCAAGGGCAAAACCCATGAAACACTGCGCGGACCGGCGTATAACCTGGACATGGATGAGTTTTCCCGGCGCGTTTCAGAGGCGTGGGCCCGTGGTGCAACAGAGATTTGTTTGCAGGGCGGCATCCACCCCGATTACACCGGCGAAACCTATCTGGAGCTTCTGCGGCATGCCAAAAAAGCAGCACCCGGCATCCATGTTCACGCTTTTTCACCGCTGGAAATCTGGCAGGGAGCTGCAACGCTGGGGTTGAGCTTGCATGAGTATTTGAGCCGCCTTCTGGATGCGGGGCTTTCCTCGCTTCCCGGGACGGCCGCAGAGATTCTGGATGATGAGGTCCGCTCCATCATCGCACCTGGCAAGATCAACACGAATGCGTGGTTTGAGGTGATGCGTACAGCCCATTCACTGGGTTTGAAAAGCACAGCCACAATCATGTTTGGCCATATTGAAAAACCAAAACACTGGGCGCGTCATTTGTTGCGACTGCGTGCCCATCAGCTTGAATATGGCGGATTTACCGAATTCGTACCTCTCCCCTTTGTTGCGCTGGAGGCCCCAATGTTTTTGCGCGGACGCTCGCGCAAAGGCCCAACATGGCGTGAGGCTGTCTTGATGCACGCCGTTGCGCGCATTGTCCTGCATGGGGCGATCGATCATGTGCAGGCGTCCTGGGTGAAGATGGGACCTCAAGGTGCAGCAACATGCCTGACCTCCGGCGCAGACGACATGGGGGGAACCTTGATGAATGAGAGTATTACCCGGGCAGCAGGTGCTGTGCACGGCCAGGAATTTGCGCCTTGGCAGATGGACGATCTGATCAGATCTGCAGGCCGCTCGCCCTGCCAGCGCACGACACTCTACGGACCTGTTGACGAGGAGCGCCATCGACGCGCAATGCAGGCAGCCCCGCTCTCTGAAATGACAAATACGCCCCTGGCGCTCCGCCGCCGGGCATTGGAAAACGCATGAAACGGAAAAACAAATGTTGCGCATAGGCTACAAGGCATCAGCTGAACAGTTCACCCCATCGGACCTGTTGAATTTCACAGTGCTTGCTGAGGAGGTTGGGCTCGACAGCGTCTTCATTTCCGATCACTTCCAGCCTTGGCGGCACACAGGAGGCCATGCGCCGCATGCATTGGCGTGGCTTGGAGCCGCTGGCGCAAGGACAAACCGCATTACACTGGGGACATCAGTTCTTACACCCACATTCCGTCATCACCCCTCCATGATCGCGCAGAGCTTTGGCACATTGGGTTCCATGTTTCCCGGTCGGATTATTCTGGGCATCGGCACCGGCGAAGGCTTGAACGAGGTGCCGGCAATTGGTTGCGCATGGCCAGAGCGCAAGGAACGTTTTGCACGGCTGCGTGAGGCGGTGCGCCTGATCCGGGAATTGTGGACGTCTGAACGCGTGTCTTTCGAAGGTGAATACTACAAGACGGAAAACGCGACGATTTACGACCGACCCGAGCAGATGGTGCCAATCTACGTGGCTGCTGCTGGCCCCATGATAGCGAAATATGCCGGACGCTTTGGTGATGGGTTGATTTGCACATCCGGCAAGGATCACGCGCTATATGCCGATGTTTTGATTCCCAATCTGGAGGCCGGACTCGCCGACAAGGATCGAGCCAGTGACGATGTGGACCGAATGATTGAAGTCAAGCTTTCCTTTGACCATGATGTGGCACAGGCAAAGGAAGATACCCGGTTTTGGGGCGCGTTATCATTGACGTCAGAGCAGAAAATGACAGTGGAAGATCCACTGGAAATGGAAAAGCTTGCTGACAGCCTGACCTCAGACCAGACAGCTGGCCGCTGGATTGTGACCAGTGATGCGGCAGAGGTCGTTGACAAACTCAGACCTTATGCGGCCCTCGGCTTCAACCATTTCGTGTTTCACGCGCCGGGGCCGGATCAGGCCCGATTCATCAAGCAGTTCGCGGGTGAGGTGGCGCCAAGGATCCGGGCGGAATTTGGCTGAGATGGCATCGCTGACGCTCACCGCATTGGAAAATTTCCCGCTGGTCAAAGCTGGTGATAACTTGGCCGAACTGATCGTTGAGGCGCTTTCCGCTAATGCACAGTCTCTCAAAGCCGGGGACATAATTGTTATCGCGCAAAAGATTGTCTCCAAAGCGGAGAACCGTTTTCGCGATTTGGGGGATATTGTCCCGGGTAAGGCAGCCGTCGATCTGGCAAATGAGACCGCCAAGGACCCTCGTCTTGTGCAGGCAATATTGGATGAAAGCATTGCCGTTGTTCGCAAGCGCCCAGGCGTATTGATCGTTCGCCATCGTCTTGGCTTGATAATGGCGCAAGCGGGCATTGATCAGTCCAATGTCGCGGGCAATAACGAGCGAATTTTGCTGTTGCCGGAGGATCCGGACAGATCTGCAGAAATGCTTCACCTTTCGCTTGAAGAAAAACTGGGCGTGTCACTAGGTATTGTCATTGCGGACAGCTTTGGAAGACCCTTTCGCAACGGTACTGTGGGTGTCGCGATCGGAGCTGCGGGCCTGGCGAGCTTTGTTGATCGGCGCGGGGATCGAGACCTTTTTGGTCGCCAGTTGCAGGTCTCTACGATTGCGCATGCCGATGAATTGGCCTCTGCTGCCTCTATACTGATGGGTCAGGCAGATGAAGGCCAACCTGTTGTTGTTGTTCGCGGTTTGCCGCAAAGCGCGAGCCTTCCCGCTGGGACACTAATTCGACCGATAGAAGACGACCTGTTCGCGTAGCTGCGAAAAACGGGAAAGCCGAACCTGGATATCTGGCCGTTATTAGTAACCATTTTCGAGCGAATTCGGGATTTGCAGTCGATGACTTGGAATTATCTAAAACGGGGGAAAATGTTGCATAACATGAATGCACCGTGGTAATGGCGAGAGCAACCGAGAGAACGGGCGCGCGTCGGCGGTGCCTCTTTGTCTGCATGAGGCAGCGTTTTCGGTGTGCCGCTTGGCGTTGATGTTGCATTTTTCGCGTTTTTGTCGTGCCAGGTGAATGCGACCCTGAGTCTGCCACAATCTGATGATTGTAGGATCAGCGGAAGGCTATTGAAATGTGCTGGCGATGCCAGCAGGCTGGGAAAAATACATGGTGTCGAATAGCGTCACTGAGCCCGTAGAGGCCAAGTTGGAGAGCAAGGTTGTTCCCCTCGGCGGCGGGGCAGGAAAATCAAAACCCAAAAGCAAGATGCGACCGCAGAGGCTGAGACGCCTTCTGCTGATGGGTTCTTTTATTATTATCGTGCTGTTGCCGTGTCTGCTGATTGGTGGATACATGGCTTTCGTTCAGTCTGACCGCTATGTATCCAGCACGGGTTTTGCGGTGCGCAGCATGGGATCGACCGGCGGTTTCGACTTGCTGGGATCATTTGCCGGAGGCTTTGGGGGCGGAGGTTCCACCACGTCGGACTCCTACATCGTTCTGAAATACCTCGAAAGTCGCGATATCGTTGAAAGGCTTCAGGCGCAGGTTGACTTGAGGCAGATATTCGGTAAATCCGACGCCGACAAGTATTCTAGACTTGCCCCCGGCTCGACGATTGAAGAACTGGTGGAATACTGGACCAGCATGATCTCAAGCTCATACAACTCAACGGCGGGCATAATATCAGTTGATGTTGAAGCATTTGACCCCGACGATGCCAAACGAATCGTCGATGCGGTCATTTTCAACGTCAAGGCGCTTGTAAACGACCTGTCTGAGGGCGCACGAAATGATGCGGTGCGATTTGCTGAGGCGGAAGTGAAATTGGGCGAGGGGCGCCTTAAATCTGTGCAAGAGCGCATTAGACAGTTCCGCGAGAAGCAGCAATCCATTAGCCCGGTTGAAGCTGCCAAGATGCAGGGTGATATCTATGCGAAGCTCCAGGCTCAACTGACGGAAACCGAAACGCGAATGAGTATTTTGGGCGATAGCGTTGGTCCCGACGCGCCATCCATGACGGCGCTACATCGAAAAGCCGATGCTTTGCGACAGCAAATAAGCGAGATCCGAGGCGCAATTGTAGGCGATGGCGACATGGTCACGGATGGCGAAATGGGTTTGTCGAGTCAGCTACAGGAATATGAAGCGCTGGATCTCGAAAAAACATTTGCTGAAAAAGCATTTGCGTCAGCGCTAGCTTCACTGGAAAAGGCCCGTGTTGAGGCAAGCAGGCAACAACGCTATCTTGCGCTCTTCTCCCAGCCGGCAGTGGCCGAAGAGGCGGTTTACCCAAGGCGTTTTGTGAGCATATTCCTACTGATCTTTGTCACGCTGTCTATTTGGGGAAGCCTGACTTTGATCGGTTATTCATTGAACGATCATTTGTCCTGATGAACACGACGTTTAGAGAACTGATGCTCATCCAGGTGCGCGTGGTTGGTGCACTTGTTTTGCGAGAAACGCGTGCGACCTTCGGGACATCGCGTCTTGGCTACTTGTGGGCAATTATCACGCCGGCCTCTAGCATTGCAGTGTTGGTTCTTGTGTTCTCTCTTGCAGGACGACACGCGCCCTTCGGGCCAAGTTTTGGTGCGTTCTTCGGTACAGGTATCATCACACTCCAGCTCTATGGCAAGCTTTCTGGAAGCTTGATGAATGTTTTTGAGGCGAATAAGGCGCTGTTGACATACCCGCCAATCAAGGCACTGGATACGATAATCGCGCGCGTTATCCTGATCGCTATGACATATTTTTTCATAGCTTTGGTAGGTTTTGCACTGCTGTACTTCTTTGGTCAGGCGGAAATGCCTGCACGCCCGGAGTTCATGGTTGAGGCATTTGTGATGACTGTTCTGTTTGGTACGGGGGTTGGCATGATCAATGCCATCTTGAAGTCGGCATGGACCTCTTGGAGTAATATTGAGTCGATCATCACCAGGCCGCTTTTCTTCATATCGGCTGTCTTCTACGTCCCGAGCTACCTTCCCCCCGCTGCCATTTCCATATTGAAATGGAACCCGGTTCTCCACCTAGTTGAGTGGATGCGAGATGGTTACTATCGAGGCTACGACAGCGCGATCTTCGACCCTAAATACGTGATCTTCATTATCTTGGTTTTGTTCCCGGTTGGGCTGGGTGGCGAACGCCTTTTCCGAAAGTTCAGGAACTGACATGATTGAGCTTCAAAATGTTACGAAGTCCTACAAGCTCAAGGGCGTTACCAAAGTCATATTCGAGGATTTGACATTTAGTTTCCCGGAAGACCGCAATGTCGCGATTATGGGGGTGAATGGTGCAGGAAAGTCGACGCTGATGCGCCTGGTTTCAGGCGCCGAACTTCCCGACAAAGGCAAGATATACCGCTCGACCAGGGTCTCTTGGCCTTTGGGGTTTGCCGGCGGCTTCAACGGGAGCATGACCGGAGTAGAAAACGTTCGCTTTGTGTCGCGTGTGTATGGGCAGGACACTGAGGCCATCCTCGAATATGTGCATGAATTCTCTGAACTTGGCAGATCCCTCGAACTGCCAATCAACACTTACTCGAGCGGTATGAAGGCGCGTCTGGCTTTTGGTCTCAGTATGGCGATCAATTTTGATTGCTACCTGATAGATGAAGTTACTGCAGTCGGTGACCAGCGTTTCAAGCGCAAGAGTAACGAAGTATTCACAGAGAGATTGAAAGATAGTCAGATTATCATGATCTCACACTCGGCAGAAACGTTGAAAAAGTACTGTAATTGTGGAATTCTTCTGGATTCCGGAAATATTACCTACTACGATGATATAGATGAACTTATAGATGTCTATAAAAAGACTGCATACTAGGTCATTTTAATTCATGTAAGTATTTGGTTTTCTTAATTTTTACAGTAGACATTGAAAGCCTTTTCAGGCAGATGTGATTGACATGCGGGATGCTGGTTCTTACGAGTACGCGTGGCTGTGAAATGAGCGGCCGAATTCGTGCTATGAATGAAAAGTTGCGATGAAATTAGCGTCGCTGGACGTACGTTCCCAATAAGAGGGGCAGTGCTGGGTCTCATATGTTGAACAAGTTGAGGAATCTGAAGGCTGATCGATCTCTGCACAATGGAGTGCAGAGTACGAGGAAAGGCCCGGGCGTTGTTTTGCTGCAAGGGCCAGTTGGTCCGTTTTTTCGTCGCTTGCAAGACCATCTGGAGAGCGAGGGCTACGACACGTGGCGCATTTCATTCAATGCTGGCGATCGCTTCTTCTCACGCAAGGCCAAGCGGATTGATTTTGTTGGCAGCGCGTCAGATTGGGAAGGCTGGTTCAGTGCCTTCATTGATAATACCGATATAGATCATGTCGTGTTGTTTGGCAGTGGTCGCCCTGCGCACAGAATTGCACGTCGTATCGCACAAGACGCTGGAATCAATGTTGTTTCGCTTGAGGAAGGCTACGTGCGACCGGGTTTTATTTCGGCCGAGTTCGGCGGCAATAACGCCGATTCACCTCTCGCCGGACACCTTCCTCCAGAGGGCTTCAAAGTAGACAAACCAAAGACGTCAAAGGACTACAAGGCATTCAAAAAGACCGTCTTTTACGGTGCCGTCTATTACACATTCAGGTCTTTGTTGAGTTTTGGCCGCGAGCGATTGCTCTTTCACAGACGTTTCACATTCGCGCGTGAGCCTATTCTTTGGATACGCAACTTCTGGCGTCGTCTCGTGGGGCAGTCGCAAAACTACGTTACTATCGAGCGACTTCTGGAACATCATGACAAGCGCTATTTCCTCGTGCCTCTTCAGGTTGCCGCCGACAGCCAAATGGGCCCTGCGGCTCTTGGTTGGAGTGCGCCGCGTCTGATTGCCGAGACATTGCGCTCATTTGCGAATTCAAAACAGCGTGATCACTATCGCCTCGTCTTCAAGATCCATCCGATGGAGCGCGGTCATAGTGACGATCGGCGCCTTGTCATGCAGACCGCCGAGGCGCTGGGGATCGCAGATCGCGTTGATGTTGTGGACGTGGGGTCTTTGGGTCTT
Organism: Ensifer sp.; assembly: GCA_050301895.1. GTDB lineage: Bacteria > Pseudomonadota > Alphaproteobacteria > Rhizobiales > Rhizobiaceae > Ensifer_A. Next base: position 208,442 of record JBNKZZ010000009.1, on the reverse strand, counting down.
CTGACGCGCCATTCGGCCGGCATGATTACTATCAATTCCACCTCTGGCCTTTCCGCAATTGGGCATGGTGTGCCACTCATGGTAATTGGTTCTGCACTTTATTCGCATCCTGAGTTGGCGACTTGCGCCAACGGAAACCCCGATTTTGATGCTTTTTGGGCAGGCGGCCCTGTGGCTCCCAAGGCGTTACGCTTGAATTACCAGGCGTGGCTGCGTGAAAATGCGTTGGTGCCGGGGGACTTCTATGCTGCGGAAGGTATGGATGTCGCCTGCAAGGGCATCATTGAGAAAATTCGAAGTGCAGGCTGAAAATAGGCCGGCATCAATCGCTATTCGAATGCCAGATCTGCAACAACTGCATCAAGAATGAGCATGCCAGATGGCGTGCAGCGGATTCTGGAATTGCCAATTCGCTCAATAAAACCATGTTCGAGAAGTGCGGCTTCCCGCTTTGCATCCAGCTCTCGACCGGACAATGCCTGCCAACGAGCCAGATCAATCCCCTCACGTAACCGCAAGCCCATGAGCAACAACTCGTCGGACTGTTCGTCACGATCCAGCGTTTCGCGTTCAACCATTCCATGGTCATGCGCTTCCACCAGCGTCAGCCAGCGTTCGGGGTTGCGCTCTGTCGCGGTGGCGATCTTTGCGCCGTTGCGGCTAAGCCGACCATGCGCGCCGGGTCCGATTCCTGCGTAGTCGCCGTAGCGCCAATAGGTTAGATTGTGCTGGCTTTCAGCGCCGGGTCGGGCATGGTTTGATACCTCGTAGGCGGGCAGGCCATGGTCCGCTGTTATTGCCTGTGTTGCCTCATAAAGAAGCGCCGATTGATCGCCGTCCGGCACCTGCAGTTTGCCTGCCTCATGCAATTTAAAAAATGCCGTATCGTGTTCAATCGTAAGCTGGTAGAGGGACAGATGATCCGCAGCAAGATCAATTGCGCGCTTCAATTCGGCTTCCCATGCTGCGACTGTCTGGTCGGGACGCGCGTAGATAAGGTCAAACGACATTCTGGGGAAGATCTCGCGCGCCAGTTTGATCGCGTTCAACGCTTCTTCGACATTATGCAATCGTCCAAGGAAACGAAGATCGGCGTCGTTTAATGCCTGAACGCCCATTGAGACACGATTGACACCGGCATCACGATATCCGCGAAAGCGGGTGGCCTCCACGCTCGAGGGATTTGCCTCCATGGTAACCTCAATCCCGTCCGGCACGTGCCAGCGGGTCGCGACGCCGTCAAGGATTGCGCCGACGGTCTCGGGATCCATGAGCGAGGGTGTGCCGCCGCCTATGAATATGGAGGTCACAGTTCGCGAACCGCTCAATTCGCGCATGTGTTCCATTTCTTTGAGGAAGGCCGCTACATAAAGTTGCTGGTCGACTGCGTGATGGCGAACATGGCTATTGAAGTCACAATAGGGGCATTTGGCCGCACAAAACGGCCAGTGCAAATAGACGCCGAAACCAGGCTCGCCGGTGTCCGGTCTTATCAGCGGCGTCACGTTGAGCAAGTTGCGATCTAAGCCTCCAGGCCTGTTTCAACAAAGAGCTTGAAAGCCCGGGCGCGGTGGGAAAGTGCAGCCGCATCGCCTGGTTTCCAGCCATGCTTCTCTTCGGCAGTCATTTCGCCAAATGTGCGGTCATGTCCGTCCGGCTGGAAAACCGGATCATAGCCGAAGCCTGCGGTGCCGCGTGGCGGCCAGACAAAACGCCCCTCAACCTCGCCCCGAAATGTTTCGGTATGACCATCCGGCCAGGCAAGGCACAAGACAGATACGAAGCGCGCGGTGCGTTGTTCGCCAGTCACAGCCCCCTTGTCTTGCAGCGCCTTTTCAACCTTCTCCATCGCCATGTCGAAATCGCGGCTGCCGTCTCCTGTTTCCGCCCAGTCGGCGGTGTACACCCCAGGTGCACCATCCAGGGCATCTACAACAAGCCCGGAATCATCGGAAAGCGCAGGCAAACCAGATGCCTTTGCAGAGGCGAGCGCCTTGATTCTGGCATTTTCCTCAAAGGTCGTTCCGGTTTCCTCGGGCGTCTCGAAATTCAGCTCAGCGGCTGACTTTCCCTCGAAGCCCAGCGGTCCGATGAGATCGTTGATCTCGCGGATCTTGCCTGCATTGTGGCTGGCGACGATGATGGTCCGTGACGTGAGCCTGCGCATTATTCAGCGATCACCTGCTTCTGCATTTCCACCAACTCGGCAATGCCGTTTTTCGCAAGGCCCATAAGCAGGGCGAACTCCTCTTCCGAGAACGGTGTGCCTTCGGCGGTGCCCTGGATTTCAACAATGCCACCGGAGCCTGTCATCACAAAATTGGCGTCTGTCTCGGCGGAAGAATCCTCCAGATAGTCGAGATCGATCACGGGCTGATCGGCAAAAATGCCGCAGGAAATAGCAGCAACATGGTCTTTCAGAACCTTGTTCACCTTTACCATGGAACGAGCTTCCATCCACTTCAGGCAGTCGTGGAGTGCGATCCATGCGCCTGTGATAGACGCCGTACGCGTACCGCCATCGGCCTGGATGACATCGCAGTCGAGCGTAATCTGGCGTTCGCCAAGTGCTTCGAGGTCAACAATCGCGCGCAGAGAGCGACCAATCAGACGCTGGATCTCCTGGGTGCGACCACCCTGTTTGCCGCTTGCAGCTTCCCGGCGCATGCGGTCACCTGTCGCGCGGGGTAGCATTCCATATTCGGCTGTAACCCAACCCTTGCCGGAGTTTCTGAGCCATGGCGGGGTCTTTTCTTCCAAACTTGCTGTGCACAGAACGTGCGTATCTCCGAATTTGACAAGGCAGGAGCCTTCCGCATGTTTGGAGAAATTGCGCGTAAATGACACTGCACGCATCTGGTCGGTTTTTCTGCCCGATGGCCGCATGGTTTTTCCTTCCTGAAACTTTTGCATGCCTTCATAGGGTTTCTCGCACGGTTTGCAAAGTCACTGGAAAGGCGAAGCTGTAAAAACCTCTGGCGAAATTTCTGCCGACCACTATATATTTTGAATAGGTAACCGCATGGCAACAGGGCAAGGGCAAACGCAACATGGAATTCAGGACACCTGCAGGTCCGGCCGCCGGTGCTCTTGACGAGCGCTCTGGTGAGATATTTCGAAGGATCGTAGAGAGCTATCTTGATAGTGGTGAACCATTGGGCTCGCGATCATTGTCGCGGCTCCTGCCGATGTCGCTTTCGCCCGCATCTGTCCGCAATGTCATGAGTGATCTTGAGGATCTGGGTCTCATATACTCGCCACATATCAGTGCGGGTCGTCTGCCCACGCAACTTGGCCTTCGCTTCTTTGTGGACGCATTCATGCAGGTCGGTGATTTGTCGAGCGAAGACAGGCGCGAAATTGAAAAGCAGATCAACCCCAAGGGTGGCAGGGCCGTCAACTCGCTCCTGAATGAAGCCAGTCGCATGCTTTCAGGCATTTCCCACGGCGCTGGACTGGTGATCGCGGCCAAAAACAATCCTGTCCTGCGGCATGTGGAGTTTATGCGTCTCGGGCCGACAAAGGCACTCGCCGTGCTGGTTGGTGAACATGATCAGGTTGAAAATCGCATTATCGAGCTTCAGGCAGGCACGACAAGCTCCCAATTGACCGAGGCTGCCAATTTCCTCAATGCGCATCTTGCAGGTCACACGCTGGATGAGGTGCGGCACGAGGTTGAGAAAATCCGAACCTCAATTCGCAGTGAGCTGGACACTCTGTCCCAGGCGCTGGTTGAGCGTGGTCTGGCTATTTGGGCTGGCAGCGATGGCGAAGATAGCCCTGCACAGCTCATCATACGCGGACGTTCGAACTTGATCGGCGGGATTGATGACGCCGCGGATCTTGAACGCCTGCGGCTTCTCTTCGACGATCTGGAGAAGAAGGAAAGCCTGATCGACATTCTCAATTTGGCAGAAGACGGGCCGGGAGTTCGTATCTTCATTGGTTCGGAGAATAAGCTGTTCTCTCTGTCCGGCTCATCGCTCATTGTCGCGCCCTACCGGGATACCGACGAGAATATCATAGGTGCTGTTGGCGTCATTGGCCCCACGCGGCTGAATTATTCCCGGATCGTGCCTATGGTGGACTATACGGCCCAGCTTATTTCGCGTTTGACTGCATCCAGTTAGGCCTTCACCGCAAAAAATGCACTTCCATTGGCTTAGAGCCTTGATTTTTGGTGCCCGAACCTCGATATCGGCAGCAAATAGAAGAGAAATCCAGTCTGGAGGCTGTCATGACCGACGAATCGAAGAAGAACGAAGCTGCGGAAAGCGTCGTTTCGCCGGAAGTGGAAAATGAGGACATAATTTCTGATTCTGGCGAAGCGCCCGCTGAAGCCGACGCGGCAGCGCTTGATCCAATTGAAGTGTTGAAGGGCGAAAACGAAGAGTTGCGTGATCGCTACCTTCGCCTGGCCGCAGAGATGGACAATCTGCGTCGCCGCACCGAACGTGATGTGAAGGATGCGAAATCCTATTCTGTCGCCGGGTTTGCTCGCGACATGCTGGGTGTATCGGATAATCTGCGCCGTGCGCTGGATGCGGTTTCCGATGAGGACAAGCAAGCCGGCGGCAGTGGTTTTGCCGCACTGATCGAAGGTGTGGAAATGACCGAGCGCGCAATGCTCTCCGCACTCGAACGTCACGGTGTGAAGAAACTGGATCCCGAAGGTCAAAAGTTTGACCCGAATTTCCATCAGGCGATGTTTGAAATCCCGAACGAGGCCGTTCCGAATAACACGGTTCTGCAAGTGGTTCAGGCGGGTTACACCATCGGTGAGCGGGTTCTGCGCCCCGCAATGGTTGGTGTTTCCAAGGGTGGGCCAAAGGTCGCGACAGAACCAAAGGCAGAGGCCGACAAGGACGCCTGATTGGCGTCGTCAGCCTGCGCCGAAGCCTGGCGGGATTCGTCCCGCCCAGGGCTGGGCCTGCTCTAACGCGCCGGCCAGCGAGAAGAGCGTCGCTTCATCTCCGAATTTTCCGACAAAATGCATGCCCACGGGCAGTCCCTCGTTCGTCCAGTGAAGTGGGACTGACATCGCGGGTTGTCCGGTCACATTGAAAACCGGTGTCCAGGGAATGAATGAGAATGTTTCCTGTGAAAGCGATTCCAAGAGGCCTGCGGCTTTCAGAACCCATCCTGCATCCAGTCTGCCGAGTATCTTGAGGGCGGCCTGTTCTGCCGGCTTCGGCATCAAGGCCCCGATTTTTACCGGCGGGCTGGCCAATACCGGCGTCAGGACGACATCATAGTCTTCGCAAAATTCGGCAACACGTCTGGCCGCGACCTGCAAATGCCGTTTGGCCGTTGAAAGGTCCGCCGCAGTGAATGTCTTACCGAGCAGACCAAGGCCATAAGTGACGAGGTCAAAGTCAGCCATTTTGCGTTTCCGGCCTGTCAGGCGTGCGGTTTCCTCAATGTCGGCCCGCAGCTCTGCGGCCAAAACGGTCAGAAAGGCCATGGAAAAGGCGTTGCCATCAACGGGTATTTTTGCCTCGACAACCTCGTGTCCCATTTCCTCCAGCAGCTTCACTGTTGCCTCAAATCCAGCGAGCACGTCCGGGTGCACTTTGCCGCCCAGGAGCGGCGTGGCAGTCGCAGCAATTCGCAGTCGACCGGGCGGCCGAGCGACCGCCGTCAGCCAGGATCCGTCAAAATGCGGTGCGTGGTAAGGTGCGCCAATGTCGGCACCGTGTGTGGCATCCAGCAGGGCGGCGCTATCGCGCACTGACCGCGCCAGCGCGTGTTCGATGGCAAATCCCTGCCAGGCCTCGCCGATGGCTGGACCCGAAGGTGTTCGCCCGCGCGTTGGCTTGAGACCGAACAGGCCACAGGCTGATGCCGGTATGCGTATTGAACCGCCACCGTCGCCCCCAGATGCAAGAGGGACCAGCCGAGCAGCAACCGCTGCAGCCGAGCCACCACTGGACCCGCCCGGTATGCGCGTTAGATCCCATGGGTTGTGTGTTGCCCCGAAAGTCTCAGGCTCAGTGTAGGGTGTTAAGCCAAATTCCGGCGTGTTGGTTTTGCCCAAAATGTTGAGCCCTGCTGCCTTCCAGCGCTTAACCAGTTCGCTGTCGCTCTTCGCTGGTATGTTTTTCAAGAGTCGGTTGCCAGAGGATGTTGGTACGCCTGCAATACTCGCCAATAGGTCTTTGACGAGAAATGGTACACCAGCAAACGGGCCGGATCCAGGTGGCGCATCTGCTGCGGCCAGAGCCATGTCAAACAGGGGGTGAACAACGGCATTGAGTTTTGGATTGTGGCGTTCAATCAGTGCGATGGCTGTCTCGCACAACTCTCTGGGCGTGGTGTTGCCATTGCGCACGAGCTCTGCCAGACCAAGCCCATCCCGCGAAATATAGTCTTCAACTGAGATCATCGTTTGCTCCCCGAATTGCCGGGAGGATGGACAGGAAGTGCCATCTTTACAAGAACAAAAAAGCCCGGTCGCGATGACCGGGCTTTAATTCATTACGAAGAGGCTGACTTAGTTGGCCGCAGCGGGAGCCTCTACTGCAGGCGCATCGGCTGCCGGTGCTTCTGCCGCAGGAGCGTCAGTCGCTGGCATTTCTGCAGCGGGCGCTGCATCAGCGCTTGGAAGATCAGCCGGGCTGTCAGACAGTGTACGCAGGTAAGCGATAAGGTCGGCACGGTCGCCTTCCTTCTTCAGACCTGCAAAGCCCATAGCCGTACCCGAGACAAAATCCTTCGGCTTCTTCAGGAAGTGGTAGAGATTGTCGAATGTCCAGGTTTCCGAGCCGCCCTTTGAGAATTCCTGCATTGCGCTGGAATAGCCAAAGCCCTCATGAGAGGCGACCGGACGGTTGACGATGTTCCAGAGATTGGGGCCGACTTTGTTCGCTCCACCATTCTCCCCTGTGTGACACGCAGCACATTTCTTGAAGATCGACTCACCCTTGGCTGCATCGGCGCTTGCCAGCAAATCAGCAATCGGTGTTTCTGCCGGTGCCGCTTCTTCTGCACCAGCGCTTTCACCACCCTCTGCAGCAGCAATCACAAAGCCGGGGTTCTCCGGTGCCTCTGACGAGAAAATGCCTTCCGAGGCAATCGAAACAGTCATCAGCACGAAAACGGTGCCCAAAAGAGCGCCCAGCCCCGTGTTCACGTATGAGTTCATCTGCAAACCCCCTAATAGCGATACCGGCGCCCAGTTTGCCCGGCCATCTTGAAATCGCGCGGAACCTATGTCTTTTAGCGTTCCGTTGCAACAGTGTTTCTTACCATGTTGGTGAGACTTTTTGACACTTTTCAACATTGATTTGAAGGGGTGATTATGAACGGGCCGAGAAATGAACAGAATTTGGTGCTGATTCCGGCCCGTATGGCATCCACCAGATTGCCTGGAAAGCCGCTGGCCGACATCTGTGGAGCGCCCATGATCGTGCAGGTTTTGCGTCGGGCAACTGAGGCCGATATCGGGCGCGTGGTGGCCGCGGTTGATGATCGCGAAGTCTATGATGCGGTTTTGGCTGCGGGCTATGAAGCGGTTATGACCCGCGAAGACCATCAATCGGGCTCGGATCGCATCTTTGAAGCCGTCGAGGCATGTGACCCCGAAAGAAAGGCGCGCTTCATTGTCAACGTCCAGGGCGACCTGCCGACAATCGAGCCGGAAACAGTCCGCGCCTCCTTGCGACCTATGGAAAACGATGCTGTCGATATTGCCACATTGGTCGTCGAGATCAGTGAAGAGGAAGAAAAGACCAATCCCAACGTCGTAAAGGCCGTTGGCTCGCCCATTTCCGATACGCGCCTGCGCGCACTTTATTTCACGCGCGCCACGGCCCCTTGGGGTGACGGCCCGCTTTATCACCATATTGGTCTTTATACATATCGCCGCGAAGCGCTTGAGCGTTTTGTGGGCATGCAGCCATCGGTGCTGGAAAAGCGCGAAAAGCTGGAGCAGCTTCGTGCACTTGAAGCGGGCATGCGTATAGATGCGGAAATCGTCAAAGCGGTACCTCTGGGTGTGGATACACAATCCGACCTGGAAAGAGCACGCAAGTTGCTCTCAAACAGCTAATTCAAACAGGGTAGGGAATTGCCATGATAGCCAAGACCAACAGGATTTCGTTTCAGGGCGATTTCGGTGCAAATTCCGACATGGCTTGTCGCGATGTCTTTCCCGATATGGAGCCGTTGCCGTGCCAGACATTCGAGGACGCGTTCAACGCAGTGGAATCAGGTGATGCTGATCTGGCAATGATCCCGATTGAAAATACGTTGGCTGGTCGCGTGGCGGATATTCACTATCTTCTTCCCGAATCACGCCTGCACATTATCGGCGAGTATTTCATGCCTATACAGTTTCAGCTTATGGTTCTGCCGGGCACGAAACTTGAGGATATTAAGACCGTCCATTCCCATGTTCACGCGCTAGGTCAGTGCCGCAAGATTGTTCGCAAGAATGGTTGGAAGGCCGTCGTGGCTGGTGACACTGCCGGTGCCGCGAAGTTCGTTGCACAATCCGGCGACCGCAGCATGGCAGCACTCGCACCTCGGCTCGCGGCCTCGCTCTACAACATGGAAATTCTAGCGGAAAATGTTGAAGATTCCGATGCCAATATTACCCGCTTTGTTGTGCTTTCGCCCAAGGAAGAGCATTGCGTGCGCGAATCGAAAGACGATTTGATCGTCACGACATTCGTTTTCAATGTCCGCAATATTCCTGCAGCGCTTTATAAGGCGATGGGTGGTTTTGCGACAAACGGCATCAACATGACAAAGCTGGAAAGCTATCAGATTGGCGGCAAGTTCGTTGCCACCCAGTTTTATGCTGATATTGAAGGCCATCCCGACGATGAAAACGTGAAGCGCGCTTTGGAAGAACTGCGGTTCTTCTCAGAGAAGGTTCGCATATTGGGTGTTTACAAGGCGCACCCCATGCGTCGCAGTTTTGCAAGCTGATCACGCAAACTCGGTCTTTATCCTAGTCTTCCGGCCAGTCCAGCCAATCGCGCATCAATCGATGGGCGATTGCACCCTTGGGCGGCGCTGATGCCTGCTCGCCCAAAGAGCGTTCAAGCATGGCCTCAGTCTCGGCACGCGTGAACCACCGGCAATCGACCAGTTCATTTTCGTCGTGGTTGATCTCAAGTGTTTCAGCGCGAGCAAAGCAGCCGATCATTAGCGAATGGGGCACTGGCCAGGGTTGGGACGCGTAAATACGCACCGCTCCGGCAACAATCGCCGATTCCTCCAGTGTTTCACGGCGAACGGCATTTTCAACCGTCTCGCCCGGTTCCACAAAGCCAGCAAGGCAGGAATACATGCCCTCGGGGAAGTGTGCGCTGCGCCCCAGCAGGCAGCGATCCCCTTCTTCGTCGATGACCAGCATGATGACAACAGGATCGGTTCTCGGAAACACCGTATGGCCGCAAGCAGAACAAACGCGTTTATAGCCGCCAGCATGGGTTTCCATCGGATTGCCGCACTTACCGCAAAAGCGATTGGTCAGGCCCCAATGGACCAATGAGAAGCCTTGTGCTGCTTCTCCCAGCATTTCACTGGGCAGCAGCGCTTCCCGGTAGAGCGTGCGTGCAGATGCCGCCTTGTAGAGCTCAGGTAGCTTTTCTGTGTCGATGTTGACCGGTACTGCGATGCGCGGCTCGCCGGTTTCCCGGTAGCCCAGCAGAACGGCGTTGTCCGGGTCCGGATCAAGGGCTCTTAGTTCATAGGGCGCAAAAAGCGGATCCAATATTTGCCGGTCATGCTTGAGGATCATCTTCCCATCGGCGAATGCGAATGCATGAGCGCCCTCGGTCGCAAACGCCTTTTCCAGACAATCCTCAGAGCGATTCTCAGCATCGCGGATCAGTCCGTTTTCGGCAAAGGCTGTCAGGCTGGAGGGTTCCGGGTGGGGGGCAATTGTATCGAAAACAGATTTTTTCATGCGTCCAGTGCATCCTTGATGGCCTTGATGAGCGCAGCCTTGGCATTTTCATCGTGGTTTTCAGAAGTGCCGAATCCCCATATCGGAGCTGGCCAATTTGGGTCGCCTTCAAAGCGGGCAACCACATGAACGTGCAGTTGGCGCACAACATTTCCAATGGCCGCAATATTGATCTTGGTTGCGCCAGTCGCTTGCTTGAGTGCTGCCCCAACAAGATTACTTTCGAAAGTCAGCATGGCCTGGTCAAGGGGTGTAAGATCGAATGACTCGGTTATGCTAAATCGCTGCGGCACCAGGATTAGCCAGGGCCATCGTCCATCTTTGGCCAAGCGCAGTTGACACAGACCCAGAACCATCAGCAATTCGCTGTCTTTTTCAAGCCGTTCATCGAGCACAAACTTCGACAAGCAACATCTCCCGTCACACATTTTCTGTTTTGGGCAAACTAGCAGTTTTTTTTCTGCTTGGCTTGCATTTGATGTCGATATTGACGATATGTGCCTTGGGAGGCTGGTGGTGGACGGACCACTCGCCAACCGGGTCAGGTCCGGAAGGAAGCAGCCCTAACGAGTTCGGCACGGGTCATTGTGCTGGCCTCCCACCCTTAAACCTCCGGATGTCCGGCTTTGGAGCGAATGTCCGGGAGTCCGGATTTCATGCCGGACGACGATGAGCGATAGCACTGAAAGCACTGTCAAACCTGCGGAAGCCTCAACCGGCTACCGGGTTCTGGCTCGCAAATATCGTCCCAAGGATTTCAGCGATCTGATGGTCGGTCAGGAGCCGATGGTCAAAACACTGACCAACGCTTTTGAGACAGGGCGCATTGCGCAAGCTTATATGCTGACCGGCGTGCGCGGGGTGGGTAAGACCACAACAGCGCGCATTCTGGCTCGTGCCCTCAATTACAAAACCGACGCAATCGACAAGCCGACGATTGATTTGCGTGAACCGGGCGAACATTGCCAGGCAATCATGGATGGTCGACATGTGGATGTTATCGAGATGGATGCTGCATCGCATACCGGTATCGACGACATACGTGAGATCATAGAACAGGTACGCTATCGGCCGGTTTCCGCGCGTTACAAAGTCTATATTATCGACGAAGTGCACATGCTTTCCACGCAAGCCTTCAACGGATTGCTGAAAACGCTGGAAGAGCCGCCGGAGCACGTGAAATTCATTTTCGCGACGACTGAGATCCGCAAAGTGCCGATCACGGTGCTTTCGCGCTGTCAGCGATTTGATCTGCGTCGAATCTCCGCCTCTGATCTTGTTGGCCTGTTCTCCACCATCGCAGGCAAGGAAGGCATTTCGGCAGAGGCTGAAGCGCTTTCCATGATTGCGCGCGCAGCCGAAGGCTCTGCTCGTGACGGGCTTTCATTGATGGATCAGGCGATCGCCCATGGAGCTGGCGTCATTGAGGCCGGCACCGTGCGAACCATGCTCGGACTTGCAGATAGAGCGCGGGTAACGGACCTCTTTGGCCTGATTGTAAAAGGCGACGCCGCAGGCGCATTGAAAGAATTTGAAAGTCAGTATGAAGCTGGTGCAAACCCGGTTGCAGTGCTGAATGATCTCGCTGATTTCACGCATCTCGTTACGCGTATCAAATATATCCCCGAAGCTGCCAATGATCCCGCGATCAGCGAGGCTGAACGCACGAAGGGTGCCGAATTTGCCGGTTCCGTGGCCGTGACCGCGCTTTCTCGTATCTGGCAAATGCTCTTGAAGGGTGTCGCTGAGACCGAAACCTCCTCACGTCCATATAGTGCTGCCGAGATGGTGCTTATCCGCCTCAGCCACGCTGCCAGCCTGCCTTCACCGGAAGATGCGGCACGCCGCCTGGCGGACCTGGAAGCAGGTGGCACGCCCAATGGCACAATGGCGCCCGGTGCGGGTCCGCGCGGTGGTGTGAGTGGCGGCAATGGCGGCACAACAACCTCGGCAGTATCACAGACTGTGATGAGCGGTGCATCTGGCATGTCGGGCGCGCCAGTGGCCAGCCTTCGTGCGGTTCCCCGGCCAGAGAGCATTGAAATGCCGCAGGTACGGCCAGAAGCGACTCGTGCCGAAGCCCCCCAGCCGCTCGTCAAGATCGCGTCACTGGAAGACATTGTCGATCTCGCCTCAAAAAACCGCGACGCCAAGCTGAAAGCGCAAATACGCCACAATGTGCATTTGGTCCGCCTGGAGCCGGGGCGGTTGGAAATCTCACTGTCTACCGATGCGCCAAGGGCTTTGGTCAACGATCTTTCGACAAGACTTCAGCAATGGACCGGCATTCGCTGGATGGTGATTTTGAGCCGCGAGCAGGGCGCTCCCACACTCGAGCAGTCGGATGCTCAAGAGCGCGAAAACCATATTCTGGATGCGAAAGCAGATCCTGATATCGCAGCTATTCTGGAGCGGTTCCCCGGTGCGAAAATCACCGACGTGCGAATTTCCAGGCAGGCAGCCGAGACAGACGAGGCAGAGATGCCTTCTGCTGTAGAAAGTGCTGAAGGCGACATTCTGCCCGGCGATGATATCGAATTTTAGAAAATTGCGTTTGCAGGAGTAGAGACATGCGCGACATCATGGGTATGATGGGCAAGGTCAAGGAAATGCAGTCCAAAATGGAGCAGGTTCAGGCCGAAATCCAGGCAATGGATATTGAGGGCAAAGCCGGTGGCGGTCTGGTCACCGTCCATCTGGATGGCAAAGGTGTCCTGACGTCCCTCAAGATTGATCCGTCACTCTTCAAAGAAGACGATGTCGAAATTCTCGAAGATCTGATTGTTGCTGCGCACAAGGATGCCAAAGACAAGGGCGAGGCCGCGGCGCAGGAAAAGATGGCAGAGCTGACTGCCGGCTTGCCCCTACCTCCGGGAATGAAATTTCCATTCTGATCCTGCCGAACTGGCTGGTGAAGCCAAAGTTCCGCCTGACATGGCTGTAATTCTACGCTATTCAAGGCGGTGCGGTTAACAATTGATAAACGCCTCCGCACTTAGAATGGTGGTGTCTTTGAGGCCATGGTCCAAAGTGGGAAAGTTTGTACCGGGAATGAGTAGTGCGTACCGGCATCGTAGCAGCCTGATGGCTGCAGTGGCTTTGGCCACCTTAATTTCGGGTGTTGTGCCCGGAAGCGCTGATGCTTTCGATATTTTTGGTGTTCATCTTTTTGGCGCAAAGAGCAGCGATTTCGATCTGCGCGATCCGGTGACATACGAAGTCACATTGACCAGCGACGACGACGATCTGGACGCATGGATCAAGAAGAACTCCGATCTTTTCAGCAGCGACAATAAGCCGGTAGATGGCGATTTTGGCCTGGTTGTTAAAGCGCGAGACGATCGCGAGCGGATATTGGCTGCTCTCTACGAGAAAGCCCGCTATGGCGCAGTCGTCAAGATCTCGATCGAAGGGACTGACATTGATGAAATGCCCACTGATCCCGGCTTTTCGACCAATGAAGACGTGCCCGTAGAAATCTCCGTGGAGCTTGGACCGCAATTTGCCATTGGTGAAGTTCGTTTCACAGACGATGCTGAGCGTCTGAACCCGGAAGACTATGATCTCAAGTCTGGCGACATGGCCGGATCGAAGCGGATATTGGACGCGGCCGAAAAGCTCGTTGATGATTTGCGCAAGGAAGGGAGACCGCTTGCGAAGCTGACGCAGCGCGAGGTCGTGGCCGATCATGCTTCGGCAACAGTGGACATAACGATTGGTGCGACTTCTGGCCCGCGCGCCCCTGTGGGCGATGTGACCGTCACAGGCGCAAAGACCGTTGATCCGCGATTTGTGCAGGAATGGTCGCTGCTTGAGCGAGGCAAACCCTACACTCCCGAAGACATGGAGCGAGCAGCAAAGCGATTACGTGAGCTGGCGGTCTTTTCATCTGTTCGCATCAAACAAGCCAACAAGCTGGATGACCAGGGTGCGATTCCGCTGACAATTGATGTTGCCGAAGGCAAGAAGCGCTATTTTGGCTTTGGCGCGCTGGTTTCCAGCATTGATGGATTGGGTGTGAGCTCCTATTGGGGGCATCGCAATTTGTTCGGCAAGGCGGAGTCGCTCAAGATCAGTGGTGAGATTGGGCGGATCGGCCAGGTCGCCAACTTCCGCCAATTGGATTATTCCGCAAAGATCGCTTTCATCAAGCCAGGCGCCTTTGGGCCGCTGACAACATTCAAGGCAAACCTGGAAGCAGGGCAGACTTATACATCCAGCTATGAAGCTCGCTTCATCAAGGCCGATGCACTCGGTAGCTTTGATATTACGCGCAAAGACACGATAACCGGCGGCTTGAGCGTCGCGTGGGAAGACGCGACGGACGTCTATGGTCGCAATCGGTATCTGGTGACCTCTCTGCCGTTGACGTGGGAGCGCGACGCCAGTGATGACAAGCTGAACCCCACGCGGGGTTACCGTGCAATGCTGAAGTTTGAGCCCAGCTATGACACCTTCACCAAGGCGTTCTTCACGTCCGCAGAGGGAAGCGTATCTGCATACAAAAGCATTGGCGAAGTGGTACTGGCAGGACGATTGTCAGCCGGGACACTCGTCGGCGTTGCGAGCCTGTCGGATATTACCGCGACACGCCGTTTCTACGCAGGCGGCGGCGGCTCGGTGCGCGGTTATGGCTATCAGGAGATCTCACCGCGTGATAACAATAACGACGCCTTGGGCGGTCGATCCTACGTGACGGGTTCCATCGAGGCGCGCTTTCAGTTGAACGAGCAATTCGGCGTAGTGCCGTTCCTCGATTTCGGTACGGTTTCAAGCTCTGCGATTCCGGATTTTACTGATATTCGGGCTGGTGCAGGTATCGGCATTCGATACGCTACGCCGTTGGGTCCGTTGCGTTTTGATGTGGCGTTGCCGTTGAAGCGTTATAGCGGCGGCAGGACTTTCGGCTTGTATGCGGGCATCGGGCAGGCATTCTAGGCGAGCAATTCACGCCCGTCGGCCAATTGCAGCTCTCATTTTCGCCAAATCACCTCTATATTGAGATTCGCGTGAATCGCGCCGGAATGCGGCCGCGAACGGACGAGGTTTGAATGGCGCATAACAATTCGCGCAGATCTTATCGAATATTGACCTGGATCCTGTTGATCGTGCTGGCCATGACGGGGATCGTTGTGTTTGCAGGCTACACGAAAACCGGAACCAGGCTTGCGCTTGCTACCATTTTGCCAGTCATCGCCAAGCAAGAGCGTCAAATATCGATTGAAGATGCATCTCCTCTGCTCGCGAATGATGTTGCCGTGGCAAAAATCATTTTGTCGGATTCAGATGGACCGTGGCTAACGATTGAAAACCTTCGATACACTTGGAATCCGCTTTCAATCCTGACGGCAACATTCGACGCCGATCGAATTTCGGCGGATAAAATCACACTGCACCGCCAACCAAATGCAGACCCGCAAGCAAGCGATGGATTGCCACTCGCACTTCAAATTGCCGAGCTGGATATGCCAGAGATTGAGCTGGCCGAGCAATTCACCGGCAAGGTCGAAAAACTGGCACTTGCTGGAAGTCTTGCGGTCAGCGATTCAAAGCTTGCCTCTGATATTGACCTGAAGGACCTGAGGCGCGCCAACGCCAATGTTGCAGTAAAGGTGGATTTCGACCCGGCGAGAAATATCCTTGATGTCAATGCTTCGGCGGATGAAAGTCACGGCGGTTTCATTTCGTCGCTGTTGGAGCTTCCCGGCGAGCCGGCCATTCATTTGGGCCTTGCTGGCAAAGGTCCCTTGAACAACTGGCAGGGCGAGCTGGTCGGTCAGGTCGAAGGTTTTGAAGTGCTCAAGCTCAAGGGCACTTATCAACTTCCAGCTTCGGGAAAACATCAGCTCGCCATTGAAGGCGGCGGGGCCTTTGACGCCTTTCTGCCGCCGAATATCGGTTCACTCTTTGGTGGTCAAAGCAGCGTTTCCGTCGGGCTTGTCGTCGATCCTGCGGGCAGTGTCGAAATCAGCGATGGGCAACTCAAGACGGGCAGCCTCATGTTGAAGGCTCACGGTTCGCTTTCTCGATCCGGAAACAACAATTTTGCGCTTTCACTGCAACCTCTTGGCGCTGATAACAGGCTGGACCTTTCGGCTTTTGTGGGTAGCCCGCTATTTGCGCAGGTTAGTGCAGCAGATGTCCGTGTGACTGGACCCGCCAATGAGGCGGTTCTCAAAATTGATGCTCGGGCCGACCGACTGGATGTTGCATCCGGGGCGTTGGAAGGGGTTGTCGTTTCGGCCTTGTCGAGTGCGTTTGATCTCGAAAACAGGCAGGGCAAATTGGACCTGCGCGTCAAGATCGACGAAAGCCGTTTTGCAGACGCCGCAATGGATCGACTGCTAAGGGCGCCTGCCACGCTGCATGTTCCAATGGAGATGTCAGGCGGTATCGTCACCATCAACGCGGCCAAGCTCGAAAGTGCGAGCATTGGAGGCACTCTGGAAGGTGAATTCGACCGCGTCGAAAATACAGCAAATTTTGCCTTCAAGGCATATGCGGCACCGACAGTCCTGCCGGATAATCTGAGCTCAAAACTGGACAAGGCAATTGCCCTTTCCGGCTCGTTTATACGCGAGGGGCATGTCATGAAGCTGGAAGCTCTTAACCTGGAGTCCGCATTGGCGAATGCCCAGGCAGAGGTCGTGCTGGACGATGACGGTCTCCATGTCGAAGGCAAAGGAGACCTGCCTGATCTCAGCCAGTTCTTGTCTGATGTGCAAGGTACAGCGGCGTTTTCGCTGCAAGCCGAAGGTCCCACCGATAATTTGGCAATTGCGTTGAGGACCTCATCGCAGACAATAGCGATTGCGCAGAAAGAACTCAAAGATCTGGACATAGACCTGAAAGGAAACTGGCGCGCACAGACGTTGACAGCAACAGTTTCCGGGACTGGCCAGATAGAGGCGCAGAAATTCGAGGTAGGGGCGAAGCTTGCTCGCTCAGGCGAGGGCTATGTAATCTCCGACATCGCGTTGCTTGCAGGCAAAAATCAAATTGGCGGTGCCATAAACCTGAATCACGCCTTCGCACCAAACGGGAATTTGGCGTTTGATCTGGATGATGTCGCGACAATAGCAGCGCTGACGGGCCAGCAGATTGGTGGCCAGCTAACCGGTTCGTTGCGCTTTGATAATGATGACGGTGCGATAACGGCGCATCTAGCGGCAAAGGCGGCCAGCCTTTCTGCCGGTGCTAGCAGGATTGATGATGCTGTAATTTCTTTGGAGGCGAAGGGCAGTCTTTTGGCGGGCCTCAGCGGTCAATTCAAAGCCACGCGTATCTCGGCCGGTGGCAATGTGCTTGCGCGCTCGGTCCTGGACTTTGTTCGCGAGGGCGAAGGTGCGCGGTTCAAACTGACTGGGCAATATAACGGTGCGCCCTTGGAAGGCGAAGGCGACTTGCAGCCAGCTAATGGCGGAACAACGCTCAACCTGACGCGCTTTTCAGCAAGCCCTCAGGGCATTCCCGTTCGATTGAAATCGCCAAAACGCTTCGATATTGCGAACGGGAATGTCAGCTTCAACGGACTTGTTCTGGACGCGTCCGGAGGTACTATTTCTGCCACAGGTATGGTCGGGAACCAGATTAAGCTGCAATCGAGGTTAAGCGGGGTCCCCGCAGCGATTGCCAACAGCTTTGTCGCCGGATTGGGTGCAAGCGGAGCAATTTCGGGAACGGCCTCGGTTTCGGGTCGCCCGGACGATCCTGATGTCACTTACAAACTGGACTGGAAGGCCGCGGCCACAAACCAAACACGACAGGCGGGCCTGCCGGATCTCAGTGTTGCCGCAAAGGGCAAGTTGCACGCCGGCAATTTGAGCATTGATGCCGGGATTCAAGGCGGACGTGGGCTCAATATAGCCAGCAAGGGGCAAGTCGGCCTAAAGGGCACACGCCAGATTTCTATGAGTGCGAAGGGCAATGTGCCACTCACTATTCTCAATGGAAAACTGCAGCGCAAAGGCATCGCAATGTCAGGTCCATTGAAGATTGACATGCGGATTTCCGGGACAACAGCCGCACCAAAATTTTCCGGCTCGATCTCACTTGCCAAAGGGCGGCTTCAGGCCCCCAGGCAGAATATCTCCGTGAAAAGTATGGAAGCGAAAGCAAAGTTTGACGGCGACAAGATTTCCATCTCCAGCTTCAAGGGCAAGTTCAGCAATGGCGGTAGCTTTCTGACCAAAGGGACAATTGGCATCGCGCCAGGAAGTGGCAACCCGATCAAGCTGACGGTCAAGCTCACGAATGCGTCCTACACCGATGGGAGCCTTGTGCGCGCCCGTATGGGGCGCACCATCGAAATCAGCGGAACGCTTTCAGGCACGACAGAACTAGGCGGCGAAATAAGGGTCTATGAGGCGACGATTACAATCCCGGAAACGCTTCCAAAGTCCCTTAGCGAAATCGCGCTTAAACACCGCAACGCCTCAAACGCGATTATCAGTCAGGCCAAGGAGATTGAGGGCGAGGACGCGTCGGGTACTTCTGGACAGGCAAATTTGAACCTCAGAATCAGCGCGCCTCGCCGCATATTCATTCGCGGTCGGGGGCTGGATGCGGAAGTGGGTGGCAATGTCAGGCTTCGCGGTACAGCCAGCAACCCCATAGTTTCCGGTTCTTTCTCCATGATCCGCGGGCGTCTGGAAATTCTGGGCAAGCGGCTTGATTTTACCTCCGGTCGTGTGGGGTTCACAGGAGATATGATCCCGAATCTGGACCTTGTTTCCAGCACGACGGTTGGGACAACCACGATATATGTCACGGTTTCCGGGCCAGCGACGTCACCGGAGTTCACATTTACCTCATCGGATGGTTTGCCTGAGGACGAAGTGTTGGCAGCCTTGCTGTTTGGACAGAACTCCACGGGCCTTTCGGCATTGCAGATCGCGCAGGCCGCAGATGCCTTGGCTCAGCTCACTGGCCTTCAAAGCGATTCTTTCTTTAGTCGGCTAAGAAACTCCGTCGGGATTGATGACCTTGATGTGACGACCGATGAAAACGGCAAGGCTCAGGTCAAGGCTGGAAAGTACCTCAATAACAAGACCTATCTTGAAGTGCAAAGCGGGGATGGAACCAGCAAGGCGGCCATAAATCTTGATGTTGGCAAAGGGCTGAAGTTGCGTGGTGAAGTTGGCAGTGACGGCAGCAGTGCCGCCGGTTTCTTCTTTGAAAAAGAATATTAGCGCAATGTAGACCGTCTAAACGTGCGTTTCGGATGGGCCGAATGACTACGACCGCTTCAATTGGTAATCAAGCCGCTGCAGGTCTCCGGCGTGGCGGAAATCGTCACTTGCTGCTGCGCCGCGTGCATTCGCGGCCTTGAGTCCTGATCGTATTCGCGGCTCGAACAAAAAATGGCCGACATTTCTGCCGGCCACGCATTCTGTTCTAGGTGCACGCCTACTCGTTGATCAGGCGTTTTAGAAGTTCAATCTCGTGATTGAGTTTTTGATCGGCAGCGATCAGTTCCTCAATCTTGCGCACTGCGTGCAACACAGTGGTGTGGTCACGTCCGCCAAAGCGGCGTCCAATTTCCGGGAATGAGCGCGGTGTGAGCGTCTTTGACAGGTACATCGCAATCTGTCGTGGCTTCACGATCACGCGTGTCCGGCGATTGGAGACCAGCTCCTGACGGGAAACGTTGTAGTGGCGTGCCACGACGCGCTGGATGTCTTCAATGCGAACTCTGCGGGGTTCACCAACACCCACCAGATGCGCCAGCAATTCATCAACGCGCTCGATCGAAAGATCAGGCTCGAATGTGCGACGGAACAAGAGCTGATTGAACGCGCCTTCCAGTTCGCGTCCGCTTGCAGTCACCGTCTGTGCAACGTGGTTGAGCACATCCTCTGCAATATCGAGACTAGGATCGTCCTGCCGCGCAGCCTCAAGGCGACGCTTAAGGATCTCCAGACGCATCTCATAGTCTGGAGCTTCAATTTCGATGGCCACACCGCCCTGCAAACGAGAACGCACACGCGGATCAAGTGATTCCAGCTCCCACGGAGCGCGGTCGGCTGCGACCACGACCTGTTTCGCGCTGTCCAAAAGCATGTTCAGAAGATGGCAGAACTCGTTTTGGATGGACTTGCCCTGCAGGAATTGCATGTCGTCGATAACCAGCAGATCAATGTTGCGAAGTGACTCCTTCAACGACAGCGCATCATTGTCGCGAATTGCCGTTGCAAAGCGCCACATGAAGTACTCAGCTGTGAGATAGACCACGCGCGGATGGCGGGGGCTCTGAATAGCGGCGGTGGCAATAGCCTGCAGCAAATGTGTCTTGCCAAGACCAACGCTGGAGTGAATGAAAAGCGGATTGAAGCGAACGGCGCTTGCCCCGGCTTCCGCAATTGTCTTCGCAGCGGCCAGTGCAACCCGGTTGGAGCTACCTTCAACAAAGGTCTCGAACGTGTAGCGACCATCCAGCGGCGAACCAAAGAGCGGCGAAGCCGATGACGTTGTTCGACCTGAGTGAGCCGTAACCGGTGCGATCACCTGGCCGATTGACTGTGCGCCCATGCGTTTTGGCGCTGATGTCTGCGTTCCGTCCGACGCTGAACTGCGCGACGAAATTGCGTCATCTGCAACGTCGATGCGGGCAACTGTGCTACGTGCGGCACTACGAACAAGAATCTCTACCTTCAAGACGGAGGGATTTTCTTCCTTGTAGAGGTCGGTAATAAGGTTGAGATAGCGGTTGTTAATCCAGGACCGCAAGAACGTGGTTGGAACGCTCAAGCGCACGACGCTCTTTGAGGTTGAATTAAGCTTCAACCGCCCAAACCAGCTGGCGAACACATCAGGTCCGACCTTTGCCTTCAGGCGCGCTTTCACACGCTCGAAAAGAGCATTCTCATCCATTATTGTCTTTTCCCCCACCGCAGAGGAAAGCGTGCTGCTTTCCGCTTCCAGCGCCTTGTCCCCGAAAGAGTGCGCCGGATTTTCATGTTTTTGCAACTGCATCTTTGCCGCCTTCTCGATACTTTGCTCGGCGTATTGGCATGTATCAGCCTCAACGCCGCTTCATTTTCCACGCTTCGACTGTCCCCATCGAAACGCAATTGCCCTTACTATTCCTCCGCTTCCAACAACCCTCGTATTGTCGCTGGCAACGGCATTGCTCTCCTCTTTCTCGCCACCTTTTTCAGGCGCAAAGAATCCACCCCACCCCGCTGACGGGTTGGCCTTCACGCCGAATAAAACTTTGAAAATGCAGCCCCGCAACGGCGCTGCAACAAGGAGAGAGAAGTGCTAGTTTACACGAACAAGAAGCCTTCCCATGGCCCTCGGGCCGGGAGCCTTCCGGCCTCCCCTTGATGGATGCATTTACTCAGGAACCTCCTGTAAATTCAATGGGCAAATTTACGCTTTCTTAAGGCGCGGGCATTGACTCTCGCGGTCGATTTCTATCCACGCAACGCCCTGGGAAAAGAATCGCTTATGAATCAAAGGGATTCAAAATCGGGCCTTTCGAGACTCTCCGGAATCAAAAAAAAATAAATTTGTCCTTGACTCGCATTTTATGCCGCCTGACCTAAAGTAAAGTGCGCCCCCTCCGGCAAAGCTTCGATAAGTCCCTGTAAATAAACGATTTTATCTGTCTTTTTTCTGTCATTTGGAAGGTGTGCCAATAATGCCTTTTGCTTCCGGGGCTTAACGGATTTGGCGCAATGGTTGCTCAAAAATGGGGCATTTTGGCGGACGCTCGTGTGAGGTCAAATCCACTGCGATTGGCAGCACTGTCCGCAACACAGGCGGTGTGGGGAGCGGATATCGCGATCGGCACGTGCGATGCGGCCAATCGACAAAATAGAAAAAGCCCGGCTCAAAAAAAGCCAGGCTAAATTCAAATCTTGAAAGAGAAGCGTAGGGCTTAGAGAGCCTTTACGCGACCTGCAAGGCGAGAAACCTTACGAGATGCTGTGTTGGCATGCATCACGCCTTTGGTTGCTGCGCGCATCAGCTCAGGCTGTGCAGCCTTCAGAGCGTCCTGTGCAGCAGACTTGTCGCCAGATGCAATCGCTTCTTCAACCTTGCGAATGAAGTTACGAACGCGCGAACGGCGCGACTTGTTGATCTCTGTACGGGCAGCGATCTTGCGGGTCGCTTTTTTCGCCGAAACTGTATTGGCCATAGGTGCCTCTCTCGAACTGTTCAAACCAAACTCAGCCCTGCCGCTCTAAAGCCTGCGGCGCGCAGTCAAAGCTGTTTGGGAGCCTGTTGAAGAAAGCCACCCGTGAAGGCGGCCTTTCAATCTTGAGGCGGCGTATAGCGGGAAAGTCTCCATTCGTCAACGCGCAATTTCAATGAAAGCGCATCTTTGCGCTATCTGCGCTGTCTTGCCGCTCATTTTTGACAACGAGGGCAGTAGAATGTCGACCTGCCAGCTTGCACAAGCCGCGCAATGGGGGTGTGGCAGCCTTCTGTCCGGCATATCTCATTCTCTCGATCATAGACCGCGAAATTATGCTGAAAGTATCCCATGGATCCATCCGTTTGAATATGATCCTTGAGGCTGGAGCCACCCGCCTCAATGGCCTCGGCAATGACCTGGCGAATTGCGACTGTAAGGTCTTCAAGCCGTTTCGTTGGTTTGCCCGATTTGAGGACAATCGTCCTTGCCTGTCGCTTTGGCGAGAGCCCTGCACGATAGAGCGCCTCACACACATAGATATTGCCAAGTCCGGCAATAAGCTTCTGATCCAGCAGAGCGGATTTCAAGGGTTGAGACTTGGTCGCAAAGCGGCTCGCGAGATATTCGGCATTTAAGCTGTTGCCGACAGGCTCAGGGCCCAGGTCACGGATGAGTGGATGTTCGCCAAGTTGACTGGTCTGGGCCAGTAAAAGGAAGCCAAATCGTCTGGGGTCATTATATATGACCCGCAGGCGTCCCTCGGGGCCGCGAAGGTGAAAGATGACATGGTCGTGTGTTTCATCCTTGCCGCGTTGATGGTGAAACGCGCCAGGTGTGTTTTCTGCGGCTTCGTCAATTATGCGATATGAGCCCGACATGCCGAGGTGGGAAATCAGGGTAATGTCGCCATCAAGGTGAATGAGCAGGTATTTTGAACGTCTGGAGAGCGCGTCGATCCGTTTGCCTTTTGCCATGTCTGCCAATCCTTCCGAAAAAGGAAAGCGCAGGTCAGGACGCCTGAGCTCGAGCCGGTCGATCACCTTGCCCGTCATGGCAGGTGACAAACCACGCCGGACTGTTTCAACTTCGGGGAGTTCGGGCATTTACCTTCCTTCTTCTGTTTCACATGGCGCACAAACTGGTTTATAGGTCTCGCATTCATAGTGAGGCGAAATTGCCGCATGGGCGTCAATAGCGTGTAATGCACGTCTAGGCTATGGTCGGGCAGTGACATTGAGTGGAGTTAGATATTATGGGCCAGACTCGCACATCCGCCGAAGGTGGTATGGAAACATCCTATGGTTTCCGCGAGGTCGCGGACGGCGAAAAGCAGGGGCTGGTCAACGAGGTCTTTCACAAGGTCGCCAAACGCTATGACATTATGAACGACGTTATGTCGGTTGGTCTGCACCGTGCATGGAAAAGTGCGATGGTGGCAGCGCTGGCACCGCGCAAGACAGGCACTTACAAGTCGCTGGATGTGGCGGGCGGCACTGGCGACATTGCATTTCGCATTGTGGAAGCCTCAGGCCGAAACGCGCACGTCACGGTGCTCGATATTAACGGCTCCATGTTGTCCGTTGGCGAGGAGCGCGCCCAGAAAAATGGCCTAATCGGCAATCTCGATTTCGTTGAGGCAAGTGCTGAAGAGCTACCATTTGAAGACAACACCTTCGACGCCTACACGATCTCATTTGGGATCCGCAACGTGCCGCACATAGATGTGGCTTTGAAAGAGGCATATCGCGTGCTCAAGCGAGGCGGGCGACTTCTGGTGCTCGAGTTTTCGGACGTGAATATGCCACTGCTGGATAAGTTCTATGAGGCGTGGTCGTTCAACGCTATTCCGCAGTTTGGTAAGGCCATTACCGGCGAGGCCGAGCCCTATCAGTATCTGGTGGAATCGATCCGCAAGTTTCCCAATCAGAGCAATTTTGCTGCCATGATTGAAAAGGCTGGCTTCTCACGTGTCAGCTACACCAACTTCACAGGCGGCATTGCCGCACTTCATTCTGGCTGGAAGCTGTAATTCCATGGGTACTCTGGGTGCATATGGCCGGATTGTCCGGGTTGGCTGGGTATTAACGCGTGAGGGCGTGGTTTCGGCTTTGCCCTCGGAGGGGTTGCCGCTTCCGGTCAAGGCGGTAAAGGCCGCACTCGGCCTTCTTGCGCGCAACCGCGCGAAAGACAAGGCACGGTCAGACCGCCTTGCGCGTGCAGTGGAACGACTTGGCCCGTCTTATGTTAAGATGGGACAGTTTCTGGCAACGCGCCCCGACATTGTGGGCAATGAATTTGCCGCCGATCTTGCGCAGCTCCAGGATCGTATGGCCACCTTCCCGACGGATGAAACCTTGAAGCGGATTGAAGGCTCTTTGGGCCGTCGTCCGGATGAGCTATTCGCGCATATTTACAACCCCATTGCGGCTGCATCTGTTGCGCAGGTACATCCAGCTGACATCATCGGCGAAGACGGCCCGAAGAAGGTTGCGCTCAAGGTTATTCGTCCCGGCGTGCGTCATCGTTTTTCTTGCGATCTGGAAGCCATGTATCTGGTGTCCCGTCTGCAGGAAAGGTTCCTGCCGCACGCACGGCGACTGAAACCAGTAGAAGTAACGCGTACGCTGGAGCAGACCACGCGTGTGGAAATGGATTTGCGCCTGGAGGCTGCGGCCCTCTCGGAGCTCGCAGAAAACACCGCTAACGATCCGGGTTTCCGTGTGCCCGCGGTGGACTGGGAGCGCACAGGGCGCGACGTGTTGACCATGGAATGGATCGACGGCGTAAAGATGTCCGACATCGAGGGTCTCCGCGCTGCGGGTCACGATCTCAACCACTTGGCGGACACACTCATTCAGTCCTTTCTGCGGCACACGCTGCGTGATGGCTTCTTCCATGCCGATATGCATCAGGGCAATCTGTTCGTCGATGATGCGGGTCAGATCGTTGCCGTTGACCTTGGCATTACCGGGCGCCTTAATCGCAAACAACGTCGCTTCCTGGCTGAGATACTCTACGGTTTCATCACCCGTGACTATCGTCGCGTGGCCGAAGTGCATTTCGAGGCGGGCTATGTGCCGTCTCATCACGATATTGACAGTTTCGCTCAGGCCATCCGGGCGATTGGTGAGCCAATCCATGGCCAACCGGCAGAAACAATTTCCATGGCAAAGCTTCTGACACTTCTATTTGAGGTGACAGAACTTTTCGACATGGAAACCCGGCCAGAGCTGCTGATGCTGCAAAAAACCATGGTGGTGGTGGAAGGCGTTGCGAGGACGCTCAATCCGCATTTCAACATGTGGAAGGCATCTGAACCGGTTGTCGCGAGCTGGATCCGAGATAATCTGGGGCCGAAGCGCATAGTTGGCGATCTGCGCGATGGATTGCGGGGTGCTATTCGCCTGGCTGAAGCACTGCCGGAAATTGCAGCGCAGACCGAGAAAATGCATGGCGAACTGATGGATATGAGCGAGAACGGGCTTCGCTTCGACCCACAGACCGCTAAAGCTATCGGCAAGGCGGAGGCACGCTACACGCGTTCGGGCCGTGTCGCTCTTTGGATCATCGCCGCAACGCTCATATATATCGCGGTTCAAGTTACAGTCTGATGTCGAGGCGACTGGGCTGAACCGGTTCTCCGTCCGGAACCGCTTTAGTCGAGCAGGTGCTTGGGGATCTGGAGCGCCGGTGCATGCAGAATCTTCTCGTAGTGCTTGGCATAGGCATGCAATTGCGGGAAGTTCGGCGTGGCGAGCGTGATGCTTTCACCATCGAAGCGGTATCCGAGTGCCTCCGCGATCAAGCCGTGGCGCTTCCAGATTACCTGCTTTTCGGCTGAGCTATAGGCTTCCAATGCGTGGTAGGGCCGCCCCCTGTTGAAGAACGGGTTGGTGGCAGAGTTGCCCTCCGCAAAACCGTATTTGCTTTCCTTCTCCTTCAGCTTGGAAAAGTCCGCCTCTTCTATCGCGGCCTTGATGCGCTCCTCATCAAAGACGTTCAGCACGTCATTGGCAATTCGGCCAAAATGTTCTTCGCCGGCGAAATAAAGATCCTCGTAGCGCACCATAAGTACGGGGAAATCGGTCTGGCTCAGCCAAGAAACAACGTTAATGTCCCAACTGCCGACAGGCACATAGAGTTTGCTGCCGTTTTTCGCTTCGTTTCCGAAAATCAGATAGGGGTTCGACATCCGCCGAATGCCCTCAGCATTTGAAAACGTCAGGTGATTGGCCATGGAGGCGGCGACGTCGATAGGGTTGCGCACAATCACAATGGCGGCAAACGTCACATCCTTGTTGATCAGGGCGTTGCCGGCAATCGTGCCGTAGCGTGCGTGCGTCTTGCAGAAGACGCGTTTGCCTTCAGCCTTATCGGAGAGCCGTTGCTGATAGTCCTGGCGCCATGCCATGCTTTCATCGGCTGGCGGCGGTTCATCCGGCGCGTAAAGGCTATTGCGCAGGTCTTCATCATTGCAGGTGCGTGTCAGCCCGGCGAAGCGTCCATCTTCGCCAATAGTGCCAAGCCCGAGAAGAGACGAAATAAAGGCACGAACCCAAGTGTTACCAGACTTCGGAAAGCTGGCAATCCAGATGAAGTTCTTCTTCCTTTTGCTGATCATCCCGTCACCTCGTCAACCGCTTGATAAAATATCAAAATGGTGTCGGGCTGACGAGAAAACACCCGGCAGAAGCCGGGTGTATTATTTGGACAAGGTGGGCGGAGATTAGCCGCGAAGTGTGCCGCCGGTTGATTTTTCAACATTGGCAACGATACGTCCGCGCAGCGCCTCGAAGTCCTCATCCGTCAGGGTTTTGTCCATCGGCTGGATCATCACTTCAATGGCGACGGACTTTTTGTCCTCACCAAGAGAAGCCCCCTCAAAGATATCGAATACATTGACGCCAGCAATCAACTTGCGGTCAGCGCTCGAAGCGGCACGAAGAACGGCGGCAGCTTCAACGGTCTTGTCGACCACGAAAGCAAAGTCACGCTTGACCGCCTGGAACTGGGATAGCGGCATCACCGGCTTGGTGCGGGTCGCCTTCTTCTTTGGCTCCGGCATTGCGTCGAGATAGACCTCAAAACCGCAAAGCGCGCCGCTCACGTCCAGTGCATCGAGTGCCTTGGGGTGGAACTCACCGAAATAGCCAAGTACAATCTTCGGACCCATCTTGATGGTGCCGGAACGGCCCGGATGATACCAGGAAGGCCCGCCTTTTTCGATCTGTACATTGCTCATCGGCATGCCGCACGCTTCCAGCACAGCAAGTGCATCGGCCTTGGCGTCAAAGACACTCACGGGCTGGCCACCACCTGTCTTGCCATTTGACCACATGCGACCACTGCCGGAAAGCGTCGCGGTGCCGCGGCGAATGCCGCCAGCCACACGGCGTTGCTTGTCGGGTGTGTCTCCCTCATAGGTTCCGGAAACCTCAAACATCGCAACATCGCCGTAGCCACGGTCGGCATTGCGTTGAGCGGCGCTTAACAGACCCGGCAGAAGAGACGGACGCATATCCGACATGTCAGCGGCAATCGGATTTTCAAGCTTCAACGCGGCAGAACCGCCCCCGAATAGCTCAGCTTGTTCGGCGGAAATGAACGACCATGTAACGGCTTCGAGCATACCGCGTGAGGCAAGCGCGCGCTTAGCAGTGCGCGTTCGGATCTGCAGTGTAGTCAGGATCTTGCCACCAACAGCCCCGTGGCTTGGCAGCGGTGTCGCGATCACCTTGTCGACGCCATGAATACGCAGCACCTCTTCCACCAGATCGGCCTTACCCTCAATATCGGGTCGCCATGATGGGACGGAAACCTTCAGCACGTCGCCGGAGCCTTCCACGCCAAAGCCCAGCTTTGAGAGAATTTCGCTGCTTTCAGACGCCTCGATTTCCAGGCCGGTCAAGCGCTTGACTTCGGATACCGGGAATTCAACAGTCTTTGCGCTATAGCCGTTGTAGCCAGTCACAGCCTTGGGCGCAGGTGTGCCACCACACAGCTCCAGAACCAGCTCGGTCGCTCGGTCCAGGCCGGGCACCATATATTCAGGATCAACGCCGCGCTCGAAGCGGTAGCGAGCATCGGTGATGATGCCGTGCCCGCGACCGGTCTTGGCAATGTTCATCGGATCCCACAAAGCGGATTCAACCAACACGTCAACGGTGTTCTCATCACAGCCGGAATGTTCGCCACCCATGATGCCGCCGATAGATTCGACACCGTTATCGTCAGCAATCACCACATTGGTCGCGTTCAACTCATATTCGCGTTCATCGAGCGCCAGAACGGTCTCGCCATCCCTGGCGCGGCGAACAACAATTTCGCCCTTCACCTTGGCTGCATCGAACACGTGCAGCGGGCGACCCTGATCGAAGGTCATGTAGTTGGTAATGTCCACCAGCGCATTAATTGGGCGCAGGCCAATCGCGTTGAGGCGCTTATGCATCCAAGCAGGCGAGGGGCCATTTTTCACGCCACGAATGAGGCGCAGCGCAAAACCCGGGCAGAGATAGTCCTCGCCGCCCAAATCCAGCTTCACCGGGACAGTTGCTTCGCCAGCTTCAGCGAATGTCGGCGCTTTAGGTGCCTTCAATGTGCCGAGGCCGGAAGCGGCCAGATCGCGCGCAATACCGTACACACCGGCGCAGTCAGGACGGTTTGGTGTCAGATTGATCTCGATCACCGGATCATTGAGGCCAACAAAGGCTGCGTAAGACATGCCGACCGGCGCATCTTCCGGCAGATCGATAATGCCGTTGTGATCGTCGGAGATCATCAATTCCTTTTCCGAGCACATCATGCCGTGGCTTTCCACGCCGCGAATATTGCCCACCGAAAGCGTGACATCGATGCCTGGAACATAAGTGCCAGCCGCAGCAAACGCGCCAATCAGGCCTGCGCGGGCATTTGGCGCGCCGCAAACGACCTGGATCAGCTTGCCATCGCCCTTATCCACAGCGAGAACTTTCAGGCGATCGGCCTCGGGGTGCTTTTCGGCGGAGACAACCTTGGCAATCACGAAGGGTTCAAAAACCTTGCGGTCGTCAACGTCCTCAACTTCCAGACCTATAGCGGTCAGGCGGTCGCAAACCTCGTCAAGAGTAGCATCGGTTTCAAGGTGTTCCTTGAGCCAGGAGAGTGTGAATTTCATCAGTTCATTCCTCCGATCACGCGCTCAAACCGCCGAACAGCGTCGGCAGGTCCAGCGGGCGGAAGCCATAATGGTTCATCCAGCGCACATCGGCGTTGAAGAAATCGCGAAGGTCGGGCATGCCATATTTCAACATGGCAATACGGTCGATACCGATACCCCAGGCAAAACCCTGATATTCATCAGGATCCAAACCTCCGGCGCGAAGTACATTCGGGTTCACCATGCCGCAGCCGAGGATTTCCATCCAGTCGTTGCCTTCGCCAAACTTCACCACCGGGCCGGAACGATCACACTGGATGTCCACCTCGAATGACGGCTCGGTGAAGGGGAAGAAGGACGGGCGGAAACGCATTGTCACGCTATCGACTTCAAAGAAGGTCTTGCAGAATTCTTCCAAAACCCAGCGCAGATTGCCCACATTGGCGGACTTGTCGATCACAAGGCCTTCCATCTGGTGGAACATGGGCGAATGGGTCGCGTCGGAATCCTGACGATAGGTCTTGCCCGGAATGACGATGCGGATTGGCGGCTCCTGCGCCTCCATAGTGCGTATCTGCACCGGTGACGTATGCGTGCGCAGCACTTTGCGCTCGCCCTTTTCGTCTGGGGGCAGGAAGAAGGTATCGTGCATTTCACGCGCCGGGTGACCTTCGGGGAAGTTCAGTGCGGTGAAGTTATAATAATCGGTCTCGATATCGGGACCTTCCGCAATGGAGAAGCCCATATCTGCGAAGATCGCGGTGATTTCGTCCACCACCTGACTTATGGGGTGAATGCGCCCTATCTCGGCGGGAGACTGACGAACAGGCAGGCTCACATCAACAGTTTCGGCAGCAAGCCTTGCATTGATGGCAGCTTCTTTCAACTCGGCCTTCTTGTCGGCAATCTTGTCGGCAATCTCGGCCTTCAGGGCGTTGATCGCGGCACCGCGCGTTTGGCGCTCTTCCGGCGTCATCTTGCCGAGTGTTTTCAAAAGCTCGGAAATCGAGCCTTTCTTGCCGAGTGCATTGACGCGAACGGCTTCAATCGCCGCCTCGTCGGTGGCTGCGTCGATTTCTGTCAACAGCGATGTTTTCAGACTTTCAAGATCGGACATAAATGTCACCCGTCCAGTTCCGCGGCTATCAGCCGCCATTTCTTTTGCGACGAAAAAACCCGCGCTAGCCCAACCAGCGCGGGTTTCCCAATATTCAAGATTTCAAGCTTGGGAAGCGCCGCTTAGTTAACGGTGCTTTCAAACTCGTTGGCTGTGCCGGCATCCTTGAGGTACTCAAGAGCCTTCTTGGAGGCGTCTACAAGTGCCTTGAATGCTTCTGCCTCATGGATCGCCATGTCGGACAGAACCTTACGGTCAACTTCGATGCCAGCCTTGTTCAGACCGTCGATGAAGCGACCATAGGTCAGGCCATATTCGCGAACTGCAGCGTTGATACGCTGAATCCACAGGGCGCGGAAGTTGCGCTTGTTAACCTTGCGGTCGCGGTAAGCGTACTGCTTGGAACGATCAACAGCAGCCTTTGCGGTGCGGATCGTATTTTTACGACGGCCATAAAAGCCTTTAGCGGCCTTCAGAACTTTTTTGTGCTTGGCGTGGGCGGTAACGCCTCTTTTTACGCGTGACATGTCATGATCTCCTTAATTGTCAACAATAGCCGTCAGTCTCAGAGACCGTTGGGCAGGTAGTTCTTGACCACCTTCTCGCCATCAGCCTTCGCCAGCACCATGGTGCCGCGCGCATCGCGGATGAACTTGTTGGAACGCTTGATCATGCCATGGCGTTTGCCAGCGGCAGCTGCTTTTACTTTGCCGGATGCGGTGATTTTGAACCGCTTCTTGGCAGAAGATTTTGTCTTCATCTTGGGCATTTTGCTACTCCGTTCTTGTCTTGAAGGCCTGTTGATGAGACAGGCCCCATAAGCATTGAGAACAGCCACGGCATGCCCTGCCGGACTGTTCGGACGCGCGCTTATAACCGCGATCAATCAAAAGTGCAACGGGCCGAAGGTTTTTCTTTTGCAGAGCGGCGGGTTGCCACCCTGCCTAACTCTATTTCTCGGCATCATCCGACATATTTTGCGGGTCAGAACCGTTCTGCGTAGCCATCGGTGCCGACTCCATTTCATTTTTGGTGCGGCGGCGATGTGCAATGCGTCTGCGCGTGATCCGCACACGTTTCACACGGCGCGGGTCTGCATCAAGGATTTGGAACTCAAAACCGGGCAGGGCCTGGACGAGTTCGCCCCGTACGGGAATGCGTCCAAGCGACGAGAAGATCAATCCGCCCAGCGTGTCGACATCTTCAAGCTGTGCCTTGATATCAAAGTCCGGTCCGATT
This sequence comes from Ensifer sp., assembly GCA_050301895.1. Taxonomy (GTDB): domain Bacteria; phylum Pseudomonadota; class Alphaproteobacteria; order Rhizobiales; family Rhizobiaceae; genus Ensifer_A. The sequence continues at coordinate 176,887 of JBNKZZ010000009.1, read as the reverse complement.
GCCGCAGCAAGTTCTTCAAGTTCGACCTTGGCGTCGGCCACGAAGATGTCTTCGGCAGTTTTCTTGAACATGATTTCTTCGTCATCATGCTCGTCCTCAATATCGCCAACGACCATCTCGACAATATCTTCCAGCGACACGAGGCCGTCCGTGCCGCCATATTCGTCAATCACCAACGCCATCTGGAGGCGCATTGTCTGCATGCGGGCCAGAAGGTCGGCTGCGTGCATAGATGGTGGCACGAATAGAAGCTGTCGAACGATATTGGTTTCGCTGAGCGTTTTGGAAAGATCGACGCGGCTGAGATCGAAACCAGCAGATTTTGCCGGGGTCTTCTTATCTGCCCTCGCTGTGCTATTGCCATTGGTTGAAGCCGAAGCTGCATTTGCACGCGTGGACCGGCGACGTGGGCGCGCCTGCTTCATCACCCAGGAGAGCAGGTCGCGGATATGCACCATGCCGCGTGGGTCATCCAACGTCTCGCTGTAAACCGGCATGCGAGAACGTCCGGATTCCTCAAACAACACCATCAACTCGCCAATAGTGATGGATTGTTCAACCGCTTCAATGTCCGCACGTGGGACCATGACGTCGTCAACACGCACTTCCCGAAACAGCAGGATATTGTGCAGCATCGCCCTTTCACCTGGCGAAAAGGCCATGTTGGTCTCGGAATCGACCTGCAACGCATCAGCTATATTTTCGCGCAGTGAGACGGTGTTGATCGGCCTGAAGACCGATGCCAGACGGCCAAGAAAGGATTTTCCACTTCTCGAGGCGGAACTGCCACTGTCGTCGGAGCCGGATTGTCCCGGCTCGTCACTTTCCGCTCTTTGCGGATTATGTCCTGTTTCGTTCATTGTCTCATTCAGCCAAATTGGCTTTGCTCAAATCTCTGCGTAGGGGTCAGATAAGCCAAGAGACGCCAAAATGCGAGTCTCAAGACCTTCCATAATGTCAGCTTCTTCATCTTCAATGTGATCGTAACCTAATAGATGCAGGAAACCGTGAACCAGAAGATGGGTCAAGTGGTCCTCGAATGGCTTGCCCAACTCGCCTGCTTCGCGCTGAAGCGTTTCATACGCCATGATAATGTCGCCCAGCATCGGACCAGGCATTTCTCCGGGTGCGACGTCAAAGGCGGGAAACGACAAGACATTGGTAGGCTTGTCCTGATCGCGCCACTCGGCGTTAATCTCGCGAACTGCCGCATCGTCGGTAAAGACCAGAGATATTTCCGGGCCTTCTTCCGGGAATGGCTGCCCGTTTTCGGCGACCAGTGTCGTGCGCGCCGTGTCAAAAACACGCGCTGCCATGGCTTCCAGCCCGGCTTCTGCGGGCCAGTTGCCTTCTTCAATACTGATTTGAATGTCAAACACTGTCGGTTTCGCTCGCCTGGCGCTCTCTATATTGTGCGTCGTAAGCACCCACGATCCGTCCCACCAGTGGATGGCGTACCACGTCACTTTCCTTGAAGCGGATCGTGGAAATTCCATCAATTCCGTTTAGCACCTGAAGCGCCTCCACCAGTCCCGATTTTGTTCCGCGAGGGAGGTCAATCTGGCTGGGATCTCCAGTGACGATCATCCGTGAATTTTCACCCAGGCGTGTAAGGAACATCTTCATTTGCATGGATGTGGTGTTCTGCGCTTCATCGAGAATGACAACAGAGTTCGCCAATGTACGTCCACGCATGAAGGCCAGCGGAGCGATCTCGATCACGTCGGCAGCGAGCGCACGTTCCACCTTGTCGCCCGGGATCATGTCGTAGAGGGCGTCGTAGAGCGGGCGAAGATAGGGATCGACCTTTTCCTTCATGTCACCGGGCAGGAAGCCGAGACGCTCGCCTGCTTCCACTGCCGGGCGGGAAAGAATGATGCGGTCGACCTGGCCTCGCTCCAGAAGCTGCGCTGCATAGGCGACAGCAAGATAGGTTTTGCCGGTACCGGCAGGCCCGACGCCAAAGACCAGCTCAGAGCGCTCCAGCGCACGCATATAGGCGTCCTGCGTCGGAGTGCGGGCCGCAACTGTCTTCTTTCGGGTGGAAATCTGCGACATGGAGAGCTTGGCCTTGCGCTCCATGGTGGGAAGCGAAAGCTGATCATCCGCAGCGATCGCCATGCGGATCGCTCCTTCCATATCGGAAAGCTCGACACTGCCACCTTTTTGGAGCTTCTCATAAAGATAATCAAGAGCACGGCGCGCCTGATTGGTGGCACCTACGTCCCCGGAAATGGAAACCGAGTTTCCTCTGGCGCGGGCCTCAATACCAAGCTTCTGCTCAAGCAGCTTCAAGTGCTCATCGAACTGTCCGAAAAGCTCACTGGCGTAGCGGTTGTTTTCGAAGGTCAGCACGAAATGATTGGTGTCGGTTGCGGGTGAAGGCTTTTGACTCTTGATGTCTGGCATCATCTCGTGTGTGTTCAAGCGGTCAGGCTCCTGTCACAGGGCAATATGCCCTCAATGAGACAATCTTAAACGCCAATCCGCTCGGCAAACAAGCTGTTTGGGCCAGCGCTTGTGATTCGTACCCTGATAATGTCGCCGATTTTTGAAGTTTTTGCATCAATAATCACAGCTTGCAGCCACGGAGACCTGCCAACAAGCTGCCCCGGCTCGCGACCAGGCTTTTCAAGCAGCAGGTCAATCTCCTTGCCAATGCATGCCTTGGCGAAATCGCGCTGCTGCTGCACAAGCAATTCCTGCAGGCGGGCAAGGCGCTCGGTCTTGACGTCTTCAGGCACGTGGTTGTCCATGTCGGCACCGGGTGTGCCTGGGCGAGGCGAGTATTTGAACGAGAAACACTGTGCATAGCCAACTTCGCGTACAAGCCGCATCGTGGCCTCAAAATCCTCATCTGTCTCGCCTGGAAAGCCGACGATGAAGTCACCCGAAAGCGCCAGATCAGGGTTGGCATCGCGGATGCGTTTGACCAGCGCGATATAGTCTGCGGCGGTATGTTTACGGTTCATCGCCTTCAAAATGCGGTCGGAACCCGACTGAACAGGCAGATGCAGATATGGCATGAGCGCGGGCAGATTGGCATGGGCGTCAATCAGCGCGTCATCCATGTCGCGAGGGTGGCTTGTTGTATAACGAAGCCGGGCAATGCCTTCGATTTTGGAGAGCCTATGGAGAAGCGCGCCTAGACCGGCCTCATTGCCTTCATCGTCCACACCATGCCAGGCGTTGACATTCTGGCCCAGAAGCGTGAGTTCGCGCACACCTGCATCGGCCAGGTTTTGCGCCTCTTGAACGATCTGCTCCAAAGGCCGGGAAATCTCGGCACCGCGCGTATAGGGCACGACACAGAAGGTGCAGAATTTGTCGCACCCTTCCTGAACGGTCAAAAATGCGGCCACACCACGGGCTTGTGTCGTCTTCTTGTCCGGGTTCGGCAGATGCTCGAATTTGTCCTCGATCGTAAAATCGGTCTCAACGCTGCGCCCGCCGCCGCTGCGCGCTTTCTTCAAGGCCTCCGGCAGGCGGTGATAGGACTGCGGACCAATAACCAGATCGACTGATGGCTCGCGGCGAATAATCTCGTCACCCTCGGCCTGCGCCACGCAGCCGGCAACGCCAATCATGAATTCACGACCTTCCGCTTCACGCCTCTTTTTAGTGCGGCTCAAGCGGCCAAGCGCCGAGTAAACCTTTTCCGCTGCCTTTTCACGAATATGGCAAGTGTTGAGCAGAACCAGATCGGCCTCGTCCTGATTTGTGGTTTCCACATAGCCGTCACGCGCCAGCGCATCGGCCATGCGGGCGCTGTCATAGACATTCATCTGACAGCCATATGTCTTCACAAACACCTTGCGGCTGTTGGATGCGGCGGTCTTCGCTGTCTGGTCTTCTGTGTCTTCGCTCATGGCGGGCTTCTTTAGTTCATCACGAACACAAAATGAAGTCCCAAGCGTCAACGAAAAAGCAATGGTTTTGTGCCATAGTCACATAAAGACATCTTTATGTCCTTCTGCGCTTGTGCTAGCAAGGTAGAACGGCTAACGCGGCTACTAGATAATTCGGAGGAAGGCATATGCGCTCCAACTACCTGTTTACCAGTGAATCTGTGTCCGAAGGTCACCCCGACAAGGTGTGTGACCGAATCTCTGACGAGATTGTGGATCTGGTTTACCGTGAAGCTGCTAAGGCAGGGATCGATCCGTGGAGTGTGCGTGTTGCTTGTGAAACTCTGGCCACGACGAACAGGGTTGTCATTGCTGGTGAAGTTCGTCTTCCGCCTAGTCTGATGAAAAAGGACAAGAACGGCAACGACGTCATCAACCCTTCGAAATTCAAAACTGCTGCGCGGAAGGCCATCAAAAGCATTGGCTACGAACAAGACGGCTTCCACTGGAAAAAGTCCCGCATTGATGTGCTCTTGCATTCCCAGTCAGCTGATATTGCGCAAGGCGTTGACAACGCGTCCGACCAGCAGGGCAATGAAGGCGCGGGAGACCAGGGCATTATGTTTGGTTATGCCTGCAACGAAACCCCGGACCTGATGCCGGCACCTATCTATTACGCCCATAAGATTTTGCAGGTCCTGGCGGATGCTCGCAAGAAGGGCGACGGCGATGCAGCCAAGCTGGGCCCCGATGCCAAGAGCCAGGTGACGGTGCGTTACGAAGATGGCAAGCCCGCTGAAGCGGTGTCGATTGTGGTCTCCACCCAGCATCTCGACGAAACCTGGGACTCCGCCAAAGTGCGCTCCGTTGTTGAGCCCTATGTGCGTGAAGCCATGGGGGACTTGAAGATTTCACCGGATTGCGCCTGGTATGTGAACCCGACCGGGAAATTCGTGATCGGTGGACCCGATGGCGATGCGGGCCTGACAGGCCGCAAGATTATTGTCGACACTTACGGTGGCGCCGCGCCGCACGGTGGTGGCGCGTTCTCGGGCAAGGATACCACGAAAGTGGATCGTTCAGCAGCTTATGCAGCACGCTATCTGGCGAAGAATGTTGTCGCGGCAAAGCTGGCCGAACGTTGCACCATTCAGCTCTCTTATGCCATCGGTGTAGCCCAACCGCTTTCCGTCTATGTCGATCTGCACGGCACCGGAAAAGTGACTGAAGAGCAGGTTGAAGTGGCGCTTCGTAAGGTCATGGACCTTTCGCCGACGGGTATCCGCCGCCACCTTGATCTCAATAAGCCGATTTATGCCAAGACATCGGCCTATGGCCATTTCGGGCGCAAACCTAGCCGGGATGGTTCATTCTCATGGGAAAAGACTGATCTGGTGAAAGCGCTGAAAGACGCAATCTGACATGACGACTGACGAACGTCCCTCGCGCGCCACAGAAGCATTCTTTGGCCGTCGCAAAGGCAAAGCATTGCGTGACAATCAGAAGCGCGTCATGGACACGTTGTTGCCGGAGCGCATGATTGATCTGCAGCAGCCCGCCCCGCAAAGCCTCGCGACGCTCTTTTCAGTGCCGGTTGAGAAGATTCGCCTGGAGATAGGTTTTGGCGGTGGGGAGCATCTCATTCATCGTGCGATTGAAAACCCGCAAACAGGCTTTATCGGCGTGGAGCCGTTCGTCAATTCCATGGCAAAGCTCTTGAGCAGTGTTGAGCAGTCAGACGTGCGCAATATTCGCGTCTACAATGATGACGCAACGGAATTGCTGGATTGGTTGCCGGAAAAATCCATCGATCACATTGATCTTCTCTATCCCGACCCGTGGCCGAAGAAGAAACATTGGAAGCGCCGGTTTGTCTCTCAGGTGAACCTCGCCCGCTTTCATCGCGTTTTGAAGGACGACGGCCTGTTCTGCTTCGCCTCTGACATCGACACCTATGTCAATTGGACGCTTCAGCATTGCGAGCGGCATGGTGGTTTTGAATGGACGGCACGAAATGCGTCTGACTGGCTTACGCCATATGCAGGCTGGCCGAGCACACGCTATGAGGCCAAGGCGCGCCGCGAAGGCCGGTCATCCGCCTATCTGACATTCAAGAAGATCTAAGGAAATATTGGGGACTGAACCCGGTGCGGTGCAGTCCTTTTTGATGCATAGAATTAATGCAGGGTGACGGTGCGCAGTTCGTCTTCAGCCGCCTTGAAGAAGGTGCTGGAACGGTTGTCAGTCAAAAGCAGCGGTGTGCCATCTGCCGCAAAAAGCGCCCAGAGGTCAATTTCCGGATCAAGCTCGGGTGCCTCGGGGAAGCAGCGGTTCACCTCGTCAGCGCGGATTTTGCGAATATATCCGACTTCACCTTCACCAAGATGTGCGAGATCGTTTGGTGTCTGGCATTGGGCGATTTGTTTCAACTGCATTCCCGTTCCTCCGGCATGAAGGTCAGTGGCTCTTGACCACAGTGCTAGTCTGAAACGGAAATGTTAATTTTTCTCACCATACGAGCGGGTTCAGGGCGAAATAAATCGACTGAAAGGAGCCCATTCTTCAATATCGCGCCTTTGACCTGCATTCCATCTGCCAACATGAACACGCGTTGGAACTGGCGCGAAGCAATGCCGCGGTGCAGGTAATCGCGTTCTTCCTGTTCGCTCTGGCGACCGCGGATGACGAGTTGGTTCTCTTCGGTTGTCACTTCGAGATCATCTTCGCTGAAGCCGGCCACAGCCAGGGTGATGCGCAGCCCCTCATGAGAGTTTTCCATCGGATCGGAACGCAATCTCTCAATGTTGTAGGGGGGGTAGCCATCATTAGCCTTGGAGATGCGCTCCAGCGTCTTCTCCATGGCGTCAAAACCCAACAGTAGTGGGCTTGTAAACGTCGTAACTCTGCTCATTTCAATTAAGTCCTTGCTCTCAAGCGACCTTCATCAGACCTCTTGCGAGCCTCTGATCTGAGGACAATATGGTGATTGACGCCTAGGCTTGCAAGAAGTGCTGCCGTTGCCGATTGAGAATTTGCCGGGCAGGGTTAATGTCGCAGCATCTGATTCCACTAGAAAGAAACCCAACATGACGAGTGCTCGCAAAATCATCATTGATACGGATCCCGGCCAGGATGATGCAGTGGCAATATTGATGGCGCTTGCCAGCCCCAAAGAGCTTGAAATACTCGGAATTACAACGGTCGCGGGCAATGTCCCGGTGCAGCTGACAACCAGGAATGCACGTATTTTATGCGAAGTCGCCGGTTTCCCGAACGCGAAGATATTCGCCGGATGCGAAAAGCCGCTGGGGCGTGATCTTGTAACCGCCGAGCATGTCCACGGGGTGACCGGGCTCGATGGCCCTGAGCTTCATGAGCCGACCATGGCGGTTCAATCGCAACACGCCGTCGATTTCATCATCGAAACCCTGCGTCACGAGCCTGAGAAAACTGTCACGCTTTGCACCCTTGGAGCCTTGACGAACGTTGCAACCGCCATGCGTCGGGCGCCAGATATCATTCCACGGATTCAGGAACTGGTTATGATGGGAGGTGCCTATTTTGAGGTGGGCAATATCACACCAGCAGCTGAGTTTAATATCTATGTGGATCCTGAGGCGGCGCATATTGTCATGCAGTCCGGCGTCCCAATCGTCATGATGCCTCTTGATGTGACGCACAAGGTTTTGGTGACACGCGAACGCCTTGCTCGTATTGGCGCGCTCAATACCCCGGTTGCGCGCTTTACTGTGGAGATGCTTGAGTTTTTCGAGCGGTTCGACATCGAGAAATACGGGTCGGATGGCGGCCCGCTTCATGATCCGACTGTTATCGCCTATCTCCTGCGGCCCGAACTCTTTTCAGGTCGCGACTGCAATGTGGAGATTGAAACGAAGTCAGATCTGACGCTTGGAATGACGGTGGTTGACTGGTGGCGCGTGACAGACCGCAAGCCCAATGCGAAAGTTATCAAGGATGTGAATGCCGATGGCTTCTTCGATCTGCTGGTCGGCAGGTTAATGCTGCTTTGAGCACCACTTAGACTGCTGCGGCTTTGGCAAGCGCACGTTTTTCGCGCCGCCGCTGAACGGACGACGGAATGTTCATCGCCTCGCGGTATTTGGCAACGGTCCGCCGGGCAAGGTCAATGCCCGCTTCCTTCAGCTTGTCGACGATATCGTCGTCAGAGAGAACGGATTTTGCGCTCTCCTGATCAATCAACGACTTGATACGGCTCCGCACGGCTTCGGCTGAATGGTTGGCGCTACCGTCTGATGAAGCAATTGAAACGGAAAAGAAGTATCTCAGTTCGAAGAGCCCACGCGGTGTCAGCATATATTTGTTCGATGTTACACGGCTCACTGTCGATTCGTGCATCTTGATGGCTTCGGCCACGGTCTTCAGGTTCAGCGGGCGGAGGTACTCGACACCCTTCTGCAAAAATTCGTCCTGATGGCGTACGATTTCTGCTGCAACCTTCATGATCGTGCGCGCACGCTGATCCAGACTGCGGGTGAGCCAGCTTGCATTTTGCATGCACTCCGAGAGGAAGGCATGGTCCTCGCTATTCTTGGGCGTCGCGCTTGAGACCTCTGCATAGTAGGCCTGATTGACCAGGACGCGTGGAAGCGTGTCCTGATTAAGTTCAATCTGCCAGACATTGTCGGGGCCGCGTTGCACAAGAATGTCAGGTATGACTGTTTCGCTCTGTGAAGCGGAAAAGCGGCTGCCGGGTTTGGGGTCGAGATGCCGAATCTCTGCCAGCATGTCCACGAGATCTTCTTCGTCGACGCCGCACTTCTTCTTCAATGTCGCAAAGTCGCGTTGCGCCAGAAGCTCCAGATTTTCCACCAGCGCTGTCATGGCGGGATCACAACGGTCGCGCTGCCGCAACTGTATTGCCAGACATTCGCTAAGAGAACGCGCAAAAATGCCCGCCGGTTCAAGTGTCTGCAGCGTCACAAGGACTCTGTCGATGGCTGCCTGCGTTGTCCCAAGGCGCTCGGCCAGTTCGCCGAGATCGGCCTGGATATATCCGCAGTCATCCAACATGTCGGTGAGATGCTGGGCGATCATCAACTCGCTGTTGGTCGAAAATGCAAAAGGTACCTGCTGTCCGACAAACTCGCGAAGTGAAACATCTGCGGCTGCAAAGTCCTCGATATCGAAGCTGCTCGTATCGCCGCCGCTGTTGCCCGGCATGGATTTCCACTGGCTTGCCAGCTCAGGGGCGTCGGGCGCAGGCGTTGGACCGTCGCTATCATAATCGGGAGAGAAGTTGGCATCCATCGCCGAAGATAACTGCTCGGAATTGGTGCCGTCATTGTTTGAATACCAGTCATCGCTGGCATCTTGATCCAGGGTGTTCTCGCGGCCTTCTTCCGCTGGTTCGGTCACGTCATCCGAGGAGTTTAATTCCAGAAGTGGATTCTTCTCGACCTCGCGTTCAATGAACTGGGTCAGTTCAGCATGAGTCATCTGCAAAAGCTGGATGGACTGCATGAGCTGCGGTGTCATGACCAGCGATTGTGATTGGCGTAAATGCAGGCTAGCCGAAAGAGCCATTTAGACGCAAAACTCCACTAAATTTGCCGCGAAACGCCACTACATAATGGCAAGGGCGACATCTGGCCCAAAAATTGCTTATTTCAGGAGTTTGGTCAAGAGTGTGTGGACATGCAGCCGTCCGTCAAAGGCTGAATTTATCGCCAAGGTAAAGACGGCGCACATCGGCGTTGGAAATGATGTCGCCTGCGCGGCCATGAGTCAGCACTTCGCCCGCATGGATAATATAGGCGCGATCAATCAGACCAAGCGTTTCGCGGACGTTGTGGTCGGTGATGAGAACACCGATGCCACGCGCCGTCAGATGGCGGACAAGGTTTTGAATTTCTGAAACGGAAATGGGATCAACCCCGGCAAACGGCTCATCGAGCAGCATGAATGCCGGATCGGTCGCCAATGCGCGCGCGATTTCCAACCTGCGGCGCTCGCCCCCGGAAAGCGCGACTGCGGGAGATTTGCGCAGATGTGTGATAGAGAATTCCTTCAGTAGCCCATCCACGCGCGCCCGCCGCTCGTCCTTGTTTTTGATGTGCACTTCCAGCACTGCAAGAATGTTTTCCTCGACGCTCAAGCCGCTGAAAATAGAGGCTTCCTGCGGCAGGTAGCCGACGCCAAGGCGTGCGCGTCGATACATTGGCAAGCCGGTGATGTCGTTGCCGTCCAGTTCAATGGAACCTTCATCTACTGGCACCAGGCCGGTGATCATATAGAAGCAGGTGGTTTTGCCGGCGCCATTTGGTCCCAGCAAGCCGACGGCTTCGCCTCGCCGCACAACCAGAGAAACGCCATTGACGACGCGTCGCGCTCGATAGGATTTTGAAATCCCGCGAGCCACAAGCGTTCCTGCATAGCGCTCATTGCCAGCGCGGCTGTTTTGCTGCTGAGGCCTGCTTGTCTGCGGCCCGCCAAGTACTTTGATGTTCATCGGCTATTTGCCCGACTTAGGGTCAAGCTGGATTTGTACGCGCCCGCCGCAGCTATCCAGTTTTGCTTGTCCGCTGCGCATCAGCACCGTCAGTTTGCAGCCGGAAAAGATGTTGTCGCCCTCTGAAAGGACGACTGGGCTGCCTTCCAGAATCAGAGTTTCCGATTGCATGTTGAACGAGCCACTGTCGGCGCTTGCTTTCTGCGCGCCAGAAGAAAGCACAACGCGACCGGACATCACGATCCTGTCGATATCGGCGGATCCTTTGGTCGATACGGGCCCGCCGGCGGACTTGTAGTACACAGTCATGGCACCTGCCCGCAAAGTTGTTGAGCCTTGCACAACTGTCACATTGCCACTGAAGTCGGCGCGGTTTTCACGATCCTTGATTTCCAGCTTGTCGCTTTCGATCTGGATCGGCTTGTCAGAAGAAAGCGCAATGCCGTCCATGCGCGACGCCTGTGCATTCGCGGATGTTGCGCACAGCCCCGCCGCAACGAAAAGTGCTGCGGCGCAAAGATGTGCGCCGAATCCTAATTGCCTTGCCCCAGACACGCTACCCGTCCTTGTCGCGAAAACTCGCCGGGTCAATAGTAACCCGCACATTGCCTTCGAAAGTAATCATCATGCCCTTATCTTCTATTTCAAGGGAATCCGCAACTATCGAAGCCTCGCGCGCGGTGATGGCGACCTGTTCTGTGCTTGTCATTCTTCCGAGCTTCGCATCAAAGGCCGCAGAGAGAAATTCTGCCTTTATCCCGTTTGACAGATTGAGAACAAACGGTTCGGGCATGTCCAGTTTCTCGCTCTTTTGATCGAACATGGCGCTGTCCGCATTCACGCGTGCGGTCAGTCCGTTTTCGGCGGGAACAACGGCGCGGATATTCTCCAACGTGAATTCATTGGGCGACTTGATGTCTTGCAGCGCTCGCTCTGCCGTCATTGAATAGTAGACGCCATCGGCATTACGACCGGATATCGCCGGCTTTTCCATCACCACCTTGCCGTTCTCTATCTTTGCGCTTTCAAAGGTCACGTTTTCCGGCAGGAAAGCGCGCACAAATGATACGGCGATGAAGCCGAGGGAGATCAATAGCGCGAGTATCGGCAGCAAAATCTTGAGCCGACGCACGCGCGCAGAATGCGCCAGCGCAGTCTCGTATGCACGAGTACTGCCTTCATAGGTCGCGGTTTTCAGGGCGTTCTGCGCGTCCGTCATCGTTTTCCATTGTCACAGATACTGTCGCCGCAATATGTGCATTTTTGACCGACACACAACATGCGCAGGCAGATATTCCGCCGATGTGGTCAAATTCTCCTGCAATGGGCGTCGCCGCAGGTGGATTTTGCGGGCCGCAAAAGACCGTCTGGCATCAAAATGTGCCTGTCTGGGCACACGCCAAGTGAAAATGCGATTGCTCGCGGAACTTGTTTCTTGACGCTGAGGGTTCGTTTTGGCAGTTTGAGCGCCAATGTTACGAGGCGTAATCGAGGGGGTTGCCGTGATAAAATCCGAACTGGTGCAGATTGTTGCTGCAAACAATCCACATCTTTATCACCGCGACGTCGAGAACATCGTCAATGCGGTCCTGGATGAAATAACCGACGCGTTGGCTTCGGGAAACCGAGTTGAGCTTCGCGGCTTTGGTGCTTTTTCGGTCAAGAACCGTCCTTCGCGCTCAGGCCGAAATCCTCGTACGGGCGATTCCGTCTTCATCGAAGAGAAATGGGTTCCGTTTTTCAAAACCGGAAAAGAGCTTCGCATGCGACTCAACCCGGGTATGGCGGACTCTGACGATTAGGCGTTGGTGCGGCACTTTGCTTTTTGATGCCCGCTTGAAACACGTGTAACTTTGCTTATCTTGAATCTTGGAAGTGGCGGCACCGCTGGTGGTCGCTGTTTATGCATGGCGTTAAGGAGAAACCAATGATCGCGAAGCTTGTCAAACTGGTGATCTTTGTGCCGCTTGCCATTATCTTGATTGTGCTTTCAGTGGCAAACCGTCAGGATGTGACCTTGGCGCTGAACCCGTTTGAGCCGCAGGATCAGCTTCTGTCGTTCTCCGCACCGTTTTTTGTGTTTCTGTTTGCAGCCCTTATCGTTGGCTTGATCGCAGGCTCCATGGCCACATGGTTTGCCCAAGGCAAGCACCGCAAGAAAGCACGCGCTGGCAAGCGTGAGGCAGACCGGTGGCAGGTTGAGGCTGATAAGCAGAAAAACCGGGCAGAGGCGCTTGCCTCGCAGGCGATCGTGCCCGTTTCTTCCAACTAAATTGAGCGCTCATTTCGAAGGCTTGTAACGAGCGTTTGCAAGGGGTGCTAGCTTGCACCCCCAACCGTTTCGGTGAATTTGGTGAAGAACTGGCCAGCCAGTTTTTTTGCGGTGGAATCTATCAGTCGCGAGCCAAGCTGGGCGAGCTTGCCGCCGATTTGAGCGTCAACATTGTAGGTCAGAATAGTCTCGTCACCATCTTCTGCCAGCATCACGTTTGCGCCGCCTTTTGCGAAACCGGCAATGCCGCCTTTGCCTTCGCCTGAAATTGTGTAACCCTCTGGTGGGTTTAGATTTTCCAACACAACTTCGCCATCAAACTTAGCCGAGACCGGGCCGATCTTGATTTTGACTGTCGCCTTCATCTCCGTCGGAGAGGTCATCTCCAGAGATTGACAGCCTGGAATGCAGGCTTTGAGAATTTCAGGATTATTCAAGGCCTCCCAAACGGCCTGACGGCTGGCCGGGATGCGCTCCTCTCCACTCATATCCATAGCAATTCCTCCCTGTAGCTATGTCTTTCTCACCAATGGCTGACTATGAACCGAATGAAACGACTTTGCCAAGTGGTGATGGAATGCTATTGCCATCTCAAATTCGAATTCTTGACTGGATATGTATCGGCGATGAAACAGGGCCGCAAGACAGGCGCCAAGCAGAAAAGCCAGAACAACAAATGGCAAGAGCGCAAGCCGAAATCGGCGCGCGAGGAGCGACCGCGCAAGGAGCCAGAGGCAAAGACGCAGGAGCAGAGCTGGAAGATGATCGCGCGGCGTGGCGAAAAGCCCGCCGAGAACATTCCGCTTATTCTGGAAACGCGCCGTGAAGCCGGCTTTCATCTGATTGACAGCGGCAACGGGCTGAAGCTTGAGCAGTATGGCGATTACCGCATTGTGCGGCCTGAAGCGCAGGCGCTTTGGCAACCTGCACTGCCGGATCACGTCTGGTCGAATGTGGATGCAATATTCACCGGTGATACGGATGAGGATGGCATGGGTCGTTGGCGCTTCCCCAAGGCTGCGCTCGGGGAGACATGGCCGATGCGTCTGCTCGACGTCGAATTTCTCGGTCGCTTCACGAGTTTTCGGCATGTTGGCGTTTTTCCCGAGCAGCTGGCACACTGGTCGTGGATGCAGGAGAGGATCCGCAAGGCGGAGCGTCCTCTCAAAGTCCTCAATCTTTTTGGCTATACGGGTGTCGCTTCACTGGCGGCGGCGGCGGCAGGTGCCGAAGTAACCCATGTGGATGCGTCCAAGAAGGCGATCGGCTGGGGGCGCGAAAATCAGGCAATCGCACGCATGGAAGATGCCCCAATTCGCTGGATTTGCGACGATGCGATGAAATTTATCCAGCGTGAAACACGCCGCGGTAACCACTATGATATCATCCTCACAGACCCGCCGAAATTTGGGCGCGGTCCCAATGGCGAGGTCTGGCAGCTATTCGAGAATATAGCGCCAATGCTTGATATTTGCCGTGAGCTTCTGTCGCCTGACGCTGAGGGGCTGGTTTTGACGGCGTACTCGATCCGGGCGAGTTTCTATTCAATCCACGAACTGATGCGTGAGATCATGCGCGGCGCGGGCGGCACGGTGGAATCCGGCGAGCTCATTATTCGCGAAGCGGGAGTTGATGGTGACACGCCTGGACGGGCGCTTTCCACATCACTCTTCAGCCGCTGGGTCCCTGCCATACAAGGAGAAGGCGCATGAGCGGGGTCAAGCGTGTTGGGCAGGTGAAAGAAATCACCAGCCTGTCGAACCCGATTGTGAAGGACATCAAGGGGCTTTCCCAGAAAAAGGGGCGCGAGGAAAGCGGTTCCTTCATGGCGGAAGGCCTGAAACTCGTCATTGATGCCCTCGATCTGGGATGGGAAATCACCATTCTGGTCTACGCTAAAAATGCCAAGGACAAACCGCATGTCGCGAAGGTGGCTGCTCGCGCAGTGGCGGCCGGTGCTCTTGTTTTGGAATGCAGTGAAAAGGTTTTGTCCTCCATCACGCGCAGGGATAATCCGCAGTCTGTAGCGGGTGTTTTCAAAACCCGCTGGAACAGGATTTCGGGCCTGAAGCCGGAGCTGGGTCAAACATTTGTTGCGCTGGACAGGATACGCGATCCCGGCAATCTCGGCACGATCATTCGCACTGCCGACGCAGCCGGTGCATCTGGCGTCATATTGATTGGCGAAACGACAGATCCCTATTCGCTGGAGACTGTGCGGGCCACCATGGGTTCGGTATTCGCCATGCCGCTATACCGGGTCACGCAGGAAGAATTTCTCGTCTGGCAGAAATCCAATGGTGCAATGACGGTGGCCACCCATCTGGCTGGTTCTGTTGATTATCGCAAGATCGACTACACGCCCAAGCCTGTTGTCCTTTTGATGGGTAACGAACAGCAGGGCCTGCCGGACGAATTGGCACAAGCCGCTGACGCCCTCGCGCGTATACCGCAACAGGGGCTCGCGGATTCACTCAACCTGGCCATTGCGACGGGCATCATGCTCTTTGAAACCCGCCGTCACTTGCTGGAACTTGAGGACAGGCAATGAGTGCTCAGCGCGCGATTATGTCGAGGCCCCTATGGGCGTTGCTCTTCATCATATTTGCCCTGCTACTGGATCAGGCGAGCAAAATATGGGTCGACACAAACCTGCCGCTTGAAGAAGCCGTTCCGGTGATGCCGTTTCTCGCTGCATTTCGCACCTACAATACCGGTGTTGCGTTTTCCATGTTCGATTCGTCTTCGGGCTGGTTCATTGTCGGCAGCAGGTTGGTCATCGTCGCGCTGGTGCTTTGGCTTTGGATCCGCACCGATAAGCAGCGGAGCCTCTATCACTGGGGTTTCGCACTCGTTGTGGCGGGGGCTGCGGGCAATTTGCTTGACCGTTTCCTGTATGGTCACGTCATCGATTTCGTATTGTTTCATACGCAAAGCTGGTCATTTGCGGTTTTCAATCTGGCCGACAGCTACATCACGATTGGAGCCTGTCTCATTGTGCTGGAGGAGCTGTTCAACAGTGGCAAGACGAAATCTGCAGATACCGATTGATAGATTTTTAACAATGGTACCTAACAATTTTGAAGGTTTGCTGTGCTAATCCGGCACTATGAGCAAACAGGTAGTTAAGCCGACCGACATATTGGATGATGCTTCGCCCTCGCCACTGAACGGCGTTGCGACCGCGCACTTTTTCGCCGGGATGGGGCTTGGGCTTGTTGCTATTCTCTTCGGAATTGGCGTGCTCTTTATCGGCTTCAGCGCGTTTTCTTCTCGCCACGAGCAGCTACTTCCCTTCGCCCTGCTGGCCGTTGCCGTTTTGGCAATCGGAATGAGCGGATATTTGATTGGTAGAATGCACCGTTCTGCAGGTGTTGCCGCCGGAAAGCATCCGACGTTAGAGCGCGAAATTGCAGCGCGCGCGAAAGCCGAACGCGCCAATGCGGCCAAATCAAAGCTTTTGGCGACCGTCAGCCATGATATCCGCACGCCTTTGTCGGGTATCGCTGGCATGAGCCACCTTCTCGGTCAGACACGCTTGACGCCCGAGCAGCGCAATTATCTTGCTGGTATACGTCAGTCCTCCAACGCACTCGGTCATCTGGTGGATGATCTCCTTGATTTTGCATCTCTGGAAGCCGGGCGATTTCAGCTTCGTCCGCAGGATGCCTCAATCCGGATGCTGGTTGAATCCGTGGTGGAAATGCTGGCTCATCGCGCCCATGAAAAGGGAATAGAGGTGGCAAGCTGGGTTTCATCCGATGTGCCCGAGCTTATGAGCTTCGATCCCGATCGCATGCGTCAGGTTCTATTCAATGTCATTGGGAACGCCGTGAAATTCACGCAAATCGGCGGTGTCTTTGTCGAAGTGGTGTTGGACCAAAACGATTTCACCATAACCGTTGAAGATACCGGACCGGGCATGAGTGCAGCCGAGCAGAAGCGGGTTTTTGGCGAATTCGAGCAGGCCGGAAGTCTTGCCGCGCAGTCTGCAGGGACCGGATTGGGCCTGCCAATTTCCGCCCGCATAATTGCAGAATGCGGCGGTTCTATCAGCCTGGCAAGCGCGAAAGACAAGGGCAGCGTGTTCACGATAAGCATGCCCGCTATTGCCTCACAGGAGTTTGGTGTCCGCGCTGGCCGCAACTCGATTCTATCGGGTTCACGCGTGCTTGTCGTCTCCCCCCCTGGTCCCTCAGCCCGCGCTCTTGTCAAGACGATAGAGACGTTGGGTGGCGAATGCTATCTGGCACATGATTGCGATGAAGCCGAACACAGGCTCACTGCGCTCGCTCGCGAGGCAAAGTTTGTTACAGACCTGATCGCGGATAATCGTGTCGCAAGCGGTTTTTCAAATCTCATCGCGCAAAAGCCCGGCCTTGGTGTCGATAATGCGCGTCGTATTTTCCTTGTTGATCCGGAGCATCGCAACTCAAAGGTATCCGGCATTGGTTATGATTCCTGGTTGGTTCGCCCGTTGCGTGAGCGTTCGCTGATTGATGTTTTGCTGGGGCGGATGAAGGGCATAGAGCTGCGCGATCCTCTGAACGACAATCGCGCATCGGATCAGTCGTCGCGCTTCACGCAACCCTCGATGCCGGGCTTGGATATCCTTCTGGCAGAGGATGATCCCGTCAATGCACTTCTGATCAAGGCTGTTCTGAGCAAGGCCGGACATCGTGTGTCCACGGTCGATAGTTTTCAGACACTTGTGGAACAGGCGACAGATTTGCAAAAGCAATACGACCTCATCATCACGGACCTCGCGATGCCGGGTGGAAGTGGTGTCGATGCGATCCGCGCAATACGTAGAATTGAACGTGACGCAGATGCCTCCTACACACCCATCTTTGTGGTGACGGGGCAGAGCGACGAGGACGTTCTGGCCGCAGTTGATGTCGCAGGTGCAGACAAGATATTGCAGAAACCCGTGGACCCGGAAGAGCTGACTGGCCTCATTGCGAAACTATCGATGCGGACCCGCAGAATAATGTGATTGCGTGAAGCCGCTTGCAGCGGAATCCATGTCACCGTAATGTCGCAGAATTGTGGTCTAAAGGCCCCAAATTGATTTGGGGCCGACAATGACGACACTCGATATTGAACTGAAATCTCTCACGACGCCTGGCGTCATTTCACTAGCGCGCGACATGCAAAAACCCCTTGGCCGCATCGGCAATCTTGAAACGCGGCTCGCTCGCTCCAGGAGCGAGGTCGAGGCGGCTCAAGCTGTGCGTTACCGCGTGTTCATGGATGAAATGGGAGCGACACCGTCACCGCAATCAAAGGCCGCGCGTCGTGATATCGATGCATGGGACGAGATTTGCGACCATCTTTTGGTTCTCGATACCCTGATCGAAGGCGATCTGGAAGATCAGATCGTTGGCACCTACAGGCTGCTTCGTCAGGATGTGGCGATGGCAAATGGCGGGTTCTACTCCTCCTCCGAGTTTCAAATTGCCGATCTTGTAGCGCGCCACCCTGACAAGCGTTTCATGGAGCTTGGCCGGTCCTGCGTGCTGCCGCAATATCGCACCAAGCGAACCGTGGAGCTTCTCTGGCAGGGCATTTGGGCCTATTCGCTCAAATACAGGGTTGATGTCATGTTTGGTTGCGGGTCGCTGCCCGGTGCCATCCCTGAAGAGCATGCACTGGCACTCTCCTTCCTTTATCACAACGCGTCAGCCAAAGCGCAATGGTCGGTGTCCGCCTTGCCGGAGCTATACAAGCACATGGATCTGATGCCTGCTGAGGCGATCAATCCACGCTCCGCCTTGAATGCGTTGCCGCCTTTGATCAAAGGTTACTTGCGTCTCGGTGCAATGATTGGTGATGGTGCGGTGGTCGATCGAAGCTTCCGCACGACCGATGTTCTGGTTGTTTTGCCTATCGCAACGATTTCTGATCGTTACAAAAATCACTATGGGCAGGATGCGGAGCGTTTCTCGGCGTAGCGGTCATCGACAGGTGCCCTCCAGCGACCTCTTTTAGGTCGTGCTTTTGCCCAATTGAGAAGACAACTGTCGGCATCAACGTGTTTTGCGAGTCATTGATGCTGACAGCTCATCTTCCATCCGGTTACTGCCTTGCGCATGCAAATCCCCACAAATCACGCGGGCTGTTGTTTGCCGCTCTGATTGGAGCGGTCATCCCGGATATTGATATGATGTTCTTCTTGTTTGTGGACCACGGGCGCGTGCATCATCATAACTACTGGCCGCATGTGCCGTTTTTCTGGTTGGTTGTGGCGGCCGTTATGCTGCCTCTGGCCAAGATGCTGAATAAGGTCACGCTGGCCGCAACATTCCTCAGCGCGGTTTTCCTGCACCTGATACTCGACACGATTGCCGGTGGCATCATGTGGCTCTACCCGCTGAATGATGCTCTCTTGTATCTGGTGACCGTTCCTGCCGTCTATTCGAACTGGATACTATCCTTCATACTGCACTGGACGTTCATTCCAGAGATCGCCATCTGGATCGCTGCGGCTGCGCTCTATCTGAAGAATAGGAATGGGCGCAGGCGATTTTTCCGCCTACGCCCGCAATCAGTCAGCTCACCGCATTATAGGCAGCAATCGCTGCCAGATTGACGATGTCGGAGTCCTTTGCGCCCATCGATGCAATCTGTACCGACTTGTCGAGACCAACGAGAAGTGGCCCGATAACGGTCGATCCGCCAAGCTCCTGCAGCATCTTTGTGGTGATGGATGCGGAATGGAAGGCCGGCATTACAAGCACATTGGCAGGGCCAGACAAACGGCAGAACGGATATTGCTCCATGATGGCGCGGTTGAGCGCAACATCTGCGGCCATCTCGCCATCATATTCGAAATCTACCCGGCGGCGGTCGAGCATCTTGACGGCCTCCTGAACGCGTTCGGAACGCTCGCCCGGTGGATGGCCGAACGTTGAGTAGGCAAGCATCGCAACACGTGGTTCATACCCCATGCGGCGCGCCAGACCGGCGGCCTCTTCAGCGATATCCGCCAATTGTTCGGAGTTTGGCATGTCGTGAACAGCGGTATCTGCCACCAGAACTGTGCGGCCACGTGCCAGGACCAGCGAAACGCCGATCACGCGGTGACCGGGTTTGGTATCGATGCAGCGGCGAACATCTTCCAGTGCAGTTGAGTAGTTACGGGTCGTTCCCGTTACCATGCCATCTGCGTCGCCCAATGCGACCATACAGGCAGCAAAGTGGTTACGGTCCGTGTGGACCAGACGCTGGCAGTCGCGCTGCAGGTAGCCTTTGCGTTGCAGCCGCGAATAGAGATAGTCGGTGTAGACCTCGATGCGGCGAGACAGGCGGGCATTGATGATTTCAATACCGGGGCGCTTCAGATCTATGCCTGCCTTCTCAGCGGTTTCCTTGATCATTTCCTCGCGCCCCAGAAGGATCGCGGTGCCAAGCTGCTGGTTGGCATAGGAGATGGCGGCGCGCATGACCTGTTCCTCCTCGGCCTCGGCAAAGACGATCCGTTTCGGCTGGCGGCGCACTCGTTGGTAAATGTGTTGCAGCGTGGAAGCGATGGGATCGCGACGGGCGTTCAGCTCGCGGGCGTAAGCGTCCAGATCCATGATCGGCTTTTGGGCAACACCGCTATCCATTGCGGCACGCGCGACGGCAACAGGTACAGCACCGATCAGACGTGGATCGAAGGGCACAGGAATAATATATTGCGGACCAAAGCGCGGACGATTGCCCTGATAGGCGGCAGCCACTTCATCGGGTACATCTTCACGCGCCAAATTGGCGATAGCATGCGCTGCCGCGACTTTCATATCTTCGTTGATAGTCGTTGCCCGCACATCCAGAGCGCCACGGAAAATGTAGGGGAAGCCCAAAACATTGTTGACCTGATTGGGATAGTCGGAGCGGCCTGTTGCCATGATGGCATCATTGCGGATAGCTGACACTTCTTCCGGCGTGATTTCCGGATCTGGATTGGCCATGGCAAAGATGATCGGCTTGTCCGCCATTGTGCGCACCATGTCTTCTGTCAGAGCGCCTTTCTTCGAAAGACCGAAGAATACGTCCGCGCCTTCCAGCGCTTCTGCCAGCGTTCGTTTGTCGGTCTTGACCTGATGCGCCGATTTCCACTGGTTCATGCCT
Organism: Ensifer sp.; assembly: GCA_050301895.1. Classification (GTDB taxonomy): domain Bacteria; phylum Pseudomonadota; class Alphaproteobacteria; order Rhizobiales; family Rhizobiaceae; genus Ensifer_A. The sequence goes on along the minus strand of JBNKZZ010000009.1, from coordinate 156,162 downwards.
TCCTGACGACCCTGGTAAATTACGCCCTTTGTGTCGCACATAATGACGTTTTCACTGGGGAAACCGAGTGCCTTGATGAGTTCCACACAGGCGATCGCGGCGGCACCCGCACCGTTACAGACGAGCTTTGTTGATTTAAAGTCTCGCCCTGTGAGCTCCAGCGCATTGATCAAACCAGCCGCAGCGATGATCGCCGTGCCGTGCTGGTCGTCATGGAAGACCGGAATGTCCATAATCTCGCGAAGTTTCTGCTCGATAATGAAGCATTCAGGCGCTTTGATGTCTTCCAGATTGATGCCACCGAAAGACGGTCCCAGATAGCGCACGCAATTGATAAAGGCCGCCGGATCCTCCGTATCCACTTCCAGGTCGATGGAATCGACATCTGCGAACCGCTTGAAGAGAACAGATTTACCTTCCATCACCGGCTTTGATGCCAGTGCCCCGAGGTTGCCCAGTCCCAGAATGGCAGTACCATTGGAGATTACGGCCACCATATTTCCACGCGTTGTGTAGTCATATGCACGGGATGGATCATCAGCAATGGCTTTGACCGGCACGGCAACACCAGGCGAATAGGCCAGAGACAAATCGCGCTGCGTCGCCATCGGCTTGGTTGGAGCGATTTCCAGTTTCCCCGCAGGCTTGCGCGCGTGAAAATCAAGTGCTTCCTGTTCTGTTACGCTAGATACGCGGCGCCCGGATTTGTCTGTTGCTGGCATGTTTCCTCACCTTTTTTGTGCGTCGCCCTTGTAGTGGATTTCCTGTTGTATTCTATAGAGCGCATCGTCCAAGTCTTTTCCCGCTTTTTTGAACAAGTGTCCAGATATGGCCTCAAATTCTGATCGAGCAACGCCAAGCGTACTCACCACCGAGGTTCTCGCCTCGGAAGAGAGCCGTCTGTCGGCAACGCCGATGATGGAACAATATATCGAGATCAAGGCCAACAATCCGGACTCGCTTCTGTTCTACCGTATGGGCGATTTCTACGAGTTGTTCTTTGAAGATGCGGTGGATGCTTCCCGCGCGCTTGGCATCACGCTTACAAAGCGTGGTCAGCATCTGGGGCAGGACATACCGATGTGCGGTGTGCCGGTTCACGCGGCCGATGATTATCTGCAAAAGCTGATCGCGCTCGGCTTCCGCGTTGCCGTGTGCGAACAGGTGGAAGATCCCGCCGAGGCGAAAAAGCGCGGCTCAAAATCGGTCGTGCGGCGTGACGTCATTCGATTGGTAACACCCGGCACGTTGACGGAAGAGAAGCTCCTTTCCCCATCTGAATCGAACTATCTGATGGCATTGGCGCGCATCAAAGGCGGGAGCGAACCGCAATACGCGCTTGCCTGGATTGATATTTCAACCGGTATCTTTCGTTTGGCAGAAACCTCCAGAGAGCGCTTGCTGACCGATATTATGCGCGTAGATCCGCGCGAGCTCATTTTGGCGGACACGCTGTTTCACGATGAAGAGCTGCGACCGGTAATGGATGTGTTGGGGCGTGTGGCTGTTCCGCAACCAGCCGTCCTCTTCGATTCTGCAACATCCGAAGGGCGCATCGCGCGCTACTTCGAGGTCAAGACACTGGACGGGTTCGGCACTTTTTCGCGATCGGAAATGGCCGCGGCGGCAGCAGCAATTGCCTATGTGGAAAAGACGCAGATCGCCGCCCGCCCGCCTTTGGGACGGCCCGAGCGTGAGAGTGCCGCCACGACGCTCTTTATCGATCCGGCAACCCGCGCCAATCTGGAACTTGTGCGAACGCTGTCCGGTTCGCGAGATGGCTCGCTTCTCAAGGCAATAGACCGCACCATAACTGGTGGTGGCGCTCGCTTGCTGGCCGAAAGGCTCATGTCGCCACTGACCGACAACATGCGCATCAATGAACGGCTCGACTCCATCGCCTATCTGATGAGCGAACAAGCGTTAACGGATGATTTGCGCGACGGCTTGAAGCTCGTCACAGATATGCCGCGCGCATTGTCGCGTCTCATGCTTGATCGCGGTGGTCCGCGCGACATTGGTGCCATTCGTGAGGGGTTGAGAGCTGCCGCGAATATTGCCGAGGTTCTGCCACCCGCCATGATGCCTGAGGAGCTGACAGTGGCGCGCGACGCGCTGTTGGCGTTGCCCGGCTATTTGCTGGGTCATCTGGAAAACTGGCTGGATGAGGAATTGCCGCTGCTGAAACGCGATGGCGGGTTTGTGCGCGCAGGTGCCAGGAGCGAGCTGGATGAGGCGCGCGCTTTGCGAGACCAGTCCCGAAAGGTGATTGCCGGCCTGCAACTCTCCTATTCGGAAGAAACCGGGATCAAGACGCTGAAGATCAAGCACAATAATGTGCTTGGCTACTTCATCGAAGTCACGGCAAACAATGCTGGCGTGATGACCGGCACTGACGAGGCGAAAGCGAAATATATTCACCGTCAGACCATGGCCAACGCCATGCGTTTTACCACAACCGAACTTGCCGAGCTTGAAAGCCGCATAGCCAATGCCGCCGGTCAGGCCGTGGCAATGGAACTGGAGGCCTTCGACGAGATGGCCGACATGATTGCCTCTCACGCCGAGACAATCAAAGCGGCAGCCCGAGCGCTCAGTGTCATAGATGTTTCGGCGGGTCTTGCTGAATTGGCAATTTCGGAGGGTTATTGCCGCCCTCAGGTGGATATGTCGCGCGCCTTTTCCATCGTTTCCGGTCGCCACCCGGTCGTCGAGCAGTCGCTCCGCCGCCAGTCGAGTGATCCCTTTGTGGCAAATGATTGTGATCTGTCACCGTCCGATGGTGAGGCATCAGGTTCCATCTGGTTGCTCACCGGCCCCAATATGGGCGGTAAGTCAACATTCCTGCGTCAAAACGCACTGATTGTCATAATGGCGCAAATGGGTTCATTTGTGCCTGCCGGTTCGGCTCATATTGGTGTCGTCGACCGGCTTTTCTCTCGCGTCGGTGCCTCCGATGATCTGGCGCGCGGACGTTCGACCTTCATGGTGGAGATGGTGGAAACCGCTGCTATTCTCAATCAGGCGACAGAAAATTCGCTGGTGATCCTAGATGAAATCGGGCGGGGAACGGCGACCTTTGACGGGCTATCCATTGCCTGGGCGGCTGTTGAGCATCTGCATGAGGGCAACAAGTGTCGAGGGCTGTTTGCCACGCATTTTCATGAGTTGACAGTACTTTCTGAAAAGCTGAACCGTCTCTCCAATGCCACGATGAAGGTGAAAGAGTGGAATGGGGAGGTGATCTTCCTGCATGAGGTCGGGCCAGGGTCCGCTGATCGCTCCTATGGTATTCAGGTCGCTCGGCTGGCAGGTCTGCCGCAATCTGTTGTGGCCAGGGCGCGGGACGTCTTGGCAAAACTGGAAGATGCTGGTCGCAAAAACCCGACGAACCAGCTCATCGATGATTTGCCTTTGTTTCAGGTCGCGGCGCGTGCGCCGGAGCCCGCAAAGACCTCAATCTTGGAAGAACGCTTGCGGGAGATCAATCCTGACGATATGACACCGCGTGAGGCATTGGACGCGCTCTACGCGCTGAGAAAAGAACTTGGCAATAACTGACTGCTATATGTTTGCGAACAAGCGGACAGCAAAGCGGCGGTATGCCACGGGCGGCGGATTTCATGAAAATACCCGAACTTGAACTTGAAAAGATTCTCAATGTATCTGCGCTGCGCAAACAATGCGACAAGGCTGCAAGCATACATGCCGAAGACAACAACGCGTTGCGATCAGCAATTCTGGCGATCTTCAAGGACGTGAATGCGCAAGGCCGCAAAGTGGCCGAGGATATGCTGCTTGCAGACGGAAGCGGGCTTGCTTGTGCAAAGAGAATTTCGTGGCTGCAGGATCAGCTAATCACAGTTCTCTATGAATTCGCCCTGAAGCACATATTCAGCGCCGACAAGGCCCCCGCCGAGGTGCGCCTGGCCATTGCGGCCGTTGGCGGCTATGGGCGCGGCACACTAGCGCCCGGCTCTGATATCGATCTGTTGTTCATTCTGCCGGACAAGTCTGCTGCGTGGCAGGAGTCGGCCATTGAATATATCCTCTATGTCCTTTGGGACATGGGTTTGAAGGTGGGCCATGCCACACGCAAGATCAATGAGTGTATCCGCCTGTCCAAGACGGACATGACCATCCGCACAGCTATTCTTGAAAGCCGCTTCATATGCGGCGAGCAACCGCTGTTGGAAGAGTTGGAAACCCGCTTCGACAAGGAAGTGGTTCGCAACACGGGCGCAGAGTTCATTGCTGCAAAGCTTGCAGAGCGCGATGAGCGCCATCGCAAGAGCGGTGATACACGCTATCTGGTGGAGCCCAATGTGAAAGAGGGTAAGGGGGGCTTGCGCGATCTGCACACGCTCTTCTGGATTTCCAAATATTACTATCGCGTGCGAAGTGCTGACGAGCTGGTGAGCAAAGGCGTCTTGTCACGGCGTGAACTCAACTTGTTCCGCAAATGTGAGGATTTCCTCTGGGCCGTGCGCTGTCACATGCATTTTGCGACAGGCAAAGCCGAAGAGAGGCTTTCGTTTGACATTCAGTCGGAGATTGCCACGCGATTGGACTACCATCCGCATCCTGGCCTTTCCGCGGTAGAACGCTTCATGAAGCATTATTTCTGGGTCGCCAAAAATGTCGGTGACCTGACGCGCATTCTGGCGGCGGGTCTGGAGGAACGGCAGGTAAAAGAAGCTCCCGGCCTTTCAAGTGTTCTCAGTCGATTTGCCAATCGCGTTCGCCGCATAGCGGGTTCGCCTCAATTTGTTGAGGATCGTGGGCGTATTGCACTCGCCGAGCCGGATGTCTTCAAGAAAGACCCGCTCAATTTGATCCGGCTTTTTCATGTCGCGGGCATCCATGGCTTGGAGTTTCACCCCGATGCTTTAACCCGTGCGTCGCGTTCGCTCAGTCTGATCGATGCGAAGGTCAGGAATAGTGAGGAAGCCAACCGTGTCTTCCTGTCCATTCTCACCTCCCGCGCGAATGCCGCTGAAATGCTGGGCCGTATGAATGAGGCCGGTGTTTTGGGTCGCTTTATTCCCGAATTTGGCAAGATTGTCTCGATGATGCAGTTCAATATGTATCATCACTACACGGTCGATGAGCACTTGCTGCGCACCGTTGGCGTGTTGGCGAAAGTTGAAGGCGGCGAAGAGGATGATGCGCATCCGCTGGCGCACAAACTCATGCCATCTGTTGAAGACCGCACCGTTCTGTATGTGGCGGCGCTGCTACATGACATTGCCAAGGGCCGTCCTGAAGACCATTCAGTCGCCGGGGCCAAGGTGGCACGCAAGCTTTGTCCGAGGCTTGGTCTGTCGCCAAAACAAACGGAAATGGTTGCCTGGCTTATCCAGGAGCATCTGACGATGTCCATGACCGCGCAGACGCGAGACCTGAACGACTGGAAGACTATCAACGACTTTGCGGAAAAGATGCAGTCCATGGAGCGGCTGCGTATGCTGCTGATCCTTACCGTCTGCGATATTCGCGCGGTGGGGCCGGGTGTGTGGAATGGTTGGAAGGGGCAACTTCTGCGCACACTCTATTATGAAACTGAGCTGCGACTTTCCGGGGGGCATTCCAATGTCACCCGCAAGGAGCGTGCTGAACATGCGCGCGAAGTGTTGAAGGAAGCGCTGGCGGAATGGGGAGAGGCGGACGCGGTCAAATACTCCAAACTGCCTTACGAACCCTACCTGCTCTCTGTGCAACTTGAAGATCAGGTGCGCCATGCCGGTTTCATTCGCCAAGCTGACAAGGCTGGCAAACGACTGGCAAGTGCTGAACGCACCCACTCTTTCCATGCGATTACCGAAATCACGATATTGGCGCCGGACCACCCCCGTCTTCTGGCGATCATCACCGGCGCGTGCGCAGCCGCAGGTGCCAATATCGCAGACGCCAATATCTACACAACATCCGACGGGCGAGCGCTTGATACAATCCTGATCAATCGTGAATTCGACAATGATGAAGATGAGCACCGCCGCGCGGCTACCATCAGCCGCATGATTGAGGATGTGCTGTCGGGCAAAAAGCGGCTGCCGGAAGTTATTGCAACGCGCGCCAAATCGAAACGCCGCGCCAACGCATTTGACATCGCGCCAAGCGTCAGCTTTTCCAATGAGCTTTCCAACCGATTTACTGTTGTCGAGATCGAATGCCTTGATCGCATCGGCCTTTTGTCAGAAATCACAGCAGTCTTTTCCGACCTGTCGCTGGATATTGCCTCGGCACACATCACCACTTTCGGTGAGAAGGTTATCGATACATTCTATGTAACGGACCTGGTCGGTCAGAAGGTGACAAACGAGAATCGTCAGGCCAATGCCATGGCTCGCCTGAAGGCGGTTCTTGCGAATGTGGATGATGAGGCCCGCTCCAGCATGCCGTCGGGCATTATCGCACCCCCGCGGGAAAAGGGGCGTGTTGTCAAAAAGGCGAAGGCATCCACATGAGCCTTGTCAAGAAATTCATGACCGTGGGCTTCTCGACGTTGGGAAGCCGCGTTTTTGGACTTGTGCGCGACATGTTGATGGCGTCTGCACTGGGAACGGGAGCGGCAGGCGACATTTTTGCAGCCGCGTTTCGCTTTCCCAATCTGTTTCGCCGTCTCTTTGCTGAAGGTGTTCTCAATACCGCTTTCGTGCCCTTGTTTTCCCGGCGGATAGAAGAAGACGGCGATGAGGGTGCCAAGCGCTTTGCATCGGAAATCTTTGCTCTGCTTTTCGCGTTGCTCATTGGATTTACAATCCTCATTGAGCTGGCGATGCCGCTCCTAGTGCGTCACATCGTTGTGCCGGGTTTCGCCGAAGATCCGGACAAGCTCTCTGTGACCATCCGCTTGACTGCGATCATGTTTCCATATCTGGCCTTCATGTCGCTTGCTGCGCTGATGGCTGGCATGTTGAATTCACTCCGTCGCTATTTTGCGGCGGCAATTGCGCCAATCTTCCTGAACGTCATTTTGATTTCCGTGCTTGCCTATGCGCATTTTGCTGCGTTTGATCCGATTCAGACGGTTGGCGCGCTGGCATGGGGGGTGCTCGCGGCCGGTGTTGTTCAGCTTGCGATCGTTTTCGGCGGCGTTCGGCGAGCAGGCATGACATTTCCTCTTCGTTTGCCCAAGCTCACACCCGGTGTTCGGCGTTTTTTCCTGCTGGCCATCCCGGCAATTGTGACCGGCGGTGTTACACAAATAAACCAGCTGATCGGACAGGCTATTGCATCTGGCAAAAGCGGAGCAATTGTCTCGCTTTATCTCTCCGACCGCGTTTACCAGTTGCCTTTGGGGATGATCGGCATTGCGGTTGGCGTCGTATTGTTGCCGGAGCTTTCGCGCGCACTCAAAGCCAAACACTATATTGAAGCTCGCGGCATTCAAAATCGCTCGATTGAGTTTGTGCTATTTCTCACCCTGCCAGCTGCGGCAGGTATTTGGGCTCTTTCGGAGGAAATCGTCCGTGTTCTTTACGAACGGGGCGGGTTTACTGCCGAAAGCACTGCGGTCGTATCATCAATTCTGACAGTCTATGGCTTTGGTCTTCCGGCCTATGTCTTGATCAAGGCGCTGCAGCCCGGTTTCTTTGCGCGCGAAGACACCAAAACGCCGATGCGCTTCACCATGGCTGCCATGGCCCTGAACGTTGTATTGGCATTGACGCTTTTTCCGCTTTTTGAGGAGCGGGGCATCGCGACAGCCGAGATCACCGCCGGTTGGCTAAATACATTGCTTCTTGGTACGACTTTGCTGCGCAAGGGACACCTCCAGCCGGAACGCATCATGGTCATTCGCATCATCAAACTTGTTGGTTGCGCAATTGCCATGGGCATCGTTGCCCGGCTGGCAGCCAACGTCGCCGATGAGTGGCTGCTTTTCGAAACGAATCTGATGCGGGCTGCGACGCTGGGCGCAATTATCGTGTTTGCCATGGTCGTCTATTTCCCACTCACGCTTCTGACGGGTGCGGCAGACAAGGCCATGATCGGTCGCAACATGCGCAGAAAAACAGCGAACCCGAACGGTTCGGATGGCGGCTGAAATCCTGAAATGACTTGAAACAGCTTGGCGCTCGTGCTTATAGCGCGCCAACGAAACCAATCGGGCCCTCCACAAGCCCGCAAAAGAGGTAAAACATGAACGAGTTCAAGCCGCTTGTATTCTCTGGCGTTCAGCCAACAGGCAACCTTCACCTTGGCAACTATCTTGGCGCAATTCGCAAATTTGTTGCCTTGCAGGAAAGTCACGAATGCATCTATTGCGTTGTAGACATGCACGCGATCACTGCGCAGCTTGTGCATGATGATCTGAAGGGCCAGATTCGTTCTATCGCAGCATCCTTCATCGCATCCGGTATCGATCCAAAGCGTCATATCGTTTTCAATCAGTCTGCAGTTCCCGGCCATGCCGAGCTTGCCTGGATTTTCAATTGCGTTGCGCGTCTTGGCTGGATGAACCGTATGACGCAGTTCAAGGACAAGGCAGGCAAAGATGCCGAAAAAGCATCTCTGGGCCTCTATGCGTACCCATCGCTGATGGCAGCCGACATTCTGCTTTATCGCGCAACCCATGTGCCCGTTGGCGATGACCAGAAACAGCACTTGGAACTGACGCGCGACATCGCACAGAAGTTCAACCTCGATTTTGCGGATCACATCCGCTCAGGCGGCAAGGGCGTCGACATCAAAGTCGGTGACGAGCCTGTGCACGCCTATTTCCCGATGGTGGAGCCTTTGATCGATGGTCCCGCGCCACGTGTCATGTCGCTGCGCGACGGTTCGAAGAAAATGTCGAAGTCCGATGCGTCCGATCTTTCCCGCATCAATCTGATGGATGACGCAGAGACGATTGCGCGCAAGATCAAGAAAGCAAAGACAGACCCGGAAGGTCTGCCGAGCGAGCTTGACGGTCTGGCGGGCCGCCCGGAAGCGGACAACCTTGTGGGCATTTATGCGGCACTTTCCGACAAGACCAAGGCTGACATTCTGAAAGAGTTTGGCGGCCAGCAATTCTCCGCATTCAAGCCTGCATTGTCAGAGTTGGCCGTCTCGGTTCTGTCGCCAATCACTGCGGAAATGCGCCGTTTGATGGACGATACCGACCATATTGATGCGATTCTGCGCGATGGCAGTGAACGTGCGAATGCGCGTGCCGAAGTGACCATGCGCGAGGTGCGCGAAATCATTGGCTTTTTGAGCTGACGTCACCTGCATTGGCGCCAACCCCTTGCACGCGGTGTAAACGGGTTGGCAAAAATCACGCTTGCAGCTTTCATTTCTCGATGGCAAAGTCCCGCACATGGTTTCAAAGCGACTCTCAAGGCTCGATGGGCACAGGCGTAAGTTTCTTGCCGTGATCGACAACACGCCTGAATGCACACGCGCGGTGTGCTATGCAGGGTTCCGGGCGCGCAACTCCAACGGCGGAGTGGTGCTGCTCTACGTAATTTCTACTGCTGATTTCCAACAGTTTCTGGGCGTTGCCGACATTATGCGTGCAGAAGCGCGTGAAGAAGCAGAGGCCGCTCTTTCAAAAGTGGCGCAGTTTCTGCGCGATACAGTTGGAATTGAGCCTGAGCTGGTTATTCGCGAAGGAAATGCGACCGACCAGATTCATGGTCTGATCGAGGAAGACCAGGATATTGCCATTCTGGTTCTTGCTGCAGGCTCTACAAAGGATGGCCCCGGACCACTCGTAGCGTCCATTGCGGGCCGCTCTGCAGCGTTTCCAATTCCCGTGACCGTGTTGCCTGATGCATTGAGCGACGAAGAAATCGAAGCTCTTTGTTGAGTATTTGAGAAAACTTTCCATAATGGGCTTGTTCGAGCGCAATATAGGCTTGAAACAACCATGCCATCGGCCTATTTTCGAATTATTCTAAAATGTAGGCACATGGCAAAGCTGTGCCGCGGAGAAAATGATGTTTATCCAGACCGAAACGACCCCAAATCCAGCTACGTTGAAATTCCTGCCGGGCAAGGTGGTATTGGAAAACGGAACTGCTGATTTTCGTTCTGCTGATGAGGCGTCGGAATCACCATTGGCCGAGCGTCTATTTGCAATCCCTGGCGTTGTCGGTGTGTTCTTTGGCTATGATTTTGTCACCATCACCAAAGAAGATCAGGAGTGGCAGCATCTCAAGCCGGCGATTCTCGGCTCCATCATGGAGCACTATATGTCTGGTGCGCCAATCATGGGTTCGTCCACGGATGAAGAGTTGGATGGCGAAAGCGAGTTTTACGCTGCAGGCGATGAAACAATTGTTGCGACTATCAAGGAGCTCCTGGAAACGCGCGTGCGTCCGGCTGTTGCTCAGGATGGCGGAGACATCACTTTCCGCGGTTTCAAAGACGGCAAGGTTTACCTCAATATGAAGGGTGCGTGTGCAGGTTGCCCGTCGTCCACAGCAACGCTGAAACATGGCGTACAGAACCTGCTGCGGCACTTTGTCCCTGAGGTGCAGGAAGTCGAAGCTGTTTGACACGCCGCAGGCGCGCGTCTAAGCGGAACTTATGAAAATACTGGCGATTGACACTGCAGGCGCTGATTGCGGCGTGGCCCTTTATGACGCGGCCGGCACGACGCTGCTTGCCAGCGAGCAGGAAACGATAGTCAAAGGTCATGCGGAACGGCTGATGGCGATGATTGAGGCGGTGCTTGGTCATGCTGGCGTGTCCATGGCAGATATTGACCGTGTTGCTGTCTCTGTTGGTCCTGGCTCATTCACTGGCATTCGAGTTGGTGTTTCAACCGCGCGCGGTCTTGGATTGGCGCTTGAAGTTCCCGTTCTGGGCATTAGCAGCCTTCAGGCACTGGCGCATGCTGCGGCGGGCAACGGCAGGCCTGTGCTCGCGCTAATCGACGCCAAGCGTGGCGAGGTCTTTGCGCAAGTATTTGACGAGGCCAAAAAGGCGTTAAGCGAACCCGCCGCCATGACGATTGAAGACGCGCGAGCGCTGCAAGATCAATATCCGCAGGCAATTCTCGCGGGCTCGGGTGTCAGACTTCTTTCCGGTGCAGAACCGGCGATCTCGATATATCCAGTTGCGGCAATTGCGCAATTGGCCGCAGATGCAAACAATGCAACACGGCAACCCGCGCCGCTTTATTTGCGTGGGCCGGATGCAAAACCGCAAACCGGTTTTGCCGTTGCTCGGCAGTAGGGAGCTGCACAAGAATGCTAGGGGGTATTTTTCGCAATCGTTCGGCTATCGAAATATACCCTATGTTGCCTGCCGACTGCGCCGAGGCGTCTCTTTTGCATGGTGAGCGGTTTGCCCGTCAGTGGAGTGATGGCGAAATTCATGGGCTGTTGGGGCAAAAAACCGTTTTGGGGTTTGTTGCGCGACAGAGCAATATTGCAGCGGGTGGCCCAATTGCAGGCTTTGTTCTGGCACGCGTTGCTGCGGGTGAGGCAGAAGTCCTGACCGTTGCGGTCAGGGAAAAGCATGCCCGGCAGGGCATCGGCTGGCGCCTGATGCAGGCAGCAATTCGCGAGATTGCCGTGCGTGATGGCGAGACTGTGTTTCTTGAGGTTGATGAGGGGAATGAACCCGCAATCGGTCTTTATCATCGGTTTCGCTTTCAGAAAGTGGCTGAACGCAAAGCCTATTACGAGCACGACGATGGACGTCGCTCGACCGCACTCGTCATGCGACTGGATATTCAATCGCGAGGCGGCCAGTGATTGACGCCGTTCGCATTGCCATCATTGCAATACTCATTTCCCTTTTAACACTTGTGCTGTTGCCGGTGCAGCTCCTGGCTTTGCGGTTCGACTGGCCCGTGCGCCGTCGCATACCGCGCTTTTGGCACAGAGCAGCCTGCTGGCTAATGGGTACGCGCATTCACGTGAAGGGAGTGCTCGAGCATCGGCGTCCCTTGATGCTGGCGGCAAATCATTCCTCATGGCTCGATATTTTGGTGCTGGGTGCGGTAGCAGATGTCGTCTATGTCGCTAAATCCGAGGTGCGTGACTGGCCCGTATTTGGCCACCTGGCCCGCTTGCAAGCGTCTGTGTTTGTTGAGCGTGAGCGGCGTGGCAAGACAGGTGAACAGGCAAACGAAATCGCCGAGAGAATGAAGGCCGGGGAGGTGATGGTGCTTTTCCCCGAGGGCACCACGTCAGATGGCAACCGCATGCTGCCGGTCAAATCATCCCTGTTTGGTGCAGCATCAAGCGCAGTGCCTCACGTGCCGGAAAAGCGTGTCTATATTCAGCCTGTTGCTATTGCTTATACAAAGCTGCACGGAATTGCGCTGGGGCATTATCACCGTCCGCTTGCCGCGTGGCCGGGGGATGTGGAGTTGATGCCGCATCTGGCCGGACTGTTACGGGCCGGCGCGTTGGACGTTGAAATAACATTTTGCCCGGCAATCACGTTTGACGAAGATTCCAACCGCAAGACAGTGAGCAATCGCGTTGGGACGGAGATTGATCAGGCGTTTCTTGCAAGTCTGCGCCACCCATTGTGATGGCCGGAAAATTAATAAAAAGACCTCGCAATAGAAGTGGTGATTTTTCCGTTGCAACATGCTATTGACTAGCGCGCGGCAATAGACACATTGCCCCTAAAGCCGCCTGTCCGGAAATATTTTAGGAGAATACGACCATTCGTAGACCGTTTAAAGCCGATGCCCCGAAGAAAGAAGGGCCGCGCGCCAATAGAGAAATTCGCATTCCGCAAATACAGCTCATCAACGAAGATGGTGACAACTTGGGGGTCGTGGCGACCGAGGATGCTCTGCGCCAGGCTGAGGAGGCAGGTCTCGATCTGGTTGAGATCTCACCAAATACCCAGCCGCCGGTTTGCAAAATCCTTGACTTGGGTAAGCTGAAATACGCCAATCAGAAGAAGGCAGCTGAAGCGCGCAAGAAGCAAAAGACTGTCGAAATCAAGGAAATCAAGATGCGCCCTAACATCGACACCCATGATTATGAGGTGAAGATGAAGGCCATGAACCGCTTTTTCCAAGGTGGGGACAAGGTCAAGGTCACTTTGCGTTTCCGTGGTCGCGAAATGGCTCACCAGGAACTTGGTATGAAGCTTCTTCAGCAGGTCAAGGAAGACACTGTTGAGATTGCGAAGGTTGAGGCTGAACCCAAGTTGGAAGGCCGCCAGATGATGATGGTTCTGGCACCCAAGTAGGTCTCAGTTTATGTGACGTGGAAAGCCGCTCAGGGTGACATTGCCGGGCGGCTTTTTTTGTGAGATCTGCCATCAATTTCAGGCAAGGCTATCTTCGTAATTTGCGCAGCAACGATTCGAACCTAGCGGGAGCATGGGATGTTTGAGGCAGTGGCAAGCCGGGTAATGCTGTCCTGGGGCGCAAGGCGGGTTTTCCTGTCCCTTTTTGCAGGTGCCTTTGGTGCGTTGGCTCTTGCTCCGGTCAATCTGTTTGCCACCATGTTTGTCAGCTTCACGCTGCTTGTCTGGTTGCTGGATGGCGCGGCTGCGGCACCTGGTGCCGGATTACTGGCGAAAATCTGGCCGACTTTTCTGACCGGCTGGCTGTTTGGCTTTGGCTATTTTACAGCTGGCATGTGGTGGCTGGGCAATGCGCTGCTGGAGGATGGCGGCACTTACGCCTGGGCAATTCCACTTGCCGCCGCCGGTATTCCTGCAGTTCTTGCCATATTTTTTGGTGTCGCAACGGCGCTTGCTCGCACGATGTGGAGCGACGGGCTTGGTCGCATCGCGGCGCTGGCCCTGGCCTTCGCTATCACTGAGTGGCTTCGCAGCTTTCTGTTTACAGGCCTGCCCTGGAATGTCGTTGGCATCGCCGCCATGCCAGTACCTCTGCTCATGCAACCAGTCCACCTGATTGGTCTGAATGGCATGAACCTGCTCGCGGTTCTGGTCTTCTCCATGCCGGCTCTGCTTGGCACTGGTCGGGGCGGGCGTGTTGGGATTGCACTTGCATTGGCACTGATTCTGACAAACCTTGGATATGGGTACTGGGTATTGGACAATGCGGTACCCTCCAACCCGGACGAACGGCCAGTCGTTCGCCTTGTGCAGCCGGATCAACCCTTGTCGCCTGCCGCCAGTGATGTGGAACGTTCAGAGATATTTGAGGACCTGCTGGCGCTTAGCAGCGCACCGCCACAAAAGGGTGGACGCAAGCCGGATATAATTGTGTGGCCGGAGACCTCGATACCGTTCATTCTCTCAGAAAACGAGGCGGCCTTCACGCGTATCGCGGAGGTTCTGGATGAGGGGCAGATACTCGTCGCTGGTGCGGTTCGCGCAGAAGACGGTGGAGCGGGTTCTGCCCGCCGCTACTATAATTCGATATATGTCTTCAATAGCCTCGGGCAAATCGTGTCCGCGTCAGACAAGGTTCATCTGGTCCCCTTTGGGGAGTACCTGCCTTTCGAGGAGGAATTGAAATCGGCAGGGCTGACCACGATTGCCGCAATGTCTCATGGCTATAGCGCCGCTGCTGTGCGCAGCGAACTGGAACTGCCGACCGGCCTGAAGTTTTATCCGCTTGTCTGCTACGAGGCGATATTCGCGAGCGAAATTGATGATCGCGCGCTCGACGCCGACGCCCTGATCAATGTCACCATTGATACATGGTTTGGGCGCACGCCCGGCCCATTTCAGCATTTCCAGCATGCGCGAATCACGGCTGTTGAGTTGGGTATACCGCTGATCAGGTCGGCAAATAGCGGTATTTCCGCCGTAATCAACCAGTATGGAGAAATAATTGCAGCGTCAAATATAGCAACCAAAGGTATAATTGACACAACCTTAACGATTAAATCTGTTTCAACATTGAACAATCATCAGCGGTTGATTAACTTTTGGTTGTTGTGCGCAATGATTTTGTTTTTTATCATTTATTCGCGTGTTAGTTTTATTTCAGATAGGAATTGACCAAAAACCCCTTAAAATGCATAGTGTATTCAGAGTAATCCATCAGCGTTGGGGTGAAGTGGGCAACGAAAGACTACAACGTAGCGTTAAGTAGTCGGTAACCTCAGATTTTGATGGTAAATGATCAAGAGTAGTCAGGATCGAGAACATGACGGTCAATAAGAAGAAGCCAAATCCTATCGACATTCACGTTGGCAGCCGCATTCGCCTTCGCCGCGCGATGTTGGGAATGAGCCAGGAAAAGCTGGGCGAGAGCCTTGGCATCACATTTCAGCAAATTCAGAAGTATGAAAAGGGTACCAACCGCGTTGGTGCCAGCCGTTTGCAGAACATTTCCAGCGTTTTGAACGTGCCGGTTTCCTTTTTCTTCGAGGACGCACCGGGTGACGTTGCAACCGGCACGACGGGTATGGCAGAAGCGGCCTCGTCGAACTATGTTGTCGATTTCCTGTCTTCGTCTGAAGGACTGCAGCTCAACCGCGCATTTGTGAAGATCTCTGACGCCAAAGTTCGCCGCAAGATCGTTGATCTTGTCAAGGCGCTCGCAAATGAGGCAGAGGCTGAGTAAGCCGGTCAAAATGTTCTGAGATTTGTAACCCCGCGCGATCCTTGAGTGCGGGGTTTTTTGTTGGCGGTTTTCAAATTTGGCAATCACCTCTATGAAGGGTGAAAACAAGCCTAGGGAAATCGCGAAATGACAGAAATTGCCCCATCGTTCCTATCTGTTGGTCAGGCCGACGAAGCGCGTCCGATTGCTTACCGTGAACTCCAGGCGACAACGCGCAATGAGGCCCCCCAACTCGTTTGGCTGGGTGGCTACAGATCCGATATGCTGGGGACAAAAGCCGTTGAGCTGGAAGCCTATGCGCGCGAAAAGGGCCTCGCTTGTCTTCGCCTGGACTATTCGGGCCATGGCGAGTCTGGTGGCGATTTCCTCGATGGCTGCATCTCGCGATGGTTGGAGGAGGCGCTCGCTGTCATTCGCGCCAAGGCCTCAAAGGAAGTTATTCTTGTTGGGTCCTCCATGGGGGGCTGGATTGCGCTGCGTGCCATACAGGAACTAAAGCAAAGCGGGGATATCAAGGTTGTTGGCCTTGTCCTGATCGCACCTGCGCCAGACTTCACCCGTGAATTGATGGAGCCGCAACTTACCGATGAGGAGCGCAAGAGCCTGCGCGAGAGAGGCTTTTTCGAAGAAGTGTCGGAATATTCCGACGAACCCAATGTCTTCACCGCCAGGTTGATGGACGATGGCGCGCAAAATCTGGTGCTGAAGGGTGTCATTGAGACGGGGTGCCCGGTGCACATTCTGCAGGGAATGGAAGACCCGGACGTACCTTATTCCCATGCGATGAAACTGCTTGAGCATCTGCCGGCGGATGACGTTGTCATGTCGCTGGTGCGTGATGGGGATCACCGCCTCTCGCGCCCTCAAGACATTGCACTGTTGAAGCGTGCTCTGGATGGTGTGCTTTCCAGCTGCAGCAAGCGCGCATCTTAACCATAGGTGAAGGCAGGCGGGGAGCATTGACCCGCATTCGTTGACTCTCGGCCCTGAAACGACTTTAACTCTTTGTTAAGTATTTTCGGAGGCCATGATGGCGTTCAAGTATAGCGTAAAGACATTGCCATTGCTGATTTTGCTGGGGTTTGCACCTTCGAAGGTTGCTACCGCGGCTTCGCCCGTGGCTATGCAAACTGGCGCCTACACATCTCAGCCAATCGGGCACTACGAATTCTGTCAGACATATCGTGATGACTGCGCCCGCAAGTCGCCAAACGCGCCGGCACCAACCTTGACCGAATATGGCTGGAAAGTCGTGCGCGAGGTGAATGCTTCCGTGAACCACTCGATCGTGCCGATGACCGACCACGATATCTACGGTCGGGACGAGGTGTGGGCGTTCCCCGATGGTGTGGGTGACTGCGAGGACTTCGTGCTGGAAAAGCGCAGGCAACTCATCGAGAAGGGTATACCTGCTGGCGATCTCTTGATCACAGTTGTTCGTAAGCCGGATGGTGAAGGTCATGCGGTTTTGACGCTGCGTACATCCAAAGGTGACTTCATTCTTGATAACCTGGACCGTCGCGTCAAACTATGGATTGATACGCCCTACCGCTATCTCAAGCGGCAGGCGGTATCCGACGCGGGGCGTTGGGTCACGATTGAAAACGGGGCGAATATTGTTGTTGGCGCGCTACGCCAATAACTGATCTCACCCCGCTATCAGATTATTAGATCCCGATTCTAGGCATTCCCGATGATAATGCCGGCGGCCAATACCAGTCCGCCGCCCAGCACCACCTGCATCGCTGCGCGCAGGAAGGGTGTTTCCATATATTTGTTTTGAATGAAGGCAATTGCCCACAATTCAAAGACGACGATGCCAATAGCTGTCGCCGTGGCCGTCATGAAATGGGGTATCAGGTATGGCAGCGTGTGGCCCAAACCACCGACGGCTGTCATTATGCCTGACGCCAGACCACGCTTCAAAGGCGATCCACGGCCGGAAAGTTTGCCGTCATCATGTGCTGCTTCCGTAAAGCCCATGGAAATGCCAGCGCCAACCGACGCTGAAAGGCCGACCAGGAAGGTTTGCCACGTATCCTGTGTTGCAAAGGCGGCCGCGAAAATCGGTGCCAGTGTTGACACTGACCCATCCATCAGCCCTGCGAGACCAGGTTGGACATAGGTCAAGATAAACTGACGCCGTGCAGTTTCGTGTTCCTCGGTCTTCACGTCATCGTCACGGTGCTTTTCATCCAGCGATCGCGCGACAGTTTCATGCCCTTGCTCTGCAAGTGCCAGATCACCCAGCAATTTGCGCGTATCCGCATCGCTGACGCGTTTTTGAGCTTCAAGATAGAAACGATAGGCACCCGCTTCCATGCGCTCTGCTTCGCCGGAGATTGCCTCAAGCGACATGTTCTTCATCAACCAGTCCGGCTTGCGATCATAAAAGCCACGCACGTGCTCGCGACGGATCAATGGAATCCGGGTTCCAAATTGTGCAGTATGACGGTCGATCAAGAGTTGGCGGTGCGTGTTCTCCACTTCGGCCATTTCCTCAAACACTTTTGAAGACTGTGGAAACTGGTCGCGCAACATATCTGCATAGGCCAGATAGATGCGAGCATCGTCCTCTTCTGAAGATATGGCCAGGGCCAGGATTTCCTGCTCGCTAAGCGAGCTAAAGTCACGTTTGGAGTTACCGAAGAGGCGCGAAATCATGATCTACTCTCTCTTTAGAATAATTCTAAAATGAATATGCGTTTATGCCGAAAAGGTCAATGCGACCTCTTGTATCGGACGACATCAAAACGCGCCGCCAGACCATCATAGAGCATGAGACGTCCAAGCAGCGGTTCTCCGGCTCCAGTGATGACTTTGATAACTTCCATTGCCATCAAGGTGCCAATTACACCGGTCAGCGCACCGACAACCCCTGCCTCCGCACATGTGGGCACCATCCCTTCAGGCGGTGGAACTGGAAATAGGTCGCGGTAGCCGGGCAGCAGCTTGCCATCGCGGTCTTCCTCATAGGGCTTGAGGACCGTGAGCGAACCGTCAAAGCGGCCAACTGCACCGGTCACAAGAGGAATGCGTGCCGCCGCGGCGCTATCTGCTGCCAGATACCGTGTTGAAAAATTATCCGAACCGTCAACCAGAAGGTCGTAGTTTGCGAGGAGCGTCCCGGCATTATCGCTTGTAAGGCGTTCGCTGTGTTCGACAACGTTCACATACGGATTGATCTGAGCGACGGCCCTGGCCGCGCTGGCGGACTTTGCAGATCCAAGATCATCTTCTCCGTGAATAACCTGTCGTTGCAGGTTTGAGAGCGAGACCTCGTCATCGTCGCAAACTCCGATCGTGCCGATGCCCGCGGCGGCAAGATACTGGATGACAGGTGAGCCAAGGCCTCCAGCGCCAATTACCAAGACGCGGGCGGCCTTCATCGCTTGCTGGCCGGGACCACCAATCTCGGAGAGAACGATATGGCGTGCATAGCGCGCGATCTCCTGACTGGAAAGCGGCTCTTTGTCGGTCATGTCACGGACCTTTCTGCTTTGCAATTGTGCCGTTGGAGACTGCAAAGAACTCCGCTCTGCCCCCAAGTGCTGCAAACATAGATGCATCTGTGCCCGTCATGAAGGCCTGCCCGCCAAGATCGTCAATAATGTTGAACAGTGTAGCGCGGCGATGTTCATCCAGATGTGCGGCAATCTCATCCAGTAGCAAAATAGGCGTATATCCGTTCAGCTTTGCTGTCAGTCGTGCGTGCGCGAGAACCAGCCCCACCAGCAGAGCCTTTTGCTCGCCCGTAGAGCAGCGCGCGGCCTCGATGTCCTTTTCACGATGGCGAATGAGTATATCCGCGCGGTGAGGGCCTTCCAGCGTGCGCCCCGCACCCGCATCGCGGTGACGCCCACCCGCAAGAAGATCGCGGTAGGAATCTTCCAGATCAGCCGCTGGACGATGCCATTCATCGTCGAAAAAGCCCGACAAGCCCAACAGGGGTACGGGAAACGCGGCACCAGCCTCGCCGTGTTCAACAAGTCCAGTCAGCATGCCGACCATTTCCTGGCGGGCATGGTGCAGCGCCACACCCAGACCGGCCATTTGTTCTTCCAACCCGGAAAGCCAGCTTGCATCCCAGCGTCCGTCGCTCAAAAGGCGGTTTCTGCTGCGCATGGCGCGCTCAAAATCGCTGGCGCGGCGTCCATGGGCAGGGTCGATGGAAAGCACCAAGCGGTCGAGGAAGCGTCGGCGGTCCGAAGCGCCGCCGGTAAATAGACCGTCCATCGCCGGGGTGAGCCAGAGAACCCTCAGATGGTCAAGCAACTCGTCGATGGCCTTGGCGGGCGAGCCATTGATGCGCAGCCTCCGGCTTGCGGCGTCTTCGCCGGGCCCGTCAACGCCGGTGCCGATTGCGGCTTCACCCGCCATGCCGTCAATATCCGCGAAAACTGAGAAGCCCGTTTCTGCATCTTTTCGAACGACATCAATATAGGGCGCACGGCGCAAGCCCCGTCCAGGCGAAAGAAGAGAGACGGCTTCCATAAGGTTTGTCTTGCCTGAACCGTTGTCACCCGTCAAAACCACATGCCGACCGTCAAGCTGAAGCGAGACTGCCGCATAGTTGCGGAAGTCGGTAAGCTTCAGTCGGTTTACGGTAACCTTTTGGGGCATGCGTCCATTATGGTCCAGGAGGGTTGATTCCCATTCGCACACTTCGATAGCAGGCAAGTGATGCCAAGGCAAAACTCCGGTTTCGTGCCGCCGCCAATTGCCTGTAGAAAACGTCTGTGTGTCCAGATGGATCATGCGTTGTCGATGCATCCATTATGCTGACGAGAAAGTTACGCAATACAAATGCACAGACATCGACAATCATAACCGATAGAACGTAGTTTGGTATTTAAAGTGCACCATAACTATTTGAATAATTAGCGCTATTTGGAATTAATTAAAAGTGCATTGAATATTTAACTGACAAGCAGTTAAATGGACTTTATGCTCCAACTTGTGCGATCCAATCATTGAGATTGTAGTAGTTTGTCACACGCGCAACCTTGCCATCGCGGAGCTCAAAAAAGGCACCTGCAGGCAGCACGTATTTCTGGCCATTGGCCTCGGGCAGGCCTTCGTCAGTCGCCAGATATTCCCCATTGACGACAAACTCCGCGGAGGCGCGGCTGCCATCGTCACTGGACATGATCACCATATCGGTGAGTGTTTCTTTGTAGCAGCGGTTCATGTGATCCATGAATTCAGAAAATGCCAGCTTTCCAACCTGCCGCTCACCCTGATTGATGTCATGGGCCACATCATCAGTCAGCAGCGCCAGAAATGCCTCCATATCGCCCCTGTTGAACGCATCGTAATAGGCGGCAATGGTTTTGGCGGCGGTCATGGCTAATCTCCGTTTGGCGGGTAAAACTCAACGCTGTATAAGCGATCATCTGACGAGGGAAAACATCTTTGACAATCAGAATTCAATCTTTTTCCGGCGAAGCTGCAGCGCCCTATTTCGACGACCTTGCCCGTCTGCGCATCGTGGTCTTCCGGGCATTTCCCTACCTATATGATGGCAGTCACGACTACGAACGCACGTATCTGGCAACATATGCCAGGTCAGAAGGTGCCGTTTTTGTATTGGCGTTTGATGGTGACCGTGTTGTTGGCGCATCAACGGGCATGCCGATGGTTGACGAGACGGCTGAGGTGAAGGCTCCGTTTCTGAAGGCTGGTTATAATCCGCACTCTATCTTCTATTTTGGTGAAAGCGTACTTCTGCCGGAATATCGCGGACATGGCATCGGCGTTCGTTTCTTTGATGAACGCGAGGCCCAAGCTCGCAAGCTCGGCCTTTCAATTTGCACCTTCTGCGCAGTGGAGCGTTCGGCAGATCATCCGCGTCGCCCCGCAAATTATACGCCGCTCGATGCATTCTGGCGCAAACGGGGCTATACTCATCGCCCTGAATTGAAGACGACATTCACTTGGCAGGATCTGGATGAGACAGTGCAAAGCCCCAAGACGCTTTCATTCTGGATCAGGTCATTGTCCGTGGAGCAGGATCGATGAAGCTGGCCGCATGCCAATATGCAATTGAACTGATAGAGACGTGGGACGCCTACGCCCATCATCTGACGCAGCTTGTTCATGAGGCCGCCCTCCAAGGTGCTGAACTGCTGCTGCTGCCGGAATATGCAGGCATGGTACTTGCTGGTCAGCTCGACGTTGATCAGCGTTCCGACCTGCACGGTTCCATTGCAGGCATTCAACCGCTTCTGCCTCACTGGTTGGAGCTTTGCGGCGAACTTGCGCGCAATTTCAATCTGATCCTTTGCCCGGGTTCTGCGCCAGTTCTTCATGAGGATGGCAGTTATACAAACCGCGCTTTTCTGTTCGGAAATGAAGGCCTGATTGGCTTTCAGGACAAGCAGATTATGACCCGTTTTGAGCGTGAACAATGGAATATCGCAGGCGGAGACGGCGGTCTGAAAGTGTTTGAAACCGCTCTTGGCAAGCTCGGCATTCTCATATGCTATGACAATGAATTCCCAATGCTGGCCCGCAGGCTCGCCGAACAGGATGCTGACTTTATCCTTGCACCAAGCTGTACGGACACACTGGCGGGTGCCTATCGTGTGCGAATAGGGGCGCAGGCCCGTGCGCTGGAAAATCAGATTGCTGTTTTGAGTGCGCCAACGGCAGGTGACGCACCATGGTCGCCAGCGCTGGATGAAAACAAGGGTCGCGCTGCGCTCTATGTGCCATCCGACTACGGCATGCCACCGTCCGGCATCTATGCCGAAAGCGTGTCAGACGATGTGAAGGAGAGCGAATGGCTCTATGCTGAAATTGATTTGGCTGAAGTCACACGTCTGCGCAGCGAGGGGCAAGTGGCAACGAGGCGGGATTGGCCAGAGCAGTTTTGAGTGTCGAATTTGCGGGCACAGGTGGGTGCTGCCTCTCAAACACTGATGAAAGCGGGGACTGCCTGCATTTTAAGGCTTTCCGTTAGCTCAAGCCGCTGCTATATGCGCGAGCCATGAGCAAAGATTCTACCAGCACACCGCTAGACCATATCCGCAACTTTTCCATCGTCGCGCATATCGACCATGGCAAATCCACGCTTGCTGACCGCCTGATCCAGAAATGCGGCGGATTGGCAGATCGTGAAATGTCCGAGCAGGTGCTCGACAGCATGGATATTGAGAAAGAGCGCGGCATCACCATCAAGGCGCAGACCGTGCGGTTGCACTATGTGGCCAAGAATGGTGAGACCTATGTGCTGAACCTTATCGACACGCCCGGCCATGTGGACTTCACCTATGAGGTTTCGCGTTCGCTTTCAGCCTGTGAAGGTTCTCTGCTGGTGGTTGACGCGTCGCAGGGCGTGGAAGCTCAGACGCTGGCAAACGTTTACCAGGCAATCGACAATGATCATGAACTGGTAACAGTGCTCAACAAGATCGACCTGCCTGCAGCAGAGCCTGAGCGCGTGAAGGAGCAGATCGAAGAAGTTATTGGCATCGATTCTTCTGACGCGGTGGAAATTTCGGCCAAGACGGGTCTCGGCATCGACGATGTTCTGGAGGCTATTGTTCACCGTCTTCCAGCTCCCAAAAGTGAGCTTGGTGAAAATGCGCCGCTGAAAGCGCTATTGGTGGATAGCTGGTATGACACCTACCTTGGTGTGATTGTGCTGGTGCGCATTCTGGATGGCAGGCTGAAAAAGGGCATGACCATCCGCATGATGGGCACTGATGCCAAATATCCCGTTGACCGTGTTGGCGTTATCACGCCCAAAATGGTGACGGTCGATGAGCTTGGTCCCGGTGAGATCGGCTTTATCACCGCTTCCATCAAGGAAGTGGCCGATACCCGCGTTGGTGACACGATTACCGAGGATAAGCGTCCTTGCGCCAAGATGCTGCCAGGCTTCAAGCCTGCCCAGCCGGTGGTCTTCTGTGGTCTATTCCCGGTTGATGCCGCTGACTTTGAAGATCTCCGCTCCGCTATGGGCAAGCTGCGCTTGAATGATGCCAGCTTCTCCTTTGAAATGGAGAGTTCTGCCGCACTTGGCTTCGGTTTCCGCTGCGGTTTCCTGGGATTGCTTCATCTGGAAATCATCCAGGAACGTCTTGAGCGCGAATTCGATCTGGATCTCATAGCTACAGCACCTTCTGTGGTCTATGAGTTGACCATGACCGATGGTCGCGAGATCGAGCTTCACAATCCCGCCGATATGCCGGATGTCGTGAAGATTGCAGAAATTCGCGAACCTTGGATCAAGGCAACGATTCTGACGCCGGATGAATATCTTGGCGGCATTTTGAAGCTTTGCCAGGACCGTCGCGGCATTCAGACGGACCTGACATATGTTGGCACACGTGCCATGCTGACCTACGAATTGCCGCTCAACGAGGTCG
The DNA here is from genome assembly GCA_050301895.1 of Ensifer sp. Taxonomy (GTDB): domain Bacteria; phylum Pseudomonadota; class Alphaproteobacteria; order Rhizobiales; family Rhizobiaceae; genus Ensifer_A. The sequence goes on along the minus strand of JBNKZZ010000009.1, from coordinate 132,327 downwards.
TCTTTGATTTCTACGACCGGCTGAAATCAATCTCCAAGGGTTACGCGTCTTTCGACTACAGTTTGGCGGATTACCGCGCCGAGAACCTCGTCAAGATGTCGATTTTGGTGAACGGTGACCCGGTTGATGCGCTCTCTATGCTTGTTCACCGCATGGCCGCCGAAAAGCGTGGCCGTGACATGTGTGAGAAGCTGAAAGACCTCATCCCCAAACACATGTTCAAGATCCCAATCCAGGCAGCGATTGGCGGCAATGTCATTGCGCGCGAGACAATATCCGCGCTGCGCAAGGACGTGACGGCGAAGTGCTATGGCGGCGATGCAACGCGTAAACGCAAGCTTCTGGAAAAGCAGAAAGCAGGCAAGAAGCGCATGCGCCAGTTCGGCAAGGTGGAAATTCCGCAGGAAGCTTTCATCGCAGCGCTCAAGATGAAAGACGACTGACGGTTGATCGGCAGATATTAACAGCCCCTAATTTGCCTGTGTTGACATTGATGGCGGGGCGCGTTAGAAGCGCGCCGCAATCGCAGGGGCAAATGAGCCCGTTAGAGGAAGTAATCCCGTAGGTGTAGCAATTTTTGGCCGTGCAGATGCTATTTGCACGTGCGAAATGCTTGGACCAGAGCGCAGGTTGGAATACACTGGTCGGTGCAAATCACTACAAGAAGGATAAGTCCATGAGTGTGCGAGTTTCCGGAAAACATATGGAAATCGGCGATTCTTTCCGTGAGCGGATTGAAGGCCATGTAGAAGAGGCAGTCAGCAAATACTTCGACGGGGGGTATTCTGCGCAGGTGACTGTCGAAAAATCCGGCGCCCGCTTTTCTGCGGACTGCAAGGTGCACCTTGATACCGGCGTTCTTTTGCATGCAAACGGCCAGGCCGCTGATCCGCAGGCTGCCTATGATGCCGCAGCAGAACGCATTGAAAAACGTCTGCGCCGCTACAAGCGTCGCCTTCGCGACCACCACGGCGCAAACCATGTTGAGGTTGGTTACTCTGTTTTTGATTCCGTGCCGGAAGAGACAGAAGAAGTGGCGGATGATTACGCACCGGCAGTGGTTGCCGAGAGCACCAAGCAGCTCAAGACTATGTCTGTGGCCAATGCAGTTATGGCACTGGACATGACGGACGAGCCCGTTATCGTGTTCCGCAATGCTGGCAACGATGCGCTGAATATCGTCTACCGCCGTCCTGATGGAAACATCGGCTGGGTCGACGCTGCCGACATTCGCAGCTAACAAAGCAGTCCCGGCGCGGCGCTCTTGCCGCGCTTGGGATGGACCGCTCCCAAAGAGCAAGGATGAAGTGAATGGCATTGGCAGATCTACTGCGTCAGGATGCGATTATCCCTTCCATGAAGGTCAGCTCCAAGAAGCAGCTCTTGCAGGAGTTGGCGGCCAAGGCTGCCAGCATTACCGGTTTACCGGAACGGGAAATTTTTGACGTTATTCTGCAGCGTGAGCGACTGGGTTCCACCGGTGTCGGCAATGGTATTGCGATCCCGCATGGCAAGCTTAATTCAATTTCATCAATAGTCGGCGTTTTTGCGCAGTTGGAAGCACCTGTTGCTTTTGAAGCGCTGGACGATCAACCAGTTGATCTTGTTTTTCTCCTTCTGGCACCAGAGGGCGCGGGAGCAGATCACCTGAAGGCACTCTCGCGTGTCGCTCGCGTCCTGCGAGATCAGGATGTCGTCGCCAGAATTCGCGCTGCCGACAGCGCGACAGCCATCTTTGCATGCCTGAATCAGGAAGCCGCCAATAACGCTGCCTAAGCAGTTGTGAGCGCATGGACTGACGCCTAATATGGAGCTCTGACAATGCAAAGGGGCTCCAGTGCTAAACCTTCTGACCGATATTGATGGATTGTCCGTGGGGCACTCCACTGACCTGACCCTTGGATCAGGCGTAACCGTAATTGCATTTGATCGTGCTGCTACGGCTTCCGGCAGTGTGTTGGGGGGAGCGCCAGGTGGGCGCGACACCGCGCTGCTCGACCCGTCCATGCTGGTAGAACAGGTTGACGCGTTGGTCTTATCGGGAGGCTCGGCCTTTGGCCTGGATGCTGCTGGCGGGGTGCAATCCGGATTGCGAGAAGTCGGGCGAGGCTTTGAGGTCGGTTCGGTGCGCGTGCCAATCGTACCGCAGGCGATCCTCATGGACCTCCTTAATGGTGGCAACAAGCAGTGGGGCCTTCACTCGCCCTATAGGGATCTCGGCTATGAAGCCTGGAAGGCTGCCAAAGGCGGCGTGTTCGAATTGGGTAGCGTCGGCGCCGGTACGGGCGCGACAACCGCAACACTCAAAGGCGGTCTCGGCTCTGCCAGTGCCAGAACGACATCCGGCCATATCGTCGCAGCACTCGTCGCGGTCAATGCCATGGGCTCGGCAATTATTGGTGACGGGCCGCATTTCTGGGCTGGTCCATACGAAGTGGGCGCGGAATTCGGTGGTCTCGGCATGCCGGAGAAATTTTCGGCTGGGGATCTTGCGCTGCGTGCAAAGGGTATAAACCTCGTTGCAACCACAATAGGTGCGGTCGTCACGGATGCCGTGCTTACAAAGGCGCAAGTGCACCGGTTGTCCATCTGCGCTCACGACGGGTTGGCACGGGCCGTGCAGCCTGCTCATCTGCCGGCAGACGGTGATACAATCTTTGCCGCTGCCACGGGCGCCAAACCGTTAGGCGGACCAGGTGACTATATGGAGCTTTGTCATCTTGCAGCGAGCGTGACGGCCCGGGCTATTGCTCGAGGCATATATCACGCTACCAGCTTGCCGCAGGCAGATGCCCAGAAAAGCTGGCAGGAGCTGTTTGGCGATCTCATCAAGTGAACCTCAAGCTATCGTGACTTCCTGTTGAAGATGGATTTCAGTAAATTGCTCACATGACATGCGGCACGATGATGCGTGTGTGGCAAAGGATTGTTGAAATGAAACTGACTGTACCGATGATTGCCATGGGGCTTGCCCTGCTGAGCGGTAGCGCGATTGCCGCAGACGAGAAGCCGCGCGGTGTTGTGGAGCTGTTTACGTCGCAGGGCTGCAATTCCTGTCCACCGGCCGATGCTGTATTGAAAGATCTATCCGATGATGGGGATGTTCTGGCGCTCGCCTTCCATGTCGACTACTGGAACTATTTGGGCTGGGAAGACACACTGGCAAGTGGCGCGAATACCGAGCGGCAATATGGATACTCGAAAAGCCTGAGTCAGCGTGTCTATACACCGCAGGTCGTTGTTAACGGGCGTACAGAAATATCAGGGCGCAATGCCAACGGAATTCGCTCGAAGATATCTAACCTGCATGCGGCCAATGAGGGCCTGATCGTTCCGGTTAGCGCAGTGATCCGCAATGGAGAGATTGATATTGATGTAGGTGAGGGCGTTGGCAAGGCAGATGTCGTTGTCGCATATTTCACCAGTCAGCAGGATGTGACGATCACGCGCGGAGAAAACGCTGGCGAAACAATATCCTATGTTAATAGCGTGACAAATCTTGAGACCGTCGGCATGTGGGATGGCCGCAATATCTCACTCCGCCTGCCAGTCTCAGCCATGACCAGTCGGAAGCAAGACGGTTGTGCGGTGTTGTTGCAAAGCTACGGACCGAACGGAGAGCCGGGACCGATTTACGGCGCATCTCTTGCGGTCAAAGAATAGGCCGATCCACAAACAGCAAAAAGAAAGGGCGCTTTGAGCGCCCTTTTTGTTTCTCGTTGAGTTTAAACCTTCCAGAAGCAGAAGATAAACCAGGCGATTGAAACCGCCAGGGCTCCCCATAATGGCATTCCAAAAACACCAAGCCAGAACAGGAAGATGTATGAGGTTCCCAGCAATCCAAGGAAAAGCCTGTCGCCGCGTGTTGTGACCAGACGCAACGCGCCCAGACGCTCATCACCACCCGGACGGCGAATCTCAATTGCCACCAGAATGAAGATCGCAGAGAAAATGCCAATGAAAACCAGCGCAGTCGGCCACGTCCATGCCATCCAGCTCAACATTTACACTCTCCCCATAGCAAAGCCTTTGGCGATGTAGTTTCGCACAAAGTAAATCACAATCGCGCCCGGTATGATGGTCAATGTACCAGCCGCCGCCAGCAGCCCCAGTTCATATCCAGCACTTGAGGCGGTCTTCGTCATGGTGGCCGCAATCGGCTTGGCAGCAACGGCTGTAAGTGTCTTTGCAAGAAGCAGTTCCACCCACGAGAACATGAAACAGAAGAAAGCGGTCACGCCGACACCGGCGCCAATGGACGGCACGAAGATAGTCACGAAAAAGCGCGGGAAGGAATAGCCATCCACAAATGCTGTCTCGTCCAACTCTTTGGGAATGCCGCCCATGAAACCTTCTAGGATCCATACGGCCAGCGGAATGTTGAACAGGCAGTGAGCAAGCGCCACGGCCAGATGCGTGTCAAACAAACCAACGGCTGAATAAAGCTGGAAGAACGGCAGAGCAAAGACCGCGGCCGGTGCCATGCGATTTGTCAGTAGCCAGAAAAACAGGTGCTTGTCGCCCAAAAAGCGATACCGCGAGAAAGCATAGGCCGCTGGAAGCGCCACAACCACCGAGATGATCGTATTCAACGTCACGTAGATAATGGAGTTGATATAGCCCCAATACCAGGTCGGATCGGTGAAGATCGTTACATAGGCTTCCGTCGTGAAGGTTTGCGGGAAGAGCGAAAACCCTGCGAGAATTTCGTTGGTTGTCTTGAAGCTCATCGCCACCAGCCAATAGATCGGCAGAAGCAGAAAGATGATGTAGATGAGAGGAACCAGAGAACGTTTCTGCATCAGACTTCCTCCTCCTTGTAAGGTGCCGCATCCTGACGGTTCATCAGTGTGTAGAATAGCCAGGAAACAAGCAATGTGATTGCAAAATAGATGAGGCTCATGGCTGCTGCCGGTCCAAGGTCAAACTGGCCGAGGGCAATTTTCACAAGGTCAATGGACAGAAGCGTCGTCGAGTTGCCCGGTCCGCCACCCGTCAGTACGAATGGCTCGGTGTAGATGTTGAACGAGTCCATAAAACGCAGCAAAATTGCGATTGTCAGGACGTTCTTCATTTTCGGCAACTGGATAAAGCGGAACACAGACCAGTTGGATGCACCGTCAATTTTGGCTGCCTGGTAGTAGGCATCCGGGATTGAAACCAGACCAGCATAGGCCAACAGAACCACCAGTGACGTCCAGTGCCACACATCCATGGCGATGATTGTGAACCATGCGGCAACCGGGTTCTGCGTCATGTCGTAGTGAATGCCCAGAACGTGGTTCAGGAAATAGCCAAGCAGGCCGATATCGGGCAGAGCAAAGATGTTCCACATAGCGCCGACAACATTCCACGGGATCAGCATTGGCAGCGACATTAAGACAAGGCAAACCGGCACCCAAAAACCGCGACGCGGCATGGAAAGGGCAATGGCAATGCCCAATGGCACCTCAATCACCAGAATAAGTGCGGTAAACAGCGCTTGTCTTCCAAGCGCATAGTGGAAGCGTTCGGAACGCAAAATATCCTGGAACCAATCGAGGCCCTGCCAGAAAAACAGGTTATCTCCGAAGGTTTCCTGAACTGAATAGTTCACCACCGTCATCATCGGAATGAGCGCGTTGAAGGCGACGAGGATGAGAACCGGGAGAACGAAGAACCAGGCCTTTTGATTTTCAGTTTTCATGAGCGTGCCTCCGTCGCCAGCCAGCCATCGACATAAAGACGTGTCTGCTCCGGCTTGAAGCTCAGTTTGATGGTCTCGCCCGCAGATGGCACCGGGCCTTCGACTATCGCGGATACTGAAGCGTCACCAATCATGGTTTCAACCACACTGTGGCGGCCAACATCTGATATCTTGCGCACTGTTCCTTCAATACCGCTACCGGTAATGGAAACAAATTCAGGGCGGATGCCAATCTCGGTTCGCCCTTCGCTTTTTGTGATCGGGCCTTCAAGCGCAACTTGCTGGCCGCCCAGGAATGCCGCGCCGTCTCGGACTTCGCAGGCGATCACATTCATGCCCGGCGACCCGATGAAATGACCCACAAATGTGTGTGCCGGTCGCTCGAAGAGTTCCACCGGCGTACCGATCTGAACAACCTGGCCCAGATCCATCACAACCACCTGGTCCGCAAAGGTCAAAGCCTCAGTCTGGTCGTGCGTCACATAGATCATTGTATGCCGGATACGCTGGTGGAGCTCTTTCAGCTTGGAGCGCAGCTTCCATTTCAAATGCGGGTCGATAACGGTCAGCGGCTCGTCAAACATGATAACGTTCACGTCGTCTCGTACCAGCCCGCGCCCCATGGAAAGCTTCTGCTTGTTGTCCGGGCTCAGGCCCGATGCGCGATGCTTCAACATGCCGGTAACTTCCAGCATATCGGCAATTTCCGTCACGCGACGATTAACGGTGGCCTCGTCAACACCGCGATTGCGCAGCGGAAACGCCAGATTGTCGTAAACAGTCATTGTATCGTAGATGACCGGAAACTGGAAAACCTGCGCAATGTTGCGCTGGTCAGGCGGTAGCCGGGTTACGTCGGTCTCATTGAAAATGATCTGCCCTTCGGACGGAGTGCGAAGGCCGGAGATCATGTTCAGCAAAGTTGTCTTGCCGCAACCAGAAGGGCCAAGCAGCGCATAGGCCCCACCATCCTGCCACTCCAGGTCGATTTGTTTCAGTGCATAGTCTTCCGGCCCACGCGGGTTTGGGAAGTAACTGTGCCTGAGTTTTGATAGTGTGATTTTAGCCATTTATCCGTCCTCAGGCTACGCGCGACCCGTCGGGCGCGAAGTAGAAACAATGCGAAACATCCAGATAGAAAGTGTGTTCCTCGCCGATGCGATAGGGGTGGATTCCAGCTGAGAGCGAAACCCAGATATTGCCGTCAAAATCAAAATGCGCGCTGCTCTCGGAACCTGACAGTTCAGTCACGGCGACGCGACCGCGCAAGGCAACATTCATGCCCTTCTCCTGACGGGGCGAGATATGGTGCGGTCGAATGGCGACCTTGTACTCGCCATCTGCCAGGGCACTGGTCTTGTCATCGGTATTCCAGGCAATGTCACCCATCACAATCTTGTCACCCTTCTTGAAAACGGGGGCATGGTTGATGGGTGGATCAGAGAAGATTGTTGCAGCATCCAGTGAAACCGGATTGCGGTATAGATCTGCAGTCGGGCCGAATTGGCGCACATATCCATCTTGCATCAGAGCGGTTTCACCACCAAGAAGCAGAGCTTCCTCCGGTTCGGACGTCGCGTAGACAACCACAGCGCCACGGCCCGCGAAGAGTTCCGGCAATTGCTCGCGCAGTTCCTCACGGAGCTTGTAGTCGAGGTTTGCCAGTGGTTCGTCGAGAAACACCGCCTTGCTTTCCTTGGCAATTGCGCGGGCCAATGCAGTGCGCTGCTGTTGGCCGCCGGAAAGTTCATGCGGGCGGCGATGAAGCATAGGCTTCAGCTTCAAAATTTCGGCTGCTTCTTCCACACGTCCTTCGATTTCGGACTTCGACATCCCGGCCACTCTGAGTGGAGAGGCGATGTTCTCGAAAACGGTCATGTGGGGATAGTTGATGAAGAATTGGTGGACCAGAGAAATCTGGCGCTTCTGCGTGGAGAGACTGGTGATGTCCACGCCATCCATAAATATGCTGCCTGAACCGACGGCGTCCAGTCCAGCCATCAGCTTGATCAGCGATGTCTTGCCAGCGCCGGTCTCCCCCAGCAGCACATTGAAGTGCCCGGTTTTCAGCGTCAGCGTGGTCGGCTTGATGTAAGTCTTGCCGCCAACAATCTTCGTAACGTTCTTGAGTTCAATTGTCATTTGCGTCGTTTCCTGGAAACGTCCTGGCCCATTGCATGAGTCCGCGTTCTGGCTGGAAACCATCCGCCAGAGATTGAAGCGCCAGGGCCCTTAGGCCCTGGCATTTCCGTGTTACACGGTGTTTTGGTCGAATATCGCAGCTCTTACTGAGCCCAGCGAGCAACGAGTTCGTCGTAGTTGACGGTCTGGCCCTGAGGCTTCTCGTTTTCAAGTTTGGCCTTTGCGCCGCCCTTGCCGAGCCATTCGGAGGGGTCTTTTTCCTCGTTGAGGCGCGGACCACAACCACCATAGACGTTTGCCTGTTCGTCTGCGGCCTGCATGCGGGCCATAGTGGTATCCATTTCCGATGCAAGGCGATCCATGGCTTCCTGTGGTGTAAAGGAACCTGAGTTCACGTCACCAATCTGCTGCCACCAGATCTGGGCCAGCTTCGGATAGTCAGGAACGTTGATGCCGGTTGGAGACCAACGAACACGGTCAGGCGAACGGTAGAACTCAACCAGACCACCAAGCTTCGGAGCGCGCTCGGTGAAGCTTGCATCGTTGACTGTGGAGTTACGGATGAAGGTGAGACCAACATGGCTCTTCTTCACGTCAACCGTTTTGGAAACCACGAACTGTGCATAGAGCCATGCAGCCTGTGCGCGATCTTCTGGCGTAGACTTGAGGAACGTCCAGGAACCCACGTCCTGATAGCCGATCTTCTGGCCTTCTTCCCAATATGGGCCGTGCGGCGACGGAGCCATGCGCCACAATGGGTTGCCTTCGTCATCCACGGTGTTGTTGCCTTCAGACTTCGGCTTTACCATGTCTGCGGTAAAGGCTGTGTACCAGAAGATCTGCTGAGCAACGTTGCCCTGGCTGAGAGCCGGCAGAGACTGGTAGAAGTCATAGGAAGCAGCGCCGGGTGGTGCGTAGGCGCGCAGCCATTCATCCCATTTGCGGATCGCGTAAACAGCCGCCGGGCCGTTTGCTGCGCCACCACGGGAAACAGAAGAGCCAACCGGGTTACAAGTGCCGGCTTCCATGCGGATGCCCCACTCGTCGATCGGAATACCGTTCGGCTCGCCCTTGGAGCCAGCACCGGCCATGGAAAGCCAGGCATCAGTCATGCGCCAGCCAAGGTCTGGAGCGCGCTTGCCGTAGTCCATGTGACCATAAATGCGGGTACCGTCGATTTCCTTCACGTCGTTTGAGAAGAACTCAGCGATATCCTCATATGCCGACCAGTTTACCGGAACGCCAAGCTCATAGCCGTATTTGGCTTTGAAGGCTTCTTTGTTCTTCGGATCGTCAAACCAGTCCTTGCGGAACCAGTAGAGGTTTGCAAACTGCTGGTCAGGAAGCTGATAAAGCTTGCCGTCCGGACCGGTAGTGAAGCTGGTGCCCATGAAGTCTTCCAGGTCGAGACCCGGGTTTGTGGTGTCCTTCCAGGAGCCTGCCATCATGTCGGACAGTGGGTAGGCAAGCTGAAGGCGTGAGTGCGTACCGATGAGGTCAGAGTCGTTGACATAACCATCATAGAGATTGCGCTTGGTCTGCATCTGCGTTTGAACAGCCTGCACGACTTCGCCTTCGCCAAGGATCTGGTGATTGACCTTGATGCCGGTGATTTCTTCAAAAGCCTTTGTCAGCACTTCAGACTCATAAGAGTGTGTCGGAATGCCTTCAGACAGGACGTTGATTTCCATGCCCTTGTATGGCTCGGCGGCCTTGATGAACCACTGCATTTCCGAAAGCTGCTCTTCTTTGCTCAAAGAAGAAGGTTGAAACTCGTTATCGATCCACTTCTTAGCTGCAGCCTCATCGGCCCATGCAGAAGCGGAGCTTGCGATCAGGGCTACACCTGCAACCGCACACATCAAATGCTTGCGCATTTTATCCTCCCGTTGAATTCTCCTCCAGATGTCGACGTAATCGACGCTTGGAGTTCATATGAACATTCTCACTCTGTCAATTAGTTTTTTACAATGAGAGAACATTTTCAATTAGGTGACTAAAATTATGGTTTATATTCAATAATATAAATGAATATCTATATTGGGTGTTGATTTTGACGAGAGAACCGTGTGCAATGAAAAACAGGGAAGAAACATCAAAAAAGATGTGCCAAAAGCAACAAATAGAGTTCAAGTGAAGGTTGTCATGGAAGGTATCACTCTAAATGAGCGGCAGGAGCATATCCTGAAACAGCTTCGCGATGTTGGGCACGTCGAAGTTGAATCTCTTGCCCGACAATTCGAAATCACAACCCAGACCGTGCGACGCGACTTGTCGGAGCTGTGCGAGCGCGGCCTCGCCGTGCGCGTCCATGGCGGCGCCAAACGCCGTATGTCCACATCTGTAATCGCCTATGAACAACGTCGCTTGAGCCATATGGAAGACAAGCAAGCTATTGCCGTTGCGGCGGCGGGGCTCATTCCCAACGATGCGACACTGGCGATTAACATTGGTACCACGACGGAACAGGTCGCGGAATCACTAAAACTACATAGGGGCCTCACCGTTGTTTCTAACAATATCAACGTTGTGCACATTCTGCGTGAGGCTCGTTTGCGCTCTCTCATTCTCATTGGCGGCGAAGTGCGCCTTTCGGACGGAGCCATCGTGGGTACGGAGGCCGTGGACGCTATTAGCAACTACAAGGTGGACTTTGCCATTATAGGTGCATCGTCGCTTGATGCGGATGGCTCAATTCTCGACTTTGACCAGCGAGAGGTGGCAGCGGCAAAGGCGCTGCTTGCCAACGCGCGGATGCGCATACTCGTTTGTGATGCGAGCAAGTTTGAAGTGTCGGCACCATTCAGGATCTGCGACATCGGGCAGTTGGATTACTTTGTCACCAATGCACCGCCGCCGCCAAGTTTCGTCCAGATGGCGGAAGAAAACGGTACGACGGTAATTGTGACGGGTGGCGAATAAAAAAGGGGGCAGATGCCCCCTTTTTGTGTCGCATCATTCCCACTCAATGGTGCCTGGCGGTTTCGATGTCACGTCATAGACAACACGGTTGATGCCCTTGACTTCGTTGATAATACGCGTGGAAACCTTGCCCAGAAAGTTCATGTCGAACGGATAGAAATCTGCAGTCATTCCATCGACTGATGTTACTGCGCGCAATGCAAGAACGCGGTCATAGGTGCGGCCATCGCCCATCACGCCAACGGTCTGCACCGGCAGCAGGACGGAAAATGCCTGCCAGATTTCATCGTAAAGGCCTGCCTTGCGAATTTCTTCAATGTAGATCGCATCGGCCTTGCGGAGAATGTCGAGTTTCTCGCGCGTGACGCCGCCGGGCAAACGGATACCAAGGCCAGGGCCCGGGAACGGGTGGCGACCGATGAAGCTTTCAGGAATGCCAAGCTCGCGACCGAGCGCACGGACTTCATCCTTGAAGAGTTCGCGCAACGGCTCCACCAGCTTCATGTTCATGCGATCCGGAAGACCGCCCACATTATGGTGGCTCTTGATGGTAACCGACGGACCGCCGGAGAAAGAAACGCTTTCAATCACATCCGGGTAAAGCGTGCCCTGAGCGAGGAAGCTTGGTGAGCCTTTGCCATCGCTGGCGATCTTCTTGGCTTCTTCCTCAAAGACCTCGATGAAGAGACGGCCGATGATCTTGCGCTTGGTTTCCGGGTCAGCCTCGCCCTCAAGCTGGCCGATGAAGAGATCGGAGGCGTCAACGTGGACGAGCGGAATGTGATAATGGTCGCGGAACATGCCGACAACCTGTTCGCTCTCGCCAAGGCGCATAAGGCCGTGGTCGACATAGATACAGGTGAGCTGATCGCCAATGGCTTCGTGGATCAGCACTGCAGCAACTGAGGAATCTACGCCGCCGGAGAGACCACAGATAACCCGTTGATCGCCGACCTGATCGCGGATCTTCTGGATCATTTCGGCGCGGTAAGCCGACATTGTCCAGTCAGAGTGTGCGCCAACAACTTTGTGCACGAAATTGGCCAGCAGCTTGCCACCATCAGGCGTGTGGACCACTTCAGGGTGGAACATTGTGGTGTAGTAGCGTTTTTCCTCGTTCACACAGATCGCAAACGGCGCGTTGGGGGAAACGCCGATCACCTCGAAACCTTCGGGTGCCTTGGTGACACGGTCGCCATGGCTCATCCACACGGGGTAGGATTTGCCGACTTCCCACAGGCCCTCGAAAAGCGGGGATGCTTTGAGGATCTCAACGTCGGCGCGACCGAATTCGGCTGCATGGCCGCCTTCTACTTCGCCTCCAAGCTGGACAGCAAGTGTCTGCTGTCCATAGCAAATGGCCAGGATCGGAACGCCGGAATCGAACACAACCTGCGGCGCGCGCGGGCTGCCTTCACGGGTCACGGAGTCGGGTCCACCCGAAAATATCACGCCTTTGGGCCTGAGCTTGTCAAAACCCTCTTTGGCCTTTTGATAGGGCCAGATTTCGCAGTAAACACCAGTTTCACGAACGCGGCGCGCGATGAGCTGGGTGACCTGGCTGCCAAAATCGATGATAAGAATGGATTCGGAATGAGCGTCGTGCATATCTCGCCTTCTTGAGAGATGCCGGGGGCGTGAGCCGCCGGATTGTTAATCCAAGTCGGCGACTTACAGCATCAAAGCGCCATTGTCCAAGGCCTCTTCCAGCGCAATCACCGCTTTTGCGAGATTTTCGTCCACAACATGCAGATATTCTGTCCAGTCGCCCACATGTTTCAGCTCTTCCTTGCCATCAGAAATGCCGCGCAGACCGATGAGCGGGACCCCATGCAACATGCAGGCCCGCATTACCGCAAAGCTCTCCATGTCGACCATGTCGGCATCAATCGTATCGTAGGCCGGGCCAGAGACAATATTTGCGCCTGTAGAGAGGGAGGCCTCAGGAATGCCGGGAATGCGATGTTTAAGCGGCACCGTCACGGGCAAATCAAGGAATGGCGTCTTTCCCTTTTCAAAGCCAAGCGGTGACGCATCCATGTCGCGATAGCTGACGGATATTGCCTGATATACCTGCGTCTGCTCCAGACGGGCAGAGCCTGCCGAACCGAGCGAGACAACCAGATCGGGCTTGTGGCCCTTTGCATCCAGGCGGGCGAGTGCCGTGGAAATTACAATGGCAGATTCTACCGGGCCAACGCCGGTCATTAACGGGTCTATATGTCCGCGCAGATGTTCGCCATATTCGGCGTCCACCGCCATGACATAAAGAATATGCTTGCTGCCAATACGCTTCAGTTCAAATTCCATGGACCATCTCTCTTTCAATCCTGACGGCGTGTTGGTCCCAGGCTACATCGCTGGGTGCCTCCAGAAAACGGCCTTTTTCGTTGGACACTGCAAATCCGTGATGTGCTGGCGCGATGGCGCTTGCAAGCTCGAAGTGTCGATTTTCGATCAGTCGGCCATCTTTTGCATCAAGGATCACATAGTTTCCGCCTTTTGGCGACGTTGCAGCGACGACACCATCGGTGCGGTTGACGGCAATTGCACCGATGTAGTTGGCAAGACCCAACGAGATGCCTTCGGGCAATTCGACGAGCGAAATTGTCTCGCCCTTTTTCACGCTGCCAATCAGCGGGGGCAGATCATCGCGAGGTCCCTGATATTGGCAGGCAAACCAAATGCGCCCGTCCGCTGTCGTATCCGCGTGGCGAATTGACAGCTGGGATAGCTCAGCAGGCAGGTCGTGTTTTTCGATCAATGAGCCGCTGCGCGCATCAATCAGGGCGAGTGATGGCTGCATATGATCGAGGTTGAGCTTGGTACGCCCAAAATCCGGATGAGTGCGGATGCCACCATTGGCGACGATCAGCGTGGCACCGTCGTCGGAGATGGTTAAATCATGCGGGCCGATGCCATAAGATGGATATTCCCCGATGCGGGTGAAGTCATTGCGCGCATCATAGATGCCAATCACGCCGCGTGCATTGTCGAAGTCGTTTTCACTTGCGTAGAGCAATTTACCGTCGGGTGAGAATTTGCCATGTCCGTAGAAGTGGCGTCCCTCCGCGGCAGAAATAATGATTGGGGCACGGTCCCTTCGCATGTCTTCAATCAGAATGAAGCTTCCCGGTCGGCGTGCAAAGGCTGCAACATGCGCCGTCGTGCCAGATGCTGCGACGCCGTGGGCGCGGTCTGGCATCATTACCTGGCTGATAATCGTGCCCTCCTCGCCGAGAAGTGCCAGGCCATATCGCTGATTTTTGTCCATAAACGCGGCCGCATAGACGGCCTCGGTGCGCTCCAGCGCATAAAGAGAACGTGGTGTCAGGCTCGCGACAAATGCCGCTCCGGCACTCTTAAGGAACGCCCGTCTATCAATCGTGGCCCCGCGCATGGATCAGTCCCCATCCGAAAAGCTGAAGCCGGCTGCAAGACCAATTGCACGGCCATAGTCATCATTCAGGCGAGTTTCCAAGTCTTCCAGTGTGAGTTCCAGGAATGCGAGCTTGGAGAGGACCTTCTCATTTTTCAGGATGTCGGCGATCGGGAGATCCAATGCTTGCGCTGTTGCAATCGCGCTCTTGAAGTCGAAGTTGATATCCGTCGTTATCGCGGATGCATCGCCCTTGATGATGCCCTGCATATCGGAGCCACGCCAAATGGCTTGCAGGCCTTCCAGATTGGCCTTGATGGAACGGAATGTGTTGCCTGATCGGCGATAAATGGCTTTCTTTGGCTTCACGATATCGCCGTCTTCGGCATAGAAATATGCGATGCGGTGTTTGAGGACCTGCTCAACTCCGTGCACCAAAACACCCAAAAGGCCCGTCATGGCTTCGTCCGAAGTTCGGTAAATTGTATTGTTGGGACCGGGCTCCTTCCAGTCCTTTGCGATGCCGTTCGGCGCATCCCAAAGTGCTAGAAGCTGATCGGCCAGAAGGCCGAGATTGTTGGATATCGCCGTGCCAACCCGGCAGCGATAGGTGTTGTTTGTTGTCGCCATCGCGTCTGCGCCGGCTCCAAAGAGCACAAACTCCAAAGCGGGTATGCCCTGTACCGCGACGCTCTTCTGCGGCATAGCCTCCGGGCTAATAGCGGCATCGTCCTCATCCGCCAGCAGGTCTTGAATCTGGCGAAGTGCGAGGCCTTTGCGGTCAGGATAGAACAATATGCGTTCCAGGCGATTTTCGCGGATGACCGGACCGTCCTGCAGCACTTCAATCTTCGACCACGTGTCGACAAGGACGCCAAAAGTGGTGCGAGCCTCATCGAGTTTGGTTTCGGTGGGCGACTGGCAGAGGTTCTCCATCGCGGTGGACATGTCCCTGGCGCTTGCCGCAAAGGCTGCATATCCCGGTCGGAATACGTCGTCGACTGCCTTGCCCATCACCGTGCGAACTTCAGCGTCATTTGCATCGGCGAAAGCAGGTGTTGCCAGTAGGGTGGCGATGCTCGCCAGGGCGGGAAGGATGAGCGTAAATTTCATAATGACTCCAAAAAGCGTATCAGCGCCAGCCGGTCAGCACTTTCCATAGTTTTGTAATGGTTTTGTGACATAGACGCTTCACCGCCATGCCACAGTATAGCCTCTTCCAGTGTACGTGCACGGCCATCATGCATATACGCGTTGCGACCATTGACTTCGTTGTTCAGCCCTATGCCCCAGAGCGGAGGTGTGCGCCATTCTGCGGCGTTTAAAACTCCGCCGGACGTCTCATCGGCAAGCGCTTCGCCCATGTCGTGCAGCAGCATATCACTATAGGGCCATATGAGCTGAAATCCATTATGTGCAATTGCTGCATTCCGGGACGTAACAAACTTCGGATGATGGCAGGCCGGACAATCTGCCTGGTAAAATAGTGCCTTGCCGCGCAAGACCTCGGCGTCGCCAACATTGCGGCGCGCGGGCACTGCCAGGCTTGAAACATAGGCTTTAAGAAGTTCCATCACGGGATCGGGTGCCTCAGTGTCACCGAGTTTGGGCTGCACGCCATTCGCCATTTCAAAACAGGCAGTTTGTGCAGGCGTGCAATCGCCATAGGGGGCGGGCTGAGTTGGAGATGAAATACCAATATCGGTGTGCAGCGCCGCTGCACTTTGCGAATAGACCGTCGCTTGCTCCGCTTTCCAGCCGAAGCGGCCTATTTCGCGCGCGCCGTTGTCACCTTCAAGCCACGACAGGCGTCCCGAAATTCCGTCACCATCGGTATCATCTGGGTCTGCCAATGCGGCAATGTCGGCTTCAGCAATAGCTTCCAACAGGCCCAGTCCAACAATTGGCTGGGCGATACGCGGCGAGATGATTGTATCCGCATCCAGTTGGCCATAACCAAGCCCGGTGATGGCGTAGTGCGGCTTCCGCAAGTCAACAACCGTGCCGTCCGTCAGTGTCACCGGCAGATGGTCGTAGCTGATCTTGATATGGCCCTCCGATTTGAGTCCGGGAACAGATATGTCCTGCAATTGTTTGCCATAGACAGGATCGCCAGCCCCACCAGGGCGTATCAATCGAAAGATAAAGGAAACGCCTGCCGCAGCACCCTCATTCGGCGGAATGCCCCGCCCATTGCGCAAATGGCAACTGTGGCATGAGCGGGCATTGTAAAGTGGGCCAAGACCATCCGAGGCAAGTGTGGAAGTGGGGGACGCCACCCAGAACTTCTTGAAAAGCGCGCGTCCGAGTTCAAATGGCTGACGTTCGTTGAATGGCAGGTTCGCTGCCGGTTTCTGGAACGCTGTTCTGCCATGCTGGCCCTTCAGTGTTGTTGCGCCACCCTGCATAGCCTCAAAGGCTTCGGCATGTGTGAAATTGACGGCTGGGGCAGTGACTTGCTCTACGCGTTCTTGCTCGGACGTGTTGAGGTCAGTTCGGTGCAATTCGGCGGCAATTGACGGCGTCGCAGTCAGCAACAGAAGTGCGATACTGCCTTGAGCAATCAATGAGAAGGATGTTTCGCGAACCATTTGAGTATTCACGCTTCGACGATCTCGTGCATTTTCCCGCAGCGCGGTGCAGCTTGTCTGTTTGCGATGAGCGGAAAAATTGCGCTAGCTAAAAAGGAAAGGGTCGCGAAGTTCGCGACCCAGATTTGTCGCTTACTGGAAGATTGCGTTTGGAGCGTCCAGACTGTCGGAACCCTCCAGCTCGACATCGCCCAGCCCAAGGCTTGCTACAGCACGCTGAATGGAGCGTGTCTGGTCAACAAGACCATCAATCGCGGCCTGAATAACTGCGCCGCCTTCTGCATTTCCCTCGGCGATCATCTGGTCGTAAGCCTCAACGTTATCGCCGCGCTCTTTCAGTTTCTCGAATGCTGCCATTGTGGTGGTCAGCTTGCCCTCAAGCTCGTCAGCTGCCGCCGGATCCTTGGCAACCAGCAGATCCTTGATCGACGGGCCGCTCATTTTCGTTCCGTCTGCGCGCGTATATTCGCCCGTAAAACCGGTCAGGATGCCAACTGCGTCATAATAGTGAGAGTTATGCGTGTTGTCGGAGAAGCAATCCTGCTCTTCTTCGGGATCATGAAGAAGAAGGCCGAGCTTCATGCGCTCACCTGCCAATTCACCGTAAGAAAGCGAGCCCATGCCAGTTAGAATGGCCGCGATGCCCTTGGTCGGATCATCGGTCAGTACTCTTGCTGCCTCGCCACCCGGTTCCCATGCCTTGACGATATCTTCAATGTCAGCGACCAGCAGAGCCGACGCAGATTTCAGATAGGCGGCGCGACGGTCACAATTGCCATTTGTGCAATTGGCGATGTCATAGTCGGTGTAGGCACGGTTACCGGCCCCTGCATCGGTGCCGTTCAAATCCTGCCCCCAAAGCAAAAACTCGATTGCGTGATAACCTGAGGCGACGTTTGCTTCGATGCCGCCAGCTTCCTGCAATGTATCGGCGATCAGTGCCGGGGTGATGTTGGAAGCGTCAACGCTCTCGCCATTGATCTCAATGACCGGATTGGCAATCACGTTCGCAACGTAGAGATCGTTTTCGTCGCTTTCTGAGCCGTAAGAAGCGTCAACATAGTCGATCAGGCCTTCATCCAGTGGCCATGAGTTGACCTTGCCTTCCCAGTCATCAACAACAGGGTTGCCGAAACGGTAGTGTTCGGTTTGCAGATAGAATGGGCGAGAGGCGAGCCACGCATCGCGAGCGGCCTTGAGGCCATCTTCGGAAGGGTTTTCCAGGAAGCTTGTGATTGCAGCATCAAGCGCTTTCGCGGTTGTCAGGGCATCCTGGAAATTGGCACGGGCAATTTCTGCATAGTGCTCGGCAACGGCCTTCTCGTCTGCCGCCTGTGCGCCAAACGGCACTGCCAGTGCGACCGACACAGCAAATGAAAGCGCCACCGCCTTCAAAATTTCTCCGGACATGAAATCTCTCTCCTGATCTTGCCGTAAACATTGCCAGGGTCATGCAACAAATTTAAACTTGTGTCAAATAATCATGTTTGGAAGTATTCTAAAACATGATTGCAATCATCAGGATACACGCTCCAGCATCGCGAAGAAAAAGCCATCCGTGTTGCTGGTGGCAGGCGACAGCGTAACACTCAAGCCGTCGTTTGAGTGATAGCTGCCTTTTCCGTTTGTGGCTGTGTCAAACAATGGGCGGGCATCCAATTGCCGGAATTCTGAATTGCGTTCCAGAAATGCAGCCACCTGATCCTGATTTTCTTCCGGCAGTAGAGAGCAGGTCACATAAGCAAGCTTTCCGCCGGGTTTGACGTAACCGGAGGCAGCATCAAGCACCTCGCTTTGTTGTTGATTGCGTTCAGCAAGGGTCTTTTCGGTCAATCGCCACTTGGTGTCCGGGCGACGGCGCCAAGTACCAGTTCCCGTGCAGGGCGCGTCGATCAAGACGCGATCAAAGCGTGCGCCAAGCGTTTGGAGACTTGAGCCATCTTCATGTATTTGCACATTGCGCGTACCGGCGCGTTTCAGCCTTTCAACGATCGGCGCGAGTCGTTTCCGGTCTGCGTCATAAGCATGTACCTGCCCCTTGTTGTTCATGGCTGCGGCCATAGACAATGTCTTGCCGCCGCCGCCTGCGCAATAGTCCAATACCTGCTCGCCTTCCTTCGGCATCACCATGGCAGCCGCCAATTGCGAGCCTTCGTCCTGGACTTCAAACCAGCCTTTCTGGAATGCAACCTCGGCGGTAACGTTTGGCAGGCGGTCATCCTTGCCACCAGGGGCGATCCGCACGCCAAATGGTGCGAGAGGGGCGACTTCCGCGCTGCTGCGTGAGAGTGCTTTCAACACTTTTTCACGATCCGCCTTCAGCGTGTTCACACGCAGGTCAAGACTTGGCCGCTCGTTCAGCGCCACCGCCTCGTCCAGCCAACGGTCTCCGAAATTTCGCTGAAATGACGCAACCAGCCATTCTGGCAAATCTGCCTGCACATGGGCTGGCGCGTCTTTCAGTGTGTTGCTGGTAAAAGCTTCCAGCGCAGCTGAGGATAATGGCGATGGTGCAAATTTGTCGCCGTCCAGCGCAGCGCTCAGGCTCTCCGCGGTGTAACCCCATTGCCGAAAGAGGGTTGCATAGGCGAGTGCAACGCCACTTTCCTCGTTCATCAGCCAGGCATGAGAAAGCTTCATTCTGAGTGCGTCATAGACAATGTTGCCTATGGCAGCCCGATCGCCGGAACCTGCAAAACGGTGCGAAAGGCCCCAGTCTTTCAGTGCGTCGGCAACGGGGCGTCGACGGGCAAGGATGTCGTCGAGAATTTCAATTGCGGCAGCAAGCCGTCCACCCAGACGCATCGCGTTCTTCTCCATTTACAAAATTATGCTGCGTGGTAGCGGTGAACGCCGCCAAGAGCAAGCCCGCTGCCATTTTGCTCAGCGCCAGCAGTCGTCCGCCCAGAGCTGATCAAAGGACCTGCGATAATCAGGATACAGGAATTCAAATCCCAATTGACGAATTTTTGCGTTCAAGACACGTTTATTCTCGCCATAAAAGGACCGTGCCATCGGTGTGAGATCGGCTGTTTCAAACGGGATTTCAGGCGGCAGATCACCTCCCATTTTTTCCGCAGCATACACTATGACATCTTGCGGCGGCGACGGTTCGTGGTCTGTTATGTTGAAGATACCCGGCTCATTTCGCAGGGCGAGAAAAATGGCAGCGCGACCAATGTCCTCCACGCGAATCCGATTAAATACCTGATCCTTCTTCACGAGCCTGCGTGCTTTTCCGGCAGCCAGATTGACATACGCATTGCGCCCGGGACCGTAAATGCCCGACAGGCGAAGAACAGCAAGTGGTAATCCGGTATCGGCAGCAAATCCTGCCCAACCCTTCTCCGCCTGAACGCGTTCCACGGAGCGTTTCGAGACTGGCTTGCATGTGCTCTCTTCATCCACCCAGCCACCATCGTGATCGCCATAAACACCCACGGTCGAAAGATATCCAATCCATTTCAGCTCAGGCATCGCTGCGCGCAGTTGCTCAGTGCCGAGACTGAGTAGCGGGTCGCCCGCTTCTCCCGGAGCGATAGATTGTATCAGATGTGTTGTTTCGGCCAGCACCGCAGTAAGCTCAGGCGAGGGGGCGCCGCCGTCGTAGATAACGCTATTGATGCCAAGTGCGCCGAGTGCGTCGGCCTTATCGGCGCTGCGCGTGGTGCCGGAAATGGTTTCAAATTCGCCCTTTGCCTCTCGCGCAATGGCTTTACCGGAATAGCCACATCCGAAAATCGTCAATTTCATGGATTTGTCTCCAGCAGTCTCAACTCGTTCAATACGAGCTGGTCATCTTCGTGGTCAGGCAGCAATGCAGCCAATTCTTCGGTCCCAAGCCCTTCCAGCATGTGGATCGCCCAGAGTGCCATAGCGCGAACCTCCGCGCTTTCGTCCCGACAAAGCTGTCTGACAGGCGCTATCAAATCGCGAAGCCCGGAATTGCCCGCAGCAATCAGGCAGTTGCGAATGAAGCGATTGCGTCCGATACGCTTTATGGGCGAGCCGGAGAAAAACCTCCGGAATATCGCGTCATCGAATTGCAGCAGGAAATCAAGCTTTGGACTGTTTAGCTCATCACGGGCGATGAGCTTCATTTCTTGCGCGCTGGCGGCGAATTTGTTCCATGGACAGGCGGCCAGACAGTCATCGCAGCCGTAGATTCGGTTTCCCATCTTTCGACGCAATTCAAGCTCGATGGGCCCCTTGTGTTCAATCGTCAGATAGGAAATGCAACGGCGTGCATCAATTCTGTAAGGTTCGGGAAATGCGCCAGTGGGGCAGGCATCCAGGCACGCCCGGCAGGAGCCGCAATGATCAATCTCGTCCTCATCAGCGGCAAGATCAGCTTCGGTGAAAATGGAGCCGATGAAGAGCCATGAACCAAATTCGCGCGAAACGAGGTTGGTGTGCTTTCCTTGCCAGCCCAGCCCAGCCTTGGCAGCGAGCGGCTTCTCCATCACTGGTGCCGTGTCGACGAATACCTTGACATCGGCCTTGGTGCGGCTAGCCAGTTTGCCAGCAAGTTCCTTCAGCTTTCCCTTGACGATATCATGATAGTCGCGATTGCGGGCATAAACAGAAATGGAACCGCAATCCGGTTTGTCGAGCGTTTCAAGCGGGTTCGTCTGCGGGCCATAATTGATGGTGAGCACGATAATGCTTTTGACATCTGGCCAGAGGCCTCTGGGGCTCGCCCGGCGGTCTGCCGTCTCGGCCATCCAACCCATAGTTCCGTGGTGCCTGGCCTCAAGAAAGCTGCTCAGGACGGCAGCATGGTCCTCGGCGTCTACCGCGCGCAGAATGCGGCAATCTGCAAAACCGAGGCGTTTGGCCTCTGCCTTCACAAAAAGGGAGAGCTTTTCGGCCTTGGTCTCAGAAGTCGAGGTCGGCATAATGCGAAACCGGTGTCACGCCTCGAACACGGTCAGCCAGAAGAGGACGGAAGGACGGGCGTGACTTCATACGTTGATACCAGTCTCGTGCCTGGGGCGCCGTGTTCCAATCGATCTCGCCCAGATAGTCGAGGATGGACAGTGAAGCTGCCGCAGCCATATCCGCGTAGGAAACACTATCGCCTCCCAGATTGGGGCGTGTGCCAGCCAACCACGAAACATACTTCATATGTTGGCGAATATTGGCGCGGGCCGTGCGCAGCGCTTTCGAATCCGGTGCGCCGCCGCCCTGCTCAGGCCGCAGAAAGAGCTTGTAAACACGTTCGCGTACCAGCGGGCGGGTAACTTCGCTTTCAAGCTTCAACAGGAACCAATCCATAAGGCGACGAACTTCTGCGCGCTTGAAAGGGTCATCGGGGAGCAGGCGTTTCTCGCGTTTTAAAATGCCAACGGTTTCGTCAAAAAATTCGGCCAGCACTGACGCACCACTTATGGCGCGCATGCTGTCATCCACATAAACCGGTAATGTCCCCGCTGGGTTCAGCGCCAGGAAATCGCGCCGCAACTCCCAGATTGGCTCTTCTGCGAGATCAGCGGGCAGGCCATATTCACCCAGAACAAGCCGAATGAAGCGGGAATGGGATGACATTGGATGATGAAAAAGTGTAGGCATACCGGGTGTTTCTGGCCTTGGCGACGGTTAATTGTGAATGCGATTTCTGCATCGGGCTGGTCTTCACTCGAGAATAGAAGCTATAGGTGTTCTATCAACGACGCACAAGCGAATCGCAGTATCAACATATTCTCTCAGTATTGATAAAGGAAAAATTATGACTGGCTCTTCCGAGTTCACTGCGCTGGTACTGGGGCTAATCGAGGGGTTGACCGAATTTATCCCCGTTTCATCAACTGCGCATGTACTGCTCGCAGGACATTTTTTGAAGTTCGAATCCACTGGTCATACGTTTGAGGTCTTGATCCAGCTTGGTGCAATATTGGCGATCCTTCTGGTCTATGCGCAGAAGCTCATCACGATCGCGCTCGATCTGCCAAGCAGCGAAAAGGCGCGTCGTTTCGTTTTCTCAATTTTGCTGGCATTCATGCCTGCCGCAGTCATCGGCGCTCTGGCGCATGATTTCATCAAGACAATCCTGTTCGAATCGCCAGCGCTGATCTGCTCGGTGCTGATTATTGGCGGTGTCATTCTGGCGGTCATTGACCGCATGAAACTGCAGCCGAAATACTTCGATATTATGGATTATCCGCCGTCTTTGGCGTTCAAGATCGGCCTTTGCCAGTGCCTTGCCATGATCCCGGGCACGTCGCGCTCCGGTGCCACCATCGCAGGTGCACTGTTGTTGGGAACAGACAAGCGTTCGGCTGCAGAGTTTTCATTCTTTCTGGCCATGCCGACCATGGTTGGCGCTTTCGCGTTGGATCTTATGAAGAACTGGGGAGATCTCAGCGCAGACGACTTCACCACCATTTCAATCGGCTTCGTCGCGGCCTTTGTTTCCGGCATTTTTGTCGTGCGGTCGCTTTTGGATTTCGTGTCACGTCGCGGATTTGCGCTCTTTGCCTGGTGGCGCATCATTGTAGGCACAGCAGGCCTGGTCGGGCTTTATCTTCTCGGTTGAAAATCAAGGCACAAAAAAAGCCGGGCTTCAAAGTCCGGCTTTTCAAACTATGCTCATCCAAAAAGTCAGTTTGCCTGAGCATGCTCGGGGTTGCATGGGTCCACGCCATAGGCAGGCGAACAATCGGATTTGGACGCAACGGCAGTCGGCGCGGCGAAGGACGCACCCAGAATAACCAGTGCTGCACATGCAAACATAATAGCAATTGACTTGCCCATAGATCGGTAGCCTCTCCAATTATCTTCCATCGTCATTCGCAAGAAGCGATTCTCCGCTGACGACGGGCCACCGTATATGTCGGCGGACTTGAGGAAACAATAGTCCATTAACCTGAACTAGGGATTAACGGGTCACGGGAGACCTTGTGCGGCAAATATGCAACGCACAGCTGCGGCGCAAAGAAAAGAGCGCCGGGAACCTTGTCCGTGGCGCTCTTCATATAATCAACAGGCCTGAATGTATCAGGCGGCCTTGCCAGCGCCGGTATATTGGCCCTGTGGGCGGAAACGCACCAGGTACGATGGCAGAATGGAAGACGCCAGCGTTGAGTGGATGCCCATGCCTTCCAGCGTCCTCTTCTCAGCCTTTGCAGCGTCCGACACGCGGTTGTCGCTCTTGAGCAGGCGAACCTGATCAGTGGTCAGAAGCGGGTCGAAGAAGGGCACCAACTGCAGCAATGAAGCCATGAAACCTGCGAGGCCAAATGGCAGCGGTGCAAGCACCCGATCGCGGCGGATTTCCTTGCAGATCATTTGCAGACATTCCTTGAAAGTCAGAACTTCCGGACCGCCCAATTCATAGGTAAGACCTGCGGTCAATTCGCCATCGACTGCCTTCGCAACAGCTTCCGCAACATCGCCGACATAGACCGGCTGGAACGCCGTCTTTCCACCGCCGATAAGGGGTAGGACGGGGGTGAAGCGCGCCATTTCGGCGAACTTGTTGAAGAAGTTGTCCTCCGGCCCAAAGATGATGGATGGGCGCATGATGATGGCATCAGCGGATATTTCGCGGATCGCGGCTTCAGCGCGCCCCTTGGAACGTGCATAGTCGGAAGCGCTGTTGGCATCGGCCCCGATAGCTGAGATGTGGACCAAGCGGGCACCTGCAGCGCGTGTGGCTTCTGCAACAGCGCGTGCACCAAAGTCTTGCACGGAATCAAAGTTGTTCCGGCCTTTTTCGAAAAGGATGCCGACACAATTGACAACAATGTCAGAGCCTTTGACCGCTGCATCAACGGATTTGCGGTAACGCAGATTGGCTTGCACCAATGAAATCTGACCGGGATTGCCAAGCGGCTGGAGGTGAAAGGCGAGATCTGGCCGACGTACGGCAACTCGAACTCTATAGCCACGTTTGGCCAGTGCCCGCACAATGTGGCGGCCGACAAATCCTGAGCCACCAAATACGGTAACGAGCTTCGGCTGGTTGGACATCGTCATCTTGCAGTCCCCTGAATATCTTGCAGTTGGGCAGTCTTTATATGAATCTCTTCGTCAGGTGAAGTGCGTCAAACGCCCTCAACCAGAACAATCTCGCCATCGGCTACCTCCTGGCGGATCTTGGCTGCGATTTGATACTCCGGCGAGTGGTAGCAGGCCTGCGCCTGGGCAAGCGAGGAAAACTCCAGAATAACGTTTCGCGCGCGCCCCGGACCTTCTGCAAGCTCATGGTCGCCGCCACGCGCCAGTACTTTTGCATCATATTTGTCGAATGCAATCTTGGAGGCCGCCACATAGTCTTTGTAGCGTTCCGCGTCGCGAATATCGACGCGTGCAATCCAATATCCCTTTGCCATCGTTAAGTTCTCCTTGATGTATCAGGCTGAGGCCATTTCTGCGAGAATAGCGCGGGCAGCCGCCACCGGATCCTGCGCTTTCACTATGGGGCGTGCAACCACCAAATGTGACGAACCCGCGCGAATGGCGTCGCCCGGTGTCATGACACGTTTCTGGTCCCCCTTTTCGGCACCTGCCGGGCGGATACCAGGTGTCACCACAGACATGTCGGGTCCGACAATCGCACGCACCGCACTTGCCTCCTCTGCGGAACATACAATGCCGCCCATGCCAGCGGCACGCGCCTGATCAGCGCGACGTTTGACCAGCGTATGGGGATCACATTCGTAGCCTGCTTCCACCATGTCGCTCTCATCCATCGAGGTCAAAACTGTCACGCCCAGCAGGCTGAGGTCCGAGCCTTTGGCGGCTTCAACAGCGGCCCGCATAGCCTTGGGATAGGCGTGCAACGTGAGCATCGTCATGCCCATTTTCACGATGTTTTCGACCGCACTTTTCACCGTATTGTCGATATCCAGAAGCTTCATGTCGAGGAAGATTTTCTTGCCATCTTTGGCCAGATCACGGGCCAATTCGAGGCCACCTGCGAAGGCAAGTTGGTAGCCGATCTTGTAGAAGATAACATCATCGCCCAGCGTGGCCACGAGCTTTTCTGCTTCGCCAACTGTCGGCACATCCAAACCGATAATCAAACGTTCGCGCATATCTTCCATCATAAGCCCCAACCTTTCCAAGATTCCATGGGGGTCCAGTCGCATGTCAGTCGCATTTCCGCAAGATCAAAACAGAAGAGATTGCCGCCACCTGCGGGCTGGTCATAATCGCGCGCGATGCGTTGTTTCGCCAAATGACACTTGAGCAATGTTCCAACACCACCGTGGCCGACAAAGGCGATTGGCATAGCCGGGTCGTGATTGGTGAGTACGCGCCTGATGGCGGTCGTGATACGATGTTGCGCGTCCACCGCAGGCTCCCACCCTTTGAAGCTTATGGTTGGCGCCGCAAAGAAGGCATCCGCTGCTGCCTCATGTTCGGCATGGGGGAGATAGCCGGTGGACGACCTGTCAATCTCCGACATTGAGGTATCGACCTCGAAAATGATCCCGGCTTTCTCTGCGAGAATTTCGGCGGTCTCAATGGCCTTTGTTTCATCGCTGGCAATGATGCGCGAGAGTTGAGAAACCCAAGGAAGCCGAGCTGTCATGAAAGACCGTTCCCGCCCGATATCTGACAAGCTCCATTTAGCAACCGGTTTGTGTGGTTCGATTTGGACCTGCGGATGGGAGATGTAAATGGCAAACATGGAAAGTTGGAGTTGGCGTTCGACCTAGTTCACGTGCCTTCGGTAAATCCAAATCTGGGCAGGCGGCACATTGCGCAGCACAAAGTCGTAGTGGCGTACCTGATAGCTGTGCGGGCGCGGTTCAATCGGAGACAACGCCCCGTAGGAAAACTGAACCACCGGGCGGCCAGGAGGCAAGAGGTCCAACAGGCTCTCCAGCAGAGCAACGCGTTCGGACATCGGAAAATTCAACAGCGGAATTGCGGAAATCACGCAATCGAATTTCTGCTGATGCAAATGTCCAAGAGTGGCCTTGAGATCAAATGCATCGCCGTTGATGAATTGAACGCCTGGAAAGGCTTCCTGGAGATGCGCGTGAAACTCTTGAGAATACTCAACCGACACCAAACGGTCGGGAGTGATGCGTTCCAGAATAGCCTTTGTTATCGCGCCCGTACCCGGCCCAAGCTCCAGAACGGGCAGGCCAGATTTCGGATCAATCACGCTCGCCATGCGTTTTGCCATGACTGAGGAGGTGGGGAGAAGTGCGCCCACATGGCGTGGACCATTGAGCATGCCCTTGAAAAAGCGAATTTCGCCATTGAAGCGTGTGAGCAGTCTATTCGCAGGAATTGCGGCAACAGCAGCCGGTTTCAACCGACTATGCAAGTTCCCGAATTTTGCCTTGATCCGTCGTCCAAGCAAACAGAAATCCCCGCAGTCTATCTGCCCGGCCAGAATGGTCGAAGCTTCAATGCTGCGGATGATACACGTATTCTTGACAAATTGAAGGCGGTGTACCGCCTCCGCTTAAACGCGCATCGGCATCAAGACATAAAGTGCATCGTCGCCGTCGGTGTCGCGCACCAGGGTCGGTGAACCCGGGTCGGCCAGCAGGAAGATCGCCTCATCGCCGGAAAGCTGAGACGTAATATCCAGCAAATACTTGGCGTTGAAGCCGATTTCCAATGGGTCCGAAGTGTAGCCTGCAGCAACCTCATCGGTTGCAGAGCCTGAATCCGGGTTATTGACCGTCAGAGTGAGCTGGCCCTCGGAAAGCGAGAGTTTAACCGCGCGTCCGCGTTCGGAAGAGATTGTGGAGACGCGGTCGACTGCAGCAGCAAATGTAGATGTATCAATGCGTAGCTCCTTGTCGTTGTTGACAGGGATCACGCGCTGATAGTCAGGGAATGTTCCGTCAATCAGCTTCGACGTCAAAATGATCGGTCCAGCCGTCATGCGGATTTTTGCATCCGACAGCTCAATCTTCACATCAGTGTCGAGGCCGTCCACCAGCTTTTGCAGTTCGCCGACTGTTTTGCGCGGAACAATAATTCCTGGCATGCCTTCCGAACCTGCCGGTGCCACAACATCGGCACGCGCAAGGCGGTGCCCGTCAGTTGCCACTGCGCGCAGCTTCAAGTCACCGTCAGCTTCAATTGTGTGTATGAAGATGCCGTTCAGATAGTAGCGTGTCTCTTCCGTGGAAATTGCGAATTGGGTGCGGTCTATCAGCATCTTCAGCGATGAACCGGGCAAAGAGAATGTATGACTGAACTCGCCGGCAGTGAGATCTGGAAAATCGGAAACGGGCAGGCACTGCAGGGAGAATTTCGAACGCCCTGCAGCAACAGTCATGGACGTGCCGTCCGTGGATGTTGCAAGCAAGACTTCTGAGCCATCGGGAAGCTTGCGCACAATGTCATAAAGTAAATGCGCCGGGACTGTTGTTCCGCCTGCCTGTTCCACCATCGCCGGTGCAGACTCGGTAATCTCGAGATCCAGGTCAGTTGCCTTCAACTGCAGGTCATTGCCCTCGCCACGCAGCAAAACGTTGGAAAGGATCGGGATAGTGTTACGGCGCTCAACCACACGGTGCACGTGATTCAGCGACTTGAGAAGATTGGCCCGTTCGATGGTAATACGCATGGACTGCTTCCGACTTTTGTTACTTGTTGCAGGATCATTCCCGCAGATCGTTGCTTGTTTGATTGCTCTTTCCGACTTCGTCCGGGAAAGAGGCGGACGCGCAAAATGGCAGATTGTGAGGTCAAATTGCAAGCGCTTTGCGACATTGTCCTCCATTATCAGTGCACTTGCAGCTTTTGTCTGCCTCGCGCATAAGTCTGAAAGACATTTGGTAAAAGGTGCAGCGTGGCGGCAGAAGCAAAAAGCAACAGAAGTTTCAAGATCGGTACGTCAGAGATTTCGGCAAGGCCGTTGGACGGTGGCCTCTACCTTGTTGCAACACCCATCGGCAATCTTGGCGACATTACTCTTAGGGCGCTGGAGACGATCGCCGGATGCGATGTGCTGGCTTGCGAAGACACGCGCGTAACCCGCGTATTGCTGGATCGCTACGGGATAGCCCGTCGCCCCTTCGCCTATCATGAACATAATGCAGAAAGTGCAGGCGCAAAACTGCTGGAGCACATGGAGGCGGGGCAAGCGATTGCGTTGGTCTCTGATGCGGGTACTCCGATGGTTTCCGACCCCGGCTATCGGCTCGCTCAGTTGGCAATTGAGGCAGGCATCAAGGTCTATCCGGTACCGGGAGCGTCTGCCCCGCTGGCGGCTCTGCTGGGTTCAGGCCTTCCCAATGACACATTCATGTTTGCCGGTTTTCTGCCGACGAAGGCAAAGGCAAAGTCGGAACGGCTGGCAGAATTGCGCGACGTGCCATCAACCCTCATCTTTTTTGAGTCCCCGCATCGTATAGGCGCGACATTGGCTTGTGCATCGGAGGTGCTCGGGGATGACAGACCCGCTGCGGTTTGCCGTGAGCTGACAAAGGCTTTCGAAGAGTTTCGGCGGGGAACGTTGAGCGCGCTCGCTGAAGAATACGCAGAAAAGACCGTCAAGGGCGAGGTTGTCCTGGTTATCGGGCCGCCTGCGGAGGGC
This sequence comes from Ensifer sp., assembly GCA_050301895.1. GTDB lineage: Bacteria > Pseudomonadota > Alphaproteobacteria > Rhizobiales > Rhizobiaceae > Ensifer_A. The sequence goes on along the minus strand of JBNKZZ010000009.1, from coordinate 103,090 downwards.
GAACCGGCAAATCAGGAGGATGTTGATGCGCTTCTGCGGCAGCTGGCGGGTGACATGCCCGCAGGCAAGGCGGCGACGGAAGCTGCCCGTCGCACCGGTCTGGCTCGCAAGGATTTGTATCAACGGCTTTTGGAACTGAAGGACGAATGACTGGAACCGGGAGCAGGCAGAAGCGGCAACGGGCCTTTCGTCTCGGTATATGGGCCGAGTTCTTCGCCGCCGCTTTTCTGCTCGCCAAGGGTTATCGGATTTTGGCACTGCGTTATCGCACGAAATCGGGCGAAATAGACATTATTGCGCGGCGGGGTGCTCTTGTGGCCTTTGTTGAGGTCAAGGCCCGCCGGGAAATACACACGGCAATTGATGCGGTAGGCTACGAGGCGGAACGTCGTATTCGCGCCTCAAGCGAGATTTGGTTGTCACGTCAGCGGGACTACGCCGAGCTTTCCTGGCGCTATGACATCATCGCAATTGTCCCATGGCGGCTCCCAAGGCATCTCAAAGATGCTTTTTGAGGTGATTTCGCACAGTCTGTCCCGTTTTTGGACGGTATGGATAAAATGCAATCTATTTATTCAATCATATCGATACAGCTTTGTGCGACCTTTCATCAAAATATGGAGGAAGGCATATGGCAGTCCATTTCAATGAATTCTTTTCTGCGGTGTCCTTGTTGCTTGCACCGGGCGTTGCCTATTCCACACGTGAAGTCGCGCCGCCAATCGTGTCCGGTTCTGTAGACGGACTTGAATGGAAAGACGCACCGATTGATCCCTCGTGGGTCATTGATGGCGACCCGAAGGCGCGTGTTGCGGAGCATTCACAAAGTTCAGACCTGTCTGCCACAACCGCGCTTTGGGATTGTTCGGCCGGAGCGTTCAATTGGTATTTCGGCTGGGATGAAACCGTCCTCATCCTTGAGGGCGAAGTCCATGTGACGGGTGAAGATGGCACAACCACCACCTTGCGTGCTGGCGATATCGCTTATTTCCGAGGCAAGACCTGGGCGGTATGGCGCGTCAATAATTACGTGAAGAAAATAGCCTTTGTACGTCGGCCCATGCCTGCTCCGCTGAGCGCGGTTTTGCGGCTGCGCAACGCACTTCGCGCAATGAAAAGCGGTGAACCGTTGCGCGGCGCCTTTTGAGCGCATACATGATAGCTCTTAGGTGACGGCGTGATGTTTCATCGCGCCGTTTGGCAATTTCGAAAGGCCGGAGAGCTCAATGGCGAAAATCAGCAATGTTGCGGTCCAGATGGACCATGTCTCCTCCATCAATATCGCGGGCGATTCTACCTTTGCAATGAGCCTTGAGGCGCAAGCGCGCGGCTACAAGCTGTTTCACTATACGCCGGAAAAGCTGTCACTTCGCGACGGCAAGGTATTCGCAACTGTTGAGCCCATGATACTGCGTGATGTTGAGGGCAACCATTTCGATCTGGGCGCGCCGCAACGTGTCGATCTGTCGACGATGGACGTCGTGCTTCTGCGCCAGGATCCGCCTTTTGATATGGCCTATATTACATCGACACATCTGCTTGAGCGTATTCATCCCGAGACGCTGGTGGTCAACGATCCGGCCTGGGTTCGCAATTCACCCGAAAAGATTTTTGTTACAGAATTTCCCGACCTAATGCCGAAAACGCTGATTACGCGTGATCCGGCAGAAATCCGCTCATTCCGTGAGGAGCTGGGCGACATCATTATCAAACCGCTCTACGGCAATGGCGGCGCGGGCGTGTTCCACCTGCGCAAGGATGATCGCAACCTGTCCTCGCTATTGGAAATGTTTGGCCAACAATTCCGCGAACCATTCATCGCGCAGGAATATTTGCCGGATGTGCGCAAGGGCGACAAGCGCATTATCTTGATCGACGGCGAGCCCGTTGGTGCAATTAATCGCGTGCCTGCAGAGCATGACAGTCGCTCCAATATGCATGTCGGCGGGCGCGCCGAGCATTCCGAATTGACCGAAAGGGAAAAGGAAATCTGTGCTCGCATCGGTTCGGCATTGCGTGAGCGCGGTTTCCTTCTGGTCGGTATCGATGTCATTGGTGACTACCTGACTGAAATCAATGTCACGTCGCCGACCGGACTGCGCGAGGTGAAGAATTTCGGCGGCGCTGACATCGCCAGCCTGCTTTGGGACGCGATTGAGAAGAAGCGCTAGGCAGGGATTCCACCCAAAATTGGACGCTGCAATCTGCCCGTTTTGATTTGGTGTCATATCAGACGGTTGGTATGACAAACGCCAATTTCAAAATGGGACGGACTTACCATGCGTATATTTAAATGGACATTTTTTGTTGCGATCTTCCTTGCTCTGACGGCGTGCTCGCAGACCGCTGAAAACATGCGCAAAAAGGGCGACAGTGTCGTTCTCAGCCATACGATTGGCCGCACATATGAGAAGGTTTCGACCTCCAAGCATCTGGTCGCTGGCGAACTCTTGCCGCAGCTTGCCTATGGAAATCGCATTGGCCAAACCACGCTGCCAAGTGGTGACGTGATCTACAAGCACGCGACTTTGCGTGAAGCAGGCGAGTCCAGCATCGACTTCGGCTTTATCGGTTCGTCGAAAACCAAGATGGAATATGCGGTCTACTACTTCCTCGTCGGCGGCGACGGCGTTGTGAAGGATTATGCAAACGGTATAGTGGACGGCGGAAAAGTGAGCTGCATGGAATATGTCGGCGGCTTCATCAGATCTTGCGGCAATAGTGAGCAGCTGAACAGTGATCTGGGCTATGTCGACAGCATGATGCGGACGTCCAACGGACAGCCAGTATCCGTCTGGCAGTAAAGCTGCACAGGCTTATCGCAGCGCAACCAGGTGAGCATATTGTACCCGCCTGAATTGCATTTGGTTGTCACGATTTGTTCTGAAAATACAACCAAATACAACTTATGAGAAATTCACTAGCTGTTTGTTCCTATAATGTTCTTGTCTTGGCGGTTGTTGTGTGTAAGATACTCAACGGTTAGGCGCAATGGGTTGTGCCTGTCTTCGCCAGACATTGCTGTAGAGGGGCAGATCTATGGTTTCGCGGGTAACAACAGTTGCATTTCACGGTATTGAGGGTGTCCCGGTGGACGTCCAGGTGATGATTGCGCCCGGTAAAGTGGGTATGCAGATCGTCGGCCTGCCGGACAAGGCTGTCGCGGAAAGCCGGGAACGGGTGCAGGCTGCGTTGCATGCTTCCGGGCTGGCTTTGCCGGGCAAGAAAGTGACGGTCAATCTGGCGCCAGCGGATTTGCCCAAGGAGGGCAGTCATTTCGACCTCGCCATTGCATTGGGCTTGATGGCCGCACTTGGAGCCGTGCCGGGCGACGCTTTGGATGGTTATGTTGTGGTTGGCGAACTTAATCTCGATGGAACGGTGGCGACTGTTTCCGGTGCCTTGCCTGCTGCGATTGCTGCGAATGCCATGGGTAAAGGCTTGATATGCCCTGCAGATAGCGGGCCTGAGGCCGCTTGGGCTGGGTCGGACATTGATATTTTGGCTCCTCGCAGTCTCGTTGCGTTAGCAAACCATTTCCGGGGAACGCAGGTGCTGACACGACCTGATCCGGCTATTCGCGAACAACCGGCGAACTTGCCAGACCTAGCTGACATTCGCGGGCAGGAAAGCGCCAAGCGCGCGTTGGAAGTCGCCGCCGCCGGCGGACATAATTTGCTGATGGTTGGTCCTCCAGGTTCCGGCAAGTCCATGTTGGCCGCCCGCATGCCATCTATTTTGCCGCCACTGCGCGCTGCCGAACTCCTGGAAGTGTCCATGATCCACTCGATTGCTGGTCAGCTTTCAGGTGGCAAGTTGTCGGATCGACGACCGTTTCGTTCGCCGCATCATTCCGCCACCATGGCGGCTTTGGTTGGCGGTGGCCTGCGCGCCAAGCCGGGTGAGGCATCACTTGCCCATCACGGGGTTCTGTTTCTGGACGAGTTGCCCGAATTTGCGCCGCAGGTGTTGGACGCTCTGCGCCAGCCTTTGGAATCGGGCAGTTGCATCATCGCGCGGGCCAACCATCGCGTTACCTATCCTGCCGCAGTGCAACTGGTCGCGGCCATGAATCCTTGCCGCTGCGGAATGGCAGGTGAGCCGGGACACACATGCGCCCGTGGGATCAGATGCGCGGCGGATTATCAGGCGCGTGTCTCCGGGCCGCTGCTGGACCGCATTGATATTCGTATAGAGGTGCCTGCGGTTACCGCAGTTGACCTGATCGGGCAGGGTCAGTCGGAATCCAGCGCGGCGGTGGCGGCCCGTGTCGCCAAGGCCCGTAGAATGCAACATGAGCGTTTCATAGAGTTCGGTCAGGCCGGACTGATGACGAATGCACAATGTTCGTCGTCATTGATCGAGAAGATCGCCGACCCGGATCCATCGGGGCTACAGTTATTGCGGGATGCAGCCGAAAAGCTCAAATTTTCGGCGCGCGGGTATCACCGCATATTGAAGGTTGCGCGCACGCTGGCCGATCTTGAAGGACAGTCTCGTGTAGGGCGCATTCATCTGGCCGAGGCCATCACCTATCGTATTGCAGGCGACAGGTTGATGGCTGCTGCGTAGATGAAAACGACCGCCAGACTTTCGCAGGCGGTCGCATGATTGGTAAAAAACGGGCGAGGATTACTCACCAAGGCCGTCGAATAGAGCCGTGGAAAGGTAGCGTTCCGCGAAGGACGGAATAATCACCACGATGGTTTTGCCAGCGTTTTCTTCCCGCTGTCCAACCTTGATGGCTGCCGTCAGTGCAGCGCCGGAGGAGATACCCACCGGCACCCCTTCAATCCGGGCAACATCACGCGCCATCGAAAATGCCTCGTCATTGGAGACGGTGACAACCTCGTCATAGATCGATGTGTCCAGGATGGCTGGCGCGAAGCCCGCACCAATTCCCTGAATTTTATGCGGTCCCGGATTGCCGCCAGACAGAACCGGACTATCCGTCGGCTCCACAGCGATCACCTTGACGGACGGCTTCTTGGACTTGAGCACCTGGCCCGTTCCGGTGATGGTTCCACCAGTACCGATGCCGGAGACAAAGATATCCACCTCGCCATTGGTGTCATTCCAGATCTCTTCAGCCGTAGTCTTGCGGTGAATTTCCGGATTGGCAGGGTTTTCAAACTGTTGGGGAATTATGGCATCGGGAAGTTCGGCTGCAAGTTCCTCGGCCTTTGCAATGGCACCCTTCATGCCCTTCGGCCCTTCGGTCAGCACCAGCTCTGCGCCAAAGAGCGCGAGCATTTTGCGTCGTTCAATGGACATTGTTTCCGGCATGGTCAGGATCAGGCGGTAGCCCTTGGCGGCGGCGGTGAAGGCCAGCGCAATGCCGGTATTGCCAGACGTTGGCTCCACAAGAACTGTCTTGCCTGGCGTGATCTTGCCCTGTGCTTCGAGGCTTTCAATCATGGCAACGCCAATACGATCCTTGACCGATGCAATCGGATTGAAGAATTCCAGTTTGGCAACAAGATTGGCCTTCACGCCATTTTTGTCGGCCAACTTGTCAAGGCGCACCAGCGGCGTGTCGCCAATCGTCTCGGTGATCGAATTATAGATGCGGCCGCGGCCCGGCTTCTTCGCGTCAGACATGGTGCTTTTCCCTCAATGGATCTCATGGACTTGAAAGCAGGATAGGCCGAAAAGGCGCAAGTCACCAGAATTCAATCTGCGCGAAAGAGGATACCGCGAGAAAAAACATCGCGCAAAATGCATGTTTGAAAACGATTATTTCACGCAACCGCTGCGAAAGAGGCCCCAACACGGGTAAGCGCGCTCGCAGCGCTGATCAAATGCCGGTCGAGCCAAAGCCGCCAGCGCCGCGCACAGTTTCAGACGCCGCTTGGGCTTCTAATACCTGTACCTGCGTCACGGGCGCGATCACCATTTGGGCGATACGCATGCCACGCTCGATGATGAAATCCTCGTCCCCCAGATTGACCAGAAGTACTTTCACTTCGCCGCGATAATCACTGTCAATCGTACCAGGTGTGTTGAGGCAGGTAATGCCGTGCTTGAAGGCAAGGCCGGAGCGCGGGCGGATTTGCGCTTCGTATCCTTCAGGAATTTCGAAAACAAAGCCCGTTGGCACAAGTGTGCGTTTGCCCGGAGCAAGAACCATTGGCTCATCTTCATTGACGGCCGCGCGAAGGTCCATTCCCGCAGCGCCAGCTGTCTCGTAGGACGGCAGGTCTATGCCCGTGCCATGGGCAAGGCGGATTAACTTCAAAAGCGGAGATTTCAGATTATGAGCGTTCATGGGTCAATCATCGCGACCACAAAGCGCCCGGTCAATTGCATCACATCGCAATTGCGGTTATGAGGGCGCCAATTCACAGGATTTGATGACCACATGGCCGAGACCCTTCAAGAGGCGGTATCCCGCCGCCGTACATTCGCAATCATCGCCCACCCGGACGCCGGTAAGACGACCCTGACTGAAAAGCTTCTGCTTTTTGGCGGTGCTATCCAGCTTGCAGGCGAAGTGAAGGCGAAGAAAGATCGCATCCAGACCCGGTCCGACTGGATGAAGATCGAGCGCGAACGTGGTATCTCGGTGGTCACCTCGGTGATGACGTTTGAATATAACGACAAGATTTTCAATATCTTGGATACGCCCGGCCACGAAGACTTTGCCGACGACACCTATCGCACACTCACTGCGGTTGATGCTGCCATCATGGTGATTGACGCTGCCAAGGGTATCGAGCCGCGTACGTTGAAGCTCTTTGAAGTTTGCCGCATGCGCGATATCCCGATCATTACCTTCATCAACAAGATGGACCGCGAAAGCCGCGACCCGTTTGAAATTCTGGACGAGGTGGAAGAGAAGCTGGCGCTGGATACGGCCCCCCTTACCTGGCCCGTCGGTCGCTCCAAGACGTTCTGTGGTGCCTACCATCTAAGCGCAGGCGCCTTTCGCGGCAGTGACACGCAGGTTGAGGCAATCGTTCAGGACGCAACCGCGGTGGCTGGCAATTTGCCGGAGAACGAACGTGAGAATTTCATTGAGGAACTTGAGCTGGCGCGCGAGGCATGCCGTCCGTTTGATCAGCAATCCTTCCTGGAAGGCCATATGACGCCCGTTTTCTTTGGTTCGGCGCTTCGCAATTTCGGTGTGCGAGACCTTATCAATGCACTTGGTGAGGTTGCACCGCCGCCGCGCGATCAGGTGGCCGATACACGCAAGGTCAAGGCAACTGATGACAAGATGTCAGCGTTTGTCTTCAAGATTCAGGCAAATATGGATCCCAATCACCGCGACCGCATCGCATTTGTCCGCGTATGTTCAGGCAAACTGACACGAGGCATGAAGGCGCGCCTGGCGCGCACGGGCAAGCAGATGGGTCTCACAGCACCACAGTTTTTCTTCGCTTCGCAGCGCCAGCTCGCCGACACCGCCTACGCAGGCGATGTGGTCGGTATACCAAACCACGGAAGCTTGCGCATTGGCGACACGCTCACTGATGGTGAGGCATTGGTATTTCAGGGCGTTCCGAACTTCGCACCGGAAATCCTGCGTCGCGTCCATCTGGAAGATGCGATGAAGGCCAAGAAACTGAAGGAAGCACTACAGCAAATGGCAGAGGAGGGCGTCGTGCAGCTCTTTCAGCCAGAGGATGGCTCGCCGGCAATTGTGGGCGTTGTCGGAGCCCTTCAGCTTGATGTGCTGAAGGAGCGCCTGAAGGCGGAGTACGGCTTGCCTGTTTCGTTTGAAATGTCACGGTTTTCGATGTGTCGCTGGATTTCGGCTGAAAAGGCGGCAGATCTTGAGAGTTTCATTTCCGGCAGGCGTGGAGACATTTGCAGAGATCTCGATGGCGATCCGGTTTTCATGGCGCAAGATGGTTTCTCGCTAAACTACGAAGCCGAACGCGCGCCAGCGATCAAGATGATTGCGATTAAGGAGTATCACGCTCAGAAAGCGGCCTGATGAACGACTTCTAATGAAAGCTGTTGTTAACCATAAATACTCTATGATGCGGGCCAACAGATGGATTTGGCTCCCTAGAAATGAAATTTCACAGCGCCCGGAAGGGCAAAAATATCGCATTGCGTCGGTCTCGTGGGTTGTATTTCGTCCCCGCGCTAGTCGCTGCAGTCACAATTGCCTTGTTCGCGGGTTATGCTGATTGGCAGCGCGGTGAAAGCCTGGACAGTGCACAGCGGGCAGCGGTTGCTGAGCGGCTGCTTCTCGAAAAGACGCGGCTGGATGCGCTTATTTCCCGAAATGTTGCAATACTTCAGGGGTTGATTGGAGATTTGCCTGGCCACATGGCTGAAGGTTCAGGGGCAACTACCAAGCTGTTGAGCAACGTTTTGAGAAACGCGCCGCAGATCCGAAATATTGCGATCGCGCCCGATCTCAAAGTCACGATGGTCTATCCCCTTGAAGGAAATGAGAGCGTCATCGGGCTCGACTACACGCACAATATTGATCAAATGGCGGCGGTCATGACCGTCAAGAAATCTGGCAAGGTCATGGTCACCGGGCCGGTCAATCTGGTTCAGGGTGGCAAGGGCCTCATCGCCAGATACCCCGTGGTTGTCAGGTCAGAAGACGGAACTGAAAAGTTCTGGGGTATCGTTTCTTCCGTAATGGATGTGGAGCGATTGTTCCGCGACAGCGGGTGGCGCATCTCCGATCCTGATCTGCGCATCGCAATGCGTGTGAAATCGCGAAACGGTGAGCCAAATGCCCCATTCTTCGGCGATCCTGCAGTTCTTGAAAAGCAGCCCGTAACCGACAGATTGGAACTTGGCTACGATACTTGGGAGATATTCGCGATCCCGGGAGATGGCTGGAGCAGTGATCCCAACCGAATTGTATTCAGGTTGGGAATTGTTGGCGTTGCGCTGCTTTTGCTGTTGCCATTGATATGGGCCGGTCGGCTGATGTCGGATCGCCAGGCAAAAGAAGAGGCATTGCGCGAACGCGAACTTCAGCTGGCCAACGTGTCGCAGCGTCTCAAACTTGCCCTCGAGACCTCAGGCGTAGGCGTTTGGGAACTAAACGTATCGCAAAATGTGCTGCACTGGGACGCTCGAATGCGCGCAATCTACAGCGTGCCTGCGGGGCAGCAGGAAGTGAGCCATGAAGATTGGGCCTCTGCATTGCACCCCGACGACTTTGAACGTGCGGTGGACTCTTTCCAGGAAACAATTGCCGGTCGCGCAGATTATGTAACCGGATTCCGGATTGTAAGGCCGACCGGTGAGGTTCGCCACATTCGAGCAGTCGGGGGGCTGCATATTGGCGCAGATGGCAGCCGACGGATCATTGGTGTGAATTGGGACATCACGGAAGATGTCGAATTGCAGGAGCAGCTTCGTCTGGCCAAGAGCCGCACGGAGCTTCAAAACCGCAATCTGACCAAAGCCAAGTCCGACATGGAATATGCGGCGCTACACGACGCTCTGACCGGGCTTGCCAATCGACGTTATGTGGACCAGATTTTGGAGGACTATCCAGTTGGCGTTCACATGACGATCCTTCACATCGATTTGGATCGCTTCAAGGAGATCAATGACACATTTGGTCATGCGGCGGGGGACATGATCCTGAATGCAGCTGCGCAGGCACTGCGCGACCACGTTTATGAGGGTGATTTCCTGGCGCGTATTGGAGGTGATGAGTTTGTGGTGATTTCCGATCCACAAAACGCAAACCTCGACTACGCATCGCTGGCAGCTAAGCTGGTGGAGGTTATGTCCCGTCCGTTGCATTACGAAGGTCACGAATGCCGGGTCGGTGCCAGCGTGGGATTTGCCGTATGTAACACAGCGGAAGAGAAACCAAGTCAGCTTCTTATCAATGCCGACATCGCGCTTTATGAAGCCAAGCGCAAAGGACGCAATCGAGTGGAGCCTTTCACCGAACGGCTGCGTCATGTTGCCAAAAGCAACAAGCGCACAGCAGACGACATCTTGCGCGGATTGGAGCAGGGGCAGTTCATTGCTTATTACCAGCCGCAGTTTGATGCCAATACGCTGGAGGTAAACGGGTTTGAGGCACTCGTCCGGTGGGATCACCCGACCAAGGGAATTGTTGCGCCTGATGCGTTCCTGCGCATCGCAGAGAGCCTGAAAGTCGTTGGTGCTATCGATGCACGTGTACTGGATCAGGCGCATCTGCACTTCACGCGCCTGCAGGCCAACGGCATTGATATCCCGAAATTCTCAGTCAATCTATCCGCTCAACGCCTGAAGGAGGAAGACCTCTATAGCAAAATCAAGCAGATGGGTCTGAAGCCTGGAACATTGTCGGTGGAGCTGCTGGAGTCCATCTCTTTTGAAGGCGATGATCGCGAGTTGTTGCGACAAATCGACGGCCTGAAGGACATGGGCATCGATATCGAGATTGACGACTTTGGCACTGGACATGCGTCTATTTTGACACTGCTCAAACTGATGCCAAGCCGACTGAAAATAGACCGTCAGCTTGTTTTCCCAATTACGAAATCCGCGCCTGATCGTGCACTGGTAAGTTCCATCATCGAGATTGGTCGCTCGCGCAATATCGAAATCATTGCCGAGGGTGTCGAGACAATGGAACACGCAGCAATCCTGCGTGATCTGGGCTGCGACACACTGCAGGGTTTTGCATTTTCAAAACCACTACCCGGTAATGATTTCATGACCTTCGTCAAGGAACGAAAATGGTTCCCGAGCGAAAGTGACGCGTACCCCGAAATTAGTCGAAGCGCGCGCCTTCGCGAATGAAGGTTCCGGCCTGAAGCTCCTGGAAGGCCTGCATCAATTCCTCGCGTGAATTCATGACAATAGGCCCGTGCCAGGCAACAGGTTCTTCGATAGGTTTGCCCGAGATCAGCAGAAAACGAACGCCCTGTTCACCGGCCTGAACGGTGACCTCATCTCCAGTGTCAAAGACCACCAGCGTGCGGTTTCCGCTCATGTCGCGGATATTCAGCTCTTCTCCTTCGAATTCTTTTTCCACCTTGACGCCAAACGGCTTTGAAGCGTCGCGGAACGTGCCTGAACCGGCGAAGATGTAGGCGAATGCCTTGCGATAGGTGTCGACCTTGAAGGTCTTGCGCTTGCCTGGCGGCACGGAGACATCGAGATAAACCGGCTCGGCGGCGATGCCGTCTACTGGTCCTGTCTTGCCCCAGAACTCGCCAGTGATAACGCGCACCGCCGTGCCGTCATCATCGATAATAACGGGAATGTCGGACGCTTTGACATCCTGATAGCGCGGGCTTGTCATCTTCATGGATGAAGGCAGGTTCGCCCAGAGCTGGAAGCCGTGCATCTTGCCCGCAAAATCACCCTTGGGCATCTCCTGGTGCATAATGCCGCTACCTGCCGTCATCCACTGCACATCACCGGCACCCAGCGTGCCGTGGTTGCCGAGGCTGTCGCCATGTTCCACGGTTCCGGCCAACACATAGGTGATGGTCTCAATGCCGCGATGGGGGTGCCAGGGAAAACCCTTCAGATATTTCGCAGGATCATCATTGCGAAAATCGTCCATCATCAAAAAGGGATCGGTCATTGACGGGTCGCCAAAGCCAAAGACGCGGTGCAAATGTACGCCTGCACCCTCCATGGCCGGTGTTGCCTGACTGATATGCTTAACGGGACGAATGGACATAGGCTCAACCTCTTGCTCTTTGTAGGAAATATAGAGACTGTTGCGCCGCAGGCAAAGCGCCGTTTGCGAACGCAGTGTTCACCGATTTGATGTGAGCTTTGCCGCCGCGATCAATTCTGGTCTTCGACAAAATAACCGGCAATGAGTGATGCCAGCTTATCCGCGACAGCTTCCTTCGGCATATCGGGCCAAATGTCGACGCCACTCTTGCTGATGATGCGAACACAGTTGTGATCGCCACCCATAATGCCCGTCTCTGCGCGCACATCATTGGCGACAATCATGTCGGCACCCTTTGAGTTGAGCTTGACACGCGCATTTTCAATAACGGATTGCGTTTCAGCCGCAAAACCCACGACGACCTTCGGGCGGTTTTCATGGTGGCCAACTGTCTTCAATATGTCCGGGTTCTCGGTCAATTGAAGGGGGGCAGGGCCGCTTCCAGAGACCTTCTTGATCTTGTCATGCGCTGATTGAGCGACGCGCCAGTCGGCGACAGCGGCAACCATGACGGCTATATCGGCGGGAAGGTTTTCCTCCACCGTTGCCAGCATCTCGTCGGCTCTTTCGACGTGGATTGTCTTGACACCGATGGGATCGGCTATACTCACCGGTCCTGAAACCAGGGTTACCTCGGCACCGAGCGCGGCCAGTGCTGCTGCCACCGCATGACCTTGCTTGCCTGATGAACGATTGGCAATGTAGCGAACCGGGTCGATTGGTTCGTGCGTAGGACCTGAGGTTACAAGAGCACGGCGGCCTTTGAGCGGTTTGGGACCATCGTCCATCAGCAGAAGAACCGAGCTCAATATTTCATGAGGTTCGGCCATGCGCCCGACGCCAGCCTCTCCCCTCTCGGCCATTTCACCATTCGCCGGACCAATGAAATGTATGCCGTCTCCACGCAGTGTTTCCACATTGCGTTGCGTTGGGGCGGCCTCCCACATTTTTGGGTTCATGGCGGGTGCAATCAACACTGGCTTGTCTGTTGCCAGCAGGACGGCGCTCGCCAGATCATCGGCAAGCCCATGTGCCATTTTGGCCATGAAATTCGCCGTTGCCGGAGCAACAAGGATGAGATTGCAATCGCGGGCGAGACGAATATGGCCAACATCCTGCTCATCCTCACGAGAAAACAGGTCGGAATAGACATGTGATGCGGTGAGTGCGCCAACAGCCAGCGGCGTAATGAACTGCTGTGCGCCATCGGTCATGATCGGTACAACGTCAGCGCCTTGCTCACGCAGCCGGCGAATAAGTTCAAGGCTCTTGTAGGCCGCGATACCGCCAGTGATGATCAGGACAATGCGCTTATCTTTCAAAATCATTCCAATACTCCAGGCGGACACTCTCTCCGTGGCCGCGAAAATAGCGCAGACATCCTGGAATTAAAACCGGTAGTTTGGATGAGCGAGTGAAGTGAATTGGCGTGAGGCCGGGAATGGTGCTGCTAGAGAGATTTGAACTCTCGGCCTCTCCCTTACCAAGGGAGTGCTCTACCCCTGAGCTATAGCAGCATCCGCAACGCGATTGCCGGACTGGTTCCGACGGCGTCAGCGGGTCGCCTATTGCCACAGCTTGGTTGCGAGTGCAAGCAACAAATCGCATAAATGTCGGAAGAAATAGGCAGGAATCGCGAAGAGCTTCTAAAACGCGGCAATTTCAGCTATGAGCGCGGAAAAGACCATCATCAGCAAACGATTTGTTATGACACCGGACCAGGAAGCAAAGCGTCAGCGAGAAGCTGCAAAGTTGAAGCGCCGTGCACAGCAGCTGCGCGAAAATCTGTCGCGCCGCAAGGTGCAAACCCGTGCGCGCCGCGAAGGTGAGGCGGATGGTCGTGATGACGGCTTGCCCGCCGCGCGTCACACTGAAGGGCAGGAATAGTCGTCTTCATACCACAAAGCTGCCCAATCGCGCCGTTAACGCTTGCCGCGGCAAATCTGGCTGTTTCCTTGAACAGGAGCAACCTTTGGGATAATGAGCGCTCAACGTAGTCAAGCCTGGGGCAACCGGGCGGCGGAAAGAATGAATTATGGATCGTATTAGAATTGTTGGCGGCAATCCGCTGAATGGCATCATCCCCATCTCGGGCGCAAAGAATGCAGCACTACCCCTGATGATCGCATCTTTGATGACCAGCGACACGTTGACACTCGAAAATGTACCGCATCTTGCCGATGTGGAGCAGCTCATGCGTATTTTGGGCAATCACGGCGTTGACGTCACCGTTAATGGTCGTCGTGAGAGCCAGGCAGCTGGTTATTCTCGGACCATCCATTTTACGTGCCGTCATATCGTCGATACCACGGCGCCGTATGATCTGGTCTCGAAAATGCGCGCCTCCTTCTGGGTCATTGGTCCACTTTTGGCGCGTGAAGGCCGCGCGCGCGTTTCGCTTCCAGGCGGTTGCGCCATTGGTACCCGACCCGTCGACCTTTTCATTGATGGGTTGGCGGCGCTGGGCGCTGAAATGGAAATCGACGGCGGCTACATCAATGCAAAGGCCCCCAAGGGTGGCCTTATTGGCGCGCGCTACACCTTCCCGAAGGTTTCCGTAGGTGCCACGCATGTCATGCTCATGGCCGCAGCGCTGGCAAACGGCACGACGGTGATTGGCAATGCTGCCCGCGAACCAGAGGTCGTAGATCTCGCGAATTGCCTAAACGCAATGGGCGCGAAAATATCCGGCGCTGGAACATCTACAATAACAATTGAGGGTGTGACCTCGCTCTCGGGTGCACGCCATCGCGTCCTGCCCGACCGCATTGAGACAGGCACCTATGCCATGGCCGTCGCCATGACGGGTGGCGATGTCACGTTGCAGGGTACGGATGCAAGCCTGCTGGAAAATGCGCTTGAAGCGCTCCGTCGTACCGGCGCGGAAGTCACCTCTGTTGAAAATGGCATTCGCGTAATCGGACATGGCGACTCTATCAGGCCGGTAGATGTGGTCACCGATCCTTATCCGGGCTTCCCGACCGACCTGCAGGCGCAATTTATGGGGCTTATGACCCGTGCCAACGGAACGTCCCATATTACCGAGACGATTTTTGAAAACCGCTTCATGCATGTTCAGGAGCTGGCCCGCCTTGGCGCAAAGATTACGCTTAATGGTCAGACAGCAAAGATTGAAGGCGTGAATAAATTGTGTGGCGCTCAGGTTATGGCCACCGATTTGCGCGCATCGGTTTCGCTCGTCATTGCCGGTCTGGCCGCTGAAGGTGAAACGGTCGTTTCCCGCGTCTATCACCTTGATCGCGGTTTCGAGCAACTGGAAGAAAAGCTGACGCGTTGCGGTGCCATTGTAGAACGCATCAGCGAATAAACGCTGAGAGGTCCGGCTTGTCTGGACCTCCATGAGCGCCTATCTCAAGTCTGGAAACAGACGAATAATCAGGTGATTGAAATGAATGAACTGAAGCTTCTGGCACTGGACGAGGACGATCTCGATATTGTCTCGACCCATATGCAAGATGCAGTATTCAAAGTGGGCGACGTTACGTTTGATGGAAAACGGGCGAATTTCACGCTTATCGGCAATCGCTTCGTGTGGGAAAAGGCTGCGGCAAAGGGGCGGTCGTTTGAACGCCGCCGCTCGGCTTTGAGCTTCAAGCGTGTCAAATCTGTTAAGTCAAAGGGCATCAACCTGAAAAACAAGGATGTTGTGCTTGATCTTTTGGCGCTGAGGTTTGAAAAAACTGACGATGGACCGGAAGGTGTCGTGGAGTTGCTTTTGGCCGGTGATGCAACGATTCATCTTGAAGTCGAGTGCATTGAAGCGCAACTTGCCGATCTCGGCGGTGCGTGGGAAACAGTCAGCAAACCACGCCATTTGGCAGAGTTTTGATGAGCGGGCTTTCCGCCCGCCCATTTTGTGAATTGATAATTTGAGTTCGGGGGACGAGACCGGTGGCTATCTGGCTTGATTCGACTAGAGACGGCTTCGAGGCGGAATTCGCAGCCTTTTTGACCACCAAGCGTGAAGTCTCCCAGGAAGTGGGCGACATTGTAGGTGCCATCATTGCAGACGTGCGCGCACGTGGTGACGCGGCTCTGGCCGAATACACATTGCGCTTTGATCAGCTTGACTTCAATGAGACACCCATGCGTGTGGCAGCTGAAGAGCTGGATGATGCGATTGCGGCTGTTGATCCTGAGATCATCGATGCCTTGGAATTGGCCGCTGCGCGCATCGCAAAGCATCACGCAAGGCAGATGCCCAAGGACGATGTCTACGAAGACGAAGCAGGCGTTGGGCTTGGTTCGCGGTGGACGGCCATTGAAGCCGTTGGCATCTATGTGCCCGGCGGGCAGGCAAGCTATCCAAGCTCGGTTTTGATGAACGCTGTGCCTGCCAAAGTGGCAGGCGTTGACCGCGTTGTTATGGTCGTGCCCGCCATGCGTGGCGCGATCAATCCGGCAGTGCTGGCAGCTGCACGCATTGCCGGCGTAGACGAGATCTACCGTATTGGCGGCGCGCAGGCTGTTGCAGCTCTTGCCTATGGCACTGAAACCATCAAGCCGGTTGCAAAGATTGTCGGTCCGGGCAATGCCTATGTTGCCGCTGCGAAGCGCCAGGTATTCGGCACTGTCGGCATCGACATGATTGCCGGCCCTTCCGAGGTGCTGGTGATTGCTGACAGCGATAATGATCCGGATTGGATTGCGGCTGATCTGCTGGCGCAGGCTGAGCACGATGCTGTAGCGCAGTCCATTCTCATCACCGACGATGCGGCTTTTGCGAAATCGGTCGAGGATGCTGTGACACGCCAGTTGCGCACATTGTCGCGCGGTGAAATTGCTGCGGCAAGCTGGCGCGACTTTGGCGCGTTGATTGTGGTGCCATCGCTTGACGATGCCCCCGCACTGGCAAACCGCATTGCGGCAGAGCACCTTGAGCTTGCCGTTGCAGATCCCGATGCCATGCTGCCAGCCATCCGCAATGCCGGTGCCATCTTTATGGGGCGTTACACGCCGGAGGTTATCGGCGACTATGTTGGTGGCTCCAATCACGTGCTGCCAACGGCGCGCTCAGCGCGGTTTTCCTCGGGCCTCTCCACACTCGATTATGTCAAGCGTACGTCCATTTTGCGTCTCGGACAGGCGCAATTACGCGCCCTTGGACCGGCCGCAATTACTCTTGCCAATTGTGAGGGGTTGGAAGCGCACGCCAAATCTGTTGCAATCCGGATGAATCTGGAGAAGTGAAATGGGCGGCAGCAGCGCGCACCGGCTGAGTGACATTGTACTCGATGATGCGACCATCGGGCGTTCCACGCCTGATGTGGAGCATGAGCGTGCCGTTGCTATTTTCGACCTGCTGGAAGAAAACAGTTTTGAGCCGGTTGGTCATCCGGGCGGCCCATACAAACTGCATTTGTCGCTGATGGAATCCAAGCTCGTCTTCTCCATCTCAACGCAGGATGATGAGAAGATCGCATCGCACATTCTTTCGCTTACGCCCTTTCGCAGGATCATCAAGGACTACTTTATGATCTGCGACAGCTATTATCAGGCGATCCGTTCTTCAACACCAAGCCAGATCGAAGCCATTGATATGGGCCGTCGCGGCATTCACAATGAAGGTTCGCAAACTCTCATGGATCGCTTGTCTGGCAAGGTGAACATGGATATGGACACCGCCCGCCGTCTCTTCACGCTGGTCTGCGTGCTTTATTGGCGCGGGTGAGCGACATGTCGGGCGAGGGCGCATCCGACAAGGTGCCTGGTGCTATTCTGTTTGTTTGCGGCATGAATGCCATTCGTTCGCCCATGGCTGAGGTTCTGGCGCGCAAAATGCTGCCAAAGGGTGTCTATATTGCATCCGCTGGTGTTCGTGACGGCGAGCGCGATCCATTCGTGGATGCTGTGCTGGATGAAGTTGGTCTGTCGCTTGGCAAAAGACTGCCGCAAACGCTGGACGAGCTGGAGGACGATTATTTCGACCTCATCGTTACGCTGGCACCGGAAGCCCACCATGCCGCACTTGAACTGACGCGCGCAAACGCGGTTGATGTGCAATATTGGCCAACGCCGGATCCATCAGGTGCTACGGGTACACGCAACCAGATTGTTGATGCTTATCGCGAGGTGCGCAACCATCTGGAAAAGCTGATAGAAGCCAAACTGCTCAAAGCAAATACCCAGTGATTGGCGGGCTTGTTAAGCCCTTCGTGAAGAAATAGCGTATTAGCCCATCAAACCGGTTCACAAAACCGTAGCTTTTGTGTAGTTTCCGCGCCAAATTGACAGGGTGTGTTGGCATGCCCGCTTTTCTACAGGAAGAAACCGTATAAATGGCAAAAGAAGAAGTTCTTGAGTTTCCCGGCGTGGTAACCGAATTGCTGCCAAATGCAACATTTCGCGTGAAGCTGGAAAACGAACACGAGATCATCGCCCATACCGCAGGTCGCATGCGCAAAAACCGCATTCGCGTGCTGGCTGGCGACAAGGTGCTGGTTGAAATGACACCATACGACCTGACCAAGGGCCGTATTACTTACCGCTTCCGCTAAGCTCTGGAGCGCGATGTGGCAGAACAGAAACTGATCCTGGCCTCTGGTTCACCGCGCCGCGTCGATCTGCTCGCCCAGCTGCATATTCGTGCTGATCGGCTGATGCCGATGGATATCGACGAAACGCCAAAGAAATCCGAACATCCGCGCTCGCTTGCACGCCGTCTGTCTGGCGGCAAGGCAGAGGCCGCGCACGCTGCAACGCGCGATCAGGTGGGCTGGCAGGGAAGCTGGATATTGGCAGCAGACACAGTGGTGGCCGTTGGGCGGCGCATTTTGCCGAAGGCAGAATATACCGATCAGGCGCTCAGCTGCCTGCATCTTCTGTCGGGCCGCGCGCATTGGGTTTTTACAGGCGTTTGCCTCATAACGCCCGCTGGCACGGTGCGTCATAAGATCGTGGAAACCAAAGTGCGCTTCAAGCGCCTCTCAAGCGCTGATATTGACCATTATATGGCCAGCGGCGAATGGCGCGGCAAGGCCGGTGGCTATGCCATTCAGGGCATCGCTGGCGGCTTTGTACAGAAGATCATCGGCTCCTATTCGTCTGTGGTCGGTCTGCCGCTCACGGAAACGTCCCAGCTTCTGGAAGGCGAGGGGTTTGATATACGCGCGCATTGGGCGGAGGGTTGAAAATGGCTGTAGGCGACAATGTTGCGCCGCTGCGCAAGCAGCGCCCCTGTCCTGAGTGCGGCAATCAGTCAAATCGCGAGCACTATCCCTTCTGTTCGGATCGCTGCCGCAATCTCGATCTTTCGCGCTGGCTAAATGGCTCTTACGCCATTCCCGTGGCTGAGGATGAAGAGCTTGCCGATCCGTCATCTGGCGCAATTCGCTCCGGTGAGGCCGAGTGAAATCAGGGGCAATCGCAGCTTTCTGATTTTTCTTCAAAAAAGTACGCTAGGGTGCTTGCCAGACGCGCGCAAGATGCTATAACCCGCTCGCTTTCGGGCGACGAATATGTCTCCCGAACGGCTCTCAAAACGAGCCGTGGAAGCCCGGATAGCTCAGTTGGTAGAGCAGCGGATTGAAAATCCGCGTGTCGGTGGTTCGAATCCGCCTCCGGGCACCATTTTTCTCTTAAATATCAAGTCCTTATAGAGATTACTGTGCCGGTGCTTTTGGACGCGGATTGGCTTGGGTGCCATTCTGGGTGTCAGGTGGAATTGAAAATATTCTCGTTGGAGCATAGAACCGGCACATTATTGAGAGATATTCGATCCTGATCAGCTCAGCTCGCAGACTGTAACTCCAGTTTTGCAAAAGCCTGCGTGCCTATGTTTAAGGCGCTGTCTATAGGTTAGCACTCTGTCGGATGACAGAATTCGAAAGTGATTGGTCAGTGTTGCACAATTTGAAATTTCGCCCCTCTTTGTATTACCGGCAAAAAGTCTTGGTGGCTTTACTGCGTGCATTCGGTGGCGCACTGCCTAACATTGACATGCAGAAATATTTGTTTCTTTTCACGGTTCAATGCGAGGCGGAGCCGAGCTTCGAATTCGTGCCTTACAGATTTGGTTGTTTTTCGTTTCAATCATATGCGGACCGTCGTAAATTGATCGAATTTGGTCTTCTCGCCAACAGCGACGGATGGCATCTGTTGGACGATGAAGATGAGTTGCCAAATGGTCTTGTCAAAAAAGCCAGTTTGTTTGCGGAAAAATACAAATCGCTTCACGGTGATGATTTAGTGCGTCGAGTTTATCGCGACTTTCCATACTATGCCACGCGCTCTGAAATTGCTGATCGATTAATGACTGAGTCAGAGCTCGGCGCAATTGAGAAAGCGCGCCCGAGCGGGAGCGAACCGACGCTTTTTACAATCGGGTATGAAGGGCAATCTTTCGACAACTATCTAAATCGGCTGATCAAGAACAACATTGCGCTGTTATGCGACGTTCGAAGGAACCCCCTCAGCCGAAAATACGGCTTCTCTAAGAAGACACTATCCGAAACCTTGAAGAAGCTCGGTATTGAATATGTGCATTTGCCTGAGCTGGGTATTGTTTCAGACAAGCGCCGAACCCTGAAGACACGTGCCGATTATATGGCATTGTTCTCCGAATATGAGACAACGACGCTCTGTAACGAGCAGGAAACTTTGAACCACCTAATTGTGCTGCTAAAATCCTACAACCGAGTCGCGATCACTTGCTTTGAAGCAGACCATTGCATGTGTCATCGCGGGAGGGTTGCAGAACGTATAGCGGCAAGGCCGGGTTGGTCGCAAAGGGTCGTGCATATTTGAGGGATTGAGAATGGCAAAGCAGCGGGTGCTCATAGTGGTCAAGACGTATCCGACGCTTTCCAAAACATATACCGAGCTTGTTTGTACAGCAGGATTTCGAGAGGATGGCTCTTGGATACGGATTTATCCTTCGCCGTTCCGATTTTTAAATGATACCCAGCGATATAAGAAATATCAGTGGATTGAGCTGGATCTCGCAAAAAATCCAAAGGATGTTCGGCCAGAAAGCTTCCGTCCGACAAACATAGATGCCGTTGAACTACTTGATACGATAGGCACAGAAAGGGAGTGGGAACATCGTCGTTCCCTTATTCTAGGGCAGAATACGGTTTATACGAACCTAGGCCAGATAATCGCAGCGGCGAAATCAAACGATATGTCATTAGCGGTTTTCAAGCCGACTGAAATAATTGATTTCACGGCAGAAGCCGTACCGGATCAATGGGAGATGAGCAAACGGGAAGCTGCTCAAGCCTCACTGGATCAGGGTTCGCTTTTTGATGAGACCGACCGGTCCGATTTTAAGATAATGCCCAAACTACCTTGGAAATTCAGATATCGCTTTGCTGACGACGAAGGAAAAGAAGCGACGTTGATGATAGAGGATTGGGAGGTCGGTCAGCTTTATTGGAATTGCCTAAAGACGCGGACACCCGATCAAGCTGTGGCTGCGGTTCGTCAAAAATATTTTGACGACTTTGCCAAGACAAAGGATTTGTATTTCTTTTTGGGGACAACTCGGGAGTGGCATCAAAGAGCGCCAAATCCGTATGTAATAATTGGTACTTTCCATCCACCTTTCCAAACGCAGATGCCGTTGTTTTGAGGAGTAGCTGAGGCGTTACGCGTGCCAGCCTTTGACTCATTGCCAAGGTGAGCGAGGTTTATGCGCCTTCGCCAGATCGGGGTATTTCTTCTGATCCCATGAAGCGCGATCTTGCCACCCGAGGCCCGTAGTTATGTCCGGCGCGGCATCAATATGTGCATGACTATTTATGGTGTTGCGGTGCCTCCAGGTGGTGCCTGAAGGCCCCGATCCAGCCCGCATAATTCGGCCTTTGGCAGGCGCTTGAAAACAAAGTTTGACCAAACGGACAAGCGGCTTGCGAGTCCACCAAAAAAAATCTAGTCTGCGACGCCTGTTGCGGGGATGGATTGCGATGAAACGACTATTCCTGCCCGTTTATACAGTTTTGTTTTTTGGTTCCGCGTTGAAAACGGGAATATACAAGGGGAAAATCATGAAACGTATCGTTAGTGCGCTGCTTCTTTCGACTGCTCTTGCTGGTTCTGCAATGGCTGAAGAGGTTAAGCTTGGCGTATTGCTCGGCTTCACCGGCCCGCTGGAATCGCTGGCTGTTGATATCGGCGCGGGCGCCGAACTGGCTGCCAAGGAAGTTTCCGACAGCGGTGCACTTCTCGGCGGCTCAACGGTAACGCCGGTGCGCGGTGACTCCACGTGTGTGGACGCTGCTGCTGCTACCACGGCTGCTGAAAAGCTCATCACGTCCGACAAGGTGAACGCAATTGTTGGTGCCATGTGCTCCGGCGCAACAACGGCTGCTTTGCAGAACGCTGCAATGCCAAATGGTGTTGTTATGATCTCGCCATCTGCGACATCTCCGGCGCTTTCCACACTGGAAGACAACGGTCTCTTCTTCCGCACAGCACCGTCTGACGCACGTCAGGGTGAAGTTCTGGCCGACATTCTGGTCGACAAGGGCGTCAAGGAAGCTGCTCTCACCTACACCAACAACGACTACGGCAAGGGTCTTGCTGACTCGATCAAGTCCAACTTCGAAGCCAAGGGCGGCAAGATCACCATTTCCGCTCCGCATGAAGACGGCAAGGGCGACTATTCCGCTGAAGTTGGCGCGCTGGCATCTGCCGGTGGCGAGGTTCTGGTGGTTGCCGGTTATCTCGACCAGGGCGGCAAGGGCATCATCCAGGGCGCGCTTGACTCTGGCGCATTTGAAACCTTCGTCCTGCCCGACGGCATGGTCGGTGAATCGCTGGTGGAAGCCATTGGCGCAGACCTCGACGGTTCTTACGGCGAGCATCCCGGCACTGACAGCAACGGCGCAGAAATCTTCAAGGGTTTGATTGAAGCCGCTGGTGCCAAGGCTGGTCCTTATGCTGGTGAAGCTTATGACGCTGCTGCGCTTATCCTGCTGGCCATGCAGGCAGCCGGTTCTTCCGACAGCGCCAAGCTGAAGGAAAAGATCATGGACGTTGCAAACGCTCCAGGCGAGCCGATCCTGCCGGGTGAACTGGCCAAGGGCCTGAAGATCCTCGCAGAAGGTGGCGACATCGACTATGTGGGTGCATCTGCAGTTGAGCTGATCGGTGGCGGCGAAAGCTCTGGCAGCTTCCGCGAAGTCAAGATCGAAGGCGGCAAGATCGATACCGTCGGCTATCGTTGATATTAATGAACGGCGCGGGCAACCGCGCCGTTCTCATTTGAATATTTCCTCATGATTACAGTAGAAAACATAACCAAGCAGTTTGGCGGACTGCGGGCCGTCGATAATGTCTCACTGACAATTGAAACGGGTCGCATTACCGGGCTGATTGGGCCCAACGGCGCCGGCAAGTCGACACTGTTCGACATTATTGCGGGGCGCTACAAACCGACCTCCGGCAAAGTCTTTCTTGACGGTGAAGAAATAACCGGCCTGGAGCCGCACGAGCTCTTCAAAAAAGGTCTGCTGCGCACGTTTCAGATTGCGCATGAATTCTCCACGCTTACGGTGCGCGACAATTTGAAAGTTGTCACTGGCGGCAATCCCGGCGAAAAGCTTTTGAATGTCTGGTTTCGCCCAAGCCTGGTTGCTGAAAGCGACAAGGCGATTTCCGAGCGCGCAGATGATGTGATCGACTTTTTGAAACTCGGTCATGTGGCAGATGAGATTGCCGGCAACCTGTCTGGCGGTCAGAAAAAGCTTTTGGAACTTGGCCGAACCATGATGGCCAATCCCAAGATCGTGTTTCTGGATGAAGTGGGCGCGGGCGTGAACCGCACGCTGCTTTACGAGCTGGGTGATGCGATTGTCCGGCTTAACAAAGAGCGCGGCTATACCTTCTGCCTGATCGAACACGACATGGATTTTATCGCGCGGCTTTGTGATCCCGTTGTGGTGATGGCCGAGGGCGCAGTTATGGCAACCGGCACGGCAGCCGAAATCAAATCAAACGAAGAGGTGATCGAAGCCTATCTGGGTACCGGTCGCAAACATAAGAAATAGAACAGAAAAATGGCGTATCTGTCGGGGAAAAATATGACAGGCGGCTATGGTGGAGCAGATATTCTTCATAGCTGCACTATCGAGGCCGATCCGGGCAAAGTTTCGGTGATTGTGGGGCCAAATGGCGCGGGAAAATCCACCGCCATGAAGGCCGTTTTCGGCATGCTCAACCTGCGCGAAGGCAGCGTAACGTTGAACGGCGAGGATATTGGCGCTCTGGCACCACAGGCGCGTGTTGGCAAGGGCATGAGCTTTGTGCCGCAGCTCAAAAACGTGTTTGCCTCCATGAGCGTGGAGGAAAACCTGGAGATGGGCGGCGTGACGCGCGATGATGACATTCGCGGCACCATGGAGCAGATTTATGATCTCTTCCCGATCCTGAAGGAAAAGCGCCATCAGGCGGCGGGTGAGCTTTCCGGTGGTCAGCGTCAGCAGGTGGCTGTTGGCCGCGCTCTGATGACCAATCCGAAGGTGCTGATGCTGGATGAGCCCACTGCTGGTGTGTCTCCCATTGTGGTCGATGAGCTGCTTGATCGCATTATCGAGGTGGCGCGCACCGGCGTTGCCGTTCTCATGGTGGAACAGAACGCCAAACAGGCGCTTGAAATTGCCGATGTTGGCTATGTGCTGGTGCAAGGCGCAAACCGCTTCACCGGCACGGGCGCTGAACTGCTGGCCGACGATGAAGTCCGCCGTACATTTTTGGGAGGCTGAGCATGGACATAGCAAATGCATTGGTGCTGCTCGCCAACTATATTTTCGTGCCCGCACTCACCTATGGCTGCCAGTTGGCGCTGGGTGCATTGGGCGTTACGCTCGTTTTTGCTGTTTTGCGTTTCTCCAATTTTGCCCATGGCGAGTTGATGTCGTTTGGGGCGATGCTCACCATTCTGGCGGTCTGGGCGTTTCAAAGCATGGGGATTTCCATTGAGCCGCTGCCGACCGCGCTGATTGCATTGCCGGTGGGTATTGCGGGCGCTGTTGCTTTTGCGCTGCTGACCGATCGCTGGGTCTACCGTTTTTATCGGCGCAAGCGTTCAGATCCGATCATCTTCCTGATTGTCTCCATTGGCGTCATGTTCCT
The DNA here is from genome assembly GCA_050301895.1 of Ensifer sp. Taxonomy (GTDB): domain Bacteria; phylum Pseudomonadota; class Alphaproteobacteria; order Rhizobiales; family Rhizobiaceae; genus Ensifer_A. The sequence continues at coordinate 78,372 of JBNKZZ010000009.1, read as the reverse complement.
GATGAACGGTCTAATTCGGTTCACGATCGGTCCGGATGATCAGAACTTTGCCGATGGTGCGCGGTTCATCATTTCTGCCCGCGATTTCAAGACGATGACCGGACTCGATGAGGGATTGGCGCTGAAATCTTCGCAGCTCATTACGGTTGTGACAGCGATGGTCTGCGTTGGCCTGCTTTTCTGGTTCCTGGAAAAGACCAAGACGGGCAAGACCATGCGGGCTTTCTCCGACAATGAAGATCTTGCATTGCTCTCGGGCATCAATCCCGAGCGTGTTGTGGCCATTACCTGGGTGCTCACTGCGGCCCTGGCCACCATTGCAGGTACGCTCTACGGTCTCGACAAAAGCTACAAGCCATTCGTTTATCAGGAACTGGTTCTGCCGATTTTTGCCGCCGCCATCCTGGGTGGTTTTGGCAGTCCGCTGGGTGCAATTGCGGGCGGCTTCATTATCGCTTTCTCCGAGGTCGCGCTTACCTATTCTTACAAGAAGTTTGTCGCGTATCTGCTACCCGAGCACATGGCACCAGATGGGCTATTGCAGCTTATTCCCACTGACTACAAGTTTGCGGTGTCGTTCATTATTCTGGTCATTGTTCTGGTCACGCGCCCGACAGGCATATTTGGCGGGAGGTCCGCATGATGTTCAATTCTCGCAATTTCATGCTGTTTGCATTTATGGCAATCGCGCTGATCGCAGTGGGTGCCATGCAGAGTTGGACTGTGTCGCTCTCCATTCTCAATCTGTGCCTGATTTCGGCAATTATGGCGCTCGGCGTCAACACACAATGGGGTTATGCCGGGCTGCTTAATGTTGGTGCCATGGGCTTTGCGGCTCTGGGCGGCGCTGCTGTGATTTTCGTTTCTGCCGCACCTGTTGCAGAGGCATGGACTGTGGGCGGCCCAGGTCTTCTGCTGACACTCCTTGTGCCTGCAGGTGCAGCTGTTGGCATTATAGCGGTTAACAAGGCAACCCGTCGCAAATCCAAGGCGCGCGTTGTGGGCACAATTGTGGTGCTGGCCATCGCATATCTTGTGGCCCGGCAGATATTTGTTCCCGCCATCGCCGCCATTGAAGCGGTCAACCCGTCTGCAAGCGGTTACCTGGGTGGTGCGGGTCTGCCAGTCATATTGTCCTGGCTTGTTGCCCCCATTCTTGCTGCCGGCGTTGCCTGGTTCATCGGCAAAGTGGCGCTCGGCTTGCGGTCCGACTATCTGGCAATTGCGACGCTGGGCATTTCCGCCATCATCGTTACCATTGCCAAGAATGAAGATTGGCTGACCCGAGGCGTGAAGAACGTCGTCGGTTTGCCGCGCCCCGTGCCTTACGAAGCAGACTTGCAACAGGCTGAGTGGGTTCAGCGCTGGGCCGCAAATCTCGACATGTCGGTTATTGATCTGGCTTCGATCCTGGTCAAGCTAGGTTATGCAGCGCTATTTGGTGTCGTGTTGATTGCCCTCATGTGGCTGTCGGAAAAGGCGCTGAATTCCCCTTGGGGTCGCATGATGCGCGCTGTGCGCGACAATGAAGATGCGGCAAGCGCGATGGGCAAGGACGTCAAGGCAGCGCATCTGAAAGTCTTCATTTTGGGGTCGGGCATTCTTGGTCTGGCGGGTGCCTTGCTGGTGACGCTGGATGGACAGTTCACGCCTGGCTCATACGTTCCCATCCGTTACACATTCCTCATCTGGGTGATGGTAATTGTGGGTGGCTCTGGCAATAATTGGGGTTCGGTTCTGGGTGGTTTTCTCATCTGGTTTTGCTGGATCGAGGCAGAGCCGTTCGGGCGTTGGTTCCTGGACGTGAGCACCTCGATGCTTGGCGAGGACAATGCCGTCAGGCGCAACCTCATCGAGAATGCATCGCAAATGCGTCATATTGTCATGGGTCTCATCCTGCTCATTACTCTGCGTTTCATGCCGCAAGGCCTGATGCCGGAAAGAAAAACGCTCGGAAAGAGCTGATGATGCAGGTTTTGACCTGAAGCTGCTTTGGGCCAAACGGAAGAAGTTTCATCTTCCGTTTGGCATCAAAATCAAAGCAATCTGCGTCTCGATGAATTTCGTTGTCGTCACAGGAATTCGCCTTTTCCAAGCTGGAATCATCAGTGGATGATTCCAGCTTTTGTTCGCCTGATCCACCACTCGGCCAGGAGTATATTGGGAACCCAGCAGGACCAGGCCAATATCTGCACAGCGTCATAATAGTCCCAACCCGCGGCCATGAAACCGAAGTTCTGGAGCCGCAGCGAAACGGCGGCAAAGGTAAGAGCGAAGCTTCGCACCATCCATTGCCGGTGTAGCGTGATGTGTCTGGCCATGGCGAGCCGGACCGCCTGTGCTGTGGTGATCAGCCAAAGCACGGCGAGGAGGAAGAAGCCTGATGCCGCAACCAAGCCGCCGTTTGAATTGGGAACCATGATGATGGAGCCGATGCCGCCAATTAGGATAGCGACAGCATAGATCCGACCGCTCCACCGGTGGAGCGCGGGATGGCGTTGCCGCAGGCCATCGATGAATTGGAATGTGCCGAGCGCAAGGGCGATCGGGCTGGCAACAATGTGAAGCAAGAAGGCGAGCCGGTCTGCCTCGATATGTTGGGTCATGACTGGAAAGGAAAGCTCCAGGCCAAGGCCCAGAAAGCGGTATGAAACGATGGCGATCCCGACGCTGAGGAACGCCGAAGTGAAGATCAGGAATCTGTGGGTCATGGAACTCTCTTTTTAACTTGACGCTGTCAAGATTGCGCAATTGCTTGACACTGTCAAGTTGGTCCTCGATGATTATTTCATGACAGCAAAGAAGAACGCACATCATCACGGCGACCTGCGGGCATCCCTTATTCGTGCAGGCATGGAACTCATTGGTGAGGGTGGTGCAGAGGCTTTGACGATTCGTGGTGCCGCCATGAAGGCCGGTGTCAGCCATGCGGCACCCAAACATCACTTTCCCACGCTCGTGCATCTCAGAACGGCAATTGCCGCGCAGGCGCATTTGGATTTTGCCGCCTTCATGGATGCAGCAATCGCGCAATCCTCAGGCAGTCCGCGGGATGCAATTATTGCGGCCTGTGTCGGTTACCTGCGGTTTGCGCGTGCCAATCCGGGACTATTTCACGTCATGTTCGGTGTTGCCGGGGTCGACCAGATGGATCCCGCATTCCGCGCGGCTGCTGCCAAGTCCTATGGTATCTTGTCACGCGTCTGTGCGCCCGTATCCCACGGCCCCGAAGGTGCGAAGGGCACCGAGATCCTGGTCTGGTCTCTCGCCCACGGTTTCTCGTCTCTGGTTCTTCTCGGCGAGTTGGGCACGGATGATCCCACGCAGCTGGAAGCCTGGCTCGAACGCATCTTTCCCGATCTATCGATGGCATAAATCGAATGGTTGAAAGCTGGAGGTGTCAGATTTGCCAGGCGCGGACTTGTCGTGAAGGCGCTCAAGCGTCGGCGCCCATGCCGAGCTACTATGTTCTTACGCGTTTTGATGACGCTGATAACAAAGGACGATGATTCCAGGCAGGCGCAAATCCGAAGGCTAGCCCAAAATGAGATGGCAGCACAATTAGCACGCTTGCGCCTGTGATCTTGGCTAAGCACTTGAATGCATAAATATGGTTGAGAAAATGGCGGACAGAGAGGGATTCGAACCCTCGAGACGGTTCCCCGCCTACACGCGTTCCAGGCGTGCGCCTTCAACCACTCGGCCACCTGTCCTTGGATATTTCGCCAGCAAGCTGGCGTCGGCAACTGTGGTATTCGTTGCCGGACGGGCGGATATATACTCATCGTGCTTTAAGGATCAACCGGTTTTTTGAAGAATTTCGCAAAATCTCAATGTGAGCACCAAATTCGTCCTCACGCGAACTGCCACCTGCAACCCGCAGCAATCTTTCGTTACGCGCGGTGTTAGAGATGTGAACATCAGGTCGATTGCAATTGGCAGGCGGGGCAACTATCTATGGATCATAATATTAGAGATGTTAGATGCTTGGTATACAGTTGATCAGCATCGTCTGCGGGATGAGTTTATGAGATCCTTGATGCGTTTGTTAGCTACAATAGCATTGGCTTTGGCCGTGATTGCTGGGGTTGTAGACACCATTCAGTCATTTGCGGCTTCGAACATAGTCATGACGCCAGCCTCTGCCGTGTGGCAGGCTGCAAGTGGACTTGATCTGGAGGCAACGGTGGCATGGGTGATGGCCTCCCCAATGGGCGAACACGCGGCAAATGCCGTATCGTGGATATTGTCGCAGCCAGCCTTTGCCGTGTTTTTGGCGCTCGCGTTGCTGTTTTGGATTGTCGGCTACAAGAAACCTAGAGCAGCAGGTCGTTTTGCTGCCTGATGGAGTTGCAAATGTTTTTGACCAGCATGTTCTCAAAAAAGGCCGAAATGCCCACCCCGGATGTGGCGCTGCCGGGTCGTGAGGAGCCTCTTGCAACCGCAGAGCTACATTTTGTGAATGGACGGCCGCTAAAAGGCCCCTATCCGCAAGGCTATTCGATGGCGTTGCTCGGCATGGGGTGTTTTTGGGGTGCGGAGCGGCACTTCTGGAAGATGCCTGGTGTCTGGGTCACTGCTGTCGGATATGCCGGTGGCTACACCCCCAACCCCACCTACCAGGAAACAGTGACGGGCATGACCGGTCATGCGGAAGTGGTGCTTGTGGTGTGGGATCCCGCCAGCCTTAGTTTGGAAGCCCTGTTGGCAAGTTTCTTCGAGGCGCATGACCCCACTCAGGGCATGCGGCAGGGAAATGATGTTGGCACCACCTATCGGTCGGCGATTTATCTGGAAAATGATGAGGACCTGGCGACGGCCCGCACGGTGCGCGACCGCTTTGCGCAGGCGCTGGCCGAAAATGGTGTGGGCAGACAAATCACCACGGAGATAGCGAAAGCCTGCCGCATGTATTTCGCCGAGGAATATCATCAGCAATATCTCGCCAAGAACCCGGATGGTTATTGTGGGCTGCGGGGTACAGGTGTTTCATGTCCAGTCTAGTGATGCATATTTGCATGTCTGACATCGAGCAAAAATGCTGCAGCGCGGCATTTTGACAGTTTGCTCCGGCGCGAAAACCAAGGCTTTCCAGCGATAAGGCGGCGATCTGCTTGCCTAATCGACGGGCATGCATTTTCTTTGACCAAATGAAAAAATTTTTGGTGAATTTTGTTTTTAGCCGTGCAAGGATGCTGCCCAGCTTGGACCTTCGAGAGGGGCAGGCGGCGACCGGACTTGTGCCAATTTGCCAGGGGCAAGGCTGGGCCACAAACAACAACAGAAAAACAGGGCTTTAGAAATGAAGAAAACAATCCTGAGTCTTCTCGCCACCGCTGCAATGTCAGCTTCGGCTTTTGCAGCAGATGTCGATCCGGCGATCATCTATGACCTGGGCGGCAAGTTCGACAAGTCGTTCAACGAAGCAGCCTTCACCGGTGCGGAAAAGTTCAAGACCGACACCGGCATTTCCTATGCCGAGTTTGAGATTGCCAACGACGCACAGCGCGAACAGGCGCTTCGCCGTTTTGCCAAGGAAGGCAAGAACCCGATCGTTATGGCTGGCTTCTCCTGGGCTGCTGCACTTGAAAAAGTTGCCGCTGAATATCCTGATACCAAGTTTGCTATCATCGACATGGTCGTAGACAAGCCGAACGTTCGTTCAGTTGTCTTCAAGGAGCAGGAAGGTTCCTACCTCGTTGGTGTTATGGCTGCGATGGCATCCAAGTCCGGCAAAGTTGGCTTTGTTGGCGGCATGGACATCCCGCTCATCCACAAGTTCTCCTGCGGCTATGTTGGCGGCGTGAAGTCAGTCAAAGGCGACGCAACTGTGTTTGAAGCAATGACGGGTTCTGATCCGTCTGCGTGGAACGATCCGGTGAAGGGTGGCGAAATCGCCAAGTCACAGATCGATCAGGGTGCAGACGTTGTTTATCATGCTGCAGGCGGCACCGGTGTTGGTGTTCTGCAGGCAGCAGCTGACGCTGGTGTTCTGGGTATTGGCGTTGACAGCAACCAGAACGGTCTTCAGCCGGGCAAGGTTTTGACCTCCATGCTGAAGCGCGTTGACGTTGCTGTTTACAATGCCATGAACGATGCCAAGGAAGACAAGTTCACGTCTGGCTTCAACGTTCTGGGCCTTGCTGAAGACGGCGTTGGCTTCGCAATGGACGACAACAACAAGGACCTCGTTTCGGCTGATATGATGGCGGCTGTTGAAAAAGCCAAGGCAGACATCATCTCCGGCGCGGTTGAAGTGCACGACTACATGTCGGATGAGAGCTGCCCCTACTAAGAGGCATTCAAAGAACCCGCTGGTTTTTCCGGCGGGTTCTCCATATGGGGTTTTGACCGGCATTTGCTCCGGCGCTTGGGATGAAGGGAAATTGAGCTTCGCTCTCAGTAATGAGGCGGTTTCGTAATTGCGGGAGCCTGTAGAGACTGCTCTTCCAGCACCAGAAAACGCTCAGTCAGCGTGTTCAGCTTGGATTGCATCCGCTCGATGGTCTTCCATTGTGTGGCGAGTTCGCCGGACAATTCCTCAATTACGCGCTCTTGGTGGGTCGCAAGCGCTTCCAACTTCTCAAGCCTCGTCAATTCGCCTGGTTCCGTCATTGTCTTCTCCATTCAAAGTGCGTCGGCACTATTGTGTGGTTGGATGCTTAAAGGCTGAACGAGCGTGTTTGAACCGGAAAATCCAAAAATGCCAGTCGCAGTGGGGAAATGTCGACTTCTATCTTGTAGCGACATGGCCTGTCAAAGTGGGGCTTCATGAGCGATATTGCAATCGAACTGAAGGGCATCGACAAGAGTTTCGGTCCTGTTCACGCCAACAAGAACATTAATTTGAAGGTCCGCAAAGGATCCATTCACGGCATTATCGGCGAAAACGGAGCGGGCAAGTCAACGCTCATGTCCATCCTCTACGGCTTCTATCAGGCCGATAAGGGGGAGATTTTTGTTGATAGCAAGAAGCTGACTATTCGTGATCCCAATGCCGCGATTGCCGCAGGCATCGGCATGGTTCACCAGCACTTTATGCTCGTGGAGAATTTCACGGTCCTGGAAAATGTCATGCTGGGCGCTGAGGGCGCGGCCATCCTGAATAAGGGGATAGACACCGCACGCACCGCGCTGAAGCAGCTGGAAAAAGAATATGAGATGGAAGTCGACCCCGACGCCATCATTGAAGAGTTGCCTGTGGGCCTTCAGCAGCGTGTTGAAATCCTCAAAGCGCTTTATCGCAAGGCAGACATTCTGATCCTTGATGAACCGACAGGCGTATTGACGCCTGCGGAGGCTGATCACCTGTTTCGCATTCTTGCTCAGCTTCGCGATGAAGGCAAAACGGTCATCCTGATCACTCACAAACTGCGTGAAATCATGGCGATTACCGATGAGGTTTCCGTTATGCGTCGTGGCGAAATGGTTGCGTCCCGCAAGACAGCGGAAACCAGCGTGGAGGAGCTTGCCGAGCTGATGGTAGGCCGCCGCGTGTTGCTGCATGTGGACAAGGGTGTTGCCCGTCCAGGAGACGTCAAGCTTTCGGTTCATGGTCTCACGGTCAAGGACAGCCGCGGCGTGACCATGGTCGAGAATGTGTCATTTGACGTGCGCGCGGGCGAAATTGTTGGCATTGCGGGCGTGGCAGGTAATGGCCAGTCGCAGCTTATCGAGGCGATTGCCGGTATGCGCTCCGCGATCTCCGGTGAGGCTACGCTCAATGGTGAACCGGTCGACCTGATCGGTGCTGGCGACCCGGCAGCATTGCGCGAGCGCGGCTTGGGCCACGTGTCGGAAGACCGCCATCACACAGGTCTGGTGTTGAGGTTCGAGGAAGCTGAAAACCATATTCTTGGATACCACGGGCGACCGGAATATCTGCGCGGCGGTCTCTACAGCATGGATGCCATTCGCAGCGACGCGATGGCCAAGATCGAACAATATGATATTCGCCCACCAAATCCGCGGCTGAAGACTGCAAATTTCTCAGGCGGCAACCAGCAAAAGATCGTTCTGGCGCGCGAAATGGAGCGAAATCCAGATGTCCTCATAATAGGTCAACCGACACGTGGTGTGGATGTTGGTGCAATTGAATTCATCCATAAGCGCATCATCGAGATGCGTGATCAAGGCAAGGCGATCCTCCTGGTGTCTGTGGAACTCGACGAAATTCGCTCGCTCTCGGATCGTATTCTGGTGATGTTTGACGGGCGCATCGTGGGTGAACGCTCACCGGATACACCAGAAGCTGAAATTGGACTCCTGATGGCAGGTGTTGATAATTTGGAGGCCGCAGAATGAGCGCACCTTTTGCAAAACTACCGGCATGGGTTGAATACGGCCTCATTCCCCTCATCAATCTGACAGTGGCATTCGTCGTTGCCGGTCTCGTCGTGCTCTTCGTAGGGGAAAGTCCTCTGCAGGCTGCCTATCTCATGGTGAAAGGTGCATTTGGATCGGGCGAGGGCATTGGCTTCACGCTCTATTACGCTACCTTCTTCATATTCACCGGACTGGCCGTGGCCGTGGCCTTCCACGCCGGGCTGTTCAATATCGGTGGCGAAGGGCAGGCATATTTTGCAGGCGTCGGTGTGGCACTGGTCTGCCTGCAATATGATACGACCTTGCCGTGGTACATTGTCTTTGTCATGGCGATTGTCGCTTCTGCTCTCTTTGGAGCTGTCTGGGCGTTCATACCCGCCTGGCTGCAGGCCAAGCGCGGCAGTCACATCGTTATCACCACCATCATGTTTAACTATATAGCCAGCAATTTGATGGTCTATTTGTTGACACGTGTGCTTAAACCGCTTGGTTCCATGGCCCCTCAAACCCGCACATTTGAAGCGGGCGGGCAATTGCCGAAGCTGGATTGGCTGCTGGCAACATTCGGACTGGATGTTGGCAACGCGCCCTTCAACATCACCTTCCTTTTGGCGTTGCTGGTTGCATTCGGTGTCTGGGTTCTTCTGTGGCGTACCAAGCTTGGTTATGAAATCCGAACCCTCGGCCACTCACCGTCTGCGGCGCTCTATGCGGGCATCGATTCTGGAAAGATCATCATCATTACTATGCTGATCTCAGGTGGCCTTGCGGGCTTTACGGCGTTGAACCCGATCATGGGAGATCAGTATCGCCTTCAGCTCGACTTCGTAAATGGTGCGGGCTTTGTGGGTATCGCCGTGGCGCTCATGGGGCGTTCGCATCCGGTGGGCATCATACCGGCGGCCGTTCTGTTTGGCGTTCTTTATCAGGGCGGAGCGGAAATTTCTTTCGAAATGCCCAACATCTCGCGCGACATGATCGTGGTGATCCAGGGGCTGGTTATCCTTTTTGCTGGCGCTCTTGAAAACATGTTCAGACCGCAGATTACCAGAATCTATGCACAACTGGTTGCCAGTGGCGCTAGCGAAACACAGGCTGCGGGAGAGTGATGATGGAATATTTTGATACCGCTATTGTTGTTCTGCAGTCGACAGTTCGCCTGTCTGTTCCGTTGATCCTGACCGCGCTTGCGGGTCTTTATGCTGAGCGTTCCGGTGTGGTCGATATCGGCCTTGAAGGAAAGCTGCTGGCGGCGGCCTTTGCCGGTGCTGGCGGTGCTGCGGTGTTGGGCAACGCATGGGCCGGGGCATTGGTTGCCGTCGTCGTGTCAATGGCCTTTGCTGCCGTCCATGGTTACGCCTCTATCACGCAGCGTGGCGACCAGATCGTTTCCGGTACGGCGCTCAATTTCATCGCTGCAGGCGCTACGGTCATTCTCGGTCAGGCCTGGTTCCATCAGGGTGGCCGCACACCGGCATTGAGTGGCAGTGCGCGATTTGACACCTGGGAGCTTCCCTTCGCTGACGCTGTTAAGGATGTCCCTGTTTTGGGGGGGATCTATTCCAACCTGTTATCGGGACATTTTTTGCTGACATATATAGCATTCCTGTTGGTGCCGATTAGCTGGTGGGTGCTGTTCCGTACACGCTTCGGACTACGCTTGCGTGCGGTTGGTGAAAATCCGAGTGCTGTCGATACTGCGGGGATCTCGGTGGTTCGATTGCGCTACAGTGCTGTGCTCATTGGCGGTATTCTTTGCGGCCTGGGGGGCGCTTACATGTCGATCGCCATGAATGCTGGTTTTGTGAAGGGTATGAGCGCGGGTAAGGGCTTTATTGCGCTGGCCGCGTTGATTTTTGCAAAATGGAAACCGCGCAATATTCTCTTTGCGTGCCTGTTGTTCGGATTCCTTGATGCGTTTTCTATCCGAATGCAGGGTAAGCCGTTGTCCTATCTTTGGCTGGTCAACTCCGCATTCCTGATGTCGGCCCTCTATGTGATTTTCACCAAGTGGAGCGTTCGGAATTTCTCGGCTGTTGTCGCTGTTTTTGTAACGCTCAATGCTTTGGTGATCTTGCTTCAAACCAACGAAATTCTGGCCTTCGGTGCCAAAGTTCCGGTTCAGGTATTCCAAGGGCTGCCCTACGTCTTGACGGTTATTTTGCTGGCTGGGTTCATCGGCAAGGCTATACCGCCCAAGGCCTCCGGTCGTCCCTACGTCAAGGAGCGCTAGCATGGCGGACGAATTGTTCGAAGCTGCAAGGTCGGCGATGGCCAAATGCCATGCACCATATTCGAAGTTTCCTGTCGGCGCGGCAATCCGCGCCGATGATGGCAAAATATACGCAGGCGCAAATATCGAAAATCTGGCTTTTCCAGAGGGCTGGTGCGCCGAAACAACGGCCATCAGCCATATGGTGATGGGCGGCGGCAAGAAGATCGTCGAGATTGCGGTAATTGCCGAGAAGCTCGCGCTCTGCCCACCATGCGGTGGTTGCCGTCAGCGCATTCGCGAATTTGCAGACGCTGACACCAAAATCTATCTTTGTGATGATGGCGGGATCGGCAAAACCATGACGATGGAAGAAATACTTCCTCATAGTTTTCAGACCGAGGTAATTGGATGAAAGAAGCGATAGATTTTCTCGTTGGCAAGCTGAACGGCCTCATGCCGCGATACGGCATTGTGCTCGGCTCGGGGCTTGGCAGTCTTGTGGACGCGGTCGAGGAAACTGCGCGCATCGCTTATGCCGATATTCCCGGTTTTCCCGTCAGCGCAGTCTCGGGGCACGCGGGTGAGCTCGTTGCCGGTCACTTGGGCAGCGTTCCAATCATCATGCTTTCAGGTCGTATTCACTACTACGAAAAGGGTGATGCATCGGCCATGCGGGTGCCGCTGGAAGTGCTGAAAGGCATGGGCGTGAAAAAGCTCATCCTTACAAATTCGGCAGGCTCATTGCGTGAAGACCTGCCACCGGGCTCTGTGATGCGCATCAGCGATCACATCAACTTCTCGGGCAATAATCCGCTCATCGGTGAGGAGTCGGATGCACGTTTCGTTGGTCTTACGAATGCCTATGACGAGGAAATGGCGGACGCTATGCGCAAAGCCGCGGCAAAGACAGGAACCCCGCTCGGCGAGGGTGTCTATATGTGGTTTTCCGGCCCCTGTTTTGAAACACCTGCCGAAATCCGCATGGCGCGCATCATGGGTGCTGACGCCGTTGGCATGTCCACGGTGCCGGAGGTCATTCTGGCGCGTTTTCTGGGCCTGCGCGTTGCCGCAGCCTCCGTCATTACCAACTTTGGTGCTGGCATGACCGGTGGCGAACTGAGCCATCAGGAGACCAAGGATATGGCCCCGATTGGCGGTGCGCGCCTAGCCGCAGTTTTGAAAGAAATGATTTTGAGTGAGGCCGAGTGATGGTTGCCAATGCAAAAGCTGCAGCCGCAAAGGCTCTTTCGCTGCTGGACCTGACCAATCTCAACGATGATTGCACGTCCGCCGACATTGCAGCGCTTTGTGGAAAGGCGCAAACGCCTCATGGTAACAGTGCTGCTATCTGCATTTGGCCGCGCTTTGTGGCCGATGCACGCAAAATACTGGGTGCCGGACATGCGGTGAAGATTGCGACTGTCGTCAATTTCCCCTCGGGCAACTTGCCCGTTGAAACTGTGATCGGCGAAACTGAAGCGGCTATTGCCGATGGGGCAGACGAGATCGACCTGGTCATTCCCTATCAGGCTTTTTTGCAGGGCGATGAAACCGCAGTCCGCGAAATGGTGTCGGCTGTAAAAGCAGCCTGCACAGCACCCGTTATCATGAAGACGATATTGGAAACCGGTGAGTTGAAAGACGTCGCTCTCATCCGCCAGGCATCCAAAATCGCGCTGGAAGCCGGTTCAGATTTCATCAAGACATCAACGGGCAAAGTGCCGGTCAATGCCACACCTGATGCGGCCCGCATCATGTTGGAAGAAATTCGCGCCTGTGACCGTCCCGCCGGTTTTAAACCTGCTGGCGGCGTGCGCAGCGTTGCTGATGCCGCACTTTATCTCGCGATCGCCGATGAGATTATGGGTGAGGGATGGGCACAGCCACAGACATTCCGCTTTGGTGCGTCCGGTCTGCTTGATGATATTCTGGCGGTGCTTGAAGGTCGCAAGGTCGCTGAAAACAGCGCGTCATATTGAGAGCTAGCCATGCTGCCACAGGAAATCATCCGCAAGAAGCGAAACAAGTCTGCACTCACGCCCGAGGAAATCGGCGCCTTCGTGCGTGGCATCACCGACGGCTCGCTGTCGGAAGGGCAGATCGCGGCATTTGCGATGGCTGTGTGGTTCAATGGCATGGAGCGTGACGAGATCGTCGCGTTGACGTTGGCCATGCGTGATTCAGGAACGGTGCTTGCGTGGCCGGGCGAAAGCCGCCCGGTGGCCGACAAGCATTCAACAGGCGGTGTTGGCGACAACGTTTCACTCATGCTGGCACCAATTGTTGCCGCTTGCGGCCTTGCTGTACCGATGATCTCGGGCCGTGGCCTTGGTCACACAGGTGGAACTCTGGATAAGCTCGAATCCATTCCAGGCTATCAAACAGCACCCAGCGAGGCAGTTTTCCGAAAAGTGGTTGCGGAGGTCGGATGTGCCGTCATAGGTCAGACAGGCGAACTGGCTCCGGCAGATCGTAAGCTTTATTCAATTCGCGATGTCACGGCGACGGTTGATAGTGTGCCATTGATCACCGCTTCCATCCTTTCGAAGAAGCTTGCGGCGGGTTTGCAAACCCTTGTTTTGGATGTGAAAGTTGGCAACGGCGCGTTCCTGCCTGGCAAGGATGAGGCGGAAACTCTGGCGCGTTCCCTTGTTCGCGTTGCCAATGGCGCTGGCGTCAATACGTCCGCGTTGCTGACGGATATGAACGAGCCGCTGGCCGATGCAGCGGGTAATGCGCTGGAGGTCATGCACTGCCTTGACTATCTGGCGGGTGAAAAGAACGCAACACGGGTTGATCGTGTGACGATTGCGACGGCCGGTGAAATGCTGGTGTCAGCAGGTGTGGAACCTGATCAGGAAACCGCAGAGGCCAAGGCGCGTGCAGCCCTCGATAGCGGGGCGGCCATGGAAGTGTTTGCCAAAATGGTTACTCTTCTGGGTGGTCCGACGGACTTCACCGAGCGGGCGGACGCCTATATGCCCGTCGCACCGATGGAACTGCCCATATTGGCGCCCCAATCGGGATATCTGGCTTCATGTCAGACGCGCGATCTTGGGCTGGCCGTCATTGCGCTTGGCGGCGGGCGATTGCGCCCGCAGGACAAGATCGACCACCGCGTTGGCTTCAGTCGCATTTTGCCTCTGGGAACCAAGGTCGAGAAAGGTCAGCCAATTGGCTTTGTTCATGCGGCAGACGACGCTTCAGCGCAGGCTGCAAAACAGTCATATCTGGCCTGTTACACGTTTACGGATGAGGCGTTGCCTGAGGTTGATCCGGTCATGTCTCGCATCACCGCTTGAGCGCGATTTCGCCGTCCTCAACCTTGAATGACTGCAGTTTTCTCAAAAAACTCATGCCAATGAGTATCGTGTCGTCAAGGGCTTCGTCGTCAAGTACGTAGGCCTCAACGTTGCGCACGCGAACCGCGCCGACCTCTACTCGCTTCAAATTGACCCGCGAGGCAAGCGCGCGGCCATTTGCCGTACTGACGACAAAACGATAGTCGAGTTCGGACCGGGAAATGCCAATGCGCCGCGCCGTTCGCTCGTTCATTGCAACAAACGTGGCCCCAGTGTCGATCAGACCTTGGACATTGCGACCATTGATCTGGAACTCTGTCTGGAAGTGTCCGCGTGGATCGCCCTTGATAACCTTTGTTCCGGGCGTCACAAGGGCAGCATTTTCTGCGTCGGGCTGGGTGGCTTCCAGTTTTTCGGTTTGCGAGAAGCGTCCGGCGAGATCCTCGATCTCGTCGCTGCCAACAACGGCCATTGCACTCACAATACCTGCCACCAAAATGAAACGCTGCATCCGCTGTCCTCCAAGTTGAGGACAGTCTGGGGCAGATATATTATCAAAAGCAGAAAAAGCGGCGACGCAATAAATCTAATTATTACATCTGGTTAACGCTTTATTTCGTTCCGTACATGCGGTCGCCCGCATCTCCGAGCCCCGGAACGATGTAGCCGCGCTCATTCAGGCGCTCGTCAATGGACGCTGTGAATATCGGCACATCCGGGTGCGCTTCGGTGAAGTTCTTTATCCCCTCAGGTGCGGCAAGCAGGCATACAAAGCGCAAATTACTTGCGCCGCGTTCCTTCAGCTTTTCGATGGCTGCAATGGATGAATTTCCGGTGGCCAGCATGGGGTCAACAACGATGACAAGGCGTTCACTAAGTGTCTCAGGAGCCTTGAAGTAATATTCGATGGCCTCCAGCGTTTCGTGATCGCGATAGACCCCGACATGGGAAACACGTGCGGAAGGCACCAAATCCAGCATGCCTTCCAGAAGCCCGTTTCCGGCGCGCAAAATCGTGGCAAATACCAGCTTCTTGCCTTCCAGCACAGGCGATTGCATCTCCTGCAACGGTGTTTCAATTGTTTCGGTGGTCAATTCCAGATCGCGCGTCACCTCATAGCAAAGCAAGGTGGAGATTTCCCGCAGCAAACGACGAAAGCCTGCGGTGGACGTTTCCTTGCGGCGCATAATGGTAAGCTTGTGCTGAACCAGCGGGTGATTGATGACGGTAACGCCGTTCATGGAAGTGCCTCATTTAATCGTATGAACTCGAAGAAAACTTTGACGCTAATAGGGACTGATCGCAAGGGCTGCGTTTTGGTTTTGCAACGCTACTTGTTGTTATTTGCAGGATTTACTCCGCCTGGTGTCGTTTCGGGTGCTGTCACACGGCTGAAACACAAATTGTGTTTGTGATTGACCCATGGCGAGGGATCGGCCAGTGCCGATTCTCGGCCCGCGAGGCGAGATAATGAGGCTGATGATTGCGACGGATGCGTGGCATCCGCAAGTTAATGGCGTGGTGCGCACCATGACCCAGGTCTGTGCGAAAATGACTGAATATGGTCACGAGGTTCGTGTCATTTCGCCAAGTGAGTTTCGTTCCATTCCCTGTCCTGGCTACCCTGAAATCCCGCTGGCGTTTGTCTCTGCGCGGCATATGGCGAAATTGGTGGACAAATACCAGCCGGATGCGATCCACATCGCAACGGAGGGACCCGTGGGGCAGGGCATGCGTCGAGCGTGTATTCGCAACGGCTGGAGATTTACGTCAGCTTTCCATACGCGCTTTCCTGAATATATTCGTGCACGCATGCCGGTTCCACTGTCACTGACGCACTTCTTCATGCGGCGGTTTCACAATGCGGCGCACGCTGTCCTTGTCCCGACGCGCTCAATCATGGAAGATTTGGAACAGCGGGGATATGCAGGCCTGAAACTGTGGACGCGAGGCGTGGATCGCAACCTCTTCTCTCCGCACAATCGGCGCGAGCTCGACGTTCCGCGCCCAATTTTCATGAACGTAGGACGACTTGCTACCGAGAAAAACCTGCCGGATTTCCTCAATCTTGATTTGCCGGGCACCAAGGTTGTTGTTGGTGATGGTCCGCAACGCGCAGAACTGGAAGCCAAATTTAGCGACGTCGTTTTTCTGGGTGCCAAACAAGGGGCGGAGCTGGCAGAAATTTTTGCCGCAGCTGATGTCTTCGTCTTCCCAAGCCGAACAGATACGTTTGGTCTGGTTATCCTTGAAGCCTTGGCAAGCGGTGTTCCCGTGGCCGCTTATCCGGTTCCGGGGCCGAAGGATATCCTGCAGGAAGCGGGAGCGAGCGCTGGCGTTGTTTCCGAGGATCTGCGAGAGGCAGCACTTGCGGCCCTGAAACTGGGGCCAGTCACTCCAGATGCAGTGCTCGAAAGCTTCTCATGGGACGCCTGTGCGGAAATTTTTGCGAACACGCTCGTTCCGCGCTTGCGCAAATAGGTTCAGATTTGCGCTGCCAGCATCGCCCGCGTATCCTCATCGACAAATGCCGCCTCAATTGCGGTGCGCGTCATTTTGTTTAGCGCCGCGTCATCAAAACCCATCACCTTGGATGCCGTCTCATATTCCTGACCGAGCGTTGTGTGGAAGAACGGTGGGTCGTCGGAATTCAACGTAACGCGAACGCCAGCTTCCCAGAAGGCGCGCAGCGGGTGGCTTTCATAGTTCGGGAACACCTTTAGCGCGATGTTGGAACCGGGGCAGATCTCCAGCACAGTGCCGGTGTCAGCCAGGCGCGCGACCAAGTCTGGGTCTTCAATGGCGCGCACGCCATGGCCGATACGGTCTGGCTTCACCAGATCCAGAGCATCGGCAACCGAAAAGGCACCACAGAGCTCTCCAGCATGAATCGAAAGTCCAAGGTCTGCGTCGCGGGCAATGTCAAACGCGCGCGCAAAGTCGGCAACGCGACCCTGCCGCTCCTCGCCCGCCATATTGAAACCTGTAATCCACGGATGGCGTCGCTGGGCCGCGTATTCGGCGGCGGCAATTACGCGATCAACGCCCAGATGGCGCACACCACTGATCATCATGCGGCTTTCAATGCCGGTCTTCTCCCTGGCGCTCTCCATCCCCGCCAATAGTCCGTCAATATAGGCGTCTGCAGTCAGGCCCGCGGCCACACCATGGTCGGGAGATGAGATGATTTCACCGTAGATGGCACCTTCGTCTGCAATCGAGCAGAGATAGGTTTCCGCCAGAAGCGCAAAATCGTCCTGTGTCTTGAACAACATCGAAGCAGCGTCATAGCAATGCAGGAATGTCGTAAAGTCCTGCCAGACATAGGCACCGTCTTTTATGAAGGACGAGGTGTCGACGCCATATTTCTTCGCCTGCTCTTGAACGAGTGCCGGCGATGCGCCACCCTCAATATGAAGGTGCAGCTCAACTTTCTTCAGGTTTTGGGTCACATAAAGCTCCTGCCATATTTACCGGGCGCAATTCCAAGATGCCGGGCAACAGTTTCACCAATATCGGCAAAGCTGTTCAAAATGCCAGCATCGTGCGTCATGATGCCTGGACCGTATGCCAGCACCGGCACACGCTCGCGCGTATGGTCCGTGCCCCGCCAGGTGGGATCGCATCCGTGATCGGCGGTGATGACGATGAGGTCCCCCGGTTTCATCTTTGCATTGATTTCCGGCAGCCGGCGGTCGAATTCTTCCAGCGCGGCTGCATAGCCGGGTACGTCGCGGCGATGCCCATAGAGCATATCAAAATCGACAAAATTCGTGAAAACAAGATCACCATCCTGCGCTTCGTCCATGGCTTGCAACGTTGCATCGAATAGGGCGGAATTGCCGCTGGCCTTGGTGAGCCGTGAAATACCCTGATGAGCGAAGATATCGCCGATCTTCCCCACAGCGTGAACTGTGTGTCCGGCTTCGGTCAGTCTGTCCAGGATCGTTGGCTCTGGCGGCAGAACTGAATAGTCCCTGCGATTGCCAGTACGCTCGAAGGTGGCTGCGGTTTCACCGACAAATGGTCTTGCAATTACCCGCCCTATGTTGAGGCCGCTTGCATCCAGAATTGCACGTGCTGTTTCGCAGAGCGACAACAAACGCTGCAGGCCGAAGTGATGCTCGTGCGCAGCTATCTGCAAAACGGAGTCCGCCGATGTATAGAAGATCGGCTTGCCGGTTCGGATGTGCTCTTCACCGAAGGACTTGATGACTTCGGTGCCTGAAGCGTGGCAATTGCCAATCGTACCCGGCAGTCGCGCAGCCTCGCAAATTGCCTCGATCAGCGCAGGTGGAAAAGTCTCCTCATCGTCAGGGAAATAGCTCCAATCGAAACTGACCGGTGTGCCGGCAATTTCCCAATGACCGGATGGCGTGTCCTTGCCGTGTGAGACTTCGCTGGCTGCGGCATACACACCATATGTGCGGTCCGGCACTGTCATTCCCGTCGGGAAAGCGCCGGTTGCGGATTTGGCTGCATGCAGCAGGCCCAAGACAGCAAGGTTGGGAAGCTTCAACGGCCCTGAGCGCAAGCCCTCGCGATCCCCGGCACCTGAGGCGCAGAATTCTGCGATGTGACCCAGCGTATCAGAGCCGAGATCTCCAAAAGCCGCCGCGTCTGGGCCGCCGCCAATACCGAATGAATCCAGCACGAATATAAATGCACGAGCCATTTTTTAGCGAGCCCTGTTTCTTATGGTTAGGGCAAGCAAACTATCTTCGCGCAAGGGCTATGGCAAACAGAAAATTTGACCAAGCGGTCAAGACGCGGGACGAGAGGTTAGCAGTCTTTGCAATCGACACCGTCGCCGGTGCGCTGGCGGAAATAGAACTCACGTGTCACGTTAATCGTTGAGGATTGGGTCCCCGACATGCCCGGCAAATAGGTGATGATGTCGACGGGGATCGTCAGTTGCGTGCGGACGAGGAATGAATTGGGGAAGTTCAAGTCATCAGGAACTGTTATGTCCTCACCTGCCGCGTGCTGAGCCGTCGATGTATTGTCCCACGCCCACGAAACAGTCGCATCCGAATTGGCGTCAATAATTATGCCGTCAATCTCAATATCAAGGCCTGTAGTGGCGTAAGGTGCCAGAATGCTTGCCGCAACATGTTCCATCGTTTCCAGATAGGCAGTGTCGGTCGTTGCCTGCTGTGAAACGAGGTCGGCAATCACTGCTGCGGAACTGGCGGCCTTGCGCCCCGTCGAAAAGCCAACGGTCAACTGAAAGGCCATGAGATAGACTACCAGTACGATGGGCAAGACAAGTGCAAATTCAACCGCGCCTATGCCGCTTTCGTCACCGGCAAAGCGCTTGGCCAATTTCTTGAGGGGCGCTATTTGTCTCGCCCATATTGCATTCAGGTTGCGCATCATGGGTAATTCTCGTTCTTGAATGCCGTTGTGCCGACAATGAGGAACTCTGAGGGCGAGGTATCGCCGCTGCGGGTGAGGTTGGAAATGTACGGGCGAACGAGGTCGGTGATGACCTCACGACGATAGTAGACCCGCAACATATTGATCGTGTTAGGGCCGCCAGGAGAAAAGGCGAAATTTGTGGTGTCCAGGTCCGACCTGGCGTCAGTGCTCACGCGGGGGATCGTGGTCGGGATATCAGCAAAGTCAGCCACGGCCTGCAAATCGATCCACAACTTGTCCGGTGTTGCGGCCTCTGTGGGCGAGCATGTGATGGCAATAGAAATCAAATCACAATAGGCTTGGCGAAATTCCGTTTCGGTCATGTCGGTGGATCGACCGAGATTGAAAGTTATCTGCCCGGTTTTCAGCTGGCGTGCCATCTTGTTGGTCGCGTCGACCACCACTTGCTCCACAGCGAACGCAATGAAGGTCTCAAATGTCGCGAACAGCACCATAAGAAGTGGAATGAGCAGGATGGCAAACTCAATTGCAGTTGCACCCGCGCGATCGCGCAAAAGGGACCGGAATCTGCTCCGCACTCCATTCGCCAAGAAACTTCGTTGGCATGGAACTGCTGCCACCGTTATTACCTCCAGATTACAACAGGAGGAGTTTGGCGCAGACTCATTTCATTCGAGTTTCGGAATTGGTTAGAATTTTAGCAAGAACGACATCGTGGCCGCAAAGACGTCGGCGCTGCCGTTCTTTCGGCGGCAGCTACATGAACTACTTTGCAGTACCACTGGAGGCCGTGTCTGAGGTCAATTCGGCATGCTCTTCGCAGTTGGGCGTGCAGGAAAGCACCGTACGCTCCGTTTGCCGATACATGCGAACCGTATTCCCCTCATCGATAGAGACCAGAATACGTTCATCGAGAATAGCGTTTCCTTGGGAATCCAGCAGCACGATATTGGTCGTACCAAATGCGTGACCGGTCAGCACGATTGTATTGGCATCTGCAACGGCTGCATCTGCCACATCGGAATTGCCCACGATTACTTTGGCAACCGGACGGTCGAGCTTCAGCACGCGTGCATGATTGAGATAGACACGCAGCATGTTGACGTCATCTTCGGCATTCGCCGCACCAAATGGTGCAAGAGACGCCACAAGTGACATCGAAAGCGCGGCGTTCTTAATAAATGACCGTGAAAACATCCCGGATTCCTCTAACTGTTCGCTCACAAAATGGCTCTTATTGGTGAATTTTGCGTTAAAACCGCTGCTCAGCGCGGGCCGGCAAATAGGTGCCAGTCCAATTGTGTGACGCTCCTTGAACCCCGCTTATTATAATGAGTAAGAGCATTCGCAGAGTTCATTTAAATTTAACCATGGGAACCAATGACTTGAGGCTGATTTTTGTTAACCATCTTCCTTAAGCTGATTGCAACAGAGTGCCGGTAGTTTGTGCTCATCCGATCAACGACAAC
This sequence comes from Ensifer sp., assembly GCA_050301895.1. Taxonomy (GTDB): domain Bacteria; phylum Pseudomonadota; class Alphaproteobacteria; order Rhizobiales; family Rhizobiaceae; genus Ensifer_A. Next base: position 57,679 of record JBNKZZ010000009.1, on the reverse strand, counting down.
AGTTGGCGGAAGTGCTGAACAACTTCGTGAATTAGGAGAATTACATGTCCAAGCTTTTTGCACGTTTTATGAAAGATGAGTCGGGCGCAACTGCTATCGAATACGGTCTGATCGCAGCTCTTATCGCAGTCGCTCTGATCACCGGCGCAGGCGCTGTTGGTACAGCTATCAACGACAACTTCAACACTGTCGCTGATGAGCTGAACAAGGTCTAATTTGACCTGACGGTTTTTCGGGCCGCTGCGCTTCTTGCGCGGCGGCCTTTTTCATTTCTTAAACACTTCGCCATAAGCTGCTGAGCGCGATTGAGTATTGGAGGATTGAGAAAATGCTGACTGCTGCGATATTGGTCATTTTTCCACTTTGCATGGCGGTAACGATTTTTTCCGATCTCATTACCATGACGATACCGAACAGGGTGTCGGTCATTTTGCTCGCAGGTTTTCTGGTGGTGGCGGCATTTTCCGGGCTAAGCCTGGTCGAAATCGGCTATCATCTACTGGCTGGGTTGACCGTCTTTGCGGTCGTATTTGCCCTTTTCGCCATCAATGCGATGGGCGGCGGCGACGCCAAGGTCCTGACCGCAAGCGCGGTATGGTTCGGGTTCAATTCAACGCTCATTGAATTTGTTGGAACCGTTGCATTTTTCGGTGGCATCCTGACTGTGATCATCGTTTTGCTGCGCTCCAAGGAAAATCTTCTTGCCTCGGTTGGCCTGCCTGCGAGCGGGCATCTGTTCCATTCTCCGCGCATTCCATACGGCGTAGCAATTGGCATTGCGGGTTTCATGACATATCCGTCTTCGCCCCTCATGCAGCTCGTATTGCAGGGCTAGACAGCTTCTGAAATTTACGCATTTGCGAGCCGGCGCGTTCTTAACGCGTCGGCTTTTTTAATCGCACCTTGTGTCTCCGTGACGCAAGGTTGGGGCGGAGTGGGGCGTCAATCAGTCATTAACCATAAAGATAAGGCGACTGTTAACCATAATTACACCAATTGCTGAGCATTCTGCCGAAACTGGAGTTGCCTTGAGTCTCAGTAAGGAAAAGACATGAAACCCGCCCGCCTCATTATTCTGACTATCGCGATTGTTGCCGCAGGCACTGCTGGATTCCTTGCCTTGAAGGTTTCGGGCAGCAAGACAGTCGTTCAAATGCAGGCCGCAGAGTCGATTATCAAGGCTGAGCCAAAGGTCAAGGTTTTGGTCGCATCCGCCAATCTTCCGGTCGGAACGAGACTCAACAAAGACACGCTGGATTGGGCAGACTGGCCGGAAGGCGGCGTGGTTGAGGGCATAATCACCAAAGACGAGAGATCTGAGGCAATCAAGGATCTGGAAGGTGCAATTGTGCGCATCCCATTGTTTGAGGGTGAGCCGATCCGTTTCGAAAAGATTGCCGATTCCAATAGCCGGATCATGTCTTCGTTGCTCCCCGCCGGAAAGCGCGCCGTGGCAACGGAAATCTCCGCAAGTACGGGCGCTGGTGGCTTCATCCTGCCAAATGACCGCGTAGACGTTATCATGGTGCGCAAGGGTGACGCTGGTACATTTCTGACCGAGACAATTCTGCGCAATGTGCGCGTGCTGGCAATCGACCAGCAATATCAGGAGGCCAAGGATGGCAACAAGACCGTCATTGGCTCCACAGCGACACTGGAGCTGACACCGGAACAATCCAAGGTAATCGCGGTTGCCCAACAGCTTGCTGATCGCCTGACTCTGGCTCTTCGTTCGGTCGCCGATGCGGGTGAGTCCGACACCGAAGCAGCCAATTATCTGTTGAGTGGTGATGGCGGATCGCCCTCCATTCAGGTGATCAAATCCGGCAATATTTCAACGATTTCCCAGAACAACTGACGGGAGCGGCAAGTGAACAATCTCAAAAACAAAATGAAAGCGACCGCAGCGGGCATCACGTCTTTCTGCCTTGCCTTTTCTGGCCTGCCGGAAGTCTACATTGTAGGCGGGAAGGTTCTGGATGCCCAGGCGGGCAACACGATCATGCGGATCAATCAAGCTGGTCCAGGCGTGGTGAAGCACATCAAGATTGGTCTTAATAAAGCTGTCGTAATCGACCTTCCCGCGGATGCGCACGACATACTTGTTGCTGATCCGGGAAAGGCCGATGCGCTGACTAGGTCATCGCGTCGCATATATCTCTTTGGCAAGGCCGTCGGTCAGACCAATATCTTTGTTTTTGGTCCGGGTGGTGAGGAAATAGTCAGCCTCGAAATTGAGGTCGAACGCGACATCTCCGGTCTTGAGGCAAATTTGAAGCGCTTTCTGCCGGACTCAGACATCAAAGTTGAGATCATCTCCGACAATATCGTTTTGACCGGCACAGTCCGCACTCCGCAGGATGCGGCTCAGGCAACGAATCTGGCCAATATCTTTTTGACAGGTGGTGAAGCCACCACGAGAAACACGGTTGCCAGCAGCGAAGGTTCCAGCGGCTCTGTTGCGATTTTTGCCGAAGACCGTCAGTCCTCCCAGATCGTCAACCTGCTGCAGATCCAGGGAGAAGATCAGGTAACGCTGAAAGTAACTGTTGCCGAGGTCAGCCGACAGGTTCTCAAGCAGCTTGGTGTGAACAGCTCTTTCTCCACCAGCAATGCAGGCATTGGTTTCCGCTTCCCGTCCAATCTGGGCGGTGCCGCGAATTGGGCCACCAACACATTTGCGTCCGGAACTCTCGGGGCATTCAGTCTCGCGGGATATGTCAACGCAATGGAGCAGGCCGGTGTTATGCGCACTCTGTCGGAGCCAAGTCTGACAGCAATCTCCGGCGAAGAGGCAAAGTTCTACGTTGGTGGCGAGTTCAACATGGGCTCGGAGCAGGATATCTCCGTAGACTCAAGTACGAACCAAAAAACCGTCACCCGGAGCCAGTCTACGGTTGAGTACGGCATTCGCCTGAACTTCGTACCAGTTGTTCTGTCCGCCGGTCGTATCAGCCTGAAGATCGAAACTGAGGTTTCCGAGCCTACCTATGAGGGTAGCTACAACACAATGAGTCACAATGAGATTCCCGGTCTCACACACTTGGGTGTTCGTCGTCGTGAAGCCTCAACGCGTGTTGAACTGCCATCGGGTGGATCCATCGTGATCGCAGGTCTTGTGAAGGACAATGTACGTCAGGCATTCTCGGGCAATCCTGCTCTGGCGAAGATCCCGGTTCTCGGTACGCTCTTCCGTTCCAAGGACTTCCAGCGCAATGAAACAGAGCTTGTTATCATTGCGACTCCTTATCTCGTAAGGCCCGTTGCCCAGGACAAGCTAGCAAGGCCGGATGACAATTTCCTGCCGGAGAATGACGCTGCAACCTTCTTCCTGAATTCAGTGAACAAGGTCTATGGCCGCAAGCCCGAGGATGTCGACGGCCAGCGCTATCACGGCAATGTCGGCTTTATTTACAAGTAAGATTGGGTGCGGCGATGAACAGGAAAATGGCGATGCCAATGACGAAAACTACCAAACTGATCGCAGCACTGGCCACACTTTCTGTGGCGGCCGGACTTTCAAGTTGCGCAGCACCGCGGACCGATGCGAACCTGACAACGGCCTCGATCGAAAATGACTACCGTGCGCGCCATCCCATCACGATGGCCGAGGTAGAGCACACGCTCGACATCCCGGTGGCTTCCACTGATCGCAGTCTTAATCTTGGCGTTCGTGACAGCGTTGAAGGCTTTGCGCAGGACTATGCACGTCTTGCCTCGGGCACGCTGCAGGTTGCCATTCCGGCAGGCTCCGTGAACGCAGCGGCTGCATCGCGCGTTCGTGGCGAAGTGAAATCGTTGCTGGTTCGCGGTGGCGTGAAAGCCGATCGAATTGCAATTACAACCTATGCACCGGAGTCCGCAGAGGTGTCAGCACCAATTCACCTCAGCTACATCGCCATTACCGCGATCACGAACGAATGCGGCAAGTGGCCGGATGACTTGATGAACAATTCGCTGGAAAACAAGAATTGGTACAATTTTGGCTGCGCCTCGCAGAACAACCTGGCGGCTCAAATTGCCAATCCAATGGATCTCAAAGCACCGCGGGCAATGACTCCAATCGACGCTGAACGACGTTCTACGGTCATAGGGCTGTATCGTGAAGGCAGCAGCACCACCACGAATTGATGAGTTGCTAGCATAAAAAGGCGGCAGGAAGAATGAGCACTGTAGAATACGGCATAGACAGCATCTCCAACGAGCTTGGTGCGAACGCACAGGACTATGCGCCTGCGGGTGATATCGATCATATTCGCCCGTTGCCCCGCATTTCAGTTCAGGCGTTTTGTGAAAGCGACGCAGTGGCGCGCGTTGTCGAGCAAATCGGCCAGGATCGGCGTATGGCCAAGGTGAGCTTCCGATCCAACAGCGGCACAATTTCTGCCGCTGCGACCATGTTTGCGTCGATGCCAACACCAAACCTGCTCATTATCGAAACGACGACTGCCCCGCAAAACATGATGAAGGCGTTGGAGCCGCTGGCGGAAGTTTGCGACCCAAGCACCAAGGTCGTCGTCATCGGTCACCATAATGACATCGGTCTTTACCGCGACCTTATGCGGGCCGGCATTTCGGAGTACCTTGTCGCGCCGGTTGGCATGGCTGAGATACTCAATGCCATTACGTCGATTTTTGTTGATCCGGATGCCGAGCCGCTTGGTCGCACAATTGCTTTCATCGGTGCCAAGGGTGGCGTCGGTTCGTCCACAATCGCCCACAACTGCGCATTTGGTATCTCCAGTCTTTTCGAAACCGAGACGATTCTGGCTGACCTTGACCTGCCTTATGGAACCGCCAATATCGACTTCAACCAGGACCCGGCGCAGGGTATGGCGGAAGCAATATATTCGCCTGACCGTCTCGATGAAGTATTTTTGGACCGTCTTCTGGCCAAGTGCTCGGACCACCTTTCACTGCTGGCCGCGCCATCGCTGCTTGATCGCGCGTTTGACCTTGGCAATGATGCATTTACACACGTTCTCGATACGTTGATACGCGCCGCACCCGTCACGGTGCTTGACGTGCCGCATACCTGGAACGATTGGACGCGCTCAGTCCTTGCAAGCGCCGATGAGGTGGTAATCACAGCGACGCTGGATCTGGCCAATCTGCGCAACACCAAGAACCTGTACGACGCGCTGCGCAAGCTGCGCCCGAATGACAAATTGCCCCATCTGGTTCTCAATCAGGCGGGCATGCCAAAACGTCCCGAGATCAGCCCGGATGACTTCTGCGAACCGCTGGATATTGAGCCGATGGCGATCATTCCGTTTGACGTTCAGCTCTTCGGCAATGCGGCCAATACCGGCCGGATGATCGCCGAAATCGACAGCAAGTCTCCCATAACTGAGACATTCGCGCAGCTTTCACATGTGTTGACGGGGCGTGCAACGATGAAGAAGCCACGCAAGAGCGGAATTGAAAAAGTGCTCGGCGTTTTGGGACGCAAGTGAAATTGATTGATTGAATTGGGTCTAGTGAATGTTTGGCAAACGTGGAAATGAAGGTTTCGGTAGATCGGGTACGCAGGGCGCGGCACCGGCGAGTCCTGTTGCCGAGCGCCCCGCAGCAACCCCGGAGGCCAACCGACAGCCTCTTGAACCGCGTCAGCAGGTTGCCCCCCCAACGATAGAGACACCTTCTGCCGCCGCACCGGTGTCGGCACCACCAGCAAGCCCGCCGCAGCGACGGCGTGCCCGCGGAGAAGACTATTACGATACCAAGTCGCAGGTTTTCTCGGCGCTGATTGACACGATTGATCTGTCGCAGCTGGCCAAGCTGGATGTGGAAAGTGCGCGCGAAGAAATTCGTGACATCGTCAACGATATTATCACGATCAAGAACTTTGCTATGTCGATCTCCGAGCAGGAAGAACTGCTCGAAGATATTTGTAACGACGTTCTGGGCTATGGTCCGCTTGAACCACTTCTGGCACGTGATGATATTGCCGATATCATGGTCAACGGCGCCGGCCAGACCTACATTGAAGTCAACGGCAAGATGCAGGAATCGGAAATACGGTTCCGGGACAACTCGCAACTATTGTCGATCTGTCAGCGTATCGTTAGCCAGGTTGGTCGTCGTGTTGATGAATCAAGCCCGATATGCGATGCGCGCTTGCCTGATGGCTCGCGTGTAAACGTCATCGCGCCACCGCTGGCGATTGACGGCACTGCTCTGACAATTCGTAAGTTCAAGAAGGACAAGCTGACCCTCGATCAGTTGGTGAAGTTTGGTTCGATCACGCCGGAAGGCGCAACGCTGTTGCAGATCCTGGGGCGCGTCCGTTGTAACACCGTTATTTCCGGCGGTACGGGTTCCGGTAAAACAACGCTTCTCAACTGCTTGACCGCTTATATCGATACCGATGAGCGTGTTATCACCTGCGAGGACTCCGCAGAACTTCAGCTCCAGCAGCCGCATGTTGTGCGCTTGGAAACCCGCCCGCCGAACATTGAGGGTGAGGGTGAGATCACAATGCGTGATCTGGTGAAAAACTGCCTGCGTATGCGACCGGAACGTATCATCGTTGGTGAGGTTCGTGGACCGGAGGTTTTTGACCTTCTGCAGGCTATGAACACAGGCCACGATGGATCCATGGGTACCATCCACGCCAACACACCGCGCGAATGTCTCAGCCGTATGGAATCCATGATTGCCATGGGCGGCTTCTCTTTGCCATCCAAAACGGTTCGTGAAATCATCGCGGGTTCGGTGGATGTGATTGTGCAGGCAGCACGCTTGCGCGATGGCTCGCGCCGTATCACGCATATTACCGAAGTCGTTGGCATGGAAGGCGACGTCATCATTACCCAGGATCTTATGCGGTTTGAGATCGAGGGTGAGGATGCCAACGGCAAGATTATCGGACGGCATAAATCGACGGGTATCGGCAAGCCGGCATTCTGGGATCGTGCTCGCTACTACAATGAAGAGCGCAGACTGGCAGAAGCCCTGGATGCCATGGAGAAGAATGGCGGTCTTTGATGTTTGGCATTGATATCAATCTCTTGATGATCATAGGCTTGGCAGTTCTTGCTGCTGGCGGCGTGGCTTGGGCACTTTTGTTCACGCAGCTCGAAAACGAAAAAAAGATCAAAAGCCGCTACAAGAAGGTCAAGTCTGCCGAAACGGACACGATCAAGGTCAAGGTTGCCCGTGACCGTATGCAGGAAATGTCCAAGCGGAAAAAATCCGTTCAGGAGTCGCTCAAAGAGCTCGAACGTAGCCAAAAAGAACGCGACAAGAAGAAGACCGTTACCACCAAGGAGCGCCTGATACGTGCAGGCCTGAGCGCGACACCATCACAGTTTTATATGGTTTCCGCGTTTTTCGGCGTTGCGGTATTGTTGATTGGATTCCTGGTTGGCGTTCGCACGGGAACGCCGCTGCTTGCACTGGTTGGTATTGCCTTTGTTGCCAGTGTCGGCGTGCCGCAGTTTGCGCTTCGTTATCTCTTCAATCGGCGCAAGAAAAAGTTTCTCGAGGAATTCCCTAACTCGCTTGACGTCATGGTGCGTTCCATCAAATCTGGTCTTCCGCTCAATGATGCACTTCGCCTGATCGCCCAGGAAGCATCCGAACCGGTCCGCTCGGAGTTTCGCAAGGTGGTTGAGTCCCAACAGATGGGACTAAGCGTGCCGGAAGCATGTGCGCGTATGGGCAACAGCATTCCACTTCAGGAAGTGAACTTCTTTGCTGTGGTTATCGCCATCCAGGCCCAGGCAGGCGGCAATCTCTCCGAAGCGCTTGGGAATTTGAGCCGCGTTTTGCGCGATCGTAAGAAGATGCGTGGCAAGATCTCGGCTTTGTCCATGGAAGCGAAGGCGTCTGCGGCCATCATCGGCTCGTTGCCCTTCGTTGTAGCATTCCTCGTATACATGACATCACCGCATTACATCTTGATCCTCTTCACAGATCCGCGTGGTCACCTCATTTTGGGACTGTCTGCTGTTTGGATGTCGATTGGTGTCGGTGTCATGAAAAAAATGATTACTTTCGATATTTAACAGGAGTGCCCCACTATGACTGATATTGCGACACTTCTGACCGACCCGAGCCTCATCATCGCAGTTCTTGTGTCTGTCTCGGTCTTTGCAACACTCTATATGATGGCGTCGCCCTATTTTGAGTCCGGCGATCTTGAAAAGCGTATGAAGGCAGTGTCGACCGAGCGTGAGAAAATTCGCGCCCGTGAACGCGCGAGGCTGAATACAACGCAAACCAAGTCGCTGCGCAACGAGCAAAACGTATCCGCCAAGCGATTGGTAGAGCGACTCAATCTGAGAAAGGCGCTGGTTGACGAAGCCACGATCAACCGCATGAGCGCGGCAGGTCTGCGCTCGCAGAACGCATTGAACATGTACCTGGTTGCCCGCCTCGTATTGCCATTCGTATTCTTGGCAGGCACTGCATTTGCCATTTTCGGTCTGGGCTATATGGCTGACAAGAGTACATCAGTTCGTATTCTTGCAGTTATTGGCGGGGGCTACTTTGGCTTCTACTCGCCCAATATTTTTGTTTCCAATCGCATGTCCAAGCGCCAGTTCTCCATTCGCCGCACCTGGCCGGATGCGCTGGATCTGCTGCTTATCTGCGTGGAATCGGGGATTTCCATCGAAGCTGCCTTGCGCAGGGTGGCCGAAGAAATTGCTACCAATTCACCAGAATTGGCAGAAGAGCTCATTTTGACAACTGCGGAATTGTCGTTTCTGCAGGAACGACGTGCGGCCTACGAAAACCTTGCGAAGAGAACGCAGCTGGAGCCGGTGAAATCGGTAATGCAGGCCCTCATACAGGCCGAGCGCTACGGTACACCGGTAGCGCAGGCACTGCGTGTTCTTGCGCAGGAAAGCCGTGATCACCGCATGAATGAGGCTGAGAAGAAGGCCGCTGCACTGCCGCCAAAACTCACCGTGCCGATGATCCTTTTCTTTCTGCCTGTTCTGGTTGCCGTTATTCTTGGTCCGGCAGGCATTCAGGTATCCGACAATATGTAGCAGTCAAATGCGCGGTGGGGTTCCGCCGCGCTTTGACCGCCGTGTTGAGATCTGGCCTAACAGATAACAAGAGGCGAAGCAGCCTAGCTGCTTCGCCTCATTTCTTAATTGGATAACGCTACATCAAATGGTCGGGAAAGCGTCTAGCTCTGGTCTTTGAGCTGCTTCCAGGTGCCTTGCTGTGCCATCATCGAGCGAAGATATGAGATGTTGGCTTCAGCTTGCGCTGGCGAAAGCTCGGCGCTAGCAATCTGTTCAGCTTCCTGATAGCGGCCCTGCAAGCCGACAACAAGCGCAAGGTTCTGTCTTATCCCGCTGTCAGCGTTGGGCTGCGCCACGGCTTTTCGCAGATATGTTTCGGCGGTCCGGAGGTCTTTGTTCAGCAAATAGGACATGCCGAGATTCGACAGGATTGATGGTTCGTTTGGTGCCAAATCCAGAGCCTCGCGATATTTAATGCGGGCTTCTTCGGGGCGGCCTATCTGGTCAAGAATAGCACCTTGAGCAGAAATCAGCTTCCAGTCTGGCCGGTCGAGGCGCTGAGCGCGGGAGATTGTGTTCAGCGCTGCCTCAAGCTGACCCGCTGCTGCCTGAGCCTTGCCATAGGCGGCCAGCACATCCATGTCCGTCGGATGGGCGATAACAACCTGCTGCATCACCGCAAGTGCTTGATCGGTCTTGCCTGTCATGCGCAACAAAGTCGCATAGTTGAGGCCAGCTTCCCGGTTCGTCGGGTCTTTCTCATAGGCCATGCCGATCTTCTGAGAGGCTGCCGACAGCTCGGCGGCGTTCATTTCGGCCACCGGTTTGCTAAGCCTTGATACAGAGCCGGTTGTGATCCCGTCCTTATGTGTCGTTCCACATGACGACAACGCAAGTGCGCTGGCCGTCAGCATTGCATAGACGAACAGCTTGGAATTTCGCGTGGTTTTCCGTTCGGGAATTGCGGTCATTTGCGCACCTTGTTTTCAATTCTGCCGGAGCGCCGGAACGAGAAACAGGTACGCGCAACCTTGTCTCAGCTCTAGACCGTTAACCCTAACATTACGTTAACAATTTTAGTGCTATCACCCTTGGAAGCGCGACGCAGGATAGAACAATGGCCACTTATCAATACATCAAACGCAGCAACCCTTTTAATGAGAAGCATGGTCGGACATTGCCGGTGTTTGCGGTAACATCCAAGATTCTTGAGGCTGGCGCGATTGACCCTGTGGCGCTCGATTGGGCGCGAAAGTCTGGCTACAAGGCCGAAGTTGGCAGCATTTTGCCGGTTCCTGCGGAAGATGGTTCGTTGGGTGGCGCGCTTTTTGGTCTGGGTGACAATCCAGACATTAATCCGTTTCTAACCGGGCAGCTTGCTCGGGGGCTTCCCGATGGAGACTGGCACGTCGAGATCGCTCCGTTCTCGGCGGATCAGATCGCGCTTGGCTTTGCTTTGGGTGCGTATCGCTTTGAGGAATACAAGAAGGCGAAGCGCAGCCTGGGCGCCACTTTGGCGATTCCGAAAGATGGCGTTGCCGCAGACTTGCGTCGACAGGTTGCCGCCACCTATCTGGTTCGCGATCTTATCAACATGCCTGCCAATGAAATGCGACCGAAGCAGATCGAAGATGTCGCCGTCGACATGGCAAGCCACTACGGTGCTGATGTTCACGTGATTACTGGCGATGAACTTCTTGAGCAGAATTTCCCACTCATCCATGCTGTCGGGCGGGCGTCATCTTCCTCGCCGCGTCTGATTGAAATGCGCTGGGGTCACAAAGGTGCGCCAAAGATCACGCTTGTTGGCAAAGGTGTTTCCTTTGATACGGGCGGCCTCAACATCAAGCCTGGTTCTTCGATGGCTTTGATGAAGAAAGATATGGGTGGCGCTGCGAACATTCTTGGCCTCGCGCTCATGATCATGGATGTCAACTTGAGGGTGGACATGCGGGTCATCATTCCAGCTGTAGAGAACTCGATATCAGGCAATGCATTCCGTCCTGGCGATATCTACAAAAGCCGCAAGGGTTTGACGGTTCAGATCGACAACACCGACGCAGAAGGGCGTTTGATCCTGGCGGATGCGCTGGCCTATGCCGATGAAGAAAAATCGGACTTGCTAATCGATATTGCGACGTTGACGGGGGCGGCACGAGTGGCACTTGGCCCGGATCTGACGCCATTCTTCACTGACAACGAGCGCACAGCAAAGCGTATCGCCGACAGTGCTGCGGAAACCAATGATCCCATGTGGCGCCTGCCGCTCTACATGCCCTATGACGGTGACCTTTCAACGCATACGGCAGACCTGACCAATGCTCCAGGTGGTGGAATGGCAGGCTCTATCACCGCTGCGCTCTTCCTGAAACGCTTCGTTTCCAACACGAAGAACTGGGTACATTGCGACATCTATGGATGGAACCAGAAAGACAAGCCTCATGGGCCGCTGGGCGGAGAGGCGCAGTCCATTCGCGCGCTCTATCATTACATCAGAAAATATCTCAAGAAGTGAACATTGCCCGAAATGGCAAAGTGAAATATAACGGATCCGGAACGGTTTTCGAGGTGTTGTGTGTCCGTTGATCTGTCTTCATCCCAGGCCCTTGGGCTTTGGCATCGTGTGTCGTGCGCGCAGGTGCGCACGAACGAGCACGATCTGACATTGCGCCAGATGGCGATATTGCTTCATATCTATCTCATGCCACCGCCGCACACGGTGCGTGGATTGGCTGCGAACCTGAATGTGACAAAGCCGGTTATTACGCGCGCGTTGGACGCTATGGGTTCCATGGGGTTGGTAGATCGCGTCCGCGACGAGAAAGACAAGCGCAACGTCATCATCAAACGCACTGTGAAAGGTGCGTTGTATCTGGAAAAACTTGGTGATCTCATCATCGAAGAAGGGCACGGGCTACCGTTGTGAGTGGACGCATGGCACTGGACCGAAGGCTCAACGTATATAGACCCGACAAGGCGGAGGCCGCGCTGGAAGGGCAGGTTTCGGCCGCAGAATTTGTGACCGGAGTGCCCGCCCGTATCGCGGTTTCGACAGCGGAGGTCAGGCCAAAACCAAAGATTACCAGTGGCATCGACACGCAATTCCTTTTTGGCGAACCGGTAACGGTTTTTGATCGCGCAGATGGTTGGGCGTGGGTAAAAAGTGGCGTCGATTCCTATGTTGGCTACCTGCCGGATCGGTTTTTGACGCAGGCAGACCCGGAGCCTACGCATTGGGTGATCGCGCCGCGCACATTTCTCTATTCAGAAGCGGAACTAAAGACACCCGTCGCCGGAGCGCTATCCATGGGCGCGCGCATCCACGTTGTCGGTGATGCGGAAAAGCGAGGTACGCGCTATCTTGAACTTGAGGATGGAAGGTTCATTGTCGCAGATCATTGCGGTCCCGTTGGTGTGGCTGTCGATAATGACTATGTGTCCATTGCCGCGCGGTTCCTGGAGACGCCCTATCTGTGGGGCGGACGCAGCGCATTTGGCCTTGATTGTTCTGCTCTGGTGCAGCTTTCGATGATGATGGCGGGTACGCCTGCCCTTCGTGATAGCGATATGCAGGCGGAAAGACTTGGTGTGCCTGTTGAAGAAACGGATTTGCAGCGCGGCGACCTGGTCTTCTGGAAGGGTCACGTGGGCATTCTGGAAGACGCCGAAACATTGCTCCACGCCAATGGCAACACGATGAGTGTGGCACGGGAAGGCTTGAAATCTGCCATTAAGCGCATTGCGCCGCTATATGGTGAGCCTACCGGTTTTCGCAGGCCCTAATAGCCTGCATCACGGTCAACGATGTGCTCAAGGCCAGCACCGCCTTCAAAACGTTCGATCTGTCTTTCGACGTGTTCAACGAGCGCTCTGACATCGGAAGCCGCAGCGGCATGAGGCGTGAGGAAAACGCGCGGGTGATCCCAAAGTGGACTTGTCACGGGCAGAGGCTCGACCTCGAAAACATCCAGTGACGCAGCTTCCAATATGCCCGCCTCCAGCGCATGCAATATGTCTGTTTCAACCTGACTGCCGCCGCGCCCTGCATTGACGAAGATTGGCCCGCCAAGTGCACCGTTTCGTTTCAGCTTCTCAAATAGCCCGCGATTGAAAACTCCGGTTGTCTCCGCAGTCAGCGGCAGCAATCCAACCAGAATATCGGTCTTTGAGAGAAACGCATCAAGGCCTTCTGCATCGTATGTCGCCATGCCCTTGAGAGATTTCTTGCTGCGCGACCAGCCGATCACGTCAAAGCCCATGATCTGCAGTTTAAACGCGGCGTCCTGTCCCAAAACACCAAGGCCCATAATGCCAACGGTTACATCTCTGGCTTCGGGTTGCGGCAGCTCATCCCACTTTTTCGCCTTGTCCTGCTCTTCATAGCGGCGATGTTGGCGCAAATGCATGAGGCATTGCATCACCACCCATTCGCTCATGCGGTTTGTCAGGCTGCGATCCACAAATCGCACGAGCGGTACATTATCGGGCAGGCCCGGCAGTTTGAGAACGTGGTCGACCCCGGCACCACCAGAGAAGATGACCTTCAGGTCCGGCGCGCGGGCAAAGAGATCGTCCCGTGACTTCCACACAAGCGCATAGTCGATGCCAGATAGATCACGACTATCATTCGCTTTGTCCGCCAGATTGATGATCACGCGGTCAGCAAAGGCACCACCAAGAGCAGCGCGCACCTCGCTCTCGGGAAATTTCAGATCAACAATGATCGGGCTTTTGGTCATTGACTGATCACCTTTGTTTCAATCGCCTTCAGATCAAATGCCGCAGCCATCAGCGCCTTGGTGTAATCGTTCTTTGGCTGCGTGATAACCTCTTCGGCAGTGCCTTGTTCAACGACTTTGCCTAGTCGCATGACGATAATGTCGTTTGCCAACGCGCGAACGACCTTCAGGTCATGGCTGATAAAGAGATAGGCGAGGTCATGATCGGCCTGCAGCTGGCGAAGAAGGTCCACCACCTGCGCCTGCACGCTCATGTCCAGCGCCGACGTTGGTTCGTCCAGCATCACGAAACGCGGCTTCAGGATCATGGCACGTGCGATCGCGATACGCTGCCGCTGTCCACCGGAAAACTCATGCGGATAGCGCCAGCGCGTGGCGGGGTCGAGACCCACCTCATCCAGCGCGGCACAAACACGCAAATCTCTCTCTTTGGGCGTGAGCTTCGACTCGTGAACGGCCAGACCTTCGGCCACAATCGCGCCAACAGTCATGCGCGGAGAAAGCGAGCCATAGGGGTCTTGAAACACGACCTGCATGCGATTGCGAAGCGGTTTCATGGCGGCAAACGTATACTCGCTTACGTCCTGACCTACAAAGGCAATGCGCCCCTGCGAGGAGATCAGCCGGGTCAACGCCAGACCGAGTGTTGTCTTGCCTGAGCCGGACTCGCCCACGACGCCCAGCGTTTGCCCCGCGCGCAAGGTCATGCTGATGCCATCGACCGCTTTCACGTGGTCGGTCACGCGGCGCATGAAGCCGGTTTTGATAGGAAACCAGACTTTCACATCGTCGGCTTCCATCACCACCGGCTTGGCTGGGTCTGCCGGTGCTGCCCTGCCTTTGGGTTCTGCGGCCAGAAGATGTTTCGTGTAGTCGTGTTGCGGACTGTCGAATATCGCCTCCACAGGGCCACTTTCAACAATCTTGCCGCCGGTCATTACGCAGACGCGGTCAGCAAAACGGCGCACAATGCCCAGATCATGGGTGATGAAAAGCATAGACATTCCATGCTCATCCTTGAGCGTCTTCAAAAGCTCCAGAATTTGCGCCTGCACGGTCACATCCAGCGCAGTGGTTGGCTCGTCTGCGATCAGAATTTCCGGGCGGTTGGCGAGCGCCATTGCGATCATCACGCGTTGACGCTGCCCGCCGGAAAGTTCATGCGGATAGGCTTTCAACCGCTTTTTCGGTTCGCGAATGCCCACTTGATTGAGCAATTCCAGGATGCGGTCGCGCGCTGGCAGTCCGGTGATCGCCTGATGCAGTTCCAGGATCTCGCCAATCTGCCGCTCAATTGTGTGGAGCGGGTTCAGGGAGGTCATTGGCTCCTGAAATATCTGTGTGATGTCGTTACCGCGCACATTGCGCAACGTTTTCTCATCCGCAGAGAGCAGGTCGGTGCCGTTGAAGATAATCTCGCCGGACGGATGGCTGGCGGCGGGGTAGGGCAGCAGCTTCAATATGGAATTGGCCGTGACCGATTTGCCGGAGCCGGATTCGCCCACCAGAGCCAAAACTTCGCCCTTGTTGATGTCAAAGGAAACGCGATCTACCGCAATATTCGTCTTGCCGCCCTGGCTGAAGGCGACCGAGAGATCTCGAACAGAAAGGAGAGGGGCGGCAGCACTCATGCAAAAGTCTTTCTCGGATCAAATGCATCACGCACAGCTTCGCCGATAAAGATCAGGAGCGACAGCATGATCGACATGACGAAAAATGCGCTGAGACCAAGCCATGGCGCCTGCAGATTGTTTTTCCCCTGGCCGATCATTTCGCCCAGTGAAGCCGAACCCGCTGGCATGCCGAAGCCCAAATAGTCCAGTGAGGTGAGCGTGGTGATGGAGCCTGAAAGAATGAACGGCAGAAAGGTCAGTGTCGCCACCATTGCATTTGGCAGAAGGTGGCGGAACATGATGACCCGGTTGGAAACGCCAAGCGCGCGGGCCGCTCGCACATATTCAAAATTGCGCGCTCTCAAAAATTCCGCACGCACAATGCCAACGAAGCCGGTCCAGGAGAAGAGCAGCATCACCCCCAGCAATACGAAGAAGCCGGGCGGTAGAATGGAGGCAATAATCAGCATGATGTAGAGAACGGGCTGCGCCGACCATATTTCAATGAAGCGCTGCATCAACAGGTCGGTCCATCCGCCGAAGTAGCCTTGCACGGCTCCGGCCGTCACACCCACGATGGCTGAGATGGCCGTGAGCGCCAGCCCGAAAAGCACAGAGATGCGGAAGCCGTATATCATACGTGCCACCACATCGCGGGCGGCATCATCCGTGCCAAGCCAATTGAGATTGCCAAGCACGCAATCCGGGTCCTCATTGCCCAGCGGGTAGGCCGAGCAGACTTCGTCGTCGCTCATCAGCCAGAATGGTGGCGTCGGTGCGGAATGCGGAATATTGGAATTGGCCGTACGATAGGTGTAGCGGATCGGCGGCCAGATCATCCAGCCATTGGCCTCAATCTCCTCGCGAATGAAGGGCGAGCGGTAGTCGGTGACAGCCAGAAATCCACCGAATTTCTCTTCTGGATAATCAACGATGACCGGAAAGAGAATTTCGCCGTGATAGGAGGCGATCAGAGGTTTGTCGTTGGCAATGAATTCGGAAAACATGCTGGCGACAAAGATGAAGAGGAAGATCCAGAGCGACCAGTAGCCACGCCGGTTTGCCTTGAAGTTTTGCCAACGGCGCAAGTTCGCAGGCGACAGAAAGCGCTTCGGCTGACTTGCGGGCATTGTGTCGATGGCAGCATCTGTCATTTCACACATCCCTCCGTTCAAAATCGATGCGCGGATCGACCCAGGTGTAGATCAGGTCGGATATCAGGCCGATAATCAGACCCATCAGCGAGAAGATATAGAGCGTGGCGAAGACGACCGGATAATCGCGCTTCACAATGGCCAAATAGCCAAGACGGCCCAGACCGTCGAGCGAGAACATGCTTTCGATGAGCAGGGAGCCGGTGAAGAAGGCCGAGATAAAGGCACCCGGAAACCCGGCGATGATGATCAGCATCGCATTGCGGAAAACATGCCCGTAGAGCACCTGCCGGTCGTTCAACCCCTTGGCGCGAGCTGTCACCACATATTGCTTGCGGATTTCGTCAATGAAGGAATTCTTTGTCAGAAGTGTTGTCGTGGCGAAAGCGGCAAGCGACAGCGAAATGATCGGCAGTGTGAGGTGCCAGAAATAATCCGCGATTTTCTCCCACCAGGAGAGCTGGTCAAAATTGTCTGACACAAGGCCGCGTAGCGGAAACCAGTCATAGAAGGAACCACCCGCGAAGAGTACAATCAGAAGAATGCCGAAGAGGAAGCTTGGTACAGCGTAACCGATGATGATGATACCTGACGTCCAAACGTCAAAACTGCTGCCATCGCTGACCGCCTTCTTGATGCCGAGCGGGATGGAGATCAGATAGGAAATGACCAAAATCCAGATGCCTAACGACATGGAAACCGGCATGCGGGTCTTGATCTGGTTGATGACTGTTTCATTGGAAAAGAAGCTCTCGCCAAAATCGAAGCGGGCATAGTCCCACATCATTTTCGCAAACCGTTCCAGCGGTGGCTTGTCAAAGCCGAACTGCTTTTCAAGCTTCTTGACAAATTCCGGATCGAGACCCTGTGAGCCGCGATATTTTCCGGAAAAGTCGTCGCCGCCGGAAAAGTCCTGCCCCATCGTGTCCGATGCGCCGGAAAGTCTGTCTTCTATCCCACCACCTTGTCCGGTGAGGTCGGCTATCACCTGTTCTACAGGTCCTCCGGGAGCAAACTGGACGACAGTAAAAGCAATCGCCATGATTCCAAAGAGAGTGGGAATGACCAGCAGCAGGCGGCGGAGAATATAGGCACCCATCAGGCGTCTCCGCTTGCAATTTCTTGCTGAATTGTCGCTCGCATTTTCAAGCCGCTGAAATCCTCAATGATGATTCGTCCTGACACCAGTGCTTTATGCGCCTGCGCTTGTCGCAAGCTGGCGTCACTGTTTCATCCACCACACATCAGGGAAGCCGACCGCATAGTAGGGCAATTCGGCAGGGCGTCCAAAGATGTTGCGATAGGCGATCCGATCCGTGTTTCCATAGTAAAGCGGCACCACGTAATGGTGGGCAAGTAGCACGCGGTCGAGCGCCTTGGTGGCTGACACCAGGTCCTCGCGGTCCTCGGCAAAGATCACCTTGTGGATCAGCGCATCAACACCCGGATCAGCAATTCCGGCATAGTTCTCAGACCCCTCGCGCGTCGCCGCCTTCGAACCCCAATACTCTGCCTGCTCATTGCCAGGGTTCAGGGATTCGAGCCAGACGTTGGTGATAACGTCAAAGTCGAAACTGCGAACCCTGTTGGTAAACTGGGCCGTGTCCACGGTACGAATATGCGCATCGATGCCGATTTTCTTGAGGGTTTCCGTCCAGGGTAGCAAGACACGTTCCATCAGCGGACTGCCGAGCAGAATTTCAAAGGAGAGTTGCTTGCCACTCTTCAAATTGATCATGCGTCCGCTTTTGATCTCATAGCCCGCGTCTCTCAAAAGGCCGATTGCGGTACGCAGATTTTCTCTCAGCTTTTGCGGTGTGCCTCCAACGGGGTTCATGTAGGGTTCGGTGAACACCTCTGCCGGGATTTGGTCCTTCAAACCCTGCAGGATCTCAAGTTCCTCGCCCTCGGGAAGTCCGGAAGAAGCAAGCTCAGTGCCGAAGAAATAGCTGTCAACACGGTTATAGGCTCCGTAGAAAATCGTGCGCTGCATGTCTTCAAAGTCAAGCGCGTAGTTCAGCGCTTCGCGAACGCGCTGATCTTTGAACATCTCCCGGCGCATGTTTGGCACGATCGCCTGCATGACACCAACTGCGCGAAAGGTGTTGGGCAGCTCTTCGCGTTTGATGGCGCCGCTTGCAACAGCGGGGAAGTCATATTGTGTTGCCCAACGGGCAGATTTGTTTTCCCGCCAGAAATCGACCGCGCCTGAACGAAAGGCTTCAAACTCAACGTCACGATCGCCGAAATAGGTATAAGTAATCGAGCCGAAATTGTTCATGCCCTTGTTCACAGGCAGGTCCTTACCCCAATAGTCCTCGCGCAATTCGTAGCGCAGCGAGGAACCGGGGTCGAAACCGGCAATTCTGTAGGGGCCGGAACCCATCACCGGTTCCAGCGTGGTCTTGTTGATGTCACGTGGTTTGCCGTCGGGGCCTGTACCTTCCCACCAGTGCTTCGGCAGGATTATCAGCTGGCCGACGATTTGCGGCAGCTCGCGGTTGTTCTTCTCATCAAAGTGAAAGGTGACCTCCTGCGGTCCGGTCACTTCTGCCGAGGTTACATGAGCATAGTAGAATTGATATTTCGGGTTGAGTTCGATTTGTTTTTCAAAGGAAAAAACTACGTCTTCAGGCGTCACAGGCTCACCATCAGCCCATTTCGCTTCTGCACGCAGTTTGAATTTCGCGTAGGAAATGTCGTCAGGAAAGCTCAAGCTCTCGGCTATCAACCCATAATAGGATGATATTTCGTCATCGGACGACTTGAGCAAAGTGTCGAAAACCAGGTTGGCCCCGGCAGCGATATCACCTTTTGCAAGGGCTATGTTGAAACTGTTGAAGGTGCCGGTCGTGGAGAGTTTAAGCTCTCCACCCTTGGGGGCTTCGGGGTTCACATAGTTGAAATGTGGGAAACCCTCCGGATATTTAAGCTCGCCAATGATGCTGATGCCATGGCGCCATTGAGGCTCATCCGCTTGTGATGTTGTCGCAAACCCAATGACCAGCAATATGAGTGCCATGATGCCGCGCGACGCAATCTGCGAAACCTTCAATTTCATCCAGTTTTCCCCTCACTTGTGAATCGCTTCTGCCTATTTTTGATCACAATAGGGCTTTTTTTGGCATTTAACAGGGTGGTCATCCGTCTGAAAGACGAGGGCGTACTCTTGAAGAGTGGTCCGTGTTGCGCGGAGGGGGATTCACCTGAGACCCAATTCGGTTTAGAATCGGCATATCTTCGGAGAGGAATTTGAAAATGCGGCGGTATGAGAAGGGCGCGCACATGCGTCTTGCGGGAATTGGCATGTGCCTGATAGCGGGCCTTTTGAGCGCGACATCTGCGTTGGCTGACAACCGCGAGGCTAAGCAGGCATTTGGCCACACGGATACGCCTTCTGCGCAGCATCCTGAACCGATTGGCTTTTACTCCAAGGGTTGTCAGGCGGGTGCGGTACAGATCCCGGCAACAGGACCTACATGGCAAGCCATGCGTCTGTCGCGCAATCGCCGCTGGGGCCAACCTCGACTTGTTGATCTGATCCAGCGCTTGTCGCGGGATGGCGCACAGCACGATGGCTGGCCGGGCTTGCTGGTTGGCGACATGTCTCAGCCGCGCGGCGGGCCAATGCTCACAGGCCATGCATCCCACCAGGTTGGACTTGACGCTGATATCTGGCTGACCCCGATGCCCAGCCGCGTTCTTACCGCCAAGGAGCGAGAAAACCTGTCGGCCGTTTCAGTGTTGGACAAGAGCAAGTTCTTGACCCTGGACCGCAAGGTTTGGACGACATCCCATGCGCGCCTTATCATGCGGGCGGCCAGTTACCCCGAGGTTCAGCGCATATTTGTCAATCCGGCGATCAAGAAGGAACTGTGCAACACCTGGAACGGCGATCCCAATGTGCTGGGCAAGGTGCGACCTTACTATAGCCATGACTACCATTTTCATATTCGGTTGTTTTGCCCACCGGGCTCGCCCGACTGTAAGCCGCAGGCATCGGTCCCCGCAGGCGATGGCTGTGGCAAACAGCTTGCGTGGTGGTTCAGCGACGAACCGTGGGCCAAGCCCAAGCCAAAGCCGGCAGACAAGAATAAGCCCAAGCCAAAACCCAAGATCGTCACAGTCGATGATTTGCCGCGGTCTTGCTCTAATGTACTGGCCGCGCCCGCAGCACCAGCCGATGACAATATGGGTGTGGTGATTTCAGCAAAGGCGTCCATCGCAGCAGAAAAGGGAACGCCGGTGACCAGCCTTGCATCGGCGGCAACCATCTCCGCCGTTCCGCTGCCCGCAGCGCCCCCCGTTCAAGCATCGGCCTATGTTGCTTTGCCCGATATTGTGCCTCTGCCTGTCTTCAGGCCAAATCGATAAACGCGGCCTGAACCAAGAGAGACCTTTTCAAAAGAACTTTTGCACTATATTGGATCATTTCAAACGATTTAATGATTGGTTTTGATGAGCGGCAGGCGGAGATTATGGCCGAGACCCAGTGTATCGCGTTGATTGCGCATGACATGAAGAAAGACGATTTGGCGGACTTTGCAAGCCGCCATGAAGCGCGTCTCGCCCGTTTCAAACTTGTCGCAACGGGCACGACCGGCGGACGGATCATGGAAGCCTGTCCCGGCCTTGGCGTGACATGCCTGAAAAGCGGTCCGCTGGGTGGTGATCAGCAAATAGGCGCCATGATTGCAACGGGTGATGTTGCAATGTTGATTTTCTTCACCGACCCGCTCACCGCCATGCCGCATGATGTGGATGTGAAAGCGCTCACACGTCTGGCAACCGTCTACGATATCCCCATGGCATTGAACCGTGCGACTGCGGAAAAGCTTCTCGAAACAATTTGAAGCGTGTACATGAAAACTCACAGATGAAGTGCGGATGTGAATGACATGAGTGAAGGCGAACAGGCGGCGATGCCGTTTCCTATTCTGATCGGTGATATCGGCGGCACCAACGGGCGGTTTTCCCTGCTCGTTGACCTCAACAATGAACCCGTGCAGTTGCCCGACGTGCGCACCGCCGATTTTGAGAATTTTGAGCAGGCGCTGGAACAAAGCATTCTGCCCAATTGTCCGGTGCCGCCGCGCTCAGCCATTCTGGCGCTGGCCGGCCCTATTGACGGTGACGAAGTGGATTTGACGAATTGCCCCTGGGTTGTTCGTCCGCGAAATATGATTGCGGATCTCGGTTTCGCTGATGTGCTGCTGGTCAACGATTTCGAGGCGCAGGCACTGGCGGCTGCAACACTGGGTGAAGCTGATCTGGCCTCGGTAGGGCAGGCAGATGGCCTTGAGGATGCAACACGTGTCGTTCTCGGCCCCGGCACAGGTCTTGGTGTTGCAGGCCTGATCTTTGCGCAAGGCAAGTGGGTGCCCGTTCCCGGTGAAGGTGGCCATGTGGATGTTGGCCCACGTACTGCACGTGACTACAAGCTGTTCCCGCATTTTGAACCCATCGATGGGCGAATTTCTGCTGAGCAGCTTCTTTGCGGGCGTGGGCTGGTGAATATTTATCGCGGCATTTGCGCCGCCGATGGCGTAGACCCCGTTCTGCTTTCGGGCAATGTTGATCCGGTGAAGGATGCGCCAGCAATTGTATCGGCAGCAGGTCTTGCCGGTGACAATCCGCAGGCACAAGAGGCTCTGACCCTGTTCGTGACCTATCTCGGGCGTGTTGCTGGCGACCTGGCGCTTATATTCATGGCGCGCGGCGGCGTTTTTCTGGCCGGTGGAATTTCACAGAAGATCATTTCTGTGTTGCAACAGCCTGAGTTCCGCGCTGCCTTTGAGGATAAGGCTCCCCATTCAGCGCTGTTGCGACAGATTCCAAGCTTCGTTGTCATCCATCCCTACGCCGCTTTGGCTGGTCTTGCGGAATTCGCGCGTGCACCGCAGCGCTTTGGTATTTCCACGAAAGGCCGCCGCTGGCAGGCGTGAGTCTGGTATTGCGGCAAAAGACGGGCTATAGGCTGGCGCAAACAGGATTGAGCCGAATTGACCGATAAAGAAAAAGGCCGCGAACGCCAAGACAACATCGCCGCGTGGGGCACGCTGAAACGTGTTTTGGCAGAGAACGGCCGCGATCACATCGGTCTCTATGTTGTTGCCATTTCCTGTCTCGCTGCCGTTGCACTTTCCACCGCTTTCGTGGCCTGGATTGTCGAGGCTGTCGTTGACGAAGCGTTTGCCAAACAGCGCGCCGAGGTCGTCTGGCTGATTTGCGGCTCCATTCTTGCGGCTTTCATTTTGCGTGGTCTGGCGAGCTACGGCGAGGGCGTTGCGCTCGGCAAAATCGGCAACAATATTGTTGCGCATTATCAGCGAAAGATTTTCGCGCACCTGATGGCGCTGAATGTGGATTTCTTCACCGAAAACAGATCCACGCAGCTTGCCGCGCGTATCAACGAAAACATCAACGGTATTCGTGATCTGCTCATTTTGTCGATCACATCGCTTTCCCGCGATCTGTTGACGCTCGTCGCGCTGATCGGCGTGATGATCGCCAAGGATTATCTGCTGACCGCGATTGTATTCACCGTCGCCCCGCCGCTTTTCTACACGCTGCGCTATGTCTCAAAGCGACTGCGCAGTGCCACGCGCGACGCAGTTGAGCTGAATAGCCGCGTATTGGGTGCGATGCAGGAGGCAGTGCAGGGCATTACCATCGTCAAGGCTTTCACGATGGAGGCCGAGCTTGGCGGCAAGGTGGAAACGATCATCACCGATGCTGAGAGCCGTGCAAACCGCATTGCCCGCCTGACCGAGCGTACCGCGCCGCTGACGGAGAGCTTTGCTGGTCTCGCAATCTCCAGCGTGTTGGCCTATGCCGCGTTTCGCTCCATCTATGGCGGTGTGCTGCCGGGGGCCTTCTTCTCGTTCATGACGGCGTTGCTGATGGCATATGATCCGGCGCGTCGCCTCGCCCGTCTGCAGGTCAATCTGGAGCGTGCGGCGGTCAACGCGCGCATGATCTATGAAATTCTCGACATCGAGCCGTTGCAGCGTGACAAGCCGGATGCAACGGCGTTGAAAACCTCAGAAGGTGCGGTCGAACTGAAAAATGTTCGTTTCCGCTATGCGGGCAGCCCGGACATCCTCAAGGGCATTTCCTTTGTGGCTGAAGGCGGCAAGACCACCGCGCTCGCAGGTCCTTCAGGCGCTGGTAAATCGACGATCATCAGTCTCATTCCGCGTTTTTATGACCCGGCAGAAGGCGAAATCCTCATCGATGGGCAAAATATTGCTGACGTAACAAAGTCGTCGCTGCGTCGTGCCATCGCCTATGTGTCGCAGCAACCTTATCTGTTCGAGGGTACCATTCGCGATAACATCCGCTATGGCCGCCCGGAAGCCAGCGATGCGGAGGTCGAGGAAGCCGCCAAATTAGCCTATGCGCATGACTTTATCCTAGCGCAGCCCAAGGGTTACGACACGCCCGTTGGCGAGAATGGTGTAACGCTATCAGGCGGTCAGCGTCAGCGGTTGTCGATTGCACGTGCATTGGTTCGCAACGCGCCGATCTTACTGCTTGATGAAGCCACCTCCGCACTGGATACAGAATCTGAAGCAGCGGTGCAGAAGGCATTGGAAGAGGCAATGAAAGGGCGCACGGTGATCGTGATTGCGCATCGCCTGTCCACCATTCAGCGTGCGGACAAGATTATAGTCATGAATGACGGCGAAATCGTCGAAGAAGGCACGCACCAGTCCCTTGCACGGCGTGAGGATGGCCTTTACGCTCGCCTCAATCAATTGCAATTGACTGCGGGTGACGCGGTCGAAAACGATGAACAGGTTCAAGAATAAAGCCATGAGTGACAATGATATGAAGCTGGTAGTTGTCGGGGCCTCCGGTCGCATGGGTTTGACGCTGGTACGGGCCATTGCCGCGACAGCTGGCGTAACACTGATTGCTGCGGTCGAGCGCGAAGGTGCGCCGACGGTGGGCAAGGATATTGGTGAACTTGCCGGGCTGGGACCGAATGGCATTCCTGTGACCACGGATGCGCTGGCTGCCTTTGTGCAGGCCGATGGCGTGATCGATTTCACGACGCCAGCAGCAACAATCGGATTTGCTGAGCTCGCCGCGCAGGCGCGTATCGTGCATGTAATTGGCACCACCGGCTGCTCTGAAGAAGATGAAGCCAAAATCGATGCTGCATCCCGTCACGCCCGCATCGTCAAGGCTGGCAATATGAGCCTCGGTGTCAATCTGCTCGGTGTGCTGATCCGCGAAGCGGCGAAGGCACTGCCCGCCGCTGATTGGGATATCGAGGTCGTGGAAATGCACCACAAGCACAAGGTCGATGCGCCATCTGGCACGGCCTATCTGCTGGGCGAGGAAGCCGCAACCGGTCGCGGGATCAGTAATTTGCGCGAAAATGCAGTCACGGTGCGCTCCGGTCACACCGGCCCGCGTGAGGAAGGCACAATCGGCTTTTCGACACTGCGCGGCGGCGGCGTGATTGGCGACCATTCAGTGATCTTCGCATCTGAAAATGAAATGATTACGCTGTCACATCGTGCCACGGACCGTTCGTTGTTCGCGTCCGGCGCGCTACGTGCTGCACTTTGGGCAAAAGACAAGAAGCCGGGTCGCTACAACATGCGCGATGTACTCGGACTCTCAAATGAATAATATCTCGGCAGCATGAAGCATTGAGGAGTTTTTGAAATGAGCGGAACTCTCGTCCTCGTCCGTCACGGACAGAGCGAATGGAACTTAAAAAACCTGTTTACCGGTTGGCGTGATCCAGACCTCACACCGCTGGGTGTCGAAGAGGCGACTGCAGGGGCCAAGGCACTTGCCGACTATGGCATCAAATTCGATATCGCTTTCACCTCCGACCTGCAGCGCGCCCAGAAAACCTGCAAGATCATTCTTGATGGTATCGGTCAGCCGGATCTCGAAACGATCCGCGATCAGGCGCTCAATGAACGTGACTATGGTGATCTTTCGGGTCTCAACAAAGATGATGCCCGCGAAAAGTGGGGCGAGGAACAGGTTCACATCTGGCGTCGCTCCTATGATGTGCCGCCGCCCGGTGGCGAGAGCCTCAAAGATACCGGCGCGCGCGTTTGGCCCTATTTCATGACCGAAATCCTGCCGCGTGTTCTGCGCGGCGAAAATGTGCTGGTCGCTGCTCATGGCAACTCCCTGCGCTCGCTTCTGATGGTTCTCGATCGTCTTGACCGCGAGAAGATCCTGTCCGTTAACCTCGCGACTGGTGTTCCCATGGTTTACAAGCTGAATGCGGACTCGACCGTTGCGTCCAAGGAAGTGTTGGGAGACATGTCTGCCGCGCATTGATGGTCTTCGACTGAATTATTATATGGAATACGAAACTCAAGGGGCGACGATTGTCGCCCCTTTCTTTTTGCGTGTTTGCAGACAAAATCAACCAGGGGTAGAGGCCGCCATCTGTCGAGACTGAAGCTGGACCACGTGAAAGGAAATGTCTGAAAATCCAAGTAGTTAATCTTGCTAGTGCCTGAGCGCCTTTGAGTATTTGACAATGATAATAAAGTAAAACACTATCGCCCCGTTTGGATTGAGGACAGACAAATTCCGAGCAATCCGAAACCGTTTTGGGAAACACGGTTGGTGCAATTTGCCAAATTGAACCGGTGGATCGATTTGTTCGGACTGCCAACCTGGGGAGCAGATTGGAATGACGGAGGGGGGCGGTTCATTGCAGGATGTCGCTGGCTGTTGGGAGCAGGTCGAGCAGGGTCTCATAGCTCTGGCCGAGGCAACTCCGAACAAGATTCTATATATGGATCGGGACAGGCGTGTCGTCTTCATCAATCGACATCTGGCGATGCAATTGAACCTGGAACCTGAGCGAGTTGCTGGTCAGAGGATCGAGGAGATCCGTGGGACGTCGCAACACAGCGAACCGTTCTGGGCGGGGCTAAATGTGGCCTACGAGACCAGGGAAGTTTGCGAAATCGACTGTTCTTCAGTCAGCGGGCAATCGGGACCTCGCGCCAGCAGGGTCCAGTTTGTGCCTCGCAGAGGTCAGGATGGCAATGTCGTGGGGGTGATCGCTGTCGGTCGCGACGTGACCGACCCGGTTGAAGTACAACGACAGAGGCAACGATGTGAAACCGAGTTCAAGACGCTTGCGGATAATCTGCCAGACTCTGTTATTCGCTATGACCGGGACTTGAGACGTCTTTACATCAATCCGGCCGCACAATCCTACGGCGGCTCTCATCGTAATTTTGATGTCGGCATGACGACGAGCCAGGGAAGTCCGGTCGTTAATCTGGATTACTATAATTCTGTTGTCCGCGAGGTTTTTGAGACCGGCAAGCCGCAGGAGTGTGAGCTATTCGTGGATATGGATGGTACCGGAAAACACGGCACTTTCAGCTCAAAGCTTGTGCCGGAATATGATGAAGAGGGTGCTGTTCACAGCGTTCTGGCCATTGCACGTGACGTCACCACCTTGGTGCAACAAAGACAGCGCATCCAGACATTGGCTTATTCCGACCCGTTGACGGGCCTGGCAAACAGAGCTGTTTTTCAAGAACGTCTCCGCGAGATGTTGGTGAACGCGCGCCAATTGGGCGGCAATGTCGCGCTATTGCTGTTTGATCTCGACTATTTCAAAGATGTCAACGACACCTACGGGCATACAGCAGGCGATGAATTGCTTGTTCAGATTGCTGAGCGGTTGAAGTCATGTATTCGCCCCGAAGATACGCTGGCGCGTTTGGGCGGCGATGAATTCGCACTTCTATTTGGTGGTGTGGCGTCTCATCAATTGGACCTCGCACAGGTCGCAATTCGCCTCAAGAGTGTAATGCAACCAGTCTTCAGCGTCGCTGGCGTTGAGATTCCTGTCTCGTTCAGCATTGGCGTTGCATTGTTGCGGGCGTCCGATGTGTCGACAGTAGACCAGCTCTTCACCTGCGCCGATGAAGCTTTATATGAAGCCAAACGCCGCGGCAGAAACAATTTCCAGTTCTATCACGAGGATTTTTCCAGACGGACGAGCGAGAAGGTCGCGTTGGGACAGTCTTTGCGCAAGGCGGTTGAAAATCGGGAATTGAAGCTGGTTTATCAGCCAAAATGCAGATTGAGCGATGGCAAGATTGTCGGCATCGAGGCGCTGCTGAGATGGCAGCATCCGCAACTTGGTTTGCTGCTGCCGGATCGATTTTTGCACGTCGCGGAAGAAAATGGCTCGATTGTCGAGATCGGTGATTGGGTGATGGAAGAGGCATGCCGGTCGATTGTTGGCATCAACAGCGGGGCAAGATCACCCTTGAAAATGACTGTCAATGTTTCTCAGCGGCAGCTTCAGGACGAAGGCTTCGACATGCGTGTCTCGCTGATTTTGATGAGAACACATTGCGAGCCCAACTGGCTGGAACTGGATATCACAGAGACACCGGCTCTGCGCGGCGGCGACATGACGCCAGAGGCGCTTTCCGCCGTGGTCGGACTTGGTGTGACGGTAGCCGTGGACGACTTTGGCACCGGTCAGTCTTCGCTCGCATTTTTGGAGCGGTTCAAAGTTCACGCGCTCAAGATTGATCGCTCCTTTGTTTCCGGAACCCGGGGTGGTTCCAGAAGAGAGGCGATCCTCAAGGCCTCACTGTCTCTGGCCGATGCATTTCAAATTGAAACGGTTGCAGAGGGGGTGGAAACCGCCGAACAGGCCGCGGCCTTGCTCAAAATGGGCTGTAGCTTCGGGCAAGGGTTCCACTTTGGAAGAGCCATGCCACTCGAAGCTCTGTGCGCTCGCTTCGGGCTTGTATCCGGTCGTGGTTCTGGTCAGACGCTGAACTGATCTGCTCTCAGCTCAGGCAGATACCCCTGTTTCCCAACCCAGCATCGCCCGTTTGCGGGTGAGACCCCAATGATAGCCCGTCAGCGCTCCGGATTTTCCGACCGCCCGATGACAGGGCACCACAAAAGAAATCGGGTTGGCACCCACTGCAGCGCCCACGGCACGCGAGGCTGACGGCTTGCCAATGCCGCTTGCAATATCGGAATAGGTAACAGCCTTGCCCATCGGAATTTTCAGAAGCTGTTCCCATACGCGCACCTGAAAATCGGTGCCGATCAACACAACGCGAAGCGGTCGATCAGCGGCCCAATTCGCGGGGTCGAAAATCTGTACGGCATAGGGCGCAGTTGCGGTCACGTCAGCAATATAGTTGGCATTGGGCCAGCGCCGGGCCATATCCTCAAAACAGACGACCTCTTCTCCCTCGTCGCAAAATGCAAGCCCTGCGAGGCCACGCGGCGTCGCCATGACAAGCGCAATGCCAAAGGGTGACGGGTGAAAGCCATAACGGATATCAAGTCCCGCGCCTCTGGCTTTCCACTCGCCCGGCGACATAGCTTCGTGCGTGACAAAGAGGTCATGAAGACGCCCCGGTCCCGAAAGGCCAAGTTCCAACGAGGCGTCCAGAAGTGGCAGACCTTCATGACCCAGCAGGCGTTTGGCGTGATCGAGCGTGACGGCCTGTAAAAAGGCCTTTGGCGAAAGGCCCGCCCAGCGCGAAAAGACCTTCTGCAGTTGCGTCGGCGATTGGCCAAGTTTTGCGGCCAGCGTGTCGAGTGAAGGTTGATCGCGATAATCGGCAGTCAACAGCTCAATCACTTGTCGCACAGTTTCATAGTCACCACCTTGCGGGGTCACATCGCGGGCATTTTTCAAATCGGGCGCGGCAAGTGTCATCGATCATTCTCCTTGCCCAACATGTAAAACAGGGTGGACGTTGCGCCCACCCGTTTCTTGCGCGTTCACGCTATTGCGACGCCTTTTCATCAACTGGGAACCAGTATTGCGCAGCATCGGCCCCGCGATGAATGACAACATGCTGGTTTGTGAATACCCGATATGGTGGGCTCCACTCCCCGTCCGGCCATTGCACCCGGATCACCGCGCGTTCACTGACCCCCAGGCCTACATGGTGAAATCCGACCTGACCGGAGGCATGACCGCCGCCGATCTGTACGGTGCGAACCTGGGTCAGTGTACCAGAACGCACACTGATCTTTGCACCAATTGCATTTGGGTTGGTCTTGCCATTGTCCAGTTCAATCTTGAGCCAGTTGCCAAGCGGACGCTGACCCCAATCAGTATGTGCGCCAAGATTCCGGAACAGGCTGACATTTTGGCTGCGGTTGACAACCAGCAGGTCAAGCATGCCATCGGCGTTGAAGTCGTCCACAATGCCGCCGCGACCCTTCGTGTTGAGTGCAATACCGGCCTTGTCGCCTTCTTCGTGGAATTTGCCGTCAAAACCACCGAGCAGAAGATTGTCGGGATCAAAGCTGGCGAAATCCGGCATCACCTCCACATTACCTTTGGCAATGAAGAGATCGAGATTGGTGTCATTGTTGAAATCGGCAAACTGGCTGTGCCAGCCGGTCGAAGGCCGCTCATCACCACCTGTATAGGGACGGTGGGCCGTCGTGCCTTTTTCAAATGCCATGTCCCGATAGACGGGGCGTTCTTCCTCCGCTTCCTCGTCCAGCGTTTGCAGCATGGTGTCGCCCATCGAGGTGATGGCATATTCGGGGTACCCGTCGCTGTTAAGATCAGCCTGGGCAATGCCCATGCCCCAGATTTTAAGCGCACGCCAACCTTCCGTTGCACGATATTGGCGCGGCGGACGGCCCTCCGGCAGACGCCAGAGCTGCTCCTGACCGCCACGGTAATACTGGCGGTCATTGGCGACACGCAAGGACATTTCGCCGGATCGGTTCCAATCCGTAAACATCATCGAGAGTGTGCAATAACTGGGTTCCAGCTTGAACGGCTCCGAATAGTCCACGGTCTTGCCGGGTTGTGGCCGTAGCAGGTAATTGTTCGAGCAAGTGCCAAACGGGCTGCCCGGTGCCGACCGATCAACATAGTTGCCAATCGCCAGCGTGGGGAATTGCATGCCCGCTTCCCAGGTTGCCGCAAAAGATGTCGTCCAGTCGCGACCACCTTCAAAGGAAAATTCGCGATTGGCCTTTTCAAAGCTGCAATCCTTGCCACCCTTCAGAATGATATTTTCACCCAGGCGCAGCGCAACAATGTCCATCTGGCGGTCATTATCAATATCAACGGGGTAGAAGCCCAAAATCGACTTTGAGTCCTTCTCCGAAAGGCCCAGGCTCTTCTTCTCGAAAGCAAGCTCGCCACCGACTTTGCTCTTGTTCACATAGAGCGCGGCTTGCGAGCTTCCGCCTGCGATTGCCAGGTCCGGCATGCGGTCACCATTGCAGTCAAAGCTTGCAGCGCCGCCGCCAACGAAAAACTCCCACGGGCCGGTATATTGATGCTCAATACCTGCAGCCAACGCTTCCTCATGCATGCTGGGAATGTCGCCGGTAAAGCCAAGATCTTTCGTCTCGGTTTCACTGGCGGCTACAGCAAAATTCGCGAATGCGCTGGTAATCGAAATTGCGGTCGCAATGGTCAAAATATGTTTTTTCATTGTTCGATCACCAGTGTCTTGAGGAATGCGATGATGGCGTTGCGGTCTTTTTCCGGCAGGTCCGTGTAGAGGTTTGTCTGCTCGCGTGCGTCACCCGCGTGGGCACGGATAATGCCGTCCAGCGTTGTGAAGTCATTGCGATGTCCATAAGGGGCAGTGGAACCAACACCCCAAAGCTCCGCAGTCATGAAAATATTGCGGTCAACAAAGCGTTGGCCCATCAATTCGTTGCCAAGTGCGTCGCCCCATTTGTCTGTCATTGTATGACGCTTCAGATCACCGAAGAGAGGCACCATGACCTCGCCCTTGTCATTGCGCGGCAGTTTTTTAAACCAGGGCAAAAGTGAGAGATCGTAAGAGGCCACCTCTTTCACCTGATCCTCATTCAATGTGCCGGAAACATCCACTGGACCCGGATCACGGAAGATCGAACTTTTCAGCGGCAGTGCCGAAATATGGCATGTGTTGCAGCCGATATTTGAGAAGAGCGCTTCACCCTTCTCTGCCGCATCCGCCCAGCCCTCCACATCGGGAACCACGCGGGTCGGCGCAGGGCGTGTTGCCTGCCAGGCTACAAGGGCCGACAAGTCGCCGGCATTTATCTCTCTGGCATGTCCGTCTTCGTCGAAATCGTCCTCGCCGGTCCATCGCGCGCCGAAGCGCTCATCGGCCTGCATGCCGTGATGCTGGTTCAGTGCGTTGATTGTGAATTGCCGCAGTGAGGTGATAACCCCCTTCTGGCTGAACGGGCGCACCACAAGGTCCATATCCACGCCATCAAGTTCGCTCATATCGGCAATACCGTCAGGCTCGACGGTCAGCCAGCCGAAGTCCACACCCTTGCTTTCCAGTTTCAGTCTCTGAGTCTGACCGGTGCTCCGCGCAGTATCCAGCGCGGTGCGGCGGGCGCTTTGCAAATCGGCCGTCATCTCACGTGCCAAAAGCTCAACAAGTCCGGCACCAAACACATGGTTTGTACCGCGCTCGCTGGAAAATTGCGGGTCGATCGTGTCGAATTCCGCGCTTTCGAAACCTTCCGAGGCGAACACGTTCACAGTGAAATCGCCAGCACCGCCAACAATTGGCTCGCGGTGGCACGAGCTGCATGCGTTACCATCATTGCCGGAGGTACGAACAAAGTTGCTTTGCGCCTGGTGGCGGCGTTTTGTTGGTACAATAGCTTGCGTCGCTGCCGGGCGACCGTCACCATCATTGGCCGTGAATCTGGCGGTAAAAAGCGCTTCGCCGGTTTTCGTGAGCGCGTCCAGTTGCTCGGCGTCCAGCTTGCCAGCAACCGCTTCACCGGATTTGCCAATGGCGAACGTTTTTTCAGCCCATGGTTCTTCTGCAAGTGCAGATGAACCCGCAAGAGCCGCTATCAGCCCTAGGGCAATCCTGTTCAAATTCATGCGTGTCTCCCTGTCGATCTGCCTAAGCTGTGTATCCCAGTTTGCATTTGCTCGTCCAGAATATCGAGCCCCAATCCTGTGTGTCCTTCGAAAATCAACTCGGCCTCGTTGGCCTCAATTCTGATTTCCGGCATGCCTTCCATACGGGCGACATGGGTCTCCCGCAGCCCACTCTCCAGTCCCTCGCGAAGCAAGTCATAGAAACTCACGCCTGGGCCGGTGATCACAATCGGTACGCGACCATAAAGGCTGAGCAGTCGCGACAGGCCGTTGCCAATCGCCACGCCAACCTGGCGAAAAGCGTAGGCTGCCTTGCGGTCGCCGCGCCGCGCATTCTGCGAAATCCTTTCCACTTCGCTCACGGGAACAAATTTCGCCGGTACGGTATCTTCGGGCACCTCGAAGGCGGTACGCAAAATGGCGTAGAACCCCGCATATGCTTCTACACATCCTCTGGACCCGCAACGACATCGCGCGCCGTCCGGCATATGAAGCATATGGCCAAAATTGGGGGCCTGAGGAGTTCCCGTGCCGCCGGGTGCAATAAGGCCAAGGCCTATACTGTGACCGAGCGAGACAACCGCCAATCCGTTCTTAGTGTCTTTATTGCGGTTAAAAAGTGCGCCTGCCACCAATGCCGTTTCGTTGCTCAGGACGATGGCGGCATGTCTATAGGCTGGGAAGACGGCTTCAAAATCGATGATTTTATCGCCAAAAATCGGCGACCATTTCATCAATGGGCGATTTGTATCGACAATGCCCTTGCTGCTGACGGATATGGCCAACACTGCATTTTGGCCGAGCTTGGAACGTTCGCGCAGACGTTCGAGGCCGCTGTTCAACAACGCGACAAATGGTTCTGTGACGTCGCTGCGTTGATCCCTTATCTCGGAGATGCGGTCCAGTATCGTACCGGAATAGTCGACAAGCGAAAAATCGACGACGTCAGCTGAAATCACGATTGTCGCCAGATATCCGTAACCGCGTGCTGGCTGTAGATGCAGACGCGGTCTGCCTCGGCCCGATTGCGTGTGCACGTGGCTCTGCTCAATGATGCCGGATTGCACAAGTTCGTTTGTGATGGCCGAAACCGTTGCGGATGAAAGCAGCGTTTCCTCCACAATCCCCGTGTGCGAGAGCTTGCCATGCCGTCTCAACGCTTTGAGAATCAAAACGCTGTTAGCGCGGCGCAATTGCTCCGTACTTGATTTGGCCGGTGCGACCTGCATTTCCTCCTCCCAGAGGTGTCAACGAATGCTGAGATCAAAGCAGCGCTGCGAGCTTTATTGTTGGTCTTAAATACAGTCGTTGACAGCGTTCCAATTGTCTGACATTTATTTTCTCGACTGTCGAGAAAATTATTTTTTGGCAGGTTTGCGGCAGCGGGAAGGTTGTCGTTCAGCGCCCGCAGCTGAGTCTCATTTGGGAGGATATTATGAAGAAATACGCCGCCGCGCTTGCCAGCGCTGTTTTTGCTATGTCTGTTGCAGGTCCGGTTTTTGCTGAAGGCAAGACTGTTGCCGTATCTTGGAAGATCTTCCAGGAAGAGCGTTGGAAGCGCGACGAAGCTGTTATCAAGAAAATCGTTGAAGACGCAGGCGATACATACATCTCTGCCGATGCTCAGGGTTCTGCTGCAAAGCAGCTCACAGACGTTGAGTCCCTCATCTCTCAGGGCGCTGACGTTCTGCTGATCGTTCCTTACGACTCTGAAGCTATCATGCCAGCTGTTGAGCAGGCCAAGAACGAAGGCATTCCGATGATTGCCTACGACGTTCAGATCGAAGATCCGAGCGTTCTCTACATGACATTCGACAACGTTGGCGTTGGCCGTCTGATGGCTCAGGAAATCCTGAAGGTTAAGGACTCTGGTAACTTCGCAGTTATCAAGGGCGACCAGGGCGATCCGAACGCTACATTCCTCTACAACGGCATGATGGAAGTCCTGAAGGACAAGATCGACTCCGGCGCCATCAAGATCGTTGGCGAAGCTTCTTCTGACGGCTGGAAGCCTGAAAATGCGCAGAAGAACATGGAACAGATCCTGACTGCAAACAACAACGCGATTGATGCTGTTCTGTCTGAAAACGACGGCATGGCTGGCGGTGTTGTCGCTGCTTTGTCCGCACAGGGTCTTGCCGGTACTGTTCCGGTTACCGGTCAGGACGGTGACTTCGCTGCTATCAACCGTGTGGCACTTGGCACCCAGACTGTTTCCATCTGGAAAGACTCCCGCGCACTCGGCGCAGCAGCAGCAGAAGCTGCTCTGATGCTGGCTGATGGCAAGGAAATGACGGACATTCCGAATGTTGCAATGTTCAACCAGGGCGCCAAGGGCGTTGAGATGAACTCTGTGCTTCTCGCTCCGACCCCGATCACCAAGGACAACATCAATGCTGTTATTGATGCTGGCTGGATCGAAAAGGACGTAGCTTGCGCTGGCGTTGAAGCCGGTTCGGTTGCCGCCTGCAACTAAGTCGACCTGAGATCGTCAGATCTAACGAGACCGCGCTGCCCGGTGGTGGCGCGGTCTTTCAGAAAACAGTGAAATTGAAGATTTGCGGCATGGCTTCTGGCAAGCTGCATTATTGGTATGACCGGACGCAGATGTCCATTTATCGTCTGGTGTGCCGCTCTGATCCTCGATTTATTTGGAAATTCCAGCCCTGAACTTTTTGTCGATCCTGGAATTTCACTGATTGAAAGGCAGACAATCGTGAAACAATCTCAATCTGCTACCGCAAGTTCAGACGCGACCCGAGAAGGGCTGATTACCAAATTCCTGCGGGGAACGGAAATAGATGCGCGCATGCTGGGCATGTTCGGTGCATTGCTTCTGATTTGGGTCGGCTTCCATCTCTATGGCGTGATCTTTAACAATTACGGTGCGTTTCTCACATTTCGTAACCTGTGGAACCTCTCGGTTCAGACCTCTGCCATCGCTGTGATGGCAACAGGCATGGTTCTGGTCATTGTCACACGACACATCGACCTGTCCGTTGGCTCCATGCTGGGTGTGACAGCCATGATCACCGGCGTCGTGCAGGTGTGGATATTGCCGCAATTCCTCGGGTTTGGGCATCCTGCAATCTGGATTGTAGCCGTGATCACAGCGCTTGCGGTTGGCACAATTATCGGCGCACTGCAGGGCATGTTGATCGCTTATCTGCAGATTCCGGCCTTCATCGTCACGCTTGGTGGCCTGTTGGTTTGGCGTGGCGCTGCCTGGTGGGTTGCGCGCGGCGAAACCATTTCTCCGGTAGACTCCAATTTTGCGCTCATCGGCGGTGGCCCCTATGGCGCTATTGGCGAAACGGCAAGCTGGGTCGTTGCAATCGTCGGCTCTATTCTGGTTGTTTTTGCAATCATGTCCAGCCGCAAGCAGCGCCTTCGCTTTGGCTTTCCGTTGCGTCCGATGTGGGCAGAGGTCTTTATCGCTGCGATAGGGTCGTTTCTGCTGTTGGGTGCTGCATACGTTGCCAACAACTATCCCTGGCCGCGTGGTATCGTGAAGCAGTATGCTGCGGAAAACAACATCACGATCCCCGATGGCGGTCTCATCATTGGTCACGGTTTCGCTATTCCCGTGCTCATCGCCGCAGCCGTTCTGGTCATAATGACATTCATCACCACACGTACGCGCTTCGGTCGCTACGTATTCGCGATTGGTGGCAATCCGGAAGCAGCTGAACTGGCCGGTATCAACACCCGCCGCGTTACCGTTATGGTCTTCGCACTCATGGGCACACTCGTCGGCGTTTCCTCGATCATTGCATCGGCGCGTCTGAATTCGGCGACGGCTGACCTGGGCAAACTTGATGAGCTCTACGTCATCGCGGCTGCCGTTATTGGCGGCACGTCACTGGCTGGCGGTTCCGGCACCATTTGGGGCGCAGTCCTTGGCGCGCTTGTCATGCAGTCACTGCAGTCAGGCATGGTGTTGATCGGCTTTGACAGCGCAATGCAGCAGATGGTCGTTGGCCTGGTGCTTGTTGTCGCTGTGTGGATCGACACAGTCTATCGTCGGCGGATCAAATAAGGAGAGTGGAGATGAACGAGAACAGCAAGAAATCTCCAGACCGTGGAACACCCTTGGTGGAAATGAAGAATATTTCCATCTCCTTTGGTGGCCTCCATGCGGTCGAAGACGCCTCTGTCGATCTTTACCCCGGTGAAGTTGTCGGCCTGCTCGGTCACAATGGTGCTGGCAAGTCGACACTTATCAAGATTTTGTCGGGCGCTTACGGGCGCGACTCCGGTGAAATCCTCATCAACGGGGAAAAGGCAGACATTCGCAATCCTCGCGATGCGAAAGCCTACGGCATCGAAACGATTTACCAGACACTGGCTGTCGCGGACAATGTGGACGCCGCCGCCAACCTCTTCCTGGGACGCGAATTGCTGACCAAGTGGGGCACGCTGGACGATGCTGCCATGGAATCAGAAGCCCGTCAGGTTATGGGCCGCCTGAACCCGAACTTCCGCCGTTTCAAAGATCCGGTGAAGTCGCTTTCCGGTGGTCAGCGTCAGTCGGTGGCAATTGCGCGCGCGATTTTGTTCAATGCACGCATTCTCATCATGGATGAGCCAACGGCAGCACTTGGGCCTCAGGAAACTGCACAGGTGGGTGAACTCATCAAGCAGCTCAAGCGCGAAGGCATCGGCATCTTCCTCATCAGCCACGACATTCATGACGTGTTTGATCTGGCGGACCGCGTTGCGGTGATGAAAAACGGCAAAATGGTCGGTTCTGCCAAGACCGAGGATGTGACCAAGGATGAAGTTCTTGGCATGATCATTCTTGGCAAGTGCCCCGAGAAAGCCGTTCCGGGACCGGGCGCTCTGGTTGACGCGTAATCAGAATTGGCAAATTGAAAATCAGGAGCCCGGCGGAGAAATCCAGCCGGGCTTTTGCTATTTATGGCTGTGAGCACAACGCTTTGCAGGTCGTGGATCGAGGCCAGGATGGAAATGCTTTAGGACGCTAACGCTTCACCGTCGCGAGTGCGCGGGTAAAATCACTTGCGAGTTTCTCGCGCGCCTCCGGGTAGAGAAAGTCTCCAATCGCAGTTTCGGCACCTTGTCCCACCACCTTGATCGAAGTGACACCAAGTTCGGGATGGCGAGCAATACGAAGTCTTGTCCAAAAGGGATTATATCGAAACTCCTGCGCCAGGCCCGCAGGAGAAATCTTGCGGATCAGGAGTTCGATGCGCGACAGTGAAACATGTTCTCGTGCACGTGCTGCATGGTTGTTGAGCCAGAAGGCACCATAAAGAGCAACAAAATCCAGACCAAAGAACATGGCGATGGGCCAGGCACCTGATGTCAGAAAGAAAAGCACGTGTACGATGCTGACCGCGCCTCCGATGATAAACAGCGCCTTGAACCCCTTGGGACCGAGCGAGCGGTGAGGCTTCAGTTCAACCGTGTAGAGCGGTCGTTCGTTGTGCAAATGTTGCGTGTCGTTCCGATACATGGAATTGATTGTAGGCAAAAAATGATTCCATGAAAGAGAAAATCGAATGCCGAACTGGAACAGAGGATGAGGCCGACGCTGAGAGCAAAAGCAATTGCTGTTTGCGATGAGAAGATAGCCAAAAAGGGTGAAACTGTCGGCCTTTCGTTCTATGCATTCTTTTCCAACAAAAATGACGACCCGGATCTTCTCATGGAGGCTGCCCAGTGGTGGATCAAGACACACGAACTCGACCATTTTGAAAAGGCAGTGAAAATCCGGCGAATGATTGAAACAGGTCAGTAATTTAAGAATGCCAATACGCAAGACATCTGGAAAGCCCCGTAAACGTCGCTTCAAAAGCAAATATAGCGAAGCCGAGATTGCCGAAATTTTCCGGCGTTTTTCAGTACAGCGCCCGGAGCCCAAAGGTGAGCTCAATCACGTGAACCCGTACACGCTGGTGGTCGCGGTGGCGCTGTCTGCACAGGCAACAGATGTTGGCGTCAACAAAGCAACAGACGAACTTTTCAAAGTTGCTGACACGCCTCGAAAGATGTTGGATCTGGGAGAAGAGAAGGTCCGCGAATATATCAAGGCCATCGGGCTATATCGAAACAAAGCCAAGAACGTAATTGCGCTTTCGCAGATGCTCATTGACGAGTTTGACGGTGAGGTGCCGATGACGCGCGAAGAGCTGGTGCGCCTGCCCGGCGTTGGCCGCAAAACCGCAAATGTGGTCATGTCCATGGCGTTCGGCATTCCGACAATCGCTGTCGATACGCATATTTTCCGCATCGCCAATCGGTTGGGTCTTGCGCCCGGCAAGACGCCCGATGAGGTGGAAGACAAGCTGATGCAGATCATCCCCGAGGATTACCTCTATCACGCGCATCACTGGCTCATTTTGCACGGACGATACTGCTGCAAGGCGCGCAAGCCTGACTGCCAGGCCTGCGTCATCGCGGATATTTGCAAGTCAGCGGAAAAGACCAGCGAAATGCCAGCCGAGCTGAAAGAGCTTCCGCCTCAGATGTTTTGAGCCCTGCTCAGCATTTTGTAGAGGTGCACCATCAAACCTGCCGCAAATAGCGGGGTTAGCAGATTCAATATCGGAACGGCCAGAAACCCGGCAATCACAAAGCCGCCGAGCAGAACGGTGCCCCGATTCTTCGACCGGAAAACCCGCGCATCTCTGGGAGACATGAAGCGCGACGCGGCAAATTCGAAAAACTCCCGGCCAAGCAGGTAGCCATTGACCATAAAGAACGCGATCAAGTTGATGCCAGGTACCAGAAGCAGCATCAGCGCGAACACGTTGCCAAGCACCACAACGCCAAAAAACTTCACGGCCTGCACGATGCTCTCGCCGATCGGCATGGCGCGGCCGGGAGCGTCTTCGGGATAATCGCGGGCCTCCACGACTTCGGCCACGTCATCCAGAAAGAAACCGGCAATCACTGCTGTGACCGGTGAAATCAACAATGCAAGACCCAGTGCCAAGCCAATGCTGGCCAGAATGCCGAACACAAAGCCCAGCCATCCCGCCCAGTCAGGAATACCCGGCAGGAGTTGGTCCAGCCACGGAATTGCCAGCCAGATGAAAATGCGCCGTACCGCAAACCATAGCATCAGCAAAGCGGCAATGGTCAGTGCCAGAACTTTCCAGAAGACACTGCGTGTTTCCGGCGCGAACAGATTGATAAAGGCCAGACGTGCGGCTTCGATGACCATTTGCGGTGCTCCTCGATTTCATTGCGTGCCCCTCATTTAAGGTGCCTTAGTGCCCGCTTCAATCATTGAATGACGCAACCCGTCGCCGCCTTCCCAATTCCCCCGGATATTCTGCAGCATCGAATACATCGATCTGCAATTTGATGCCCGCACTGATGTGTTTTGCAACGGTTTGATGTGGAGCCCAGTATGCCGGGGACGGTGTTCAGATTTTGTCGAGCCATTATATACCTCGACAGAAGAAATAGGCTGTTCCGCACGTAACAGCATTGAGCGGAGGTGTGAGCGACACTGAATGTGCATTGCGCATCACGCGACATGCTATATTTTGCGCTAGGGACTTCTGACATGGAACAGGAAATGAGTGGAGCAGCAAAAATAGGTAGACCCGTTTCCCGGCGCGCCTTCATGGGTGCGGCGGCTGCCAGCATGGTCTTGTTGTCGATGCGGTCTTCGGAAGCGAGCGGCGACCTCGGTGTGGTTGTCAGCGTGCGCGGCATGCTGAACCGCGTGCGCGACGACGGTGCGGAAATGTTGAATGCCGGTACGGCGCTTAATGAAGGCGATTTGATTTCAACCTCCGCAGACAGTTTTGCCGAGCTGCGTTTGGGCGGTGACACCCGCATTCTGCTGGGGCCGCAAACGGAACTCCTTGTCGACAGTTTTCTGGCAGGCCAGGGCGGTATTCTGGAACTTGCCAGCGGTCAGATGGTTTTTGATCGTCCCGAAGGCCTGCCGAAGATCGATGTGTCCGTTCGCACTGCGTTTGGCATGATCGGCGTTCGCGGTACGAAGTTTTTTGCCGGGCCGCTCAGAGATGCGTTTTCCGTCTATGTTGAACATGGCAAGGTAGAGGTGTCCAACGCGGGCGTCACGCGCAAGGTGCTGAAAGGGGAGGGCGTCGACATCTCCGTGCCGGCATCCAATCCGCGTGCCTTAGGCGCGCCGTCTTCATTCGACGAATTGACGTCAATCGCTGTGCCATCGGTCCCGGAAAGGTGGGATGGCATTCGTGTTGCGGAAGCTTACAAGTCGGTCGGGCTGGATCTTTAGAAGCCGCCCGCCGAATTGACAGGCCCAGCTTTAGCTCTGCGGCGTAAAGAGTGACAGCACGCCAAAACCGCGAATTTCATGATCGCCCAGAGCCTGCAGCGCATGACTGGCTTCCTGGCGTGCGACGGGGC
The DNA here is from genome assembly GCA_050301895.1 of Ensifer sp. GTDB lineage: Bacteria > Pseudomonadota > Alphaproteobacteria > Rhizobiales > Rhizobiaceae > Ensifer_A. The sequence continues at coordinate 16,942 of JBNKZZ010000009.1, read as the reverse complement.
CGACGCAAATCGCCGTGCCCAGAAACTTGTTAGCCTCCTGCAATCGCGCAGCCAGATTGATCGCGTCACCATGCGCGGTGTAATCGAGCTTGCCACCAGCGCCCACCTCGCCAATCACGGCATCTCCCGTTTCAATGCCAATGCGTGTGCGGCCAAATTTCGCCTCCGCAAATTCAGGGCGCGTGCGCATTTCTTCCGTCAGGCGGCTGATTTCCAATGCACAGGCAATGGCCGCGTCCACGTGGCCTTCCAAGTCCTCCGGCGCATTGAAGAGCGCATGCACTGCGTCACCTACCACCTTGTCCACCATGCCGCCATGCGCGGCGACGAGCGCGTTGACCTCGGTGAAGTAAGTGTCGAGCAGACCGACAAGTGCCTGCGGCGTCATGGTCTTGGTGAGTGTCGAGAATCCCTCAATATCGGTAAAAAGCGCTGTCACCCGTCGCTCTTCACCGCTCATCTTTCCGCCGTCAAGATAACGAGAGACCACCGATTGCGGCAGATATTGACCAAATCGGTCGCGCGCCAGCCGAGCCGTGCGGCGGGCATGGGCGAATTGGAAGAACACTGTTACGGCCAGCACCGCGCCAAGTGACAGGCCCGTGGAAAGGCCGTCGGTCAGATAGGCGGTCTGGACGTAGATCGCCAGAGACAGTGCAATGGTCAGGCCGATGATCGTCAGGCCTATCGATGCAATGACCGCAGGCCGATAGCGGCTGGCAGTTAGCGCGATCAAAACGCCGGCAAACAGAACATAAAGCGCTTCGTAGCGCGTGAAACGATAATCGCGCATCGGAATAAATCCGCTTAGAATTGCGGTCGCTGCGTCCGCATGAATCTGCACGGATGGCTCCAGCGGCATGGATGCGCTTTCCCGCAAGCCACCCATGGCCGGGGCGCTGTTGCCGACAAAGACAATCCGCCCCGCGAAAATGTCAGGTGAAATGTTGCCATTCAATACGTCCGTGGCCGCGATCGTCCGCTTGTCGATGGCATCCTGGCTGGAAGCACGAAACCGGATATTTCCCTGTTCGATCAAATTGAGCTGGCGCCTGCCGCTCTTGAGCCAAAGGTCCAGCCCGCCCAATATCGGTATTGTGCCTGCACCGTCGGCAAGTCTTATGGCCTCAAGGGCGAGCGAGGGATAGGCAGCATCGCCAATGACAGAATAGGCTTGAACCCGCCTGACACGTGCATCGTCGTCGCCAACCAAAAATGCGCCCGCAGCCGACTTTGCCTTTGCCTGAAAAATCGGGCAGGCGCTCTCGGCGCCAGCAATGAACCAGAAATTTGGTACATATATAGGTTTTGCGGTCATGAGAGGTGGCTGCGGCTGTGGGGGTTCACTAGTGCCAGATCCGATGAGAAAACCCAGCACGGAGGGTGCCGCTCCCAACGCCTCCGCAAGTGCTATATTCGACCCGTCTGCTGCATCGCAGTCCCCGCTAAAGACCATGTCATAGGCCACGACCTTGGGGTTTCCCAATGCAATTTTGTTTGCCAAATCCGCAATTCGGCGGCGCTGCCAGCGTTCACCAGTTGCATCCTGGCCCATATCAACAACGATGGGGATGTCTGCTTTCGGCGCGGAAACGGTCTGTGTCAGCCAATCGAAATAGAGTTCGCGTTGGCTGCTCATGCCAAAAGGAGCCGCGTAGAAAAGCCCGATGGACATCAGGATACTCACCGCAATACCAAGGTGAAAAGGCCGTATCCTGAACATACTCAACACGTTGGCAGTCCTGTCAGATTTCATCCGGATCTGCCAATTGCATCAGCCGATCTATGTTGCAATTGATAACCTTGTCTTTGCGTTTGATTGCACCATTTTCTTCCAGCGAAACAATAGCCCGGTTGATTTTGGGCCTGCTGGCACCAAGTATGCTGGCTATGTCGCCCTGGCTGAGTTCCAGTTGAAGAGCCGCAGATTCGGGAAGTTCCTCGCCGTGGATCTGTTTCAGTGTAGCCAGAAAAAACCGTGCAACTCTGGCGTCCAGATCGTAAAGCGCAATCGTCTCCAGTTGGTCGGTTGTGTCGCGCAGTCGGGTGCACAGATATTTGATAACTGCATTGGCAGCCTGCGGGTTGCTCTCCAGCAGCTTCTCGAAGTCGCGTTTGGAGATCACATAGCCTTCTGTGGCGACAGCCGCAGTTGCATCTGCGGAGCGTGGTTCACCGTCCAAAATGGCCATTTCACCCAAAATTGTGCCGGGCTCGAGATGACGAAGCGAAAGCTCCTTGCCTTGGGTAGTGATAAGCGAAAGCCGGATACGCCCGGAAACGGTGAGCAACATGTAGCTGCCTTCATCGCCGCGCTGGAAGATAACCGCACCGGCGGGCCAGCTGCGATGGACAGCAACGCCTATCAACGCCTCGATCATCTGGCTGCTAAAATCTTCAAATATGGGAAAAGAACGCCAGAATGCTGGGCTCCTGTTGATTTCCGCCATAAAGTGCAACACCCCCGCAAATATTGAAGGGGATTTTTGCTCAGGCACGCGCGTGATGCAACAGAAAATAAGCGCGCTCAACGCGAGTAGATGGAAGTCGTTGATATCGGCATCTTCAGATAACCATCATAGGCCGCCGGGTGAACATCAGGTGCAAGCAGCAGATAGCCCGCAACGGTGGAACAAGTTGCAATGAGAATAATGCGGTGCATTGGTGTCTCCAGTCATCGAATGGAGGACCAGTTTCTCACCAGCTGCAGGCATTGGCTGTTTCGTGGGTGACAGAAGGATGGGGTGCTTTAGCCCGGGTAGATAACACCCTTGCGGAGGATGATGTTGCCGTGCAGGCGAGGCTCGGATGTCTGCACCAGAATGTGGGCTTCGCGCACGCGTTTGTAGAATGCCGGCCCTTCCAGGGGGATCACTTTGCGTTTCGGCTCGTGCTTTGCGCAAACGGCCACCATCTCCTCGTGCACCGGATCCATTGCATCCGTGCCGCGCAGCGGAACTGCCCGAAAAATGGCGTCATCCACAAAATCGTCAATCGGCAGCACGCTCAAAATTGCATCCAGTATGGGTATCAGCGCATGCCCGTCTTTACGGATCAGTCGACGCGCATGTTCCAGACCGGGGTAATTGCCGTCCACCAGCGCGATCTCGTCGCCGTGCCCCATGGCACGCAAGCCCGCGAGCAGCTCTGGGCAAAGTATGGGATTGATCCCCTTAAGCATTCATCATCTCCTTGAAGAGCACCGCCTGGTCTGTCAGGTAGCGAGAAAAGAGTGGCAAACTTGCCGCGCCAATTGCACGTGCACCGCTGCCCACCATTCCCTCTTCTATGAAAGGGGTGTTTACGCCCTTGAGGTTCAGCTTGCTAAAGGCGCTGCGCACGGCTTCGACAAGTCTTTGGCGTATCTGCGGGGAAAACCCGCCATCGATTATGATGGCTTCAAAATCAATGACAGTACACGCGGTCAGCGCGGCTAAAGCCAGGTGGTCAGCGGTGTGCAAAATCCACCGGTCTATGATCTCGCCGAAATCCTCCCATTCCTCCGGGGGATTCCAGATTGAGGTTGCATCCCGTCCTGCGGCCTGAATCATCTTTTCCAGATTTACGATGGATGCGTGTTCGATGAGCTGACCCGGTGTGTCCTGGCTGCTCTCTGCAACAGGCATTGAGCCGAAAGCGGCTGCGTTGCCAGTGCGCCCGGGATAAAGCGTGTGGTTGAGCACAATGCCGCCGCCGACAAACATGCCGACGAAAAAATAAGCAAAGTCGGTGAAGCGCGGACCTTGTCCAAGCACCAGTTCTGCCGCACATGCGGCGGTGGCGTCGTTTTCCATGAATATGGGCAAGCCGCTAGCCTTGCCCAGCAGAAATTCAATATCTGCGTCGCGCCACTCTTCCAGCTCCTCCGTCGGTGCGCCAAGCGTTTCTGCCCAATTCCAGATTTCGCCGGGGATCGCCACGCCGAGTCCGCAGATCCGTTCAATCTGTGACTTGTCCAGTTCACTTGAAATAGTCTGCAGACTGTCCCGAAGAAATGTCAGAACCTGCTGAAGCTTGGGATAGCGAAAGGAGCTGTGAAACTGGCGTCGCGCTCGTCCCGAAAAGTCCATCAGGATCAGTTCGGCGCTGCGGCGACCAATCTTCAGACCCAGCGAATAGGCTCCATCGGGGTTTAGCAGCATTGGCACAGAAGGTTGGCCCACCTTGCCCCGCACGGGTTCGCCGCGCATCAGAAGGCCATCGGCCTCAAGCGCGCGCATGATAACCGAGACAGTTTGGGCGGAAAGGCCGGTTCTTCGGGCAATTTCTGCTTTGGAAAGCGCTTTGTGGCGGCGGACCAAAGACATAACGAGCCGTTCGTTGTAGGCGCGAACGCGTATCTGATTGGCACCGCCGCTTGGGTCAATCACCAACCGCTCGCTATCTTTCTCCCCGCCAATCAATGCCGACTCACCTCCCGCACGCCACACCTCCCAATGTGTCACATAGCGCATGAGGGTGGCACGTATTTTTTAATAAATCAAATGGATTTATTTATTGACAGGATGGCAATTTTGTTGCTTTCTAACATTAGAAGTATGGCAGGGAAGTCCTGCGGTCGGGGTGTTGAGACGCTCTCGGCGGCAGCTCAGGAAGCTGGCTTCGCATAAATCGGGAAGACCGAATTCAACGTTCTCGGGAGGAACATTATGAAAAAATCTGTTATCGCAGCTACGCTCGGCGCACTTGCGCTTGGCGTTTCCTTTTCAGCGCCGGCTATGGCTGAGGATGTATCGGCCTGCCTCATCACCAAGACTGATACCAACCCGTTTTTTGTGAAAATGCGTGAAGGCGCAGAGGCGAAAGCAAAGGAGCTGGGTCTCACGCTGAATGCCTATGCGGGTAAGGTTGATGGTGACAACGAAACACAGGTTCAAGCGATCGAAACCTGCATTGCAAATGGCGCGAAGGGCATTTTGCTCACGGCATCCAACACTTCGGCCATCGTGCCTTCCGTTCAGCAGGCCCGCGACGCAGGCCTTCTGGTGATTGCGCTTGATACCCCGCTGGAGCCGATTGACGCTGCCGACATGACCTTTGCAACGGACAATTTCCTGGCCGGTGAACTGATCGGCAAATGGGCCGCTGCAACGCTTGGCGACAAGGCCGCTGACGCAAAGATCGCGATGCTCGATCTTGATGTGTCTCAGCCAACAGTTGGCGTTCTGCGCGACCAGGGCTTCCTGAAAGGCTTTGGCATCGACATGGGCGATCCCAACAAATGGGGCGATGAGAGCGATGCGCGTGTCGTTGGCCATGACGTCACTCAGGGCAATGAAGAGGGTGGCCGCAAGGCAATGGAAAACCTCCTTGCAAAGGACCCAACGATTAACGTCGTTTACACCATCAACGAGCCAGCCGCAGCTGGTGCATACGGTGCGCTGAAGGACATTGGACGTGAAGCTGACACGCTGATCGTTTCTGTCGATGGTGGTTGCCCTGGCGTCCAAAACGTCAAGGAAGGCGTCATTGGAGCAACCTCTCAGCAATATCCGCTGCTGATGGCATCCAAGGGTATTGAAGCGATTGCTGCCTGGGCCAAGGACGGTGTTAAGCCAGCCGCGACCGAAGGCAAATCCTTCTTCGACACGGGCGTCTCCCTCGTTACCGATAAGCCCGCAGAAGGCGTTGAGTCTATCGATACGGCCAAGGGTACCGACCTCTGCTGGGGTTGATGCCTGCGCGCAGTTGATAAACAATAGCCTTTGAGGGGCGGGCCAGTGTCCCGCCCCTTCCGTTTGATCGCCGTAGGTGCTCTGCGTTTTCAGGGAGGGAAGCATGTCCACATCGGACAATTACGAAGCTGCAGCGGCAGGCGCGTCCGCCGAGGTTGCTTCATTTGACAAACAAGACAAGGGATTGGTGAGCCGCTTTCATCACGCGCTGCATACGACGCCAGCGTTGGTGCCGCTCATCGTTCTTATCGCCTCGATACTCATCTTCGGGATCATTCTGGGCGGCAAGTTCTTCTCGCCATTTGCCCTGACACTGATTTTGCAGCAGGTGCAGATTGTGGGCGTTCTGGCTGCAGCGCAAAGCCTTGTTATTCTGACTGCCGGTATCGACCTCAGTGTCGGTGCGGTCGCAGTCTTTATCTCGGTGATCATGGGCGTGCTGACATTTCGCTACGGAATTCCAGCACCCATTTCCATTCTGCTCGGCATTGGCGCTGGCGCTGCCGTGGGCGCGGTCAATGGCTGGCTGGTATCCAGGGTCAAATTGCCGCCGTTCATTGTGACACTCGGCATGTGGCAGATCGTTTTGGCGGCCAATTACCTCTATTCGGATAATGAGACGATCCGGTCGCAGGATATTGAGGCGCAAGCACCATTCCTGCAATTTCTGGGTACGAAGATCCAGATTGCCGGTGCAACGCTCACCTTTGGCGTCGTTCTCATGATCGCTCTCGTCTTCGCGCTCGCCTATGCGCTGCGCTCAACAGCTTGGGGCCGCCACGTCTACGCTGTGGGGGACGATCCCGATGCGGCTGTGCTGGCAGGTGTGAACGTGCGCAAGACACTTATGTCCGTCTACATTCTCGTCGGCGTCATCTGTGCGCTCGCCGGCTGGGTGATGATTGGCCGCTTTTCGTCCATCGCTCCAAATGCAACAACCGGTGTCATTGGCAACATCCAATCCATCACCGCTGTTGTGATTGGCGGCATATCGCTGTTCGGCGGACGCGGTTCCATTATGGGTGCGTTTTTCGGCGCGTTGATTGTTGGCGTGTTTGAGCTTGGACTGCGCATGGCAGGTGCTGATCCGCAGTGGACCTACCTGTTGATCGGCGCGTTGATTATCGCCGCAGTAACTGTCGACCAATGGATCAGAAAGGTGGCTAACTGATGGAACCTATTCTCAAAGCCCGTGGTCTGACAAAGCACTACGGTAAGGTAACCGCACTCGACAAGTGCGACTTCGATCTCATGCCAGGTGAAATTCTGGCGGTTATCGGTGATAATGGCGCTGGCAAATCCACACTTATCAAAGCGATTTCCGGTGCCGTAATTCCAGACGCCGGATCGGTTGAACTGGAGGGCAAGAAGATTGCTTTCCAATCGCCCATCGAGGCGCGTGAGGCAGGCATTGAGACCGTCTATCAGACGCTGGCGATGTCACCGGCCTTGTCCATCTCGGACAATATGTTCATGGGGCGGGAGCTGCGCCAGCCCGGTCTGATGGGCAAGTTGTTCCGGCGGCTGGATCGCCCGGCCATGGAGAGGTTTGCACGCGACAAGCTTTCAGAGCTGGGTCTGATGACCATCCAGAACATCAATCAGGCGGTTGAAACCCTGTCTGGTGGGCAGCGTCAGGGCGTGGCAGTTGCGCGTGCGGCGGCCTTCGGTTCCAAGGTCATCATTCTGGATGAGCCTACGGCTGCTCTAGGCGTGAAGGAGAGCCGTCGGGTTCTCGAACTCATACAGGACGTGAGGTCGCGCGGTATTCCGATCATTCTGATCTCGCACAACATGCCACATGTGTTTGAAGTGGCCGACAGGATCCACGTTCATCGGCTTGGTAAGCGACTTTGTGTCATTGATCCGAAGGAATACACGATGTCGGATGCCGTGGCCTTTATGACCGGTGCCAAGGAGCCATCGCAAGCGGCCTGAAAGGCGCGCGCGCCTGAATTTGGCTTTCCAAGAGCAGTTCTTCAAGGGCGGGATATTTTTCCGCCCTTTTCACGTCAATTGGGTGCAACTTGCTAGTTTAAGCCTAGCTAAAATTTAACCTTTGCCTGCCATGGTGGTGTTCGTCACTTTGGTGCCTCCCCGCGTGTGCTTGGGAAAAGCGCCGTCGCGCTTAAAGGAGAATTGGGCATGGCGATAATGATCGTAGAAGACAACCCGACAAACGGACTCATTATCCGCCACCTGGTGAAGAAGGTTTATGACGGCGAAATCGTGGTTGAGGCCAATCCGGCAGAGGCTTTGCGCATCTGCAACACGACCGATTTCTCGTTGCTTCTTGTCGATCATATGTTGCCTGGCATGACAGGTTTGCAGTTTATCCGGACGTTGCGCCGCATGCCGCGCTACAAAGATGTTCCGGTGGTCATGGTGACAGCTGACACCTCACGCGAGCTGCGTGCCAAGGCGCTTGAAGCAGGCGTTACGGAATTCCTCACCAAGCCTGTTGAAGCCGTCAGTTTCCGGGCTTTGATGACCATGCTTATTCCGCATGAGTTTGAAGAAAATGTAGCGATCTGACATCCCCGCAAAAGAGGATAGCCCGATGAACAAGCTTCGCACTCTCGTTCTTCTAGCCTTCACGTATGTTTTGGCAGCAGCCTTGCCCGCTTTCGCGCTGGACATACCTCAAGGCAGGGTCATTTTGACAGTTACCGGCAACATTTCTCAGCAAAACGCGTCTGGTGCTGCACAGTTTGATCTGGCGATGCTGGAGGCCCTCGAAGGGCGCGAAGCTGCGATGGAAACACCGTGGACTGAAGGAAAGAGATCCTTTTCGGGACCGCTTCTGCGCTCGCTGCTTCAGGCTGTTGGTGCAAACGGCAAGACACTCGTCGTTCGCGCGCTGAACGACTATGCGGCGGAAGTGCCGAGCGATGATGCGGCCCTTGATGTCATTCTGGCTGTACGCATGGATGGTGAAGAAATGCCGGTTCGGGAAAAAGGGCCGGTCTTTCTTGTCTATCCGTTTGATCTCGACCCCGGCTTGAAAAACGAGATGATTTTCAGTCGTTCAGTATGGCAAATCAAGGAAATAGAGGTCAGGGATTGACTGAGTTTAATCGTCAGGCCGGAGACATTATCCGGCGCGCTGGCCGCCGCACCGCCATTCTGCAGCTCGTATCCATCGGGCTGCTTTTGTTGCTTGTCACGCTCTACATAGACCTTTCGTCCCGGCAGGAGAATCTGACCGATGGCGTGCAGGAAAACACGATGTGGGCGGTCTACCAGTTGGACCGCGAAACACGAAGCCTCGGACGTTTCATCTATGTACTCGAAGCGAACGAAGGGCAGCAGAACAACTGGCGTGATGACCTCCTGCTGCAATTTGACATACTTTATTCCCGCGCCGATCTCCTGAATAAGCCGGGCTATAGCCTGGTGGATACGGATTATCACAAGACTGAGTCCAAGGTTGATCGTCTGCTCGCGCAACTGATTGTTGTTGAGCGTGACATAAAGGCGCTCGTCAGCGGCAAGCTCGATATTTCGGCACTGGATGATGCCCATAAATCAATTGGGAAGCTTGAGGCGTTAAGCAACAGCTTGCTCTTGGCTGCCAACAATTCCACCTCGTTTCATCGTCAGAAAAACCGTGAGGATCTGGTCTCCCTTCAGCACGTCATCGGTGTCATCGTGGCATTGCTTCTGGCAACAGTCGCGCTTCTTCTGGTGACATTGAAACGCCAGTTGTCTGATGTTCGTTCCGCCGGCATCAGCATTGAGGAGATGGCCAACAGACTTTCTGATGCGTATGAAGCCGCAGACGCTGGCAACCGCGCAAAATCCCAGTTCATGGCCACCATGGGACATGAAATCCGCACGCCGCTCAACGCTATTTTGGGTATGGCTGAGCTTCTTGAATTGCGCGACCTGCCCAGTGATGTGAACGAGAATGTTGCCACCATCCGCACCTCGGGCGAGGCCCTTCTTGAGGTTCTCAACGAAATTCTCGACTATTCCAAGATTGAGCATGGCAGTCTGGAGCTGGAGAGCCGCGCGGTTGATGTGGAGCAGTTGGTGCATTCTGTCGCTTCCATGATGAGCGGACGTGCTTCGGAGCGTGGTGATCGTATCGTGGTTGAGATGCCGGACGATCTTCAGTGGCCTTGGATCGAAACAGATCCAACACGTTTACGGCAGGTGCTTTTGAACCTGACCAGCAATGCCATCAAGTTCACTGACAGGGGTTTGGTGACAATCCGCGTGCACGAACGCAGCGGCGCAAATGGCGCGATGGTTCTGCGCATGGAAGTGCAGGATACTGGTATTGGTATCGACGATGTCGGCCAGCAAAAGCTATTCAAGCCGTTTTCTCAGGTCGATGCGTCCATCAGCAGACGCTATGGCGGCACCGGGCTGGGTCTGACGATTTGCAAGGAGATTGTCGAGCGGCTTGGTGGCGCTATGGGCGTCGAAAGCGAGCTGGGTGCAGGCAGTATTTTCTGGTTCGAAATCCCGGTCAAGGTCGCCAAAGAAACCACGATTGTTGATGAAATGTGGCAGGATAAGGATCTCCTGCTTCTGCAACCATTGTCCATTCTGGTGGCCGAGGATAATCGCGTCAACCAACAGGTTGCACTGCGTTTTCTAGAGCAGCTTGGCCAAACAGCTGACCTTGCAAATAACGGGCTTGAGGCCGTTCAGATGGCTGATCAGTCACAATATGATTTGATTTTGATGGACATGCAGATGCCGGAAATGGATGGCATCACTGCAACGCATGAAATTCGTGGCGGCGGTGGCATGAACTGCGAAACACCAATCGTCGCCATGACGGCCAATGCGTCTGAAGAAGACCGTCAGATGTGCCTTGATGCAGGCATGAACGGCTTTGAGTCTAAGCCGATCTCCATTGCGAGATTGCATAAGCTGCTGCGCGAGTGTGGCGGCTTGCCTCAAGATGTCGAGCCAGTTGCCTCGGCTGTCGATGATTTCGACTATCTGGTTGGAGACCATTCACAAGAGGCGACTGCGTTCTCCGGTCTTGACCCTGCGCGCCGGAATGAATTGGTCGATGCTCTCGGTGAGGAGATATTCCAGGAGCTGCTCGATTCCTTCTTCAACGACGCACGCAACCTGCTCGATGAACTGTCCACGGCGATGGCTTCAGGCAATGAGGCAGGCGTTGATCAGGCACTTCATACAATCAAGGGTGCCGCAGCCAATGTGGGCTTCAACATCATATCCGAACTTGCCCAGTCGCTACGCAACACAGCCGATGATGCCGACGGACTGGAAAAACTCAAAACGATCATAAAGCGGGAAGAAGCAGCAAATGCTGCCTAATGGGGAAAGGAAAGAGGCCGTGCAGATATTGATTCTTGATGACAATCCAACCAGCCTGAAGCTGTTGACCAGCCTCACAGAGAAGATCCCTGGTTGTGTGCCTGTGCCGTTTGACAGCCCCGATAAGGCGCTGTCTGCAATGCCACGCCTTGATATTGAGGTCGCTGTTTTGGATTATCAGATGCCCGTATACAACGGCGTCGAATTCCTTACCGAAATGATGCGTTTTGAAAAATACGCCAGCGTGCCGACAATCTTCATCACTGGCGATCTGGACATGGCGACCCGCATGACCGTTCTCAACGCCGGCGCGGTGGACTTCATCACCAAACCTGTTGATGCGACAGAGTTTAGAATGCGTCTTCAAAATGTCGTCGCTCTCGCGGGCGCTCGCCGTGATTTGACAGACAAGATTGAGTTGCTGCGCGCAGAAATTGACCGAGGCATGTTGGAGCTGCGCGAGCGTGAGCGCGAGATTATTCACCGTCTCACCATGGCATCCGGTTACAAGGATTCTGACCAGGCGTCCCATGCGCTGCGCGTCGCGGCCTATGCCGAAGCGATTGGCAAAGCCTATGGGCTGAGTGCGGAGGATTGCAATGATCTGCGTCTTGCTGCGCCGCTTCACGATGCCATGGGTTCTGCAAGTACCAGTACCGATTTGCTCAAGCGCGGCAAGCTGACGGAGGCGGACTTCCGCCAGACATTGCGCAAGACATTGGGTGGTGCGGATATGTCCGTTGGCGGGCAGGCATCACTCTTGCAGCTGGCCAGTGAGATTGCCCAAAGTCACCGCGAACGCTGGGATGGCGAGGGGTCACCCGAACGCTTGAAAGGTGAACAGATTCCTGTTGTCGCGCGTATTGTGGCCATTGCCGACAACTTTGACACTTTGACCTCGGCGCGGCCATTCAAGGAGCCGATGCCGGTAGATAAGGCTGTCTTGCATATTCGTGCCCGCGCCGGTCGCCATTTCGATCCAGCATGTGTTGATGCCTTTGAACAGGCGCTGCCGGAAATCCGCGCCATTATGGATGGCAAGGCCCCTCATGAAGAGGATATGGCCCGCGCATCCTGATCTGATTATTGTCTTTGGATTTGGCTTGCGTTATGCCCAAGCCAAATCTGGAGGCACGCATGACCAAGATCACGATCCGTAAACCCGATGACTGGCACCTGCATTTGCGCGATGTTGCCATGCTTGAAGGCGTTCTTCCTGAAACCAGCCGCCACTTTGCCCGCGCCATTATCATGCCCAATCTGGTGCCACCGGTCGTTACCGGTGCTGATGCGCGTGCCTATCGTGATCGAATTCTTGCAGCGCTTCCTGAGGGCGATAATTTTGAACCCTTGATGACGCTCTATCTGACCGAAGGCACAGACCCCGATGACGTCGCCGCCGCTCATGCCTCCGGCCTCATCAAGGCGGTCAAGCTTTATCCTGCAGGTGCAACGACAAATTCGCAAAGTGGCGTTCGCAATTTTGAAAATGCAATGCCGGTCTTGGAGCGGATGGCGGAAATAGGCCTGCCGCTCTGCGTGCATGGAGAAGTGACCACCCCGGAGGTGGACATATTTGACCGGGAAGCTGTTTTCATCGAGACAGTGCTCGACCCGCTGCGCAAGCGTCTGCCATCGCTGAAAATCACGATGGAGCATGTGACGACCGAGGAAGGTGTCAATTACATCAAATCGGCTGACAGGAACCTTGCAGGTTCCATCACCACACATCACCTCATCATCAACCGCAACACCATATTGGTGGGCGGTATAAAGCCGCACTACTACTGCCTGCCGGTTGCCAAGCGCGAGAAGCATCGTTTGGCACTGCGCGCAGCCGCGACGTCTGGAGACAAGCGCTTCTTTCTGGGCACGGATTCCGCGCCGCATGTTGATCCGGCCAAGGAATGCGGTTGTGGCTGTGCGGGTTGCTTCACTGCCACGAACACAATGAGCTGCCTGGCTCATGTGTTTGAAGAGGACGGCGCACTCGACAAGCTGGAGGCGTTTACCTCGCTCAACGGCCCGGCCTGGTATGGCCTGCCGGTCAATGAAGAGACGATCAATCTTGTCAAGCAGAGCGACCCGGTTGCCTATCCGGCAAAAATTGAGACCGGGGCAGGCGTTGTAACCGTGTTTGATCCGCTTTTTGATCTCTATTGGCGGGTGGATTAAGGGCCTCTCCACTGGAAAACGGGCGTAGCTCCTGCTATGGCCAATCCAGACAATTATGCAGGAGGCGCGCAATGTTTCAGAACACCTTCCCCGGTAAGCCGGTAATGGCCGAATTGATGGCGAAGATGCTCTGGGAAATCAAGGCGGTGCACTTTCAGCCAGATGCGCCCTATACGCTTGCCTCGGGCATGAAGAGCCCTGTCTATATCGATTGCCGCAAGCTGATTTCCTATCCGCGCGTTCGTTCCGCCGTGATGGATTTTGCGGCGGCCACGCTTCTTTCCGAAGCAGGCTTTGAGCAATTCGACTGCGTAGCCGGTGGCGAAACTGCGGGTATCCCTTTCGCTGCATTTCTGGCGGAACGTCTCGGCCTGCCAATGATCTATGTTCGCAAGAAGCCAAAAGGGCATGGTCGCAATGCGCAGATCGAAGGCCACATGCCGGAAGGTGCGCGCGTGCTGGTGATTGAGGATCTGACCACTGCTGGCGGCTCAATGTTCACCTTCATCGATGCGATCCGTCAGGCCGGTGGCATTGTTGATCATGGCATGGCGCTGTTCTACTACGGCATATTTCAGGAAGCCGAGGCACGTTTTGCCAATGGCGGCGTGAAACTGCATCATATCTCGACATGGCGTGATGTGCTGGCTGCAGCGCGCGAACAGAGCCTTTTTGATGCAGACAAGCTGGCCGATGTTGAAGCATTCCTGGACGCACCACTCAAATGGTCCGCGGAACGCGGCGGTGTCTCCGAATTGCCAACGACATAAGAGACCTTCTGGCTCTGGCCATTTTGTGTTGGATGTATTAAATCGATTGAAAAGATCGATTGGAGGGGATGTCCATGATTATCTGCTGTGGTGAAGCACTGATCGACATGTTGCCGCGTACGTCAACGCTGGGTGAGGATGCCTATGCGCCGCACGCAGGCGGTGCTGTCTTCAATACAGCAATTGCGCTTGGACGACTGGGTATCAAAACCGGCTTCTTCACAGGTCTTTCCGACGACATGCTGGGCGATGTGCTGCGCAAGTCGCTGGACGAGGCCCACGTAGACTATTCCTATTGTGCCATTTCCGCGCGCCCGACCACCGTTGCCTTCGTCAAGCTGGTCAATGGCTCCGCCACCTACGCATTCTACGATGAAAACACCGCTGGCCGCATGCTCTCCAAGGAAGACATGCCGGCAATTGGCGATGATTGCGAGGCGATGCATTTCGGTGCCATCAGCCTGATTCCAGATCCTTGCGGCGCGACATACGAGGCGCTTTTGACGCGGGAAGCGCCGAAGCGCGTTATCTCACTGGATCCCAATATCCGTCCGGGCTTCATCAAGGACAAGGCCGCACATATGGCGCGTATCAAGCGCATGGCAGCCCTTTCCGACATCGTGAAATTCTCCGATGAAGATCTGGATTGGTTCGGCCTGACGGGCGGCTACGATGAGATGGCAACCTATTGGCTCAACCAGGGTGCCAAGCTGGTGATCGTTACCAAGGGCGCTGATGGCGCTGATGGCTACACGGCCAATTTCAAGATTTCCGTTGCCGGTGAAAAGGCCGACGTTGTCGACACGGTTGGCGCAGGCGACACGTTTGACGCCGGTGTTCTGGCATCGCTGAAGCTGCAGGGGCTTTTGTCCAAGAAAGACGTTGCAAATCTCAGTCAGGGTGCGGTGCGCGAGGCGCTGGCATTGGGCGCGAAGGTGGCGGCGGTCACCGTGTCGCGTGCTGGTGCCAACCCGCCATGGGCACGCGAAATCGGCCTGTAATCCCGATCCTCCGGATGCATCCGAACCCGCCATGTGATCGGGGAAGATAGTCGGATATGCAATCAGGCCTTCAAGCCGCGCAAAGTGCCAACAAGACCTGCTGTTGAGGCATCAAGGCCATCGGTGGATTTGTCACCTTGAACCACGGGCAGCAGGCCGGTTGCCAGCTCTTTGCCAAGCTCCACACCCCACTGGTCGAAGGAGTTGATGCCGAAGAGTACGCCTTCCACGAAGACACGATGCTCGTAGAGTGCGATCAGGCGGCCCAGCGCGAAAGGCGTGAGCTTGTCGTAGACAAGCGTAATGGATGGGCGGTTGCCAGTGAAGACGCGGTGCGGCGCAATCTTCTCGGCCTCGTCCTCCGCCCAATTTTGGGCGAGAAGTTGCGCCTTGGCTTCCGCCTTGGTGCGGCCCTTCAAGAGAGCCTGGCTCTGCGCCAGACAGTTGGAGATCAGCAGTTCATGCTGGTGGCGCAACTCCGGCTCAAAGCCGTTTGCGGCAATCATGAACTCGACGGGAATTGTGTCCGTGCCCTGATGCAGAAGCTGGAAGAAAGCATGCTGTCCATTGGTGCCGGGTTCACCCCAGACCACCGGGCCGGACGCGCCGATCACGTCTGAACCATCCATGACAACACCCTTGCCATTGGATTCCATATCGAGCTGCTGCAGGTAGGCTGCAAAGCGGGAAAGGCGCTGGTCATATGGAATTACAGCACGCGATGTATAGCCCAGAATGTTGCGCTGGTACCAGCCAACAAGGCCGAGCAGCAAGGGCAGGTTTTCGCGGAAGGGCGCGGTGCGGAAATGATTGTCCATCGCATGTGCGCCTTCGAGAAATTTCACAAAATTCTCCGGACCAATGGCAATCATCAGCGGCAGGCCAATGGCCGACCAGATAGAATAACGCCCGCCAACCCAATCCCAGAAGCCGAAGACGCGAGACTCGTCGATGCCAAACGCTGCGACCTTGTCGAGTGCCGTGGAAACCGCGGCAAAATGCGCCCCGACCGCTGCCTCGCCCAATGCACCGGCGATGAAGGCGCGCGCGGTTTTGGCATTGGTCATGGTTTCGATTGTCGTGAAAGTCTTGGAGGCGACGATGAAAAGCGATGTTTCGGGGTCGAGAAGTTTCAGCGTGTCGGCAATGTGTGCGCCGTCGACATTGGAGACATAATGTGCGCGTGGCCCGTCATGGAAAGGGGCAAGCGCCAGTGTCGTCATGGCCGGGCCGAGATCAGAGCCGCCAATGCCAATATTGACAATGTCGGTGATCTTCTTGCCCGTGGAGCCAACAATTGCACCGGAGCGAACACCATCTGCAAAGGCGCTCATAGCGGCGAGCACGCTGTTCACATCGCCCATGACATCCTTTCCATCCACCAGAACGGGTGTGTTGGAACGGTTTCGCAATGCGGTGTGCAGCACGGCGCGCTTTTCTGTGATGTTGATGATCTCGCCGCCAAACATGGCTTCGCGCTTGGCCGCCACGCCTGCAGCATCTGCGACTTCCTCCAGAAGTGCCATGACTGGCTCATTGACGGCACATTTGGAGTAATCCAGCGTCAGGTCGTCCATTGACGCGCTATAGGTGGCAAAGCGGGCGGCATCATTTGCAAAGGCCCCGCGGATGTCAGTTGCGAAAGTGGCAGCCACAGTGGACTTCAGCGCGGCAACGATATTCTGCATGGGAATTCCTCTCGTCTCGCATGGGCATCTTTGGATCGGGGGAAATTAGTCTGCTTGGGTGACACAATCAAGACGGAAATTAAATCGATTTAATTTCCTGCCGGACACCACCGTTATAGAGTGCGGAAATCGTTCGCCACCTCTTATCGAAGATGGTCGGGGCGTTTTGTGCGCCACATTGGTTTTAGTTATGATGCGCACAAAGCGCCCCATCTTCGGCAATTTTTGCCTTGTGAACTTGGTAATCAACGCCCGGTTCTCCGTCAGTCTCGTTGAGACCTCGGGATGCTGGCAGCGAACCGTGTCTTAGCTTATGCAGGCCAAGCCTG
>JBNKZZ010000008.1:0-66036 GCA_050301895.1 Ensifer sp. | reverse complement strand
ATCAATGGCAAACAGACCACCGGCATCATTGGAGAGCGAATAGGAAACGGTATCGGTAGCGTCAGCATCGGATGCAGAGGCTGTGATACCAACGGATGTTCCAACCGCTGCATTCTCATCCACACCATTGGTGGAGGCATTACTGTCAGAGACTGCACCAACATCGAACTCATCAACCACGACATCGGTGTTGTCATCACTGGCAACAGTTGCCTCAGCATTCTGGCTGGTGCCATCACTTGACGATACTGATCGGGCTGATGATGTGCTGACATTGTCAACTTCACCTGGTGTGTCATCAATTGGCGCCGCCGCTCCCAGCGGCAAATCTGCAGGAACAAATTGTGGACCGCTCACCGCGAAGGGGCTTGCCTCTGGCGTCTCGGATCCAGTAGTCGGTGCAGCTTGCTTTGGTGCAACGTCGGCTGCTGACGGGTTGCCGGCCTTTGGCGCACTAGCCCGAGCGGGGCTTTCAATCGAGGGCGTGTTAGGTGCGCCGACTGTGTTTCCCGGCGTAGCGTCAGGTGTTTGATTTTGAGCAGGTTTTTCGCCTGTGTCGTAACTCTGGAGTTGATCGTCGGCTGCCTGTGCCTGATTATAGGCATAGAAGAGGGACATCCCTGCTGCGGCAGCGCCGACACCAGATGCAGCAGCCTGCATATGACCCGGATCGAGATCAGCTTTGTACTCGCCGCGTTGAGCGCCGTTTTGCTGGGTACGATCGTCCTCAATGTATTCTTTTTGCAGTTTTGCCGACATGGATAAGGTCCTAATCCTAGGTTCACCTTACACGGCTAGACCTCAATTCTTACTAAAGGCCTAGTATCTTCAATTGTATCGTTACTTTTGATGTAACTTCGTATTTGCTGGTGAATGAATATTTAACAACGCGGTAGGGGTGCACCGATTTGGCGCATCCACTCGCGTGAGTTGGAGATGTCGGTCGCTCTGCTGCCATCGGCAGGACCACAGGGTGGTCGGATAAGCTGAGGGCGGCGGCGGGGGACGAAGACTGGGTCGGCGAATGGGAGCAAGCGTGGCAGGGATTTTTGGCCGAGACCATGTATATAGGCAGTTGGATCCCGCCGAAAAAGCGATTGAGGTTTTCCGTGAGGAAGCGCATTCCCCACGTCTTGTTCCGCCCATTGCCGGACGCGGACACAGACAGCCTCCCTTTATCAACGCGGTCTAGCGCTTCACCTCGGCTTTGAGAAGCCTCCCCAATACTTCGATTTCTGCCAGTAACACGGCGATGGCCATTTGGTGGGTGAATGTATCCGCGTGGACATCACCCGCCTCCTTAAGTTCGGAAAGTAGCTTCTTTCGCAATGCAAATTGTGCGGCGGCATTATCGGAAACATCGAGGCCAGCATCGTGTATGAACATCAATGCCATGAGTGGTAGCTGCGGAAGGCCCCCGGAGGTCCTCGAAAGTTCTGACAGCGCAGCAAGCCCCTTTTCGGTTGGGTGACAAACACGCCGATCGGGATATGAGCCTGCCTGTTCCTCTCGCTCGACAATCCATCCACGCTCAACAAAGCGATTCAGGATGGAATAAACTGCGGGCCGCTTGAGGCCCGCCAGTTGTAATGCTCCGCTCTCAAATGCGGCAGCGATCTCGTAGCCGTGCACAGGGTGCGCGCAAATCGTGCTTAGCACCATCATCTCCCGTGCTTTGGTCATGCTCATGCAGGAAGCCTTCCTGCGACTGGTGTCAGATCGAACATCTCGAAAGTCTCGATTATCTCGGCCATTTCGGCTTCATTGCCATGCTCCTGCTGGCCCTTTTCAGTCGCCAGATAGTCGTACATGGTTTCTTTACGATCGAGTGTCACCCAAACAACAACAGAATTGCGGTCGCGGTCTGCGGCAACCTGATAAGCGATCACTCCATCAGTATCGCGGTCAATGGCGGCGGGTGGCGAGGTGGTGATACGAACCAGATCGTCAAAACGGCCAGGCTTCGCCGTTGATCGGGACATGAAGGTATATGTTGGTTGCATTTTTGATCTCCAATAAGTCAGCTGTGACTAGTCAATAATGACCTATTTTCGAGTATTCGTCAACGCTGTGCTCCTGAAGAGGAAGCACTGCGTCTGAGTTCAATAGGACCTTGCATTTTCGCGTGGTGTCAACCGACAGCAACGAAGCCTTTTTCCAGCGACGAGAGGATTGTTTTCACATCGCCCTCCGAGAGAATCAAAGCGGGTGACAGGATGATATTGTTGCCCGACACGCGCACCATCGTACCGTTTTCGTAGGCGACCCGCTGCACGGTTCCAATCGTCTTCTTGTCTATTGGCGTCTTGGAAGCCCGGTCTGAAACGAGTTCAAGGGCACTCATGAGGCCGTGGCCGCCGCGCACATCGCCGATGAGCCCGTACCTTTCTTCAAGCGCTTTCAGGCCAGCAAAAAGCTGGTCGCCGCGCGCGGCTGCATTGTCTTTCACATTGAGCCGTTCGGTTTCTTTCAGGCAGGCAATGGCTGCCGCCGCGCCCACGGGATGACCGGAATAGGTGTAGCCGGAGCCGATAGCGCCTTTGCCGGTCGTATCTTTTTCGAAGACGTCGGCCACTTTTTCCGAAATCATGACTGCACCAAACGGAAAATATCCGTTGGTGATAGCTTTTGCAGTGCACATAAGGTCGGGCTGCACGCCCCAATGGCGCGATCCAGTCCAGCTGCCCGTGCGCCCAAATGCTGTGATCACTTCGTCCGCGATGAGGAGAATGCCGTATTTGTCGCAAATGGCGCGCACGCCCGGCATAAAGCTCTTATGCGGTGGAATGACGCCGCCCGCGCCCAGTATCGGCTCCATGATCATTGCAGCGATTGTTTCTGCGCCCTGAAACTTGATTTCGTCCTCAAGGGCGGCAAGGCAAAGCTGCGCCAGCTTTTCGGGGTCGGTTTCATTGAATGGATTGCGATAGGTGTAGGGGGCGGGGATATGGTAGCAGCCTGGCATCAAAGGTTCGTATTGGGTGCGGAAATTGGCATTACCATTCACCGATGCGCCCAAAGTGTGGGTGCCGTGATACCCCTTCTTGAGCGACAGATATTTCACGCGTCCAGCTTCGCCACGGACCTTGTGATATTGACGCGCAAGACGAAGCGCAATCTCGACACTGTCGGAGCCGCCAGAAGTATAGAAGGCGCGCACCAGTCCGTCGGGTGCGAAGAAGTCTTTCAGCATTTCGCTTAGCTCAATGATGACATCATTGGTTGTGCCGCGAAATATTGAATAATAGGGCAGGCGGGCGAGCTGGTCGGCAATGGCCTTTTTGACCGGCTCGCAGGACTGGCCAAGATTGGTATTCCAGAGTCCGCCAACCGCATCAATCACTGTATGCCCGTCAACATCTGTGATGGTAACGCCCTCGCCGCCGACGATGATATCGGGCGGGTTGTTGAGGCTGTCGGCTGGATGCGCCATCGGGTGCCAGAGGTGGCGCGCGTTCTTTTCTTTCAGGAAGTTGTTTGTTTGCATGGTTTCCTCATGTGATGTCGAGCAGGCGGCACGCCTCGGCGTAGCTCGCGCCTGGGTGTTGAACATTGAATTGAACGGTTTTCAGGCCGACGGCATCAGCCCCGGCTATATTGCGCGCCTGATCGTCGACGAAAACGCAATCCTCGGCGGCCAAGCCTAGATCGGCGAGCACCGCTGTATAGGATCGCGGATCGGGCTTGAGAATTTTGGTATAAGTGGCGTCATGAATGACGTCGAAGTCTTTCAAAAAAGGCAGCTTTTCGCGAAAGTCAGCACCGTAAAACAGGTCCAGCTCATTCGACAAAATAGCCGTCTTGCAGCCTGCTTGTCTGACTTTGGACAGCGTTTCGAGAAATTCGGGCCGAATAACATCAGCCGGACTTGCCCCGCGTGCCGCGCGCACGAAATCGGACATGTTTTGCCAATCGGCGCCGATTAGAGCCGCGACCTCCTTTGTTCGATGCAGCCAATAGTCGCGCTCGGAGATTTCATCTGCCTGCATCGCGCGCCACAACGGGTCATTTGCGGGATCAAAGGGACCGCGCCAAGTGAGCGTGCCCGGTGAAAGTCCAAGCGCTTCTTCGCTCAATGTGTGCGTTTCAAACAGCGTGCGGGATATGACGCCGCCAAAATCCAGTATCAGAGCACGATCAGGCATCATCACCCCACAAATCTGCAAAGCGTGTTGGCACCACTCCACCAAGAGAACGGTGGACTTGTTGAAACGCCTTCAACAGCACCTTGCGAATTTCAGCACTCTTGTCATCGGTAAAGCGGGCATTTGGTACGGCAATGCCAATTGCTCCAATGGCTGTCCCTTCTGGTCCGAAGACCGGAACGGCCTGCGATGTCACATCATAATCAAAGCCTTGTGCAACAAGCCCAAAGCCAGAGTCGCGGACTTCACCCAGCTGTGCCTTGATGGCTTCCGAGTCGGTGATTGTGTGCTCGGTATGCGCTCTCAGCTTCTTGGAAAGAGCCTTTTTCACAAAGCTCTCCTCGGAGAAGGCCAGTAGGGCCAAACCCGATGATGTTGCGTGGAGAGGCAGAAGTTCAGATTCGTCAAAGTGAACTTGAATGCCATGGCGCTGCGGATCAGCGTGACAGATAGGCGAGAGGTGGTCGCCTTCCAGAAGAGACATATGCATCAGTTCGCCGACTTCATCGGCCAGCTTTTCCACAATCGGTATCACAACACGGCGCACAGGCTGCGTGGCCTCGCGTACGCTGGCAAGACGCAAAATGGCCGGCCCGAGCCGGTATGCCCGCGTCACCGGATGCTGCTCCAGAAAGCCATTTTCCATGAGTTCAGCCAGATGACGATGCACAGTTGCCTTATCTCTGCCCGAACGTTTGACGAAATCCGTCAGGCCTATCTCCGGAGTCGATATGGAAAAATAATTAAGCAATTCCAGTGCCTTGGTTATCGTTCCCACGTATTTGCCTCTTCTTTCATTCACGGGCTTTGCCGCCTCGCTTGAGTTTATTGTTGACAGAAATCGAACCAACATGCAAGATTTTATGATACAAAGGGTTCAAATAATGAACCATCCAGAGGAGATGAAAATGAAACATATGATGAAGCTGGGTCTTTGCTTGGGTGCGCTTGCGTTGCCACTTTCCGCGCATGCCGAGTATCCCGAAAAACCTGTTGAGTTTGTCGTTCCCTTCCCACCTGGCGATCTGGAAGACGTGCTGACCCGCATGATCGCGGACGAGTTTCAAAACACCTACGGCGTTGCGGCGGCTGTGGTGAACAAGCCCGGCGGTGGTGGCGGACCGTTCCCCGGCGCTGCAGAAGTCGCTGGCGCACCCGCGGACGGTTACACGGTCGGTTCGTTTGTAATCGATGTTCCCGTTGTTGGTCCGTCTGTCGGTATTCCGGCTCTTGAGAGCAATCCATTTGAGCCTGTCGGCATTTTCCTGACCTATCCTTTCGTCATTGCCGCAGCCAAGTCCGCGCCCTACACCTCTATCGACGAACTTGCGACCTACGCCAAAGACAATGAGGTGGCACTTGGCCATTTCGGATCGTTCCTGATCCCGACCCAGGTCACGTTTGCTCTTGCCAAGAAAAAGGGCTTTGCATTTGGCTCTGAAGCTGCATTTGATGCGCTCAACTGCAACACGCTTGCCTCTGGTGATGCCGATGTCATCAACACGACGCTGCAGCTTATCCTGCCATGTCTTGACGACGTGAACGTGCTCGCCTCGATTGGTGGTCAGCGCATCCCGTTGACGCCTGACACGCCGACTGTCGCCGAACTGGAGCCGGATCTGAACCTCGCGCTGTGGAATGGCCTGTTTGTCCGCAAGGAAACACCGGCTGATATCCGCGCCAAGATCGCTACCGTTGCAGAAAAGGTTATGGCTTCGGACAAGGCCAAGGATCTGGCGGCAAAGACCGGTGCGCTCATCTACTGGCAGGACGCGGCAGCCGCGACCACGCAAATAGAGCACGACAGCAAAGTGCTCGGCGACGTTGATGCACTGAACGCCAATTGACATGTGATACGCCCGTCGATTGAAATCGGCGGGCGTTTTCTGTTTACGCGGAGGCTCAATTGTCGCGCATCAAAAATCTCCAGGAACTTTTGAAGCGTTACCGCCGCCCGGGTGATTACGTATTCTCACTTGTCTTCCTGCTTTTCTCTCTCTTTCTGCTGGTCAGTCTGCCCGAAGAAACGGTGTGGGTTGAGCGAACCAAACTCTATGCACAACCTGCATTTTGGCCATCGGTGTCGGTTGCCATCATGGTTCTTTTCAGCGCTATCCATCTTGCCGGTTCGCTGGTCAGCGAGCGTATCGAGGGACGTTGGGTTGAAGTGGCCTACTGGTTGCGTTCGCTCGAATATGCGGCTTGGTTCATGATCTATGTTCAGGCAGTGCCGCAGCTCGGCTATCTGCCTGCGACCATCTTATTCTGCCTCGCGCTTTCCTGGCGGCTTGGCTATCGCACCTGGCGCTGGGCGCTCATCAACATCGCTTTCGCTTTTGTTGTCGTGCTTCTTTTCAAGGGGCTGCTTCAGGTCAAGGTTCCTGCCGGTGCCCTTTATGATTTTCTGCCGGGAGCGCTGCGCATATTCATGATCAACTATTTCTAGGATTTGATATGGACGCCCTTATATCCGGCATCGAGCTTCTTGCCCGTATCGATGTCCTTATTGCACTGCTGATAGGCTCCATCGGGGGTGTCATCATCGGCGCTATTCCCGGTGTTGGTCCAGCTGTCGCGATCGCCATCCTTCTGCCAGCTACATTTTCCATGGAGCCAATCGTGGGTCTCACCATGTTGCTCGGCATCTATGGCTCCTCAATGTTTGGCGGCGCTCTGCCAGCCATTCTCATCAACACGCCCGGCACTGCTGTGAACGCTCTGACCACTTATGATGGTTATCCGATGACCCAGAAAGGCGAGGCGCTGCGTGCGGTTGGACTTGCCTATGGCGCATCGCTGTGGGGCGGCATATTCTCCATTCTTGCTCTTATCCTTCTGTCGCCTGTTCTGGCGAAAATAGCGCCTATGTTCGGCAGTCGCGAAATCTTTCTGGCCGCTTTGCTGGGCCTCGTTCTCGTTGTGCTGGCCCATCGCGGCCAGATCTTTGTTGCCGGCATGCTGGCAGCCTTCGGTATCCTCCTGCAGACCGTTGGCCTTGAGCCCGTCAAATATACCCAGCGCTTTACATTCGGCATGGATTGGCTGAATTCCGGTTTCGATCTGATTGTCGTTGTGCTTGGCCTGTTTGCCATAAGCCAGGCATTTGTGCTGCTTGTTGACCCGGAAAACGCGCCTGAAACCCAAGACCTGAAGGGCAGCATGTGGGGTGCGATGAGGGAAGTGCTACGCCACAAGCGTGTCGCTTCGGTGGCCTCCGCTTTTGGCGTTCTGATGGGCATGATCCCCGGCGTTGGCGAGTTCACCGCGCAGTTCTTTTCCTATACCTACGCGCAGAAGACGTCCAAAAATCCAGACCTCTTTGGAAATGGATCGCCCGAGGGGTTGATCGCTTCGGAATCGGCCAATAATGCAGTTCCCGCAGCCGCCATGATCCCCCTTCTGGCGCTGGGTATTCCCGGTGAAGCACTGACCGCGATGATGCTGTCCGTCTTCTACGTCCACAATGTTACGCCGGGGCCAAATCTATTCCAGAACAAGCTGGATTTCGTCTATGCGCTATATATCGCGATGATCCTCTTGAACATTATCGTCGTCATTTTTGTGGTCAATGCGTCGAATCTCCTGATGAAGGTCATTCGGATTCCGACGCGTTTTCTCGGCCTCGTCATCCTCGTGCTGAGCTTTGTTGGCCTCTATTCATTGCGCAATTCGGCCATTGACTGTGCGATTGCCGCAGTATTCGGGGTTCTCGGATTGATATTGAAACGGCTCAATCTCCCGGCTGTGCCGATCATCCTTGGCATGGTTCTCGGCAACATCATGGAGGTGAAGCTACGTAGCGCGATGGCGCGGGTGCACACGCCCATTGATTTTGTCGATCGCCCGATTTCCGCGATTATTGCCGCCGTCATCGTCTTCATGATCGGTTTCCATATCTTCATGACAATCCGGGAGCACCGAAATCGCGTGCCTGATTCCGATCATGACGTGCATCCTACACAGACGAGGTAAGCTCCATGGACCAGACAAAAATTGATGCCTTGCGCCATGCTCAGGTTCCTAATTTCCTGCATGTTATCGACGGAGAGCGCCGTGCCTCGTTGGACGGGGCCGTGGAAGATGTGATCTCGCCTCTTAACGGAGAAGTGTTGACCACTATGGCCTGGGGTGGCGAAGCTGATGCTCAGGCCGCAATCCAAGCGGCCCGGCGTGCTTTTGACGATGGCCGCTGGTCTGATCTGGCACCAGCCGAACGCAAGAAGGTGATGTTGAAATGGGCCGCGCTGATTGAAGCCGAGGCGCTCGAACTTGCGGTTCTGGGGGTGCGTAACAACGGCACCGAAATCAACATGGCTTACAAGGCTGAGCCGCTTTCTGCCGCTGGCACTATTCGCTACTATGCCGAAGCCATCGACAAGATATATGGTGAGATCGCCGCCACGGGACCGGGCAATCTTGGCCTTGTTCACCGTGAACCAGTAGGCGTTGTCGGTGCAATCGTGCCATGGAATTTTCCGCTGATGATCGGGGCATGGAAACTTGGCCCGGCGCTGGCGGCCGGGAATTGCGTTGTCCTCAAACCCGCTGAAACGGCCTCACTGACGCTGGTGCGCATTGCGGAACTCGCACTCGAAGCAGGCATGCCGCCGGGTGTCCTCAATGTGGTGACTGGTCCGGGTAAAACGGTCGGTGAAGCCATGTCGCTTTCCATGGATGTGGATGTGCTCGTTTTCACCGGCTCCGGTGGCGTGGGCCGTCGCCTGATGGAGAATGCCGCGAAGTCGAACCTCAAGCGTGTCTATCTTGAATTGGGCGGCAAATCGCCGAACATCGTTTTTGCCGACGCGCCCGATCTTGATGAGGCCGCAAAAGTGTCCGCCTACGGTATTTTCCGCAACTCCGGTCAGGTTTGTGTGGCGGGAACCCGGCTTCTGGTGGAGCGCAGTATCCATGAGCTCTTTGTCGAAAAGCTCGCGGCCATTGCCGAAAAAATGAAAGTTGGCGATCCGCTGGATTTGAACACCTCCGCTGGTGCTGTAAACTCGCTGCGGCAGCTTGAACAGGACCTGCGGTTTGTCGAAGAAGCCCGCGCCATGGGGCGGACTGTGCGCACTGGCGGCATGCGTGTTCGGGAAGAAACCGGTGGCTTCTACATGGCGCCGACAATCGTAACCGGTGTTGAACCCACCGATCCGCTGGCGCGTGAGGAGGTTTTCGGACCCGTTCTGGCGGTCACGCCCTTTGATGATGAAGCTGACGCTATTCGCATTGCCAATGCATCAGACTATGGTCTCGCGGCGGGTCTATGGACCGCCAATCTTTCACGCGCGCACCGCATGGTCCGCAAGATCAAGGCGGGCGTCGTCCACGTCAACACCTACGGCGGATCGGACATGACCGTGCCTCTCGGCGGTCATAAGCAGTCTGGTAACGGGCATGACAAATCGTTGCACGCATTTGACAAATTCCTGAACCTCAAGACCGCCTGGATCAAGCTTTGATTGGAGACCGTCGTGGCAGATAAGACCATTTTGATCGTTGGAACCTACGATACAAAAGACGATGAGCTGAATTACATGGCCGAAATTGTCCGCCAACAGGGCGGGGCTGTGTTGACCATGGATGTCAGCGTGCTGGGCGATCCGACCAACCCGACAGACTATTCGAAGCATGATGTCGCCGGTGAAGGTGGCAGCAGCATCCAAGCGGCAATTGATGCTGGCGACGAAAACATCGCCATGCAGATCATGGCAACGGGGGCAAGTCTGCTCGCCGCGCGTCTCTATTCCGAAGGCAAGTTTGATGGTGTCATCGTTCTTGGCGGAACGATGGGTACCGATCTCGCATTGGATGTCTGTTCAGCCGTGCCGCTGGGCGTGCCCAAATATATCGTGTCTACGGTTTCTTTTTCGGCCCTGATCCCGCCGGAGCGACTTGCTGCGGACATCCAAATGATCCTTTGGGCGGGTGGTCTCTACGGCCTCAACTCGGTTTGCAAGGCTTCACTCAGCCAGGCTGCAGGCGCAGTGCTGGGTGCTGCCCGCGCGGTTGAGAAACCCGACCGGACCAAGCCGCTAATTGGCATGACCTCCTTCGGCAAGACCGTTTTGAAATATATGGTCGCGCTTAAGCCCGCACTCGAAGCGCGCGGCTTTGAAGTGGCCGTATTCCACTCAACGGGAATGGGGGGCAGGGCATTCGAGAGTCTGGCGGCCCAGGGGGCCTTTGCCTGCGTTTTCGACTTTGCCACCCAGGAGCTGGGCAATCACATCAACGGTTCCGCTATCACCGCAGGCGCCGATCGTTTGACGAATGCGGGCAAGACCGGGACACCGCAGCTTGTCGCACCGGGCTGCTATGACCTGGTTGATATTGTTGGCTGGCAACCACTTGCGGATAAGTGGAAAGACCATCCACAACATGCGCATAACCGGCTGTTGACCTCCATCGTGTTGTCGAAAGACGAGCGAGTTAAGGTCGCAGAAGCGCACGCGAAGCAGCTCTCCACTGCAAAAGGACCCACCAAACTGCTGTTGCCCCTTGGTGGTTGTCACGAATGGGACAGGCCCGGTGCCGATCTGAGCGACAGGGAGGGGCTCGATGCGTTTCTCGCAGCGATGAAAGCAACATGCCCCGACAATGTGGATCTGGTCGAGATTGATGCGCATATCAATGATACCGCATTCAGCGATCAGGCATTGGAGATTTTCGATGCCTGGTGTGCCCAGGGGATCGTGAAGACAGACCTATCCGCTTGAGTGTCGGTCAAACAGGATAGTGACCACCCCTCAGGCAGGCTCGCTGCTACTTGAACGGCGAGCCTGCAACAGAGGCAACTGCAGTCGGCTCAGTATCCGAGTTCTTGGAGGTATCGAGCGCTGACATGGCCGTTGCGCGGTGCCGTTTCTCGCGATAGGCGCCGAACTGCGTATCGGCGATGACGCCGATCAGGATAACGCTTCCCATGACTGCGAAGTTGAGGGACGAGGGAATGCCAAGCAGATTGACCAGATTCTGCAGTACCTGAAGCAAGATAACGCCGAGAACCACACCGACAATTGAACCTTCGCCACCGCGCAGCGAAAAGCCACCCAGCACGGCCGCAGCAATCCCGTACAATTCATAGAAGTTGCCGTGGGAGGCGGGCTGAACCGAGCGCGTATACATGGCAAAGAAGACGGCTGAAACGCTCGTCAGGAAGATGCAGATCACATAGGCGGATACGATGATGCGCCGCGTGTTGATGCCGGAATAGCGCGCTGCCTGCTCATTCTTGCCCACGGCAAAAAGGTGTCGACCGAAAACAGTGCGGTGCAGGACAAACCAGGCGATGACGGCGACAATGGCAAAGGCGATGATAGAGTGTGGAATACCAGCCGTGCGCCCGGCCACCAGATTTTCCAGAACCGGAAAATCAGACCCAAAACTGAAACCTGCTGTTCCGTCCTTGGTGTAGAAGCGTGCGACACCGCGATAGATCAGCAGTCCGCAAAGCGTGACGACAAATGGCTGGAGATTGAGCCGTGTCACGAGCCAGCCATGCAGCAGGCCGATTACAACGCCGAGCACCAGAACGATGGCGAGCGATATGGGCCATGGAATGCCGAAGGACGCGATGAGGTCGATGAAGATCACGCCGAGCAATGCAATCACCGAGCCAACAGAGAGCTCAATGCCGCCGGTGACAATGACAAAGGCTTCGGCAATGGAAAAAAGCCCGAAAAGGCCGATAAGGTTTGCCGTGTTGGCAAGGTTGATAGGCGACAGAAATCTTGGATTGACCATCGCTACAACAGCGCCAACGCAAATCACAAGAAGTGCCAG
Source organism: Ensifer sp. (assembly GCA_050301895.1). Taxonomy (GTDB): domain Bacteria; phylum Pseudomonadota; class Alphaproteobacteria; order Rhizobiales; family Rhizobiaceae; genus Ensifer_A. Next base: position 54,106 of record JBNKZZ010000008.1, on the reverse strand, counting down.
TCCGAGATCTTTCTTTTGCATCATTCCATCTTTCTATTCGACCGCGAGCCGAAGGATGCTCTCTTCCGAGAGCGCGTCGTGTTCCAATATACCAGTAATTCTGCCCCGGCTCATGACCGCCACGCGGCTCGACACGCCGATCACCTCCTCCATGTCCGAGGAGATCATCAAGAGTGCGGTACCCTGTGCCGCCAGTTCGCGCATAAGGCGATAGACCTCTGCCTTGGCGCCCACATCTATGCCGCGCGTTGGCTCATCCAGAATAATCACCTTCGGATGGGTGGCGAGCCATTTTGCCAGCACGATCTTTTGCTGGTTTCCCCCAGACAGTTCACCAGCGGGCCGGTCGAGCCTTGCGGCTTTGATTGCAAGCTTCTGCCGGGCGTCCTCTGCAAGTGCCGTTTCTGCCGGAAGGTCGACGATGCCGCGGTTGGAAATCCGCTCAAGGCTTGGCATTGCGATGTTGTTCGCAACAGAGAAATCAAGAAACAGCCCCTCGGATTTCCGATCCTCAGGCACCAGACATATGCCAGCTTTTATCGCATCGGGCACCGAAGCTGCGGGGACAAGCTGGCCTTCAATCTCAACTGTGCCAGCCTCCACAGCGTCGATACCGAAAATGGCGCGCGCAAGTTCTGTGCGGCCTGCTCCGACAAGGCCAGCAAGGCCGAGGATCTCACCGCTGTGCAGGGATAGGTCGACGGCCTCGTTTGGATAGGTGGCGGTGCGCAAGCCTTTGGTTTGCAGTACGACGCGGCCTTCGCCAGTGTTCGGGGTTTCATAAAATTGCGAAACATCGCGACCAATCATCAGGCGCACCATGGCGTCCTTGTTGATTTCGTTCCGTGGAAGATCGCCTGCGTTCTGGCCGTCTCGAAGCCCCACTACGCGGTCGGCGACCTCTTCTACCTCGCTTAGGCGGTGGGTTATGAACAGGACTGCGACGCCATCATTTTTGAGAAGCTTGATCACCTCCAGGAGCCGTTGGGTTTCCGACAAGGTCAGGCTTGAAGTGGGTTCGTCAAGAATGATCAATCTGACATTGATAGATAGCGCACGCGCAATCTCCAGCAATTGCTGGTCAGCCAGTGACAGTTTCGAAACAGGATCAGAAGGGCCAAAGCGCGTGCCTAGCATGTCCAGCAAGGGGCGCACGCGGTCCTCCATTGCCTTGCGGTCGATAAAGCCGAAAATACCCTTCCGGATTTCACGACCAAGCAGCACGTTTGCGGTGACATCGAGGTTGGAAAACGGGTTCAATTCCTGGTGAACGAATGCAATTCCGTGTTCGACTGCACGTGCCGCCGTCAGGCCGGATGAACGAACGCCGTCGATGACGATCTCGCCGCGGTCCGGAGCAATCGTTCCGCCGAGCACTTTCATCAGGGTCGATTTTCCAGCGCCGTTTTCTCCGATCAGACCAACTACTTCGCCGCCGCGGATGTTCAGCGATACGTTGTTCAGGGCCACCACGCTCGGATAGACCTTGGTGATCCCAACGAGTTCAAGAGAAATGGGCTTTTGCGTTTCGGACATGGGTCAGTGCTCTCCGCAATGAACAGGCCTGCGCGCTGGGAAGGGCGCGCGCAGGCCATGTAGAAGCGTGGTGGCGAGGATCAACCGCCGATGCGCTCCTTAAGTTCAGCTTCAAAGGCGTCGACGTTTGATTTGTCGATAACCTTTGTCGGAACGATGATCAGGCCGTTTTCCGGCACACCTGACTTGTCGCCTTCAAGGTAGGAAGCCATGAGCTTCATGCCCTGATATCCCCACTGGTAGGGATCCTGGACGACAGTACCGGCAAACGATCCCTCCCGTACTGCGCCCAGCGTGATCGGATCTTCATCAAAGGCGATCACAGTGATGCTGCCCAGCTTGCCTGCGGCTTGCAGTGCTTCGTAGATTTTCGGTGGGTTGTATGAGTAGAAGCCCACCATGCAGTCGATCTCCGGGTTTGCAGCCAGAACATCATCGACGTTGGAGCGCGCTCTGGCGAAATCGACGTCGTCACCGCGGACATCGACGAGTTCGATGCCTTTACCTTCGACAGCCTGCCGGAAACCGGCGATGCGTTCTTTTGCGTTGTCAGCACCGAGGAAGCCAACAAAGCCCATGCACTTGCCGCCGTTCGGCATAGCCTTGACGGCGATTTCACCCGCCTGGACACCGGCGTCAGTGTTGGACGAGCCAAGATAGGCAATGCGGTTTGACTGCGGTGCATCGCTGTCGGTTGTAAACAGTGGAACCTGCGCCGCGATGCGGTTAAAAGCATCGATGGAATTCTTCGGGTCCGCCGACGAAATCATAATCGCGTCGGTGCCTGCGGCAACCAGGTCGTCCATCAATGCATTCTGCAGGGCTGCCGAACCTTGTGCCGGGTAGCGGAACTGCAGTTCATAGCCGGGTAGCTCTTTCTGAGCGGCATTCACGCCCGCTTCGGCCAGTTTCCAGAAATCAGACGCTGCATTTACGACAAATGCCAGCGCTGGCTTGTCTTCTGCCGTAGCTGTGGTCACGCTCAAGACAAGACCCGCCATGGCGGCGATAGTTGTTAGCTTTCTCATAATTTCCTCCCGCAGTCCTCTCCTCTTGGACTGCTATAATTGGCTTGAATTTGGCGCCCCGAAACCAAAACTGCGGTTTCGGGACGCCGCTCGTATTGAGCGGGAGAAAGCTGCTTTCACAGTTACTCTCCCGCCCGGAGGCCTCAGTTATTCTCGCAGAAGCCAGGCGCGTCCGTCGTGCAGACGTCCAGGCCGGTGTAGAGCGGATCGTCGACGGTCTCGCCGTTGATCAGCTGGATCATGACGTCAGGCGCCTTGTAGCCCATTTCAAACGGACGCTGGCCAACCTGCACGTGGCTGCGGCCTTCGCGGAACGCCTTGGTCTGTGGCGGCAGGGTGTCGCCAGCAATGATGATGAGTTCCTTCGACTTCAGCTTGTCCATGACCTGGTCGGTCACCTGCGTGTAGGCCTGCGGAGCAAATTGCGCCCAGCCGCCGATCAGGATGAAGGCGTCGAGATCCGGATTTGCCGTGAAGACATCCGACATCTGCTGGTTTGCAAGGTCCGCCTGGTCGTTGGTGAAGACCGGGCAACCCTCAATTTCGCTCCAACCGTTCTGTCCGTTGAGGCGATCAATGCCCTTTTCACCCGCAATCGTGTCGCGGAAACCCTGCGCACGGGCATTGATGTTATCTGCGGCAACGTTACCAAGCTGCAGGCAAACCGATCCTCCATCGGCCTTCAGCTTCTTGGCTTCTTCCGCCATTTTGACACCCATCAGGTAGTTGTCGGTGCCAAGATAGGTGGCGCGCAGGTCACGGTCCTTTTCAAGGAAGTCGGCGTCAATCGTCATCACCGGCACGGAAGGTGCAATTTCGCGAATACGGTTTGCCATGGCAGGTGCATTCGAGGGTGAGATGGCAATTGCAGAGACGCCGCGAGTCAATAGATCGTCCACGATCTGCACCTCGCCTGCCTCATCCGTGGAGGATGCAGGGCCGGTATAGAGGCACTCATATTCACTGTCTGCGTTTTCCGACAGCCATTTCTTACAGCCAAGATTGATCTGCTCGAAGAACGGATTGTCCAGACCCTTGACCACGATGGCTAGCGTCTTCTTGTCCTCCGCGCCGGCAGTGCCGGCAAAGATTGTCGCCGCCGAAAGGGCGGTGATTGCCAATAGTTTCATGTTCATTGCAAGTTCTCCTCCTTTTGCAATCTCCGGCTAATCTCCTCCTAGCCGGGATACCAGACAATGCGCGGGTCGCTTTCCGCGCGCTTGTAATTCCATGCAAGTTCAACGAGTTCTTTGGTGCCGATCTCAGGCTCCCAGCCCAACACTTTTCGTGCCTTCGTGTTGTCCAGCCAGTTGCTGTGAAACGGCGTCGAAATCACCTCGTGTTCCCCTTGAGCGCCCTTATTGAGAAGGGACGGCAATGCGCCGTAATCGACCGGCTCGTTCATCGCGATGTTGAAAAGCTGGCCGTAGGCGTCGGGGTTATCGACCGCCAGCACAATGGCTTTGACCAGATCGTCGACGTGGACGAAATTGCGCTTGAGAGGTTTGCCTTCAGCGTCGGTCATGGTCGGGAAAAGGTTGTCGCGCCGCATAGTCTCAAGGGTGGTTTCGTCAACAAGCGTCTCCCAGGGCGGGCCGCCGAATTGGCTGTCATCCAGTGCGAATGCGTAACGGAAATCATCCTTTTCCATAATCCACGGTGCGCGCAGCGTCGTTGTGTTAATGCCATACTGGATCGCGAATTGCTCCAGCATGACTTCTTCAAGAACCTTGGTCAGGGCGTAGCTGCCCGGATAGGCTTTGCGCGGCGAGCTCTCGGTAATGGGTGTGTCGTATTCCTGAAAGATGTGACCCACGACGCAGTCACCGCTCAAAAGCAGGAATTGCTGAGCTGTGCTGGAACGCCGAAACGCCTCAAGCAGAAGGTAAAGACCTTTGAGCGCGACATCGATTGCGAGATTAGGCGATTCCTTGACGGCTGCCAGATGCACGACATGGGTGACGCCATCAAGGGCGCGTTCGATGATTTGATTATCCGCCATCGAACCCTGAACGATGCTCACGCGGTCTGCCGCTTCAATCAACCGATTGTTGCAAAGCGCCACCACTTCCCAGTCGGAGAAGCGTTGCTCGCGCAAAAAGGCGGGAAGGAAAACCTGTCCAACTTTTCCGGCCGCACCTGTGACAAGCAGCTTCATCCATACCTCCCTGTTTATTTTCCTTGTTCTGGTGAGATAATTATTTACTAATAATATTAAGTCAAGATATTAATAATTAAGTAATCGGATTGGAGGGTGAGACGCGGTACACTGTACTGCGCCTCATGGTCCGCAAATTGGGAGGAGAAATATGTCGCGACTGGTATTGTCGGGAATTTCAAAGAGTTATGGTGCCATCCAGGCGCTGTCTTCGGTGTCTCTGTCGCTGGAGCCCGGCGAGGTTTTGGGTTTGATGGGAGATAATGGTGCGGGGAAAAGTACCCTTGTAAAAATAATTGCGGGCAATTTTCCGCCCTCGGCTGGTGATATCCACATCGATGGAAAAAGCGTGGTTTTCCACAAGCCGCGCGATGCGCAAAGGGAAGGGATTGAGGTTGTTTATCAAGATCTGGCGCTTTGCGATAACCTTTCAGCGGCCTCCAATGTGTTTCTCGGACGAGAGGCAACGGGCAATCTCGGTCCGTTGAAATATGTCAACTACCGGCACATGAACGAGGTCGCTTCCAAGCTTTTCAGTCAGCTGAAATCAGAGACACGACCGCGTGACCTGGTAAGAAAGATGTCGGGAGGTCAACGTCAGGCGGTTGCCATTGCCCGCACGCTGCTTTCACAGCCCAAGATCGTCATGATGGACGAGCCGACCGCGGCAATTTCGGTCCGTCAGGTGCAGGAGGTTCTTGATCTCATCCGTCGGCTCAGAGACCAGGGCATCAGCGTCGTCCTGATCTCACACCGTATGCCGGATGTGTTCGGGGTCGCCGACAGAATTGCTGTCTTGAGACGCGGAGAACTGGTGGCCAGCAAACCTGCGGCCCAATCCTCTCCTGAAGAAGTGACCGGCCTGATCACCGGCGCTATCGAAGCGGCATAGAAAGGCAGAACAATGACGACTATCGAAGATGTAATTTCACGAAGCGAGCACAAGAATACGTTTTCGCGCATCGCCAATTTGCAGCTGTTCTGGGTATTTCTCGCAGCCGTGATGGCTTGTGTTGCGCTTTCCCTGCTTACAGATACTTTTGCAACGGAGAGGAACCTCTTCAACGTGGCGCGCAATTTTGCCTTCGTCGGCATTATCGCAATTGGCATGACCGCTGTTATTGCTTCTGGCGGGATCGACCTGTCTGTTGGCTCCTCTGTTGTCCTGAGTGCCATGGTCATCAGCGTGCTCATGGCTGCGGGTTGGCCTTTCTGGTTTGCGGCACCATTGGCATTGGGCGCAGCACTTCTGGTTGGCCTTCTTAACGGGGTACTGGTTGCTTACGGTGGAATGCCCCCATTTGTGGTGACGCTGGGCACATTGTCGGCGGCGCGATCGCTGGCCATGGTTCTTTCCGACAACAAGATGATCTGGGAGTTTGGTCCTGATCATGATCTCTTGCTGTGGGTCGGGGGTGGTTCCACGCTTGGTGTCCCCCATCCGCTCTATGCGCTTGCAGTGCTTGCAATTGCCATGTCGCTGGCCTTCAAATGGTCGCGCTGGGGACAGCATATCTATGCGATTGGCAGCAATGAAAACGCCGCCCTTCTCACAGGTATTCCGGTCAGGCTGCTCAAGGTCAGTATCTATATGTTCTCTGCGCTCACGGCGGGCATTGCAGGCATATTGATGGCCGGTTGGCTTGGCAGCGTTACAACGAACCTGGGTCAGGCGATGGAACTGACAGTCATTGCTGCAGCGGTGATTGGCGGCGCCAATCTTGCCGGGGGAGAAGGCACGGCAGTGGGTGCAGTTGTCGGTGCGCTGTTGATAGAGGTCATTCGCAACTCTCTGATACTTCTTGGCATCTCGACATTCTGGCAAGGAATGTTCATAGGTACATTCATCATAGTTGCCGTGGCATTCGACCGCATCAGGCATTTCAGGTCATGAAATTCTGGATTTTAACCGATCGATAGCGGCGTTTACATGGAGAGTGCATTGAAACCGACAATGATGGATGTTGCCGCAAGGGCAGGGGTCTCTCAAGCCACTGTATCCCTTATTCTGAATGGCAGTTCCGGAGCGCGGTTCAGTGCGGCGACCAGAAAACGAGTTTTTGATGCCGCTGCGGAGTTGGGCTACCATCTTTCGAACCGTTCGGCGGCGGGCAACGGTACGGCAAGCAGAGTCATTGTTTTTGTGGTTGACGAACTGACCACAGATCCATGGATGGCGCTTGCCTTCGAAGGGGCTCGTGAAAAGGCGTTGGAACTTGGCGTTATTGTAACGCTCGGCGTGTTTCGCAAAGGCGAGGATCCTGATGAAGGGGTCTTCTCCATTTGCGAGAACCAGACGTTGGTTGGCTACATTTTCGGAACCATCCTGACCCGCAAGGTCGATCCGCCGGAGGCGCTGTTCAAAGTGCCTTCGGTTCTTGTCAATTGCTACGACCAGCAGCGCAGGCTGCCTTCAATTGTGCCGGGCGATGTGGTTGGCGGGCGTTCGGCAACCGAAAGGCTGATCGCCGGAGGCTGTAAGCGCGTTGCCCTCATCAACGGGCAAGAAGGTCTTGATAACCCGCGTGATCGATTGCGCGGATATAAGCAGGCCCTCGCAAGCAACGATCTGGACTTTGATCCGGAGCTTATCCGTAATGGTAACTGGGAACCGTCTTCGGGCTATGAGCAGACGCATGAACTCATGAAGCTTGCCAACCCGCCGGATGGGATTTTTTGCGCCAACGACTTGATGGCGATTGGCTGTATCGAGGCGCTCAAGGAACTTGGCAAGTCCATTCCGGATGATGTAGCCGTCGTTGGCTTTGACAATCGAGACATTGCGCAATTCACCATACCGCCGTTGACGACTTTCCACCTGCCCATGTTCGAAATGGGGGCGATGGCCGTTGAGTTGATCGGTGATATGGCTGGCGGTCTTAATAGCGCGCATGACCAGCTGAAGGTCGAGTGCCAGATTATCGAACGTGCATCCGGCTAGGAACGTGGGCGCAGGTTTTAGTTTAAGAGGTTTGCCTGGTTGCCGTAGCCACAGGTCACCCCTTCAACGGGGCATGGCGCACCTTGTTGCCGACCTCCTCTGTCATGGTCGAGTCTAACCCGAGGATGACGGTTCGTGAGATCCGTACCCCTCCTTTCGCCGTGTGGGGGAGGTAAGCAAGATACTGTTGGGAGAGCCCATATTAAGGCGCGGCATTACCGGCCGCATCATCAAGTTGCAACAAGGCCCTTGCGGCCTTTGCAAAATCGTGGTTTGGGGCAATCAAATAAGCTGAACTTGGCGCGGGACCGTGCAATGCACAATGGCTTGCTTGATTGCGCGCGTGGATTTTGCTTTTCTGCAGGCTCAAAACAACGGAAGATCCCATGCTCGATAAATTGCTGCCGCTGCCGGAAGACGCTCTTCTGGCATTGATCAAGAAGTTTGCTGCCGATCCGCGCGAGGAAAAAATTGACCTCGGTGTTGGTGTTTTCAGAACCGATGAAGGCAACACGCCAGTGCTGCGCGCAATGAAAGAGGCAGAGCGCATTTTGCTGGAGACGCAAGACTCCAAGAAGTATCTCGGGCCTGAAGGTGATTTGGGTTTTGTAGAGGCGCTGAAGCCTGTCATCTTCAAGAACCCTGCCGATGATCGCATAACCGGTGTGCAGACGCCCGGCGGCAGCGGTGCGTTGCGCCTGGCAGCCGATATGCTCAACACGATCAAGAATGGTGCCACGATCTGGGTGGGTGAGCCGACCTGGCCGAACCACAAGCCGATTGCCAAGGAAGGCCATCTGACAATCAAGAGCTTCGATTATTTCGATCTCAAGACGCAAACCGTTCTTTTCGACTCCATGGTTGCTGCATTGGAAAGCGCTGATGCCGGTGACATCGTGCTTCTGCAGGCGTGCTGCCACAACCCCACGGGCGCGGATCTCAGCATCGAACAATGGAAGACCGTGAGCGAGATCATTGTTCGCAAGGGTCTCTTCCCGCTGGTGGACTTCGCCTATCAGGGTCTCGGCAAGGGACTGGAAGAAGATGCGGCTGGGCTGCACATTCTCATGGATGCGGTGGACGAAGCACTGATCGCCTATTCCTGCGACAAGAATTTCGGCCTTTACCGCGAGCGCACCGGTGCGCTTTATGCCTATGGTCGCACGGCGGATGATGCCCTAAAGGCGCTGTCCAACATGGCCTCACTGGCACGCACCATGTGGTCGATGCCGCCGGATCATGGCGCGGCTGCTGCGCGTATCATTTTGCAGACGCCAGCACTCGAAAAAATGTGGCGTGAGGAAGTTGCCGAGATGAATGCGCGTGTTGTGACAATCCGCAATGCTCTCGCCGAGAAGTCCGACAAGCTGGCATTTCTCGCGGAGCAGAATGGGATGTTCTCCAACCTGCCTGTCACCAAGGAACAGGTCGTCATGCTGCGCGAAGAGCATGCAATCTACATGGCAGGTTCTGGCCGTATCAACCTTGCTGGCCTGCGCTTCGCAGATGTTGGTCGATTCTGTGACGCGGTCGTGCCTCTCCTGGGCTGAATGCGCGAATAGACGTCAAAACAATGAGCGGGCTTCGACTTGGTCGATGCCCGTTTTGCTTCTCGAAATTCGAGCAGATTAGAGTGGCGCTGCGGCCATGCAGTGCGCATCTTGCCGGATGGCCGGAGGAAACAATTGTGCCGATGGTGGCGTTTGCGAGCTTGTTCCCCTTTTTTGAGCGCATTAATTCGGCAGAGTGAAAGAGATATCTGGTCGACAAGTCATCAATAAATTATCAGAAACAGACATCAAAATGTAAGAACGGCACCGTGCCAAGACCAGAGGGAATGACGATGACTGCGCAATGGGATTTCTGGATCGATCGTGGCGGAACATTTACCGACGTGATTGGCCGCGACCCGGACGGCATACTTCACGCCCGTAAGATGTTGTCGGAAAATCCCGAAGCCTATCGCGATGCTGCTGTTGCCGGCATTCGCCACTTACTCGGTCTGGCACCAGGCGAACCCATTCCCTCAGGCCTTGTGGGCGAAGTTCGCATGGGGACCACGGTTGCCACGAACGCACTTCTTGAGCGTAAGGGGGCCCGCGTCGCGCTTCTCACCACGCGTGGCTTTCGCGATGCACTTGCAATTGGCTACCAGGCGCGGGCGGACATTTTTGCGCGCGATATCAAAAAGCCGGAATTGCTTTACGACCGGGTGGTTGAGCTGGACGAACGCGTTCTGACCGATGGCACGGTCGAGACGCCGTTGGATGAGGCGCAATTGATGGCACAGTTGAGAGCGCTGAAGGCCGATGGTTATGATGCTTTGGCGATTGTGTTCATGCATGCCTATCGCTTTCCTGCCCATGAAATGCGTGCCGCCGAGCTTGCTCGTGAAATGGGTTTTGATCAGGTTTCGGTGAGTCATGAAATCTCGCCGCTGGTGAAATTCGTCGGACGCGGTGACACCACGGTAGTGGACGCATATCTATCTCCGGTGCTCCGCCACTATGTTGCGCAAGTCGCTGAGGAACTTGATCTGGATCGCACCGGCACCCGACTTCTCTTCATGATGTCGTCTGGTGGCCTAACCTCTGCCAATCTGTTTCAAGGTAAGGACGCCATTCTCTCCGGCCCTGCTGGCGGTGTTGTTGCACTGGCGCAAACCGGCGTGGCGGCGGGATTTGAAAATGTGATTGGCTTCGATATGGGGGGGACGTCTACGGATGTGGCCCACTATGCCGGTGATTATGAGCGGGCTTTCGAGACTGAAGTTGCAGGCGTGCGCATCCGGGCACCGATGATGCAGATCCACACGGTCGCTGCCGGAGGTGGTTCTATACTGCATTATGATGGAGCACGCTTCACGGTCGGGCCGGATTCCGCTGGCGCCAACCCTGGGCCGAAATGCTATCGTCGTGGCGGCCCTCTGACGGTAACCGACGCGAACGTTATGACTGGTAAATTGAACCCGGCGCTATTTCCGCCCATCTTTGGACCAAACCAGGATCAGCCGTTGGACCTTGAGGCGGTGCGTGTCGCGTTCAAAGCCCTTGCCGACGAGATAGGTGACGGGCGAAGCCCGGAAGCGGTTGCCGAAGGTTTTCTGCAGATCGCGGTCGCCAATATGGCGGAGGCGGTGAAAAAAATCTCCGTGGCGCGCGGCTATGACGTGACCCGCTACGCGCTCAACGCCTTTGGTGGCGCATCCGGGCAGCATGCGTGTCTTGTGGCGGACGCCTTGGGCATGAAGAAGGTGCTTGTGCACCCTTATTCTGGTCTATTGTCGGCCTATGGCATGGGGCTTGCGGATGTGCGTGCCCTGCGGCAGGCCTCAGTTGAGGTTCTGCTGGAAAATTCCGCGAGCGACATGGCCCGCCTCTCGGAGCCGCTTTGTCGTGAAGTCATAGAGGAACTCAGCGGGCAGGGCATCACCGATGCCGAAATGCAATTGAATGTCAGCGCTTTGGTCCGCTACGCAGGAACAGACACAACGTTGGAAGTTGCGGTCGAAACGTTTGGCGCTGATGCGAATTTCGGCGAGAAGATCGCATATGCTGATCTTCAGCGCATGAAGACGGTTTTCGAAAACATGCATATGAGCCGCTTTGGCTTCATCGACGAAAGCAAGGAGCTGGTGGTCGAAGCTGTTTCGGTCGAGGCCGTTGGCGGCGGTGCGCGCGCGGTGGGGACACAGGAAGCTGACCGTGTTGCCACCCTGCCAAAGGCGGCGGATAGCATGCGTCTCTTCTGCGACGGCGAGTGGCAGGATGCACCGGTTTACCGGCGCGGTGACATCGCACCCGGCCACACGATGAATGGCCCCGCATTGCTGATTGAGCCAAACCAGACGGTTGTGATTGAACCCGGCTGGCAGGCCAAGCTGACAGCGGCAGACAATCTGGTTCTGGAACGTGTGGTTGCGTTGCCGCAGCGCCGTGCAGCAGGCACGACTGCCGATCCTGTTATGTTGGAAATTTTCAACAATCTCTTCATGTCAATCGCGGAACAAATGGGTCTGACGCTGCAAAACACGGCCTATTCGGTGAACATCAAAGAGCGGCTGGACTTTTCTTGTGCGGTCTTCGATCCGCATGGTGCGCTGGTGGCCAATGCACCGCACATGCCGGTGCATTTGGGTTCTATGGATCGCTCGGTACAGGCAATCATTCGGGGAAATCCAGATATCAAGCCCGGCGATGTTTTTGCGATCAATGCACCCTACAATGGTGGTACGCATTTGCCCGACATAACGGTGTGTACGCCGGTGTTTTCATCTGACGGCAAGGACGTGCTTTTCTGGGTGGCCTCGCGTGGACACCACGCCGATGTTGGCGGCATAGCGCCCGGCTCAATGTCTCCGGATGCAAAGAACATCGAAGAAGAAGGCGTCTATATCGACAATTTCAAACTGGTCGAAGCAGGCCGTTTCCGCGAGGCTGCACTGGAGGAACTGTTGACCGGCGCTACCTATCCGGTGCGCAACGTGACGCAGAATGTTGCAGATCTCAAAGCACAGATCGCGGCCAATAATCGCGGCGTGTCGGAAATGAAGAAGGCAATCAGCGAATTCGGACTTGATGTCGTTGAGGCCTATATGGGGCACGTGCAAGACAATGCCGAGGAAAGCGTTCGCCGTGCGTTGGAACAATTGGATGACTGCGAGTTTGCGTATCCAATGGATCAGGGTTGCGAAATTCGCGTCAAAATCAGCGTTGATCGGGCTGCAAGAAGCGCGAAAGTCGATTTCACAGGGACTTCGCAACAGCGCGACGATAATTTCAATGCGCCTGAGCCCGTGACGCGCGCTGCGGTTCTATATGTTTTCCGAATGATCGTGGATGGCGCAATCCCTATGAACGCAGGCTGTCTGCGCCCAATCGACATTGTGGTGCCGGAGCGGTCAATGCTCTCGCCCGTTTATCCGGCTGCCGTGGTTGCGGGCAATGTGGAGGTCAGTCAGGCTGTCACCAATTGCCTGTTTGGTGCGCTTGGTGCTTTGTCATCAGCACAGGGAACGATGAACAATCTGACCTTTGGCAATGAGACCTATCAATATTACGAGACGATTTGTTCCGGTGCGCCTGCTGGACCCGGCTTCAATGGCGCTGCTGGCGTTCACACGCATATGACCAATTCACGGTTGACGGATCCGGAAATCCTGGAGCTTCGTTACCCCGTGGTGTTGGAAGATTTTCACATACGCGAGGGTTCGGGCGGCAAGGGAAAATGGAATGCGGGCGACGGTACCAGTCGTACCATCCGTTTTCGCGAGACGATGGATTGCTCTATTCTATCCGGCCACCGCAAGATCGCGCCCTTTGGACTGAATGGCGGTAGCCCAGGCGAATGTGGCCGGAATCTCGTGCGACGCGCCGATGGCACGACAGAAGAGCTGAACGGCTGCGCACATACGGTGCTGCAGCCGGGCGAAGCCATCACCATCATCACACCAACGGGCGGTGGCTTCGGCTCAAGGCAATAGCCGCGGAGGCCTGGGTTCGGTCAGACGGCATCTGCCCCGATCGAGGCAAGGGCTGCCTGACCAACCTCGACATCCTGATCGCCGGTGCCGGAACCAACGCCGATAGCGCCTGCCAGAAGGCCATTGAAACGGATTGGCAAGCCGCCCTTGAGGTGTGTGACGAGGCCTTGAGAGGCAATGCCTGCTGCCGTACCAAACTCGGGAGGCATATTGCCGGTTGGGGCGTTTATGGATGCTGCAGTCACGGCCTTTGCATTGGCTGTGTGCATGGACGTGAATTTCGCACCATCCATGCGGAACTTGGCCAGTGTCTCGCCGCTCTGGTCAACGATCACGATATCCTGCGGAACGCCGATCTCTTCGGCTTTCGCAATGGCCGCTGACAAAGCCGTCATTACACCCTTGTGACTGAGCGCGGTCGCGGGGCGAGTAAAGGACATGGGATACCTCCAGGTTTCTCGATTATTTGTGCGTCACGACCCGGCAAGGTCAGTATGACTGATAGGCTGTAATGACAGCTTGAATCTGGTCAGAGTCAAGTGCGGCCATCTGGGTCTCCACCAGAGTTTGAATTTGGTCGCTTGTCAGGCTGCCAATATCATCGGTTGAAAGACCGGCGATGCCATTGGTTGACAGCGCGGATATGTCGTCAGTGGAAAATGTTGCCAGGTCCGCCGTGCTCAAGGCATCAATCTGCGCGGAGCTCATTGCATTGACCTGAACGGAACTGAGAGCTTCTGCCTGTGCGGTTGAAAATGCCGCGATCTGTAAGGTGGACAAACCACCTATTGCGTTCGAACTCAGCGCCACGATCTGGTCAGTGGTCAGCAACGTTATGTCATTGGTGCTGATTGCCGCGATCTGGATGGCTGTCAGCGCCGACACTTGCGCCTCTGTGAGTGCGGTAATCTGATCAGTAGTCAGTGCGCCGGCCTGCGCATAGGTCAACGCGCCAATATGCGCGTCACTCAACACCGCAAACTGGTCGGTAGTCAGCGACGCGATGTTGGTCGTCGAAAGACCTGCAATGGCACCGGAACTCAGAATGGCGATCTCGTCAGTCGAGAGCATGCCGAGTTCATCGGTTGTCAGGGCGGCAGTCTGCTTTGACGTTAATGCTGCCAGTTGCGTTGTCGTCAACGTGTCGAATTGCGCAGTTGTCAGCGTGGCAAACTGGGTCGATGTAAGGCCGGAGATCGCTGCGGTGGACAACCCGGAGATCTGGTCGGTGGAAAGAATGGCAACATTGTCAGTCGACAGCGTCGCGATCTGCGTCGCGCTCAAGCCGGAGAACTGCTCGGACGACAGCGAGGAGAACCAGTCAGTCGACATTGCTGCAATCTGCGTGGTCGACAATGCGCTCAATTGTTTGGATGTCAGGGCCGCGAGTTGATCGGTCGACAGGGCAGCGGTTTGATCCGTCGTCAGCCCGGAGATGCCAGCGGTGCCGATCGCGGCAATATCTGCGGTCGAGAATACAACCAGATCGTCGGTATCGAGCAAGGCCACTTCTGTTGATGTCAGTGCTGCAACCTGTTTGGAGGTTAGCGCGTCGATCTGGGCGGTGGAAAGAATGGCGAACTGATCAGTTGAAAGCCCTGCAATAGTTTCGGTTCCAAGCGAGGCCACCTGATCGGTTGTCAGCGACGCAATAATATCGGTCGAGAGAGCCGCGATCTGGGTCGTTGTCAGTCCAGACATCTGCTTGCTGGTCAGCGCCTCGAACTGGCCCGTTGTCAGGGCGGCAAGCTGCGTGGTTGTCAGTACAGATATCTGCGTTGAGGTTAGAGATGTGGTTTGGCTTGTGGTGATGGCGGCAATATCATCCGTGGACAGAATAACTACAGCATCGGTGCTCAGCGCCGATATTCCTTCGTTGGAAAGGGCCGCAATGTCCGATGTGCTGAGCACATCAACTTGAGTCGTGGATAGGGCGGCCACTTGATCTGTCGTCAGTGCAGCAAGCTGATCATTCGACAAAATGTCAATTTGGGTGGTGGTCATGCCCGCAATTGCGGCTGTGCTCAGTTGGGCTATCTGATCGTCGAAGAAGTCAGCCAGAACATCGGTCGAGATGGCTGCAGCTTGGGTGCCGGTCAAGGCGGCCATCTTGACGCTGACAAGTGCATCGAAATGCTCGATCGATAGCGCGGCGATCTGGTCGGTTGTCAAAGCAGCAACGGTCGAGCTTTTCAAAGCGCCGAATTTTTCATCGGCAAGCGATGCAACCGTATCAGTGGAAAGGCCCTTGATTGCCGAACTCGAAATTGCCGCAAAGTCAGCGGTGGAAAATTCGTCGAGGTCATCAATCGAGAAAACGGCCAACTGAGTTGATGAGAGCGATGCAATCTGGTCGGTGGTCAAAGCGCCGGCCTGATCCGGCTCCAGTGCCTCGATCTGATCGGTTGTCAGGCCGTCAATGGCCGAGCGACTAATCGCGGAAACCTGAGCTGTGCTCAAAATCGATATGTTTGTTGTAGAGAGCGCAGCAATTTGCTCGGAATTGATTGTTCCAATTTGAGTGTTCGTAAGCGCCTCAACCTGGCTGTCCAGCAAAGCAGCCATGTGGTCGGTCGACAATCCGGTAATGGCGCGCGTGCTGATCGATGCAATTTGCGCCTCGTCGATCACAAGGAGATCGTCAGTTTGCAGACCGGCAATTGCGCTGGAAGACAATACGCGCATCTGCTTGGTGGTCAGCGCTTCAATCTGTGTTTCTGTCAATGCGGCCATTTGATCCGAGGTCAGGGCGGAGAAGGCTTTGGTTGAAACGGCGGCGATTTGATCATCGCCCATGGCAGCAACCGTGTCGGTCGATAGTGCAGAAAAGGCGACGCTGTTCAGCGAACTTATTTCCTTTTCTGTGAAGGACTGGATGTCGTTTTGGTCGAGCACGGCGGCTTGCGCGGCACTGAACCGACCAATCTGGGCGACCTCCAAAGCCTCAATCTGGTCCGCGTCGAGCACATCAATGTGGTCAGAGCTCAATCCGGCGATTGCGATACGTCCGATTGCGGCGATTTGTTCAGTCGAGAAGCTTGCAATATTGTCGGTAGTCAGCGCTGAAAACTGCACAGCCCGCAGCGCCGCGACCTGCTTGGTGCTCAGGGCTGCCACCTGAGTGTCTGAAAGCACACTGATCTGCGCGGAGGCAATTCCAGCGATCGTCTTGATACCGATTGCAGCGACTTGATCAGCGCTTAGCAGTGCAAAATTATCTGTTGAGAGTCCCGAGATTGCGTTCTTGTTGAGGCCCGCAATGGCTTCAGTTGTCAGAGCTTCCACGGCCTCGGCGCTCAATGCCGCGAGCTGCTTGGCACTGAGTGCGCGCGATTGAGTGGCGCTGATAGCTTCTGCCTGTTCCGCCGTCAGTGTGGCTGCCTGATCTGTCGTCATTGACCGAATGGCGTTGACGCTGAGCCGTTCGATTTGGTCGGTGCTGAATGCGTCAAGATTATCGGTCGACAGTGCTGCCAGGTGCTGGCCCCTAAGCGCGCGAACCTGATTTTCGGTCAAAGCTTCGACCTGGCTGTAAGAGAGGCTGGCGATCTGATCGCTGGTAAAGGCCGAAATGGCTTTTGTACTTATTGCCGCAATTTGCTCTTCGTAGAGCTCTGCCAATGCGTCGGTCGATAAGCCCTTTATCGCATTCTTGTTGATCGCGGCCATGTCGTCAGTATCGAACATGGCGATGTTTTCGGCACTGAAAGCGGCGATCTGTTTTGAGTTCATGGCCGCGATTTGCCGTGGCGTCAGAGCCTCTGATTGTGAATCGCTGAAGAGTGCGATCTGCTCTTCGCTGAGGCCGGCAATAGCGCGGTAGGAAATCGCGGCGATTTGCTCCTCTGACAGAGCCTCGATATTGTCGGTGGCGATGGCACCGATCTGTGTGGCCCGCATATTGGCGAGCTGTTGTGTCGACAGAGCTGCGACTTGGTCAAAGCTCATTGCGGCCATCTGCTCGCTCGACAGAAACGAGATGGTCGACGGGCTGATAGAGGCGACCTGTTCCACTGACAAGATCGAGATCACGTCTGTAGAAAGACCAGAAATCGCATTCCGCCTAATAGCGGCAATGTCCTCAGACGAGAATGTCTCGATTTCATCAGTTGAAAATGCCGCGAGCTGCTTGGCGCTGAGGAAACTGACTTGTGATTTTGAAAGCGCCTCTGATTGGTCGATATCAAAACCGGCTATTTGATCGGTACTCATTGAACCGATCTGCTTTGCCGAAAGGTACCCTATGCGCTCGGCATCGAGGACAGCGATTTGATTAAGTGTGAGACCGCGGATACCGGACAGGGAAATGGCGGCAAGTTGCTTGCTGCTGAAAACGTCGAGATCTTCTTCTTCAATTGCCCCGACCTGTTGTGAAGATAATGCCCTGATCTGGCGCGGTGAGAGCGCAGCAACGTCCTCTGTCGACAAATCTGCAATCTCACTTGTTGTGAGTACCTTGATTTGGCTGAGGCTCATTGATGTGATCGTGGTGGACATATGTCAGCTACGGTTCCTGTTTGTGTGTGTCTGGGACCCGACTAGTGGCCGGGCGTTCGTTTGTGATACTCCGACTTTTCGGCGCAACGGGTAACAATTGCGCCTATCCAGATGGTTGAATTGGGTCGGGTAACATTTGCTCCCCCCCCCAAGAGATCTTTGGTTCTCAATTTGCAGTCTTAGCGTCTGTTCTTTTTTACCTCTTCTTCCGTCCAGAGGCGTTTGTCGATTGGTAGCGGGGAGTAGTCATCCCATGCGGCAAGCCTGTCGAGGTAGCTTTGGCGATAGGTGGCATCGTCCTTGTATTCGACGTTTTCCAGAACAAGTTCTGCGCCGATCTCGTAGTAAATATCCAGGTTGCGCATGTCCGGCACAGGCGCTTCGCCGCGCTCGCATTCTTCCTGCATCTGCCAGTAGAGTTCTTCCAGCCTGCGCGCGAGGGCGGGTATGTCACGCAGTACGCTGGTTTCTCGTTTGGCTTGCAGGTCATCGCGTATTTTTTGCAGGCTATCGGGATTCTTCGCGTACCCAATTGCCTTTTCAACATATTGCTCAGGCCCATCACAAAGAAGTTCCGGAATACCGGCCGCGTGAACGATGGAATGGCAGAAACGCGCTGCGAAGCTTTTTCCCGGATAAGTCAGAACGGGAAGCCCCATAGTGATCGCGTCGGCACCCGTGGAGTGTGCGCCATAGGGGAATGTGTCCAGGAAGAGATCTGCAACGCCGATGCGGGCCAGGTGCTTTGCGTTGGGGGCTTTGGGTGCGAAAATAATGCGCGCCTTGTCGACACCAGCCTTCTCGGCAAGTTCGTGCAGACGCTGGTCAACCTTTTCGTGACCGCTCAAAAGCCAGAGAACACTGCCGGGCGTCTCCTTTAGAATGGTCATCCACTGGCCGAAGGTCGCCTCGGTGATTTTTTGCATGCCATTGAAGCAGGCAAATACGAATGCGTCCTCCGGCACGCCAGCTTCGGCCCGACTTGGCTTGTCTGCAATAATTCTTTGACGGTCGATAGGCTGATTACAGGCAATCCGCAAAACTTTTTCGGTGTAAAAGATCTCGTTTTCCGGTGGCACAATGTGGTTGTCGGCGATCATATATTGGTGGAACGGGCTACCCATCGTTCCCGGATAGCCGCAGAAGTTCACAATGACCGGGGCAGGCCTGTAGGCGAAGATGCGCGTGCGCGCGTGCTTCGTATATCCGTTGACGTCCACCAGGATATCGATCTCGTCGGCCGCGATTTGCTTTGCTGCGTCTTGATCGGTCAGTGTTGCAATATCGCGCCAAGCGTCGACCGCAGCTTTCATGCGTGCCTGGGTCGGATCGTTTTTGACAGGATCTCCGCAATAGTAGGCGTAGATTTCGACGCTCTTCTTGTCATGCAGCTCCATGACTTCGCGCAGAGCAAAGCCGACTGCGTGATCTCTCAGGTCGGAGGAAACGTAGCCAACGCGCAGCCGTTCGCCGGTACCGCTTTTCTTTTTCGCTTTGCGACGCGGCACCCCGCTTGTGTCAATTCGCCCGACAAAAGACTGGTTGTACTTGTAGGCCTTGGCGAGCTGGAAAATGGGGTCGTCGGAGTAGCAGCCAAGGGTTAGCGGTGACATCGCATCCACCAATTGGCGCATAGTGACATGTTCGGACGCGGTGAGGATGGGCCATTTGCACTGGCGCTGACGCAATGCGCTCCAGTGTTGACCGGACTCATGCTTCTCCGGCTTCAATTCTATCGCCTGCCAAAGCACCTGCTCTGCATCTTCCATCAGGCCCGCATTTTCCATCACGCGACCTATGTGCTGCAATACCATCAGGCGATGGTTGATCTTGTCGGGTGTAATCTCCGCCGTCATTTCTGCATAAGCACGCCATTGCTGGATTGCCAAAGGCGCAAGACCCGCATCTTCCAGCGCGCGACCAAGGTTGATGTGCGCTTGTGCGAATTTCGGGTCCACCTTCAGGCACGTGCGTAATGCGTTGATTGCGCCGGTCAGATCACCCAACTGGCGCAGTGTCACAGAGTAGTTGAAGTAAACCAGATGAAGAAATGGGCTGGTGTCATTGTAAGCAATCCAGGATTTGTAAATCTCGGCAGCTTCCTGGCGCTGGCCAGCAGCATTACGGCTTTCAGCAAACTGCAACAGGTCCGACAGCGGAAGGCGCTGGGTGCGAGCCAGTTCAATCATAGATGGCAGTGTTGGGGAGGGTGCGTTGCTGGTGACCATGGAATTCTCACATCTGCGGACCCGGCGCCGGGTCCAGTTTTCACTCTGAGCGGCATTTATAGTGGTGCCATAGCAGTCCTAGCTTGCTTTGGGCTTATCATCGCCAAAATTAACTATTCGACCGACTGAAAACACAGAGTTTGCAGGGCTGCAAGGTTAAGGCAAGCCAGCACGCTTAACCGTTCATTAATGATTTATGTTTAGTAAACTGTAGTGAAACATTGTCGTATTGTGCGCTCAAGTTGCGTTTTGACAATGTAAACGCGCCTGTTGAAGGCGGTATGTAATGATTTCGAGTGCCGGCACGGGGCCCAAAGGCTCTGGTTGCATGAAGCGGTCCAGCACTCCGGCTCAAGCAAGCCATGTCAATGTCAGCGCATTCCGTATGTCAGGACCCGGCGATCGGGAACAGTTCACAAACCTGCTATGCGGATTGCCCGCCGTCAGCGCAAGTAAATGCGCGGTCGATCTGGCAAGCTGATTCGGTTTTGGTACAATCAAGGGCCCGTATCCAATGACTTCGAGCATTTCCTCCTATTCGCTGTCGCAAATCAGAAGCCTGTCATCGTCTGACATAGCGAATCTCACCACAGAAGATGTGGCATCGCTCTCGTCCAAGCAGATAAAGGTCCTCTCGTCGACGCAGATTGCGGCGCTGGAAACCGACGACATTGCGGTATTGAGTTCCTCTCAGATCAGCTCGATCAACGCATCGTCGGTGAAGGGGCTATCCGCAACGCAGATTGCGGTTCTAAGTACCGACCAGATCGAAAACATGTCGAGCTCGCAAATTTCGCGGATGAGTTCGACGCAGATCAGCAGTTTCTCGTCCAGTCAGGCAGAGGCACTGACCTCCACTCAGATCCGGGCACTGGGTGCGACGCAGATTGCTTCGCTGGGGACCGACGACATTGCGACGTTCTCGGATGAGGAAGTCGCATCTATCAACGCAAAATCGATCTCGGGTCTGTCTACCGACGTAATCGTCTCCTTGAGCGACAGCCAGGTTGAATCACTCACCAGCTCGCAGTTTGCCGCATTTAGCAGCACGCAACTCGCTGCACTTACAACTGATCAGGTCGCGCTTCTGAGCTCAGAACAGGTCGGCGCCCTGAGCTCGCGCCAGATCTCTGCCTTTGGCACCGATGTTATCGCAACGCTTTCTGTCGATCAGATTGAATCTATTTCCAGCAAAGCCGTTTCCGGTTTGTCGTCGGATCAGGTTGCCGCCTTGACTTCAACCCAGGTTGAGGCCCTGACGACGGATCAGGTCGCCTCACTCAGTTCCAAGCAGGTTGTGGCGCTTGGCACCGACGACATCTCCGTTATGTCCGACGAGGCTGTCGCGGCACTGTCCTCAAAGGCGATCAGAGGCCTGACCACCGATGCTATCGCGGCGCTGTCAGACTCTCAAATTGAGTCTCTCTCCACCCGGCAGCTGTCTAAATTGGACTCCACTCAAGTTGCGGTGCTGACAACAGTTCAAGTTGAAGCGCTGAGCACCGATCAAATTGCATCCTTGAGCTCGCGCCAGATCAGCGCCATCACGACTACGAATATTGCATCCTTCTCTGAGGACCAAATTTCGGCTCTCAGCACAAAAGCGATCGCCGGCCTCACAACCGACCAATTTGCTGCTTTGACGAACGACCAGGCGGAGGCATTGACCTCTGCGCAGGTCGGCGCACTGGATTCGCGCGACCTTGCCGCACTTGGTTCTGACGATATTGCTACATTTTCGACTGACGACATCGCGGCTATCAGCGCCAAAGCGGTTTCCGGTCTGTCGACAGACCAGATCGCAGCACTGGACGAAGATCAGGTATCTGCGCTGACCACGTCTCAGATTTCAAACCTCTCCAGCAGCCAGATTGCAGCGTTTTCTTCCACGCAGTTTGAGGTGCTGAGCACCAGCCAGGTTGCCGCGATTTCTTCCCGCCAGATTGCCTCTGTCAGCACAGACGCAATTGCCGTGATGTCGACTGAGCAGATCTCAGCAATCTCTGCAAAAACGTTCAAGAACATCGAGACCGATCAGCTTTCTGCATTGACTGTGGATCAGGCAGAAGCGCTCAGTTCCGATCAGGTCGCTGTATTGTCATCTGAACAGATCGCGGCCTTTGGTACAGACGATCTGGAATTGTTCTCCACCGATGATATTGCTGCGATCAGCACGAAGTCCATTTCGGGTCTTTCGACTGATTTGATTGCCGGATTGAGCGAAGACCAGGTGTCGTCGCTGACCACGGCGCAAGTCGGGAAGCTTGCGACTGATCAGGTTGCGGCTTTCAGCGAAATCCAGGCCGAGTCTCTGACAACGGCGCAGGTTGCCTCCATTTCATCTCGTCAGGTCGCCGCACTCAGCACCGATGCAATCGCTATACTGTCAACTGAGCAGATTGCGGCACTGGATGCAGATTCTATTGCTGGTCTTTCAACAGATCAGATCTCAGCCCTGACCGTTGATCACGTTGAGGCATTGACGACCGATCAGGTTGCAGCGCTTTCTTCAACGCAGCTTGCAGCGTTCTCAACCGATGAGATCGAACTTCTTGCAACTGATAACATTGCGGCGATTGGCACAAAGGCGCTTGTTGGGTTGAGTACCGACCAGGTTGCAGCGCTGACGGCAGAACAAGCAGCAGCGTTTACCACAGATCAGGTTGCTGAGCTTAGCACCACGCAAATTGCGGCGTTTTCTGCGGATCATCTCGAGTCGTTGACAACTGCACAGGTCAATGCTCTCGACTCTCGCCAGGTGGCTGTTCTCAGCACAGATAACCTCACAGTACTTTCAACGTCGCAAATTGCGGCTTTGAGCACAGATGGTATTGGAGGTCTGTCGACCGACCAGTTTGCAGCACTGACCAACGACCAGGCAGAGGCGCTCACAACTGTTCAGGTTGCAGCCCTGGATTCCTCCGATATTGCGGCACTTGGAACCGATGACCTGGAGCTTTTCTCCACAGATGACATTGCAGCCATCAGCACTTCTGCACTCGGAGGGCTGTCCACGGATCAGGTCGCGGCTCTTTCGGAAGAGCAAATTGCGGCATTTACGACTGATCAGGTTTCCGCGCTCGATACAGCGCAGATCGGTGCATTGACCGATGCTCAAGTGGAAAGTCTGAGCACAGACCAGATCGCAGTCCTGAGCTCGCGTCAGGTGGGAGCACTCACCACAGACAATGTTGCGATCCTGTCGACGACACAGGTTGCAGCAATTGGCACATCGGCAATTGCGGGCCTTTCCACCGATCAACTTGCAGCATTCACAGTGGATCATTCTGAAGCGCTGACAACAGATCAGGTTGCAGAACTCAGCTCCACCCAGATTTCTGCTCTTGGAACAGACGATCTGGAACTCTTCTCCACAGACGATATCGCAGCACTCAGCGCGAAGGCTGTTGGTGGCCTGTCCACAGATCAGGTAGCAGCTCTGACAGAAGAGCAAGTCGCGGCATTGACGACAGACCAAATTGGCGAACTCGATACCGATCAGGTCGGTGCGCTTTCATCAACACAGATTGAAAGCCTCACGACAGATCAGGTTGGTGCGCTCTCCTCACGTCAGGTTGCTTCTTTGAGCACCGATATTGTTGCGACGCTCTCGACAACTCAGATCGCCGCATTGAGCACCTCTGCAGTTAATGGGCTGTCAACGGATCAGTTTGCTGCGCTGAGTGCAGATCAGGCAGAAGCGCTTTCAACGGCGCAGGTCGCAGTGCTTGACTCTACGGATATCACAGCGCTCGGTACTGACGATTTGGAAGTATTCTCCACTGACGATATTGCGGCATTGAGCACAAAGGCCCTGTCTGGCCTGTCGACTGATCAGCTTGTATCACTCAGCACCCAGCAGATCGCAGCATTCACCACGACGCAGGTGGAAAAACTTAGCACCACGCAGGTCGCGGCTCTGAGCGCGGATCAAACAGAGTCCCTGACCACCGATCAGGTTACCACTCTTGACTCCAAACAGATCGCGGCGCTTACAACCGCAAACTTCTCGTTGCTGTCAACAGATCAGGTCGGGGCGATCAGCGCCAATGGCGTTGGTGGATTGACTACCGATCAGATTGCGGTTTTGAGCGAGGAACAAACAGCGGCATTGACAACCGATCAGGTCGCCGAACTAAGTTCAACTCAGGCAGCAGCTATCACGACGGCTGATCTTGCTGCATTGTCCACAGACAATCTGGCTGCTTTGAGCACACGTGCTCTATCCGGTATCAGCACAGATCAGCTCGCGGCTCTCTCCGAGACCCAGGTTGTGGCATTGAGCACCGATCAGGTGAGCAACTTGTCGACCACGCAGGTCGCGGCACTGAGCAACGATCAGCTCACCGCGTTGAGCACTGCACAGGTTGCTGCACTTGATTCCAAGCAAATCGAGGCTCTGGCGACAGCGAGTGTTGCAGAACTGACCACGGATCAGATTGCAGCAATCGATGTCAACAGTATCTCTGGATTGAGCACAGACCAGGTTGTGGCGCTGAGCGAAACACAGGTGGAGGCACTGACGACCGATCAGGTTGCCGAGTTGAGCTCCACTCAGGTTGCCGCGTTTAGCACAGACGACCTTGCCACATTCTCGACCGATGACGTGGTTGCACTGACCACGCGAACCCTCACCGGATTGACAACGAGCCAGCTCAACTCGCTGAGCACGACACAGGTAGGCGCTCTTACTACCGCTCAGGTTGATAAGCTGTCCACCGATCAGGTTGGAGCACTCTCCAGCGACCAGATCACATCGCTTTCGACCGATCAGATTGATGCACTGGACTCCAAACAGATCGCGGTGATCTCCACGGATGCCGTTGCCGCACTTTCGACTGATCAGATTGCGGCATTGAGCACCAACGCGGTCAATGGTTTGACAACGGATCAGTTGGATGCACTGAGCGTGGATCAGGCACAGGCATTGTCCACAACGCAGGTTGCAACGCTGGACTCGACCGATCTGGCAGCACTTGGCACTGATGACCTTGCTGTCTTCTCAACTGACGACATTGCCGCGATCAGCACCCGCGCACTGGGCGGTCTTTCCACCGATCAGGTTGCGTCACTTTCCACTGATCAAGTGGTTGCACTGACCACCTCGCAGGTCAGCAAGCTTGAAACCACTCAAGTTGCGGCGTTCTCCACGGAGCAACTCGTAGCACTGAGCACAACGCAGGCAGGCGCGCTCGACTCCAAACAGTTGGCCGTTATCAGCACAGACAATATTTCAAGCCTCACCACCGATCAGTTCGCGGTTCTGACAACCAGCGCCCTCAAAGGTCTGGATACCGATCAGGTTGGGGCATTGTCGACTGACCAGGTTGCCTCGTTGACAACAACGCAGGTTGCTTCCTTGAGCTCCACGCAGATTGGTGCATTGGGCACTGATGACCTCGCTGTCTTCTCTACCGATGACTTTGCAGCGCTCTCGACCCGCACACTTGCAAGCCTTTCAACTGACCAGATAGCTTCGGTTTCTACCGATCAGGTTGCTGCCCTTTCGACCTCTCAGGTTGGTGCGCTCAGCACTCTGCAGGTTGCAGTGTTGACGACAGATCAGGTGACCACGCTGTCCACAAGCCAGATTGCAGCACTGGATTCAAAGCAGGCCGCAGCGCTCAACACGGATGACGTCGCGGCGCTTTCGACCGATCAGATTGCAGCGCTTGGCACTTCGGCTGTTGGTGGTCTGTCTACAGATCAGCTTGCAGCGCTCTCGACTGCTCAGGCAGAGGCTCTTTCCACGGCCCAGGTCGCAGCGCTCGACTCCTCCGACCTTTCGGGTCTTGGTACCGATGACCTGGCCGCATTCTCAACGGATGATATCGCGTCAATCGGCACGCGTGCACTGGGCGGTCTTTCGACCGACCAGATTGCATCGCTCTCAACCGATCAGGTTGCCGCATTTACGGCCAACCAGATTGGGGCGCTTTCAACCACGCAGATTGCTTCGCTGACAAGTGATCAGGCGGTCGCGCTGGGAACGGATCAGGTCGCCGCTCTGGAATCAAGCCAGATCACGGCACTGACCACAGACAATGTGGCCTTGCTGACAACGGATCAGGTTGCAGTGTTTGGCACAAAGACCGTTGCGTCTCTGTCGACCGATCAGGTTGCAGCATTGACAACTGCGCAGGCTGAAGCACTGACGACCGATCAGGTCGCCGCCCTTGGTTCCGCACAGATTGCGGCGCTCGGTACTGATGACCTCGCGACATTCTCGACGGATGATATTGCCGCCATCAGCACCCGGTCGCTCTCCGGTCTTTCAACAACTGCGTTCGCAGCACTTGGCACCGATGTGGTCAGCGCGCTGACAACTTCGCAGATCGATGCTCTTGGCACCGATCAGGTTGGGGCTTTGACCACTGACCAATCGGTGGCGTTGACGACCGATCAGGTTTCTGCCCTTGACTCAAGGCAGATTGCAGCCATTTCGACCGACAATGTCGCAATCCTGACGACCGATCAGATCGCCGTCATCAGCGGCGCCAGCGTCTCTGGCTTCACCACAGATCAGGTTGTCGCACTGACAACGGACCAGGCAGCGGCATTGACGACTGCTCAGGCCGCGGAGCTGGACTCAACACAGATTGCGGCGTTGGGCACAGATGATCTGGCAACGTTCTCTACCGATGAAATTGCAGTATTGAGCACCCGCGCGGTTGCCGGTCTGTCAACAGACCAGTTTGCGGCACTTTCAACGGATCAGCTCGCAGCGCTGACAACTTCGCAAGTCGATAAGGTCACAACCGATCAAATCGCTGCGTTGACCACTGATCAGACTGGGGCTCTGACCACGGATCAGGTTGCAATCCTTGATGCCAACCAGGCGGCAGCCATTACGACTGACGACCTCGCCATATTGACTTCGGATCAGGTGGCAGCTCTCAGCACGAAGGGTATTTCCGGCCTGACCACCGACCAGGTGGTGGCGCTCGGCACCGACCAGGCAGAGGCGCTGACAACGACCCAGGTTGCGGAACTCGATGCGACGCAGATTGCGGCACTGGGAACCGACAACCTCGTCCTGTTCTCGACAGATGATGTTGCCGCGCTTTCGACCGGTGCGGTCGTGGGTCTTTCGACTGACCAGTTCGCAGTGTTGACCACCGACCAGTTGGTTGCACTGACAACAACACAGGCGGACAAGATTACATCGGATCAGATTGCAGCTCTGACCACTGATCAGGCGGCCGTTCTGACCACCGACCAGGTTGCTGTACTTGACGCAACACAGGCGGCGGCCATCACAACCGATGATCTGGCAGTTTTGACAACCGATCAGATCGCAGCTCTCAGCACCAAGGGTGTCTCCGGTCTGTCGACCGACCAGTTTGCAGCGTTGACAACTGCTCAGGCGGAAGCCCTGACAACCACGCAGGTTGCAGCACTTGACGCGACTGACGTTGCGGCTCTTGGTACTGACGACCTGGCGCTGTTCTCAACCGATGACATTGCCGCGCTGGCCTCTACAGCGGTTGCTGCACTGTCCACCGATCAAGTTGCAGCGTTGACGACCGACCAGGCGGCAGCCCTGACAACCCGTCAGGTTTCTGCGCTGACGACCGACCAGGTGGCCGTATTGACCACCGACCAGGCCGTAGCGTTGACCACCGATCAGGTTGCGGTACTGGACTCGACACAGGCTGCGGCGATTACAACAGATGATCTTGCAGTTCTGAGCACGGACCAGATTGCCGCACTTGGCACCAAGGCCATTGTCGGACTGGGTACTGACCAGGTTGCAGCTTTGACCACCGATCAGGCCGAGGCATTGACCACCACGCAGGCGGCGAAGCTGTCAGCAACCCAGATTGCGGCCTTTGGCACGGATGATCTGGCACTGTTCTCCACCGACGATGTTGCAGCACTTGCAACGGGTGCAGTGGCGGCGTTGTCCACCGATCAGGTGGCCGGTCTGGAAACCGATCAGACAGCAGCCCTGTCGACAAGGCAGGTTGCAGCACTGACCACGGATCAGCTGGCAGTCCTGACAACTGATCAGACTGTAGCACTGACAACAGCACAGGTTGCGACGCTAAGCTCTACCCAGGCGGCTGCAATCTCGACGGATGATGTAGCAGTCCTGTCGACCGATCAGGTGGCAGCATTTACCACCAAGGCGGTGTCAGCTCTGACGACTGACCAGGCTGGTGCCTTGACGACAGCGCAGGTTGAAGCGCTGAGCACCACTCAGGTAGCTGTGCTGACATCCGATCAAATTGCCGCACTTGGCACAGATGATCTGGCGACCTTCTCGACTGCTGACATTGCAGCGATCAGCACTGGTGCGCTCGCAGGCGTTACCACCGACCAGGTGGCAGCACTGACAACGGCACAAAGCGCGGCACTGAAGACCAATCAGGTGTCTGCACTGTCGACTGATCAGATCGTGGCTCTGACCACAGATCAGGCGGTGGCACTGACAACAGCCCAGGCTGCTGTCCTCAGCTCTACGCAGGCAGCCGCTCTGGAAACAGCAGATCTGGCCGTCATCGGTACAGATCAGGTAGCGGCATTGTCCAGCTCAGCTGTTGGGGGATTGTCTACCGCTCAGGTAGCTGCGCTGACAACCGATCAGGCGACGGCGCTGACCACCAGTCAGGTTGCTGCGCTGAACTCCGATCAGGTTGCAGTGCTTGGTACTGATGATCTGGCTGGCTTCTCAACGGCAGATATCGCAGCGATCAGCACGGGGGCCTTGGCGGGTCTGACGACAGATCAGGTTGCGGGTCTAACGACAGCACAATCGGCTGCTCTGACAACAGGCCAGGTAGCAGTGTTGTCCACCGACAATATTGTGGCCTTGACCACCGACCAGTCGGTCGCCCTGACAACGGCTCAGGCTGCGGCTCTGACATCAACGCAGGCAGCGGCTCTGGAAACAGCAGATTTGGCCGTCATCGGCACAGATCAGATCGCGGCATTGTCCAGCTCGGCAGTTGGCGGATTGTCCACTGCTCAGGTGGCAGCACTGACCACGGATCAGGCAACAGCGCTGACCACCAGCCAGGTTGCTGCATTGAGCTCCGACCAGGTTGCAGTGCTTGGTACTGATGATCTGGCAGGCTTCTCAACCGCAGATGTTGCGGCGATTGGTACCTCCGCGTTGGCCGGTTTGACCACTGATCAGGTTGTCGGTCTGACGACTGCACAGTCTGCATCACTGACCACCGGTCAGGTTGCCGTCCTGTCGACTGCGAATGTCGCAGTGCTGACCACGGATCAAACGGTGGCATTGTCGACTGCTCAGGTTGGAGCGTTGACATCCGATCAGTTGGCGGTTGTGGTTACGGCAGATATTGCGGCCATGTCCACCGATCAGGTCGCGGCCTTTGGAACCGATGCAATCGCCGGTCTGACGACCGATCAGATTGCGGCGATGTCAACTCTGCAGGCCGAGGCGCTGACCTCTCTGCAAGTTGCAGCCCTTGACTCGGTTGATCTCGCTGCGCTTGGAACTGACGACATCGCGACATTCTCGACAGCAGATGTTGCGGCCATCAGCACAGCGGCGATTGCGGGTCTGTCAACCGATGATGTCGCAGCCCTGAGCACCGAACAGGTCGCTGCGCTGACGACGGCGCAAATCGCTACACTGGGCAGTGATCAGACGGCAGCACTGACAACTGCGCAGGTCGCAATCCTGGGTACGAACCAGATTGCAGCTCTGGGCTCTGACGGTGTGGTTGGTCTCACGACAGATGATGTCGCGGTTCTGTCCACGGCCCAGATCGCAGCCTTGAGCACGAACGGTGTGGTTGGTCTCTCAACAGATGATGTTGCGGTACTGACGACTGACCAGATTGCGGTTCTCAGCTCCACTCAGATTGGGGCGCTGGAAACTGCCGACATTGCAGCATTGTCCACGGCCCAGCTCGCCGCTGTCACGACAGCAAGTGTGAGCGGTCTTTCCACCGATGACATTGTGGCACTTTCCACTGACCAAGTTGCTGTTCTCAGCTACGATCAGTTGGCAAGTCTCTCAACGGCTGATGTCGCGACCTTCTCGACAGATCAGATCGCTGCGGTTAGCACGAGCACCATCGGTGGCCTGACTGCTGGTCAGGTGGCGGCACTGAGCACGGTTCAGGCCGAGGCACTGACCTCTGATCAGGTGGCAGCACTCGACTCCGCTGACATTGCGGCACTGGGTACGGATGACCTGGATGTCTTCTCGACGGATGATGTTGCTGCAATCGCCACAGATGCGCTGGCTGGCCTGTCAACCGACGACATCACCAGCCTGACCACAGCGCAGGCACAGGCGATGACTGCTCTGCAGACAGCGGCAATGGATACCGACCAGTACAACGCCTACGTTGCAGCCTACAACGCAGTGTAAGCGGCCCGGAATTGGTCCTGAAATTGAAAGCGGCGCCTTCGTGGCGCCGCTTTTCGTTATCCAAGCCTTATATGGTGATGATCTTTCCACCGGCGGCGGCGGCGTCCTCGTGATCATGGGTGACCATCAATACCGGCAGGTTTTGTGCTTTTGCGTGCTCAAAGACAAATGTTCGAATGTCCTGGCGCAATTGTCGATCAAGTTTGGAAAACGGTTCATCAAGTAGCAGCGCTTGCGGAGATGAAAGCAGGGTGCGCATCAGTGCCGCGCGTGTACGCTGGCCGCCAGATAGCGTGGCGGGATCGCGGTTCCCAAAACCTGCGAGATCTGCATCACGCAATGCGGCGTTAACCCGCTCCATACGGGCAGCCTTGCCTTTCACGTTGCGGCTGAGACCAAAAGCGAGGTTCTCCCCGACCGTCAGGTGAGGGAATAGCATGTCATCTTGAAACAGAATTCCGACGCGACGTGTCTCTGGCGGCAAATCGCTGATGTCAGTATTGTTCGAGCGGATCGTTCCATTTGCTTCGAAGGCGCTGTCCAGTTGTCCGCTGACAAAGGCAAGCAGAGTGGATTTGCCTGAGCCACTTGGACCCATGACAGTTGCGATTTCTCCGCCGCCGAGATTTAGCGTCAGATCATTGATGAGTACCTTGCCGCTTGCGCGAAGTGAAATCCGGATATTTTCCAATGAAAGCGTACTCATGCGGGGGCCTTTGCAGCTGCCATGCGGTTCAGTTTTGTCAAACGCGGTAGGTAAAGGGCCAGGCCATAGGCAATGAATGGCAAGACTGTTTGCAGGCTTGCAAATACTGCGACAAGACGCCTGTCTCCGCTGCTGGATCGTGCTACTGCTTCAGTTGTGAGCGTGACGATACGACCCTCGCCAATAACAAGCGTTGGCAGATATTGGGCGATGCTAACAGCAAACCCGACTGCCGAAGCAGCAAGCACTGGACCAAGCAAGAGAGGCAGCTTTACGCGGATCAAAATGCTCACCCAATCGTGCCCCATTGAGCTGGCAGCCCGTGCATAGCGTGGGTCGAGGGCGTTCCACGGATCTGAGAGTGTCAACATCAGGTAAGGGAATACAAACAGACTATGTGCCCAGATGACCATTGGCAGGGAAGCGTTTAATCCGACCTTCAGGGAAACGATGTGCAGGCCGAACATGAAAGCACTTTGGGGCAGAATGAGCGGCCAGTAGGTGATAGCTGGCAGGAGGCGTTTGAGAATACCGGAACGCTCGCCCGCCTCAAGCCATGCGATCACCAGGATGAGTGAAAGAAGGGTCGTTGAGATAGCGATTGTGAAACTGTTCAACAGCGCTGGTGCCCATGTGCTGACAGCTTTTGTCCAGTTTTCAAGGCTCCATTGCGTCGGCAATGCCTCGGGAAACCGCCAGCGCCAGGCAATGGACCAGATGGCAAGTATCAGTAAAGAAAGATATGCGGTGGCAAGCAGAATGATCGCGGAACTGCCAAATAGCTGTGCCAAGTAGTCCGCTAGGCTGCGCCGCTTTCCCATTGTCGCCCAGTGGCGCAACCACAACGAGGCCAGAATTTCCGCCACTCGCCATATGATAATGGAGATCACCACAATACCGGCTTGCAGGATAGCTGATGCAGCGGCCGGCAGAAGCATTTCGATGTCAGGGGCGGAGAACCAGCGCAAGGTTTGTACTGCAAGCGGGGGCGGGTTGTTGGGTCCGAGAATGATCGCGGCATCAATGACCGAAAGAGAAAATGCCAGGACGACATAGACCGGTAGCCGGATCTGCGGGTAGAGCTGCGGCAGGACAAGTTTCAACCAGCTTGTTGTGCGGCTGTAGCCGAGACTACGCCCTGTGTCCAACAATCCCTCCACGGGGATTTGCCTGAGGGCTGCGGCGCTAATGAATATGAGAAACGGTGCTTCCTTCAGCGCCATTGCCACCGCGAGGCCAATGCCGTGCGGATCATGTACCAGCGCGACATTGGGTGGCACCTCGAAGCCGGTGATTGCCGGACTGAGGAGCCTCAGCACCCAGCCCGAAGGGGCGATGAGAAATGCAAAGCCAATGGCAAGTGCGGCGTGCGGTGTTGCCAGGATCGGGGCCAGAAATCTGGGTAGAAAACCCTCCACCCCACGTCGTATGGTCGCGTGAACCCCAACCGCCAATGAAAGGGAAAGAATTGTCGCCGCGAAGCCGGTCTTCAATGTCAGCAGCAAACTAGTTCCAAATCCCGGGAGGGAAAATAGTCGCTGCCAGGGTGCAAGGCTGAAATTCTCCGCATCAATTGCGCTGAGATATCCAAACGCCGGCAATATTGTTTCCCATAATCCTCCAAGGATTGGCAGCAGTAGACCGCCACCGACGAAAACGGTGACGGTCAACAGTAGCCATATGCCACTTGCACTGCGAGATTTCATTTGGTGTAGCGTTTTGCCCATTCTTCCGTCAGCCGTGTCATCCAGGAAGGATGCGGCTCCAGAAGGGTTTTGCCAAGTGCACTGAGTTCCGGCAAGGCGTCGGACTTTGGCAAAGCGTCAAATTCAGCGCGCTGGTCGCTGTCCAATTTCGACCAGTCGAGGACGGAGAAGGAGCCAAGAACATTGATATCCTGCATGTGTGCCTGGACTGCTGGATCAATGATGAAGTTGGCCACAACTTCCGCGCCTTCTTTGTTGGCAGCGTTGTAGGGAATTGCAACAAAGCTGACATTGCCGATGGTGCCGCCATCGAGTGCATAGGTGCGGACGCTTTCGGGCAATTTGCCTTCGGCGATCGCTGCTGCAGCACTTGCTGGATCGAAGGACATGGACATGTCAACTTCACCGTCATTGAGGAGCTGCTCAAGTGCCGCGCCATTTTCAGGGAAGTCTTCACCGCCGTGCCAGAGATTGGGGCGAAGCTCATCATACCAGGCCCACAGGGGAGCGACTGTTGCCTCGAAGGTTTCGTCCGTGACTTCGTTTTGCAAGACAGCAGGGTCAGGCGCTAGCTCGACAAGCGCCTGCTTCAAAAAGGTCGAACCCATGAAATTGCTGACCGCTGGATGTGTGAAGCGTCCCGGATTTTCCTTCACCCACTGTAAGATCTGCTGAACGGATTTCGGCGGGTTTTTGACACGCGCACTGTCATAGTTGAAGACAAATTTGGCCAGACGCCATGCGGACTCGTAGCCTTCGACCGGTATTGTGAAATCGACGGAATTTGCTGAGGCTGGCGACAGATCAAGGAATTTCGCGTTTGGCAGGTCATTGGCGAAGGGGCCATGGAGCAGGCCCTTTTCCTTCATGGAATAGAAGTTCGGCCCATTAATCCAGATCATGTCAACGGAGCCGCCTTCGTTCTTGCCGGCTTCCTTTTCTGCAATGACGCGGTTGACCGCATCCGAAGTTGAGGAAAGCTTCACCTGCTTGATGGTGACACCGTAGAGTTCCTGCGTTTGACCGCTGACCCATTCGATAAATGCGTTGGTACGTTCATCGCCGCCCCAGGCATTCCAATAGACCGTCTGCCCCTTCGCTTTTTCAAGGGTCGACTGCCAGTCGCCAGCATAAGCGGCACTTGTGGACAGGAGGGCTGTCGTGGTCAGAAGGATCAGTTTTTTCATGTTAGCTCCGGGTAATCGATTGGCGGTGTGTTGGTCTAATCTTTGTCTTGGAATGCGTTCCAGCCCTGCCACCAGCGTGTAAGGGTGGTAACCAGACAAAGCGCAGCGAAGACATAGGCGAGGGTTGGAAAGAGTTGCGGCATGAGTGTAATGACAATGAAGAAGGCGATTGTTTCGGAGCCTTCTGTCAATCCACCCAGATAGTAGATGCCTTTTTGCGGGTAATTCTGTGCTGTCAGGCCACGTTTGGCGGCAATGATCGAGAAAGCCAGAAAACTGGAGCCTGTGCCCACAAAGCTTGCGATAAGAAACGCGGCTGGCAGCGCATTCCTTTGAGGGTCGGCGAGGGCAAATCCCAAGGGCACCAGGGCGTAGAACAGAAAGTCGAATGCGATATCTATAAATGCGCCACGATCTGTCTGTCCGTCTATGCGGGCAACGGCACCATCCAGACCATCGGCGAAGCGGTTCATCAAGATCACGACAAGCGCTGGAATGTATAGCGAGGCCGCAAGCAGAGGCACCGCCAATATGCCGACAAGGAAGCCCCCGACGGTAATCATATCGGCAGATATACCCGCATTTGACAGGGCTTGAGCCGGAGGCTGCAGCAGGCGTCTTTGCGTGGGAAGAATGAGACTGTCGATCATGACTTGCCACCCCGCCGCCAACGGTGGAACCACTCCGCGACGTCAAGCAGCTTCGGCGACAAGTGCGCGCGCTGCCACTCGCCAGCGGCAAATTTGTTCGCTTCCGCGAGTGTGGGATAGGTGTGGATTGTGCCCAGTATCTTGTTCAGTCCAAGACCATGTTTCATGGCGAGAACAAACTCTGCGAGAAGATCGCCTGCATGTTCTCCGGCAATGGTGACACCAAGAATGCGCGACTTGCCGGGCACCGTGAGCACCTTCACGAAGCCGTAGTTGGTTCCATCGGTGATTGCGCGGTCCAGATCATCGATCCCGTAGCGGACAATCTCGTAGGCGATGTTTTGTTCTTTTGCCATTTGCTCATTGAGGCCGACATGCGCGATTTCAGGATCTGTGAAGGTTGTCCACGGAATGACGCGATAGTCTGCCTTGAAGCGCTTCAGGTCGCCAAATAGCGCGTTCATGGCGGCGAACCACGCCTGATGTCCAGCCGTATGCGTGAACTGATAGGGGCCTGCAACATCACCGGCTGCCAGAATGTTCGGGTAGATCGTTTCCAGCCACTCATTGGTTTCAATTGTGCGATTGGTCTTGATGCCAAGCTCTTCCAGGCCAAAGCCATCAAGTCTCGGCTTGCGCCCAATCGCACAAATCAGCTCGTCAAAGTTGATTTTTTCATGCTTGCCGTCGCGCTCGATGATAATCGTCTTTGTGCCGTTGATGATTTCGCAAGCGACAGCTTTTGCGCCTGTCATGACATGAACGCCGTCTGTCTCCAGTGCTTTTTGCACAAGCGCAGATACTTCCTCGTCCTCGCGGATCATCAAACGGGGCGCCATCTCTATCTGGGTGACCTGCGCGCCGAGCCGGGCAAAGCTCTGAGACAATTCGCAACCAATCGGACCGCCACCGAGCACCACGAGATTGCGTGGTGGGTCGTCGCGGTCTGAAAGCTTTTCCCAAAGTGTATCGGAGGTAAGGTAGCCCGTCTCGTCAATTCCAGGCAACGGCGGTACGACCGGCGATGCGCCCGTTGCGATGATAATTGCACGCGTGGTGAGGGTCGTCACAGTCCCGTCAGGCCGGGTAATTTCGACAGTCCACGGATCTCGAATGCGGGCATAGCCTTTGATAACGTCCGCACCCAGCGCCTCGTAGCGTTCGATACTATCGTGCGGTGCGATTTTTGCGATCACCTCATGTACGCGGCGCATGACATCGCGAAATGGGATGGTCGGTGTGGTCGCCGTAAGACCATAGCGATCAGCATGACGAATTGTGTGGGCTGCCTTGGCTGAGCGGATCAGCGCTTTGCTGGGCACACAACCGTAATTGAGGCAATCGCCGCCCATCTCACCGGCTTCGACCAATGTCACTTTTGCTTTCGATGCGGCGGCAATGTAGGTGCTGACAAGCCCGGCAGCGCCCGCGCCAATAACAATCAGATTGCGATCAAAGCTCTTCGGTTTCTGCCATTTGGCATATACTTTACGACGTTTGAAAAATCCCAGCACGGCCTTTGCGGCCCACGGAAACAGGCCGATTGCTGCAAAGGCCGCAAGAATACCGGGTGAAAGTACATCACCCGCGCTTTCAATTGTGCCTAGCTGCTTGCCCGCTGCGACAAAGACGGCTGTTCCCGGCAACATGCCGATTTGGCTCACCCAATAAAATGTCCAGGCCGACACCGGCGTCAGGCCCATCACCAGATTGACCACAACGAAGGGAAAGGCAGGGATGAGGCGCAATGTGAAGAGATAGAAGGCACCGTCCTTCCTAAGGCCGGTGTTGATGGGAGCCAATTGCGTTGCAAAGCGGCTTTGCACGACATCATGCAACAATAAACGTGCGGCCGAAAACGCGATGAGCGCGCCGAGCGTTGAAGCAAATGACACCAGCAACAAAGCCGCCCAGAAGCCAAACACCGCACCGGCACCAATCGTTACAATGGCGGCTGCGGGAATGGAAAGCGCGGTGATGGCAACATAGGCGAAGAAGAAGATGGCTGCGGATGCAAAAGGCCGGTCTGCGACTTGGGCCTTGAACGCGTCCAGATTGGATTTCAAATCCGCCAATCCGGGCAGCTTGTCGGCGAACAGGACATAGAGCGCGCCGAGCGTCAGGAGAATGAGTATGAACAGAGCGGCGCGCTTCAAGTGAAATCCTCAGTGTAGATTGAACCAGGCCCTTAATGACTTAGTGGCCGCTGCAAAGCTACACAATTGGTTTCAACCAACTTCAACTATGCGTGAGGCAGCGTGAACGGCCCCAACCTCAGGCGTTGACGACCCGATCCATGAAGCTGGTGTCCAGATGGTCTTTCCAGCGCCAGACCCAACGACCGGCAGCGCTGAATGGTCCCCAGGAGGCGATGGCGGTTTTCTCGCCACTCGCCAGAATATAGAGCGAGAAGGGACGTGGCTTATAGGGCTTGAGTTCCTGGCCTTTCGCTGCTGCAACAAGGTTGTGGGCGATGATTGGTCCTGCGCGCACGGCATGCACACCGGAGCGCGCAATGCTCGGATCTTTTCTCGAGGCGATATCGCCTGCAGCAAATATGTTGGGATGAGATCGGCTGCGCTGGAATTCATCAACCGCGATGAAACCGTCCTTGTCCAACTCCAGACCTGTCTGCTGGAGCCAACCCGCGGCATGTGGCCCGGTGGCCGCAATGATGCGGTCGGCATGTAGATGGCGGCCATCTTCCAGGACGACTTCTCCATCAAAGGATTGGGCCCTCTCGCGTATGATGGTCACGCCGAGTTTTTTCAATGAGCGTTCGGCCTTTCTGCGGACCGAGCTTACGTGACCAGGCATCAAGGGGGAGGTTCCAGCAACGAGGGTCACGGTGGCGTTGGGCGCGACCTTGGACAATGCAGCCTTGCCAACCATGGCAATTTCGACGCCTGCAGCGCCGCCGCCAACAACGACGATGTCGTAGCGTTCCTTCTCAGATGCTTCTTTCAGCACGTCGCTCCATCCCGCCTGGAATATGTTCAACGGTTTGACAGTGAAGAGCTTGTTGTCCAGATCTCCGGCCCAACGTGTGTTTGTGCCGCTGCCGATGTCGATGGAGAGAAAGTCGAAATCGAGCGTTGAACCATCCTCCAGCTCGACCGTCCGGGCATCCGCGTTTATGCCGGTCACCGATTGCAAGACCAGACGGGCACCGGCTCTTTCAACAATAGGTCGCACATCAATGCGGCATTGTTCGAGCTTGTATTCGCCAGATATCCAGCCGGGCAACATGCCGGAGTAGTACTGCCATTGAGATTGAGTGACCAGTACAACTTCAATGTCTGGATCTTTGAAGCCATCCATTTGAAACAGGGCCAGAAGGTGGGCGTGCCCACCACCGACAAACAGGATTCTTTTCATTGGTTTCGACCTCTGCTGGAGCGTTATATATAACAAACCATATATGACACTCTTCAGTGAAGTTTCAAGCGTGCTTCCTCTGCTATGTGGCATTATTTGGTGTTTGTAGAATCACATTTTCGTGGTGCGAGTGCACGGACGAGGCAACAGCCGACGCGTGAAGTGCTGCGTCGGCTGGCGCGGGTCTCGGAATTCTTCCAATTGAGTGGTCAGATGGCGTTTTCGCGGGCGAGCTCGATATAGCGTTCGCGAAGGCGGTTGCCGACCGGACCGGGTTGACCGTCGCCAATCTTTTTCCCGTCTATGAATGTGACGGGATTTACGAAGCCAGTGGCTGAAGTCGCAAAAGCTTCCCGCGCCGCGTAGGCCTCGTCAACGCTGAACGCCCGCTCTTCAACTTCAATGCCCAGGTCTGCTGCGCAGGCCAGTACAGCTTTGCGTGTAATGCCACTGAGGATTTCGTTGCCCAGCGAACGCGTGATGATCTTGCCCGCGTCGGAGAAAATATAGGCGTTGTTGGATGAGCCTTCGGTGACGTAGCCGTCCAGGACGAGCCAGGCGTCATCGGACCCCTGGTCATGAGCGATGTTCTTGACCATGGACGCGTAAAGAAGCTGAACTGTCTTGATGTCACAGCGTCTCCAGCGCAGATCGTCCAATGTAATAACCTTGAGGCCGGTTTTGACAGCGCTGGTCTCAACCAGCTCTTTGGCCTGTGTAAACAGAACAAGACCAGGCTTCACATCAGAACCTGGAAACAGGAAATCACGGTCGGCTGCTCCTCGGGTGACCTGCAGATAGATCAGGCCGTTCACGAGGCCGTTGGCTTTCACGAGTTGGCGATGGATTTCCAGCAGGTCTTCGTCGCTTGCCGGGCTTTGCATCTTCAGCTCGGAGAGCGAGCGCCGCAGGCGGAGCATGTGACCTGCGAAGTCAATCAGCTTGCCCTCGAAAACGGTGACGACCTCATAGACGGCATCTGCGAACAAGAAGCCTCTGTCGAATACGGAAACAGTCGCCTGGGATTCCGGCACATAATCGCCATTTACATAGACAGTTCGCATTTCGTCTCCGCGCAAATTGGGCTTCTCGCCCACAATGTGTGTTTCAGTGTGTCAGCAGACCGGTTTCGCCGTATTGGCGATTTATGGCCTCGTGCTGCTCTCGAATATGGCGAGGCCAAGTCGATTTCAAATAGGCGATAATATCTAAAATTTCGTGATCGGAGAGCGCATTGTTGAAACGCGGCATGGCGTCATCAGCCAGTGTGATGCAGGACGTATCCGAGATGCCGGTCTTGATGAGATCAAAGATCGAGCTGTCAGGGTGTTGCCAGGTATGTCCGGTTGCATCATGCGCCGGTGCCAAGGGTTTCTCTGCGGTGCTATTTGTTTCCCAGCCGGACTGCCCTTCACCCTTTGCGCCATGGCAGCTTGCACAATGGGCCGCATATTGAACCGCTCCGGCGGCGACCTGAGCCGGGTCATCGTCAAAGGTTTGCGAAGCGGAGGTGAAGAAGTAGGTGCCACCGGCGGCAACGACGAATGCAGTGCAAGTGAGGATCAACATCTGAAGCTTGGCGTGCAATTCAGCCTGTCCTGTCTACAGAATGGGTTATCACGGTAGTGTTATGGCCAGTTGGTGCCTTCTTCCAGTATTTTGGCAGACAAATCAATTCTGCAATAGCAATTGAGCGTTGTGAAGCGATTGCCGAGAGTTGCTTTTTTGCTATGCTGTCTCAAGACGTAAAAGTGATTTTGTTGGGGAATGGATATGCTCTGTCTGGAGCGAGGGGCCTGGATGATTGCACAGCTCTGTCGTGTTGCAGCTGTGATGGCGGGTTTGGCTGTCGCGACACCTGCCGTGGCGGCGGATATTATTGTTATCACGCACGGGCAGGCGCAGGATGCTTTTTGGGAACGGGTGCGCAAGGGCGTTGATCTTGCGGCTGCTCAAAGTGGCCTTGAGGTGGACTATCGGTCCCCAAGTGATTTCGATCTCTTTCAGATGAGCCAAATGATCAATGTCGCGGTGCAGGAGAAGCCAAAGGGGCTGGCCGTAAGTGTGCCTGACGCCCAGATTTTAGGCGATGCGATCCGCAACGCGGTGAGCGCCGGTATACCTGTCGTCACGCTGAATACTGGGCTGGAGGCATCTGCCGAGCTCGGTGCGCTGATGCATGTGGGTCAGGATGAGTTTGAGGCGGGCAGGGCTGCCGGTGAGAAATTGGCCGAACTTGGCGGGCAAAAAGCGATCTGCGTCAATCAGGAGGTTGGCAATGTTGGGCAGGATCTGCGTTGCTCGGGTTTTGCTGAAGGATTCGACGGTGATGTCTCTGTATTGACCACCCCGTTTGATTCTGCAGCGACCGCCGCCGCCGTAAGCGCCACGTTGGAAGCTGATCCTGATATTGATACAATGCTGACACTCTCTGCCAGCAGCGGTGAAGCTGGCCTGGCCGCCATTTCGGCTTTGGGCCGGGCAGGTGAGGTCAGGCTTGCAAGTTTCGACTTGTCCCCGGTCCTGCTGCAGGCGATTATTGACGAGCGTGTTTCTTTTCTGGTTGATCAGCAGCAGTTTTTGCAGGGCTATTTACCCGTTCTGTTTCTCTCGCTGTACGTGAAATATGGTTTGATGCCAGCAGGCAACGTGCCGTCAGGGCCGGAATTCATCACGTCGGAAAATGCCGCTCAGGTGATGTTGCTCGGCATGATAGGGATTCGTTGAGATCATACAGGCGGGTATGAGATTGCCGGTCCGGCTTGCTTTGGGGCTGGGGACTTGGGGCAGCATTGCCGGACCGGCAGCATGTTCGGCAACAGATAAGTCCCCTCCTGGATACTGATCCGGTAGACGGCTCGTCCCCGCCGCCTCCCATGCGCATCAACTTTGTTGCATTCGATTCGGGCGCAGGTTGGGCTGAAATGTGACGGTTAGGTGAAGGGCGGTTGCAATTTCGCCTACATCAGGCAAACTGAACGCTGCGAAGCAGATGGAGCGATCAGTGAAGGATAGATCCGACTTGTACGCCAGCAATGCCGGGGAAAAGGCGGACGTTGTTGATATTCGGGAATACAAGCGCGCGAAGAATCCGTTGCCTGTTACATTTCACACGCGTGAACTCGATCAAATCCTCTGGATATATGGTCGTATGGTCGGGGAGGGGCAATGGCGCGACTATGCCATAGACCATCTCTCAGACATGGCGGTCTTCTCGGTATTTAAACGGTCGGGTGAAATGCCGCTCTTTCAGGTTATCAAGGAACCCAAGCTGAGTGCGAAGCAAGGCGCGTTTCGTGTCGTCAATACAAGCGGGACGGTTTTGAAGCGCGGTCATGAACTCAAACCCGTGCTCAAGGTTTTTGACAAGTCGCTGAAGCTGATCGACAATTAGCAGAAACCTCGTCTGGACCTAGCCAGGAGCCTTTTTCCAGCGCTGCAATTTAGGAATTCCGCGCGTGAAAAGCCAAGCTATGAAGCCGGGCATTCCCTGTTTCTTCATTTGCGCCACGCAAAAGGCCTGGAATTCCTTCACATCCATATCCGGGTTCATGAAGGCACCGTCCTGATAGCAATAGGAGCAATACAACTCGCTTCTGGACCCATCGGCATTTGTACCGCCGCCCGCCGGATCCTTGTTGAGCGGCATACCGCAGCTTTGGCAAAACTTCGACATGACTGCCTCCTTTCATGCAGAACACATGCTATCAGAGTTCAGTCTGTCTGACATTGCCTCAAGTCAACATAGCTTGTGCAGTCAGCTCAGCGATGAAGTTGGGCAGGATAGGCGGTCAGATCCGGTGCGCTTGATGCACCCGGACCCAATGCGAGCTGCATAAAGATTGTGTCGAGCCAGGTTTCGTGCTTGTAGCCGGTGGCATTCATTTTGCCACTATGCTGGAATCCCGCTGATGCGTGCACGGCTACGGAGGCGGGGCTTGCCCCACCTATCACAGCAACCATTTGTCGAAAGCCGAGTTCTGTGCATCTCTGGATCAGAGCATTCAACAGGGCTTTGCCCATCCCCTTCCCACGCGCTTCGGGGGCAAGATAAATGGAATCCTCCACCAACCAATTGTAAGCAGGGCGTGTGCGAAAAGCGGATGCATAAGCATAGCCAAGGACCACGTCGTTTTCGGTGACGGCAAAATAGGGATAGTTGTTGGCGGTTATTGCCTTGAAGCGGGCGGTCATTTCAGCGACGCCTGGTGGCTCCAGCTCATATGTTGCAGTCCCGTTCAGCACGGCTTCGCGATAAATCTCGGTGATGATGTTGAGATCCTTGATGTCGGCGGGACGTATTTCGAACATGTGGGCGGCTCGGCTACTTGCAGTTAATTCGCTGCGATATGACAAAAATAAAAGGCGGCTCGCAAGCCGCCTTCTATCAATTCACTCAGGGTCTGCTTAGTTGCGGCTGTTGCCGAGGAAGCGAAGCAGGAACAGGAACAGGTTGACGAAGTCGAGGTAGAGGGTGAGCGCACCCATGACGGCCTTGCGACCGGCAACTGCGACATCGTCGCCGTCAAAGTACATTTCCTTGATCTTTTGCGTATCCCAGGCTGTCAGGCCAGCAAAAACCAGCACGCCGATGGCGGAGATGGCCCAGCCAAGTGCCGAGGACTGCAGGAAGATATTGACCAGAGATGCGATGATCAGGCCAAAAAGACCCATCACCATGAAGGAGCCCATGCCGGACAGATTGCGTTTCGTCGTGTAGCCGTAAAGCGACAATGCGCCAAACGAGGCAGCGGTCACGAAGAACGTCTGTACAATGCTCTCAGCAGTGTAAAGAAGCATGATTGACGACAAAGACACGCCCATCAGTGCTGCATAGATCCAGAACGTTGTCTGGGCTGCGGAGACGGACATCTTGTGCACGCGGAAGCTCAGGAAAAAGACCAAAGCCAAGGGTGCCAGCATGACAACCCAC
The DNA here is from genome assembly GCA_050301895.1 of Ensifer sp. Classification (GTDB taxonomy): domain Bacteria; phylum Pseudomonadota; class Alphaproteobacteria; order Rhizobiales; family Rhizobiaceae; genus Ensifer_A. Next base: position 11,322 of record JBNKZZ010000008.1, on the reverse strand, counting down.
TGCAGCGGCGAACCATAGATGGTAACGCCAAGGCTGGTGAGCGGAACGCCGTTTGGCAATGTGGCAACCGCCTGCGACGCGTCTCTCGCTTCGGTCAGCATGTTCATCACAAAGGCTGCGGCACCGGTGATGCCGACGCCTGCGGCCATCAGATTATAGACTCGCAGCATGTAGCTCCGGAGGCCTTCATCAATGTCTGCGCCAGTCTGAGACTGGGTTTGATAGTTGCGTATCTCAGCCATATTTTCCTCTCACAGGGCTAAAAATTCCGAGACAGCCACGTCTAGCCTTAAACCTGACTGTCATTTGAGAGAAATATGATTGTTCATTGCCGCCAAAACAAGGCCGAGGCGGCTAAATTTTTTGTTATTTGGCAATCTGCCTAGAGTTCTCGCAGCACCGGCGCTGCTTTTTGTCCCAGAACGCGCCATGTTCCCGCCAAACCTGTGCCGACGGTCAGGGTCAGAGCGAGGCCCAAGGTTACGAGCGCCACGCCTGGCAAAAAGGTTGAAGGCAGTTCCATTATGAGCGCAACAACGGCCCAGGCGGACAGGCCGCCCGCGAAAACAGCAAGCAGTGAAACGGCTATACCCAGCAATGCATATTCGAGAACATAGGCCTTCATGAGTGTGATGCGTGTTGCACCAAGCGTTTTCATAACAACAGCGTCGTGAATACGCGCTTGATTGCCTGCCGCCAGTGCGCCGGCGAGGACCAGAATTGATGTTACAAGCGCGATTGAACCTGCCGCACGAATTGCAATGGCAAGCTGGCTGGCGATTTCGCCGACTGTGTTGATGGCATCGCGAATGTCGATTGTTGTGACGCCTGGATAGGTGTTTGTGACTTCGCGCACGATTTCGCGGCCAAGCTCAGTGGTATTTTCGGGGATGTCGAGCGTTGCAATCCATGAATGGGGTGCGCCACGGAAGGTGTTGGGAGAAAAGACCATCACGAAGTTGATGGACATATTCTGCCATTCCACTTGCCGGAAATTGGCAATGCGTGCCGTTATGGGCCGACCAAGCACATTTACAGTCACGGTGTCGTTGACCTTCAATCCCAATTCCTGGGCCTCTTCCAGCGCAAAGGAGACGAGCGGTTCACCGGCGTAATCGGCAGGCCACCACTGCCCCTCGACCAGTCGAGAGTTTTCCGGGAGGTCTTGAGAATATGTCAGGCCACGGTCGCCACGAACAACCCAATGGGCGTCACGGCCCGTCGGAACATCGTTGCCGTTCAGTGCTGTTATGCGTCCACGAAGCATGGGGACTTCTTTGACCGCGCTATCGGGGGCATTGCGCTTGAGTATTTCCTCGAAACCTTCAATGTCGCGCGACTGAATATCAACGAAGAAGAAGTCGGGAGCACGTTCGGGCAGACTGCCGTTTAGTTCACGTCGCAGGTTGCCGTCGATTAGCGCAAGTGTCACGAGCAGTGTGAGACCAAGGCCAAGCGAAAGGATGACCGGCGTTGTCAGAGCGCCGGGCCGGTGAATGTTGCCGATGGCCAGCCGCAGCGTTGGATAGCGGGTGCGTGGAGCGCGCTTTGCAAGGCGCGATACCAGAAATGAGACAAGGCGCAGCAGAGCGAATATGATAGCGACTGCGCCGAGAAAACCAGCGGCCAGGAGTTGATCAGAAGCGGTGGCGACGGCCAGCAACGCGATGAGTGCGAAAAGGGACCCCGCCAACAAGAGATAGTTGCGTTCCGGCCAGCCGCCTTCCTCAAAGCTTTGTTTGCGGAAGAGCGCAGTGGCGGGCACACGGCGTGCCTGACCGAGTGGCAGAATGGCAAATGCCAGAGCTGTCAGCAAGCCGAAGGCCGTGGCCATGACAAGGGCGGTTGGGTAAAGCACAAAGCCGGTTTCCACGGGCAGATAAGCGGCCATGAAACTATTGGCGAGCTGGGGGGCAAGCGCACCGAGTATCAGGCCAATCGCGACGCCAATGACGGCGATGATCATGATTTGAAAGAGATAGATGAGCGTGACGGTATTTGCCGGGGCGCCCAGACATTTGAAGGTGGCGATGACACCACGTTTGGTGTCGAGATAGGCGCGGACGGCATTGGCGACACCAACACCGCCAGCGATAAGCGCGGTAAGGGCCACCAGCGTCAGGAACTGAGAGAAGCGTTCGATATTGCTGGTGAGCGCGGGCGTGGCATTCCGGCTGGATCGGATTGACCATCCAGCTTTGGGGAATTGCGCTTTGGCATCTTCCTCAATGCGCTCGGCGGTCATTGCCATGTCAGCCAAGCGCACCTTGTAGGTGTGCCGGACAAGGCTGCCGGTGGTGACCAGACCAGAAGCTTCCATCGCTTCATTGCTTGTCATCAGACGTGGTGCAAAACCCATGCCATCGGATAGAGCGTCAGGCTCGTTTGTCAGCACGGCCCGCAGTTCCAGCTCGATGGAACCGAGCAATATCGTGTCGCCGACCTTGATTTGCAGCCGATCCAGCAGACCCTGCGCCGCAACCGCGCCGTAGCGACCGTCTACCGGTGCAAAAAGTGTCTCATTTGGGGTGGGTGGGGCTACTTCCAATGTGCCATAGAGCGGGTAGTGATCGTCAATGGATTTGACTTCAACAAGGGTTTGATCGCTACCGTCTGCGCGCCGCGCCATGGAGCGCAGGCTGATCGTCCTGGATGTTGGGCCGAGCTTTTCAATATATGCCATTTCGTCGGCATTGGCCTCACGATTGGTAAGCGCAAAGCGAATGTCGCCGCCCAACAATGCCTGGCCCTGCTGCTCAATGGAGTAGGTGATTGATTGAGCCACAGAGTTGACCGCCGCAATTGCGCCGGTGCCAAGAGCGATGCAGGCGAGAAAAATGTAAAAACCGCGCAGGCCGCCGCGCAATTCCCGCAATGCAAAGCGAAGTGCAATAGTGAGCTGGGATTTTGTCATTCTGCTGCAACCGCCTGAGTGTCAATCTGGCCGGACCGCATGTGTACCTGCCGGGAGCAGCGCTTGGCGAGTGAGGGGTCGTGGGTGACGAGAAGCAGCGTCATGCCACGTTCCGCCTGTTTGGCAAAAAGCAGATCGGCGACCTGCCTGCCCGTCTCGCCATCCAGATTGCCGGTTGGCTCGTCAGCGATCAACAATTTGGGGGCGGGCGCCAAAGCGCGGGCAATTGCCACGCGCTGCTGTTCACCGCCTGAAAGCTGTCCGGGATAATGCCCAAGACGCTCTCCAAGGCCGACAGCCTGCAGTTCACTGCGGGCGATTGAGAATGCGTCCTCCACGCCGGAGAGCTCAAGTGGTACCGCCACATTTTCAAGCGCTGTCATATTCGGAATGAGGTGGAAGGATTGGAAGACGATACCGATATTGCGCCCGCGAAAGTCTGCCGCTTGATCTTCGCTCATTGCGTGAAGTGGCTCATTCGCTATGTGAATTTCGCCGCTATCGAGCCGTTCCAAACCTGCCATGACCATCAACAAGGTAGACTTGCCGGAGCCGGATGGCCCGACAATACCAACAGACTCTCCTGCGTTGATTTCAAGGTTGATTGACTGGAGGACATGGACGGATGCAGCATCCAGGCCAAGGGTGAGATCTGCTTTTTTCAGGCTGATAATGGTTTCGGTCACAAATCTACATCCTATATGATGAGTGTCGGCAATGATTAGACCATTTAGGAACAGAGACATGTCATTTAAAGCGTTCTTTAGAATATTCCTGATCAGTGGCCCGCTGTTTGCCGTATCCGCCGTCGCTGCCAATGCGGGCAGTCTGGAGATTGTTGCTTTCGGCGACAGCCTGATGGCTGGCTATGAGCTTGCCGCCGAGGAGGCCTATCCGGCGAAGCTTGAAAAGGCTCTGCAGGCCGAAGGCTTTGATGTGAAAATCACGAACGCATCTGTCTCGGGCGACACCACGGCAGACGGGTTGGCACGTCTCGATTGGTCAATCCCAGATGGTGTGGATGGCGTGATCCTCGAACTTGGTGCCAATGATGCCCTGCGTGGGCTTTCGCCACAGGAGACGCACGATAATCTCGAAGCTATTGTGATGCGTCTGAAAGAACGCTCAATTCCTGTGTTCCTTGCGGGGATGGCTGCGCCGCCGAATTTGGGGGATGCCTACGAGCGTGAATTTAATCCCATCTTTCCCGAAATCGCAGAGAAATTCCAGCTCGTCTTCTATCCAATTTTTGTCGAGTCCTACATTCTCGACGAGACGTTGAAACTGGATGACGGTATGCATCCCAATGCTGCCGGGGTCGATGCAATCGTGGCGGATTCACTTGCAATTGTCGCCGAATTTTTGAATGGAATATCAGCAAATTAGTTCAATTTTCCCGATTTTTAAACTCTGCGAGGAACTAATTCACTTGCTTTGAATGGCAATGCATGATCCGCTTGGCATACGTCAAAGAAGATTCGGGGAGATCTCGCCATGCCGAGACTATTTACCGCCCTCGAAATACCACGCAATGTGGCTATGAGTTTGTCGTTGCTGCGTGGCGGTTTGCCTGGAGCCAGGTGGATCGACGTTGAGAATTATCACATCACTTTGCGCTTTATTGGTGATGTTGACTATCGAACAGCAGATGAAGTGGTGCATTGGCTGGATCGCATAGATCGCCACGAATTCAAGCTGGCCATGACCGGCACTGGTTCATTTGGTTCCAAGAAACCCCATTCCATATGGGCGGGTGTATCTCATCCACCGGAACTCTATGCTTTGCAGAGCGAAATTGAACGGATTTGTCAGCGTTTGGGCTTGCCGCCGGACCCGCGCAAATTCACACCCCACGTGACGCTTGCGCGGTTGCGTGGAACGAAGGTTGCGGATGTTGGCACCTACCTTTCAGGGCGTGGGGATTTCCATACCTCACCTTTCCGGGTGAGCCGGTTTGTTCTGTTGTCATCGCGTGATTCCGTAGGTGGCGGACCCTACAGGACAGAAGAGATTTTCGATTTATCACCGGACCCGTTGGAGGTTGACTACAGCCTTTCCAATATGGATGCGCAGCCCTCGGAAAGCATCTGGTAAACGCTTTCGAAACCGCCGGGGCCGCCATAATAGGGGTCGGGCACATCATGCTCTGTTCCGTGAGCGAATTTCGAAAAGAGGTGGATTTTACTTGCTGAGTCTGCTGGAGCTCGCGACAACATCGCCGCAACGTTGCTGCGATCCATGCCTAGTATCAAGTCGAACTTCTGAAAATGCGCCTGCGTGATTTGATCGGCGCGCTGCATGGTTATGTCTATGTTATGTCGGGCTGCAATATCTACAGATCGTGGATCCGGCGGGTCGCCGACATGCCAGCCGCCTGTGCCAGCCGATGCGATTTCAAACTCATTTTCGCGACCTGCAATATGCACCTGATGGCGGAAAATTCCTTCTGCAAGTGGTGAGCGACAAATATTGCCGAGGCAGACAAACAAAACAGACTGCAATCTTGTGATACCTTTTCTGAATTTCGAGATGTGTGAAGGAGGATGCCATGAATGTTCCAAGGCTGGAAAGAGCCGAAATAGACAAACGTCTTGCGCTTGTGAACGGCTGGCGGCTGGCCGAAGACGGTGACGCGCTTCAGCGGTTGTTCCGCTTTGCAAGTTTCAAGGAGGCTTTTGCATTCATGACGGAATGTGCGTTGGTGGCGGAAAAGCTGGATCACCATCCTGAGTGGAGCAATGTCTACAATCGCGTTGATGTGCGTCTGACGACCCATTCGGCAAACGGTATCACGGCGCTGGATTTCAAGCTTGCAGAGGCCATGTCCAAAGCGGCGAGGGCAGCGAAGGATTGAAAGTGACCGGCTGACTCACCAAATAATGTGCGTGATCTCTTTTGAGAAAGGGGAGCGGGATGGATGACATCAAATATGGTGAAATTCTGGAACCAGGTACACCAGACACGCAACAAAAACGCGCTGAAAAAGTGAAACGTGGCTTCTGGCAGACATTAAAGAAGGCCGTTCGCTATTTGCCGTTTGGCGAGGATGTGGTGGCTGCCTATTTCTGCGCTTTCGATCCAACCACGCCGGCGCGGGTGCGTGGCATCTTGCTGGCCGCTCTGGCCTATTTCGTGATGCCTGCGGACTTGATTCCGGATTTCATCGCTATAGCGGGTTTCACTGACGACCTCGCGGTGCTGATGGCCGCTGTGTCATCGGTACGCGGGCACCTCAAGCCGGAACACTATGAAGCTGCGCGACGTGCACTTGCTGACAATGCGGCGGAATAAACATTGTCGCGGGTTTGAGGCGGCATTTTTGAATGATTGCCAAACTCTTGCCTGATTTGTTGTCCCTTTGGTTGAGAAACGGGACTTGAATTTCATTCTGGGGCAATATCACCCGCCATTGACGGTTTGGTAACCTGAATTAAGGTAATATAAATCAAATCGTGAAAATGCTTCGGATTTCAAATGGCCTTTCGGGCACGATGAACACCAACCGGTAGGAAGTTATGTTGGCAAACAAAGCAGCACTCACCCTCTTTGCAATTCTAGCCTCCGCGTCGATGGCGCTTGCGCAGACGCCGAAGCGGATCGAGCAGATCAAAGCTTGGGGTGCTTACTCATATAATTCTGGAAAAGGTGCGGTTTGCTATGTGCTTTCTGTGCCTTCGGAAAAGACGCCGAGTTCTGTTGATCACGGAGACAATTTCTTTCTGGTGACACAGCGTCCTGGTCAGAACATCTCCTATGAACCTCAGGTCATGGCCGGGTACAATCTCAAATCCGGTTCGAAGGTGACGGTCAGCGTCGACGGCAAGAGTTTCTCTCTGTTCACCAAGGGCAAATCTGCATGGCTGGAAAATGCCGCAGAAGAGCCCGCGCTTGTTGCCGCTATGAAGGCAGGTCACTCGATGACAGTTCAGGCGACCTCCGGCCGCGGAACAAACACATCCTATACCTATTCGCTGTCTGGTATTACCGCAGCTCTTAACAAGATCGAGTCGTGCAAGTAACGACAATTCAATTCAGCACTGTCTTGGGCCGGTAGACCATACCGGCCCTTTTTCGTTTGGAGAAATGGTGATAAAGGCGGCTCAATGAAAATTGTTGAGAGCCTGCCGCAAAGAATGCGGATGTGATGCTCGGTAAGGAACCTGCAAATGAATGTAGCCATTGAAGCCGCTCCGGTGCGGTCTGGGGAAAAGCCATCATTGATAGGCCTGACCCGCGAAGAGATGGGCGCGGCATTGCGCGAAAAGGGTGTTGCGGAAAAACAAATCCGCATGCGTGTCAGCCAGATCTGGCATTGGCTCTATATACGCGGCATCTCCGATTTTGATGACATGCGCAATGTGTCGAAGGACCTTCGCACGCTGCTGACGGAGCATTTCACCATTCAGCGGCCTGAAATTGTTGAAGAGCAAATCTCCAATGATGGTACGCGCAAATGGCTGTTGCGTTTTCCATCGCGCGGGGCGGGGCGTCCTGTCGAGGTGGAGACAGTTTACATTCCAGAAGAGGGGCGCGGCACGCTTTGCGTTTCCAGTCAGGTGGGTTGCTCGCTCAATTGCTCTTTCTGTCATACGGGCACGCAAAAGCTGGTGCGTAACCTCACTGCAGAGGAAATCCTCTCGCAGATCCTCATGGCGCGCGATCGGCTCGGCGATTTCCCCGACAAGGAAACGCCTGCTGGTGCGATTGTGCCTTCAGAGGGTCGCAAGGTATCCAACATTGTTCTGATGGGTATGGGTGAGCCGCTTTACAATTACGAAGCCGTCCGCAACGCTGTGCTGATTGCCACCGATGGTGATGGGCTTTCACTGTCAAAACGACGTGTTACGCTTTCCACCTCGGGCGTTGTTCCCGAGATTGCGCGCTTTGGTGAAGAAACTGGCGTCATGTTGGCGATTTCGCTGCATGCTACCAACGACGAACTGCGCGATGAGCTGGTGCCGATCAACAAGAAATATCCGCTGAAGGAATTGATGGACGCCTGCCGCGCCTATCCCGGTCTTTCCAATGCGCGCCGTATCACGTTTGAATATGTGATGCTGAAAGGCGTCAATGATAGCCTGACGGATGCGCGCGATCTTGTGAAATTGCTGAAAGGCGTTCCGGCAAAGATCAATCTCATTCCGTTCAATCCGTGGCCTGGCTCGAAATATGAGTGTTCGGATTGGGAAACGATTGAAGCTTTCTCTGATTTCATCAATGCGGCCGGTTATGCGTCACCCATTCGCACGCCGCGCGGGCGCGACATTCTGGCCGCCTGCGGTCAGTTGAAGTCTGAATCCGAACGCATGCGCAAGAAGGAGCGTCTGGCGCTGGAAAGCCTGATGATTGCGGGGCATGGCGATTGAATTTCGCCATTCCTCTCCTGAGGATTAGCGCGCCTGTGTCATCAAAATCTTGACCGCGAAGAGCGAAAATACGCCGCCGAAGGCGTAGTCGATGCCGCGCAATACCCCTTTGTTTTTCTGCAGCCAGCCTGACAGGCCATGGGCGCCCAGAATGATCGTGATCGTGAGCGGTAGCGACACGATCATGAACCATGAGCCCAGAAAAATGAGCTTTGCTGTGACATTGGCGTCTGTTGCTTTTACGAATTGCGGCAGAAAGGTCATATAGAAAATGACCACCTTAGGGTTCAGCAAATTGACCCAGAAGCCATTGAAAAGTGCAGAATGGGTGGTGCTTTTGCGATCTTTTTTCGGTTTGGCATCATCCAGTTGGAAGGTGGATCCTTTGAAGACGGCCTGCACGGCAAGCCAGAAAAGGTAACCCGCGCCCGCCATCTTCAGCACCATGAACGCAATGGGCGAGGCGATGATGATGGCGGAAATACCAAATGCGACAAGAAGCGTGTGAATCATCAATCCCAGATTGGTGCCAATCATGACCATGAATGCACTTCTGCGGCCTTCACTCAACGCCCGGCCGATTTGCAACGTCATATCGGGCCCAGGGGTCGCCGCCAGCAGCAGAGTTGCGGCGGTGAAAGCAGTAAACGTGGCGAGGTCAGGCAGAAAATCCATAGCATTTGTTCCGGTGGGCATGCCAAGCAATAGCGTTTCGTCGTGTTATTCGCCACTCGAAACTGTTTTTTGAGACAGGAAATCAATCTTACCTGCGGGCGGGCCTTGCACTACAGCATAATCGCGCTAAAAGAACGCCAAAGAGTTCAAATCCGGGCCTTTCGATGGCCCCAACCAGTGGACGAAAGTAATGGCGCTTCCCAAAGACGTAAAAAAAGTCGTTCTCGCCTATTCCGGTGGGCTTGATACCTCCATCATCTTGAAATGGCTTCAAACCGAACTCGGTGCAGAAGTTGTAACCTTCACTGCCGACCTCGGCCAGGGTGAAGAGCTTGAGCCGGCGCGCGCCAAGGCCGAAATGCTCGGTATCAAGGAAATCTACATCGAAGATCTGCGCGAAGAATTTGTGCGCGATTTCGTGTTTCCGATGTTTCGCGCCAATGCCGTCTATGAGGGCATCTATCTGTTGGGCACATCCATCGCCCGCCCGTTGATTTCCAAGCGTCTCATCGAGATTGCCAAGGAAACGGGTGCTGATGCGATTGCGCATGGAGCGACCGGCAAGGGCAACGACCAGGTACGGTTTGAACTTTCCGCTTACGCGCTGAACCCAGATATCAAGATTATCGCTCCGTGGCGTGACTGGGCATTCAAGAGCCGTACAGACCTGCTCGATTTTGCCGAAAAGAACCAGATCCAGGTGACCAAGGACAAGAAGGGCGAAGCGCCTTTCTCCGTGGATGCCAACCTGTTGCACTCGTCTTCCGAGGGCAAGGTATTGGAAGATCCGGCAGAGGCAGCGCCAGAATATGTGCACATGCGCACAATCTCGCCGGAAGAGGCACCTGACACACCGACGATCATCAAGGTCGGCTTTAAGAAGGGTGACGCGGTCTCCATCAACGGAACGGCCATGTCTCCGGCAGAGCTTCTCACTGCGCTTAACAAATACGGTCATGATAATGGTATCGGTCGTATCGATCTCGTTGAGAACCGTTTTGTCGGCATGAAGTCTCGCGGCGTCTACGAAACACCCGGTGGCACAATTCTGCTGGCAGCACACCGCGCGATCGAGTCCATTACGCTGGACCGTGGTGCAGCCCATCTGAAGGATGAGCTGATGCCGCGTTATGCCAAACTGATCTACAACGGCTTCTGGTTTGCACCTGAACGGGTCATGTTGCAGGCGGCCATCGATGCTTCGCAGGTGAATGTGAACGGCGATGTCCGCCTGAAACTCTATAAAGGTAATGTCGAGGTGGTGGGCCGTCGCTCCGAGCAGTCGATGTTTGATGAGCGTCTTTGCACCTTTGAGGATGATAAGGGCGCTTATGACCAGAAAGATGCCGGCGGCTTTATCAAGCTCAACGCCCTTCGTTTGCGTATGGCTGCGTTGGCCAAGAAGAAATAAGGGTTCTAAGGAGATATCATGAAAACCTATCCGAAAATTAATCGAATTCTTCACTCTCTGTTTGCTTTGCTGATGGTAGCACAGCTGATCAACGAAGAGTTCATGAAACGACCGAAGCTGGTGGATGGTTTTCCCCGTGTTCGCACCGATGAGCAGATTTTCTTCTTCGATATGCATGAGTGGCTCGGCGTGATCCTGCTCGTGGTCATCGGGCTTCGCTTCATGATGATGCTCGGCAACCCTGAAGAGGTGAGACGCCTCTTTCCTTTCATCTCCGCTGAGCGCATGAAAGGTGTTTTTGCCGACATGAAAGAGATTCCCGGCTGGTTTACCGGCAAACTGAAAGCGCCGAGCGATGAGGACTGCCTTGCGGGCTTTGTGCACGGGCTTGGCCTGCTTTTGGGTCTGGCGATGGGGCTTACCGGTACGGCAATGTTTGTCGGTATGGATCCGATCACCGGTAGCATGGGTGAGTTTGTGCATGAGTTGAAAGAAATTCATGAAGTGCTCGGCGAGCTGCTTCTCTATTATGTGATCGGCCATGTTGCCATGGTGGTGCTGCATCAGCTGAAAGGTCACCGCTCTCTACAGCGAATCTCACCCATGTCGAAAGAGTAGTTTGTATTCTGCTTCGATTTTCAAGGCGCTTTCTGACCCTGTCAGATTGCGCCTTGTTTTTTTGCTGACACAGCGTCCTGAGCTTTGCGTCTGTCAGTTAACTGATGTTCTGAAACTGCCTCAAAGCAGCATCTCCCGACACTTGGCCCGGCTGAGGGTACTTGGAATGGTTCAATCGAGAAGATCGGGAAAATGGGTTTACTACCGCCTGAGTCATGAACATCTGCTTGTGGAAAAACTGGCCGTTGTTATCGCGCAACTATCGGATTCGGAGAAACAGCTTTCTCTGGATTTGTGTCTTCTTCCTGACATGGAGTGCAGCTAATCTCGCCAATTAC
>JBNKZZ010000007.1:0-144641 GCA_050301895.1 Ensifer sp. | reverse complement strand
CCAGTCGGCGGCGTAGCTGATCTTGCAGTCCGGGCCCAGAATAGCGCGGACATCCGAGGCAAGCTGTTTCAACCGCTCGACGGCGGGGAAATTGCGGGTGCCTTGACGGTGTCCGTCGTCAGAGTTTTCTGGAGAACTGAGCGTTTTTGCTAACCGAGGCTCTGGTCCATCCTTGGGTACATTTTAGGCGGCAGCTTTCTGGTGCTGCAAGCGACGTTTTCGGATTGTCAGTTTTTTGATCTTCTCCCTTTCTCTTAGGATGGTTTCAGCCCTGCCGAAGTAGACGTCAGCAGGCGTAACGTTATTCAGGCTCTCGTGGTATCGGCGGTGGTTGTAGTATTCGACGAAGGCTTCGATCTGCCGTTCCAGATCACCGGGCAGGTAGTAATGCTCTAACAAGACCCTGTTCTTCATTGTCTGATGCCATCTTTCGATTTTGCCCTGGGTCTGTGGGTGGTGCGGTGCCCCTCGAACATGATCCATGCCTTTTTCTTCGAGCCAGGTGGCCAGATCGCCTGCGACGTAGGACGAACCATTGTCGCTGAGTAGGCGTGGTTTGTGCAGGACAGTGGCCTGATCACAACCCGACGCGGCCAGTGCCAGGTCCAGCGTGTCCCTGACGTCGCCCGCTTTCATCGTCGTGCAAAGCTTCCAGGAGATGATGTAGCGGGAGTAGTCGTCCAGGATCGTCGAGAGGTAGAACCAGCCCCAGCCGATGACCTTCAGATAGGTGAAGTCGGTTTGCCACATCTCATTGGGACGCGTTGTCTTGTCCTTGAACTCATTATCCGCCTTAATGACGATGAAGGCTGGAGAAGTAATGAGATCGTGGGCTTTGAGCAGGCGATAGACAGAGGCTTCCGATACAAAATAGCTTTTTCTATCAGTGAAGGTCACCGCAAGCTCGCGGGGAGACAATTCCGGTTGTTCCAAGGCCAACTCGATCACCTGATTACGAATATCATCAGGGATACGGTTCCAGACGCGTGACGGAGCGGACGTTTTGTCTTCCAGCCCTTCGACACCGAAGCGCTGGAACCTGTCATACCAGCGATAGAAAGTCTGACGGGGAATGCCGAGCTGTTCCAATGTCTTCTTGATTGGCAAATGGGACTGTTCAGCCAGCCGGATGATTTCCTGTTTCTCAGATGCGGGATATCTCATTCTCCGTCTCCCCCATCCGCGATCATGCTTTTTTTGAGAAGGCGTAATTCCAGAGCCTGCTCGGCTACGACCTCTTTCAAATCGCGCGCCTCCTTGCGAAGGGTCTTCACCTCATCGGTCGTTGCAGCACGCGCCGTATCGCCAGCCAGACGTTTCTTGCCCGCCTCCAGGAACTCCTTCGACCACGTGTAATACATGCTCTCGACAACACCCTAGTGGCGACACAACGCTGCAATGCTGTCCTCACCACGCAGGCCTTCCAGCACAATGCGGATTTTCTCCTCCGCAGAATACCGCTTGCGCGTCGCACGCCGAATGTCTTTGATTGTTTTCTCAGCCGTCGGTTTCTGCGGCCCGGATTTCGTTCTCATCTTCGCTTCCTTTGAGTGAGCTACGATGAGCCAAAATCCTCCCTTATCCGTTAAACCAAATCTGTCTCCTGAGCGCTGATGGCAGACAGATCTGGAGACGCGTCTGCGGGGACCACATAAGATTCGTGCTGCGGTCGACGGGCATCTCTTAAGCATGAGTGTCATTGGGGCAACTTAGGACGATTCTTCAGTGCCCGAAGGCTTTTTGGCGGGCGGCCCTGAAGGTGGAAAACACCATTTCGGGGGAGAGAAGGACAAGCGCCAGGAGCGCGACAACGCCACAGAATAGTGTCCCCAATATCAGGCGCGACATGTAGCCATCAACGAAGCGGATGATAACGATCGAGATCAAGCCCATGGCGATTGCAGGAATGATGGACTTCAACACGGCCAGAGCAATCTTCATCCGATACTCCAGCAGGACCGCGGAACCGAGCAGCAGAACTATTGACCGGATGGTTTCACCGCCGCCAAGCAGGAAGATGCCCATTTCTGGGCTCGTCGCCAGGGGCTGGGTAAAGTAATTGAAGACAAAATTGGCAAGGAACGAAGCCATCAGAATGACGACAGTGGATTTGTTGCGACCGGTATTGTTCAAAAATCTGAGCAAAATCCAGCCAAGTGTGGCTGCCCACAGGCCCATGGAGACACCGCTTAGCGCAGAGCTGGTCATCGCCAAACCGTTGTCGCCAAATGCACCACGATAGAAAATCAGCCTGACAACATCCTCAGAGAAGAAGAACAGAAAAACAGAGCCAGGAACGATTGTCGCAAGCACCATGTTGCTGATCGAGATGGCCTGTCCCGACTGGTTTTTCTTATGCGCTGTGCCCGCCATCACTGCCCAGCCGATGGGATGGCTAATGAGCAGCATTGAGCTGTCTGTTAGTGTACGGGCATAGTCGATGGACGCGATGGCGCCGACTGCAAGACGTGATGCGAGCATGCGTTCCAACCATGTATTGGCCTGTTCGGCCAATGGTAAAACAAGGAATGGCCGCAGGCGCTTGAGAAAATCACGGGCAGTGGACCCCACCATGGCGCGCGCCTGCCGGTCAAAGCGCAAGTGACCCTCTCTGATGAGCCTCATAATGCCGTAGAATGCCAGAAAGTTGAGCACTGCCGTGTAGGCCCAGGCAAGTGCGCTGACAAAATGGAATTCGGAATAAAGTACGAGCCCGGTCAAAATCCCGACATTGATGACACTGGCGCGAAGGGTCGCGATACGTGTCTTGCCGAGCGTGATTTCAGCCGCCACGAGGCTGTTGAGCAAGACTGATGCTGGCATACTCAGAGCCAGAATGCGAAAGAACATCCAGGTGAGTTCCTTGCCCTCATCGGAAAAGCCGGAGACAAAGAGATCTATGTAATACTGGCCGAAAATCTCAGCCAGGATCATGACCGATATGCCCACAATAGCTGTCACGATTGTCAGTGCGGCGGTTCGCTGTGGTCTGTCACCCTGTTCTTCGCCTTCACGGATCATTGGAACCAGGACTGCTGGCACGCTTTCATTCTGGACAAAGGCCAGTGGCAGCAGAAATCCGGTGATGGAGGCACGAAAACTGTCGGCCAGCTGGGCAACACCGACGACGTGCGCCATGAAGATTTCACGGAAGAAGCCAAGACCTTTTGAAAACAGTGCTCCGCCCATCAAGGCCGCTGCGATCCGCTTCCAATTTGCGGTATCACCGTCGGCCTGCTGGTTTGCTTTGTTCTCTAACTGCGCGTCTTGTTCGTCTTGCATGCTCGCTGTTGGTCTCGTTTGCTCAGAAGCCGGGTGACATCTGGCCAAGTTTCACGCTTGCCCGGCTGTTTGTATGACGCGGAGCAGGGTATTGATATTGTTCGATTTCAGGTCAAATTGCTCTGTCGAGCCGGTTCAAACCAAAGTGACGTTAGGAATCCCTTCACACCACTTGCACCTATTCTCCTATACTTCGTCCCAAATTGGTATCCCAGAACATGCCAGAGCGTTAACATAGAGTTGAGTGGGACAATAAATGTTAATCTTTCAGCGCACTACTGGGTGCTTGTTAAACGTTCGTTCGAGGCTTCCCATTCAATCAGATACTTTGCCAGTTCGGTGCGGGCATGCGGTTGTGTCAGGGAGTGATCAGCGTACTTGATGGCACATTTCGTAATACCATTCATCGTATAGAGCCGCTTGCCACCTTTACCAAAATGGCGCGCGATTTCGCCGTGGCTCAGGTCGCCATCGGAACTGACCATGAGAACGTGCACGCCGCGACGGGTGATGGCGCGCATCCGGCGCTCGACCTTGCCGAAACCCAGCAGGGTGGCGGGGGAAAAGCGGACGAGGGCCATTTTGGCAAACTCGATTGATGGACGCCCCCAGGCCTTGATCAGTGACTTGACGAATCCTTTCGCGCGGACAGCGAGTCCGGGTGTGGCGTCGCCGGAAACCGGAGTGGGCATGGATCGTGCCGCGTTGGGTGAACCGTGAAGAAGGCGCAGTGCAAAGCGTTCCAGCTTGTGACTCAAGCCCCAGTCGAAACATAATATATTTACAATGGCAATTGCGGTAACACGGCTGTCTCGGTGGGCAGCATGAAAGGCGTAATGTGCTCCGGAACAAGTGCCCGCAAATGTCATTCTCTCAAAGCCTTGCGCGCAGAGCCAGTCAATTATTCGGGCGACATCATCATGGTTGCGATCATCATAAATATATTGACGATCTTCTGGCGGATCCTCGCTTTGACCAAGCCCCGGCATGTCGAAACGTAGTGACGTGGTGCCGTGAGCGGCGAGCGTGCGAGCAAGTTCCACTCCGCCGCGCGCCCAGCCAATTTGCGGATTGGCACCAGAATTGGGAATGATGACGGCATGTTGCGACGTGGCTTTATCCGTCTGGCGCGGGCGACAGATGACGCCGCTCAGACGTGGTTGATCCGTGCCGATGATCACGGGTTCTTCTTCAAATGTCGCAGATTTCAGGCGGTGTGTAACCGCAATTTCATGCTTGGGTGATGCACCCGGCTGGTGGAGGCGTTCGGCCCAATCGACGCATTGCTCTATGACGGCGTAAGGGATTTCCTGCGCTGTGGTGTCACGCATGAGCTGATTGTAACCGTCAAACTGACCAAGGGTCAGGTTGCGATCAGGTGTCCTGAATTGTTCTGCAAATGCTTCATTGGCGGCACCTTCCCCGCGCCCCAGGATCAACAGGTGGCCAAGTGGCTTGCCAGAGAGCGCCTGCTTGAATGGGTTAAAGGCCTTCAGTGAGGCTCCAGTTTCTCCGGAAAGACGGCATCCGCCAACGGTTATTCCATCGAAGGGTTCTGCGTGCGGTGGAGATTGCAATTCTGCGTCCACAAGACGCGCGGATATTTCCTGTTCGCGCAGATAGACGCGACCGCTGTTGGGTGGAGCGAGCAACCCCAACGCTGCGATATCTTCGCGACGAGCTGCCGCCGACCATGCGAGCAGGGCACCCAAGCGAAAGCCGATGATAATCACATCATCCACGTCGCCTTTGTCTTTGAGCGTTTCAATGGCTTCATCAAGGCTAGTCTCCCATTTGGAAAGGAGATCCGGCGTTGCATGATCGCCCAATGCATTGCCCCAGCCGGGATAGTCAAATTGCAGCACCGGCAGGCCGCGGGCCGATATACGGCGCGCCATCATGGCCAGAAACCGCATACTGCACAGATCTTCAAAGCCGTGACTGCCTGCGATTACGACGCCACGGCGACCGTTTGCCGGGTTTAACCAGCCAATAGTTTCGCCAAAAACAAGCGGTATGGTCGAAGAATGACCTTCCATTACCGGTGTTCTCCTTGTGACAAATTCAACAACGACCCTGCGGATCGGGGCGAGGTGGGACGTGCGCTCGACTGGTTTCTCCGCACAGGGACGTGAGGGACAGGACGTTGGCGCTCCCGCTTTGTTATCCGACCTGGTGAAACGCCGACGCAAAGGGAGAAGGCGGCCACGATCCAGAAAATATACTCCAGTTCACCACTGGAAAAACTGCCAAAGGGAATTTGAAAGAGAGTGAAAAAGGCAAGTCCTGCTGCCGCAGTTAGGCGTGGGTTTGGCTCGATGATTGCCTGTTTGACCATGGTGAGGTTCACCCAGATAAATGTGAGCAGATAGATCGGCCCGACGAAAAGACCCAGCATCAACCAACTCTCGATAAACATACCATCAATGGCCATGCTGCCTGCGACACCCACATCGACTGTTGTGAAGCCAATACCGAAAAAGGCGTCCCACGGATCAGGATTATTCCAGAGCAGGATGAACTGCTGCATGCGCTCTTGCACACTGTGATCCTGGCTTCCTTGAAGAAAGGATTCCAGTCGCAAAAGGATCACGTCAGCAAAGGTTGGAATGGTCAGGGCCACCATCAATGCCGCGATAATGCCCGCGAAAATCAGACCTGAACGTGCGCGGGTACCCCGGCTCCACAGTGCGAAAAGCAACACCAGCGCCATGCCGAGCCAAACGGAACGTGTCTGCGAAAGGAGGAGGGAGACGGCGGCAGGTGCTGCCAGTGGCACGGCGATGACGACCGGGCGCAGAAAGGTGACGAGGATCAGACCAATTGCGGTGAAGACGCCAAAGGTGCCAGGGCTGTTGAGTGTTGCAAACGTGCGCACTTCATAGGGTTCGGGCAGGCCAGCCGACAGGATGGAGGCAAACTGCATCCAGTAGCGGTCCCATTCTGGCGGGCTGACGAATTGATAGATGCCGTATAGGCCGCTAAGCGGCAGGATCCAGGTAAATGCTTTTGTCGCAGCTTCCACTACGTCTTCACGGTCACCAAAGCGAATGAGCGCAGCTGCGTAAAAGAGTGGGATGAGCCATTTGACACCGCCGACAATAGCGTTGTTCCACTGCCCACGGAAGATAGTCAGCGTAATCGCGTATAGGATGCAGATGAGCAATATGAGCAGGGGTCGAATACGCCTGTCTGCCAAGAGCGTTCGATTGTTAAGATCGATCAGCAGGCTGGGAAAGGTGCCCATGAGTACGAGGAGGGGTCCGACCAGCATGATGGATGATTCATCGAAACCTGCCGTCAAATCCACCAAACGGCGAACCAGCGGCGCAAATGAAAAGATCACCAGTGACGTGGTGACGTGCATGGCGGGCGATTGTTGCCAAGCATACCAGCCCAATGGCAGACAGGCTGCGAGAAAGAGAAATTTTGCCAGCCCGCCGACAACGAAACCAGCGGCGGCGGTCCCGATTAGCAGCAGCGCAGCCAACAACCAGGCCGGAATGACAAACAAGCCTTCTGATCGGGTAGACGGGGCAGGGCCATTGCTAGCCATGGCCGCACACCCTCGTAACAGCTTGATCCACCGCATCCCGCATTTGTTTTGAGGTGTAATGCGCCTCGAAGCGGGCATGTGCAACTGTGCTCAGCGCTTCAAGATCCACTTTGCCTTCAAGCAGTTTGGATACTGCCTCGGCTAATGCCTTGGGGTCGCCAGGCGCGACAAGTAATCCGGCCTTACCGTCTTCCAGGATTTCTGCGCTTGCGCCAATCTTGGTGGCGACAATTGGTGTGTTGACCGACATGGCCTCGATCAGCGTTAGTCCGAATGGTTCGGGTGATGTTGAGGGATGAACGACGACATCGACCGCCTTCATGAGCTGGCGCACATCGCTGCGTTGTCCCAGAAAATGGACCCTATTGGCAAGGTTCATGTTGGTGACAAGAGCTTCTACCTCTTGTCGGTATGCATCTTCACCGAATAGCGCGTCGCCGACGATGATGGCATGAACATCAGGGAGATGCTGCAATGCTTCGATCACCACATGCTGACCTTTCCAGGCTGCAAGGCGACTGAAAACGCCGATAAGTGGTACATCACCGATGCCAAGTTCTGCGGCAAGGTCAACCTTGGAATAATCTGTTTGTGGTGCCGATTCGGTACCGTTTGCAACAACGGTCACCAGCGCCGCAAGTCCGCCTTGTGCCACGAAAGCATCCGCGGCGGCAGTGGAAGGAACAATGACCAGATCGGCAAACCGGTTGGCCAGTGTGACCTGCATTTTCAGCTGCTTCCTGCCGAAATGTGCGGGCTCCAAAATGTCGTGCAGATGCCAAATCAATGGGCGACGATAGAAGGGTCGGGCGGCAGCTGCCAGCGTGAATGCCTTTTGGGAATTGGCATAGACACAATCGACCGCGCGCGCGCGTGAAGCCAATTCGAAGACCGTTCGAACCAATTTGGTGACGAGCGGGAACGCTCGTAGTAACGACTTGTCTCGCTTGAAGGATGAGAAGTCGCTGGCAAAGCGAGAGACATGAACCTTGAGACCTTGCGCACTCAGTGCGCTGCCCAAAGGGCCGTCTTCGAAAAGAAATGCTTCGGCACCCGCCCAGTCCTTCGTCATGTTGAGAAGGACATATTCAGCTCCCGAAATAGTGGGGCTATGGGTTGCAAATAGAACACGTGGTCGGGTCACAATGATATCCTGCGGGCAACACGATCAGAAGATTGACTCCACCGTTCTTTCTTTTTTACCGGAGACCCTCGGCGGGCATTCTTGATCTTGATGAAGTGGCTCTTCTCCATCAGTGCAGTACCGATGTGATTGAGGCCCCATTCGTCGATCTGTTTTTTAACTTCAGGCGATAGTCGCACTTTCCCGTCGCTGACCTGATCACAGAAGATGATGCCATCAGCTTCGCTTGCTACGGCGCTTGCAAGTGTTCCATGCCCAACCTGTGGGCAGGCGAGAATGACAAGATCATAGCCGCCAGTACGGGCGAGCACGTTGGAAAGCCGCTCCTGCAAATACGGGTCGTCAAAGTCGGCCTGGCCAGGGTCGGCGAAAATCACATCGAAATCGTCGACGGGCGTCGCTATGTCATAGAGGCAATACTGGCTATGCCTGCCTTCGGTGTTGAGAAGGTCATTCAGTTTGAATTGCGGATCGAGACCCAATGTGGCGGCGAATTTGGGCTTTTCAAACTCGATCTCAACGATCAGTGTGCGCACACCAAATGACGCTGCAAGGCGCGCGAGGTGGGTTGCCAATGTCAGACTGCCGTTTTGCGACATTGATGTCAGCGGCGCGATGACGACGCTCTTTGCACCCGTCACATGCGCATTGTCGCTGCTCGGGCCGACTATGTTCAACACGTCAGTGAGATATATTGCCTGCTCCTCACTCAGCGGCTCATCCCACGCGGGCAGCACGCCGAAAGACCAGCTCGGTGCTGCTTTCCTGCGTGGCTTGAAGTGGGGCGCTCTGTGGGGAGGCTCCCGGGCGGCGACCTTTGATGGCCGTTTGTAGGCAAAAGCCGTTTCTTGTCGAGCAAACCCGCCGTAGGTCGGGCGGTCGGTCCTGCCGGTGCCGAGTGATGAGAGGAATTCGACAGCGAAAGCACTGGCCGCCGCACCCAATGCCGCCAATATGATTCCACCCACCAAGAATGGCAGAGTTTTAGGGAAAACGGGCTTTATCGGCAGGCTGGCAAGGCTGACAAGGCGTGTAGAGCCAAGAGTTGACTGCTGCTCGGTTTCAAGGCTTTTCAGCTTGGCGGAAAGATCGGCATATTCCTTGCGCTTGACTTCGACACCGGTGACCAGTGGGGCAATCTCGGTTTCTCCAGCACTGGCCTTGCTCACATTGGCTTCGGCGTTGTCCACGAGAGTTTGCAAATTTGAGACGCGGTCTTGTGCTGTCGCAAGCTGTTTCTTTACACCATTGATATAATTGTGACTTTCCGCTTTCAGGCGAGCCTTCAGCGACGCAAGTTCTGACCGCAACGCCAGATTTTGCGGATGACGTGGCCCAAGAGATGAAGAGGCGACTTCCACCTGCACTTCCAAAGCCAGCATGCGGCTGTGTATGGCCTTCACCGCGGGGCTTTGCAAGATGATCTGTGACGTTGGCAAGTCATTCTTGAGGTCGGCCTCGACTTCCTTCAGCGCAGATTCGGCCTGTGAGCGGTCAGCCTGCGCAGTTGCAAGCTGTTGAAGCAGTGAGGAGAGCAACTCGGTGTTGGCAGGTGCAAGCGAACCACGCACGAGACCGTTTTTCTCACGGAATGCCTGGATTCGGCCATCCAGCATACGAATGTCTTGGTCCAGTTGATCAAGCTGCCTCTGGATTTCCTCTGCAGCAATCGACTTGCCGGAGACCAGACTATCGCGATGTTCTTCCAGATATTGGGTAATCAGCGCGTTGGCCATGTCGCGGGCGATTTGCGGTGAGTTTGACTTGTAGGCAATATTGATAACGCGTGAGCGGCCAACACCGGCAATCGAATAATGCTTGGAAAGGTAGACAACCGTGCTGTCGCTGTCTGGTGTTAGACCTGCGCAATCGCTTGCCGAACCAGAGGTCGCGCACTCGTTACGAATTATTTCGATGACGCCCGGCGCTGCGGCGACCATCTTCAAGATGCGATCCGAGCTGATTACCAGCAACTGGCTTTCCACATCTGCCGGATCACCAACATTGATGGAACGAATGCCTTCCTGTGAACCGAGGCCTGTCTCAGGTTCAGCAACGATAACCGAGCCCGTAGCCACGTAGGTTTTTGGCAGAAGCACCAGTGCAGCCAGTACCAACCCATAAATCAGCGCGAAGGCAACGACAAACACCAGGCGATGGCGCCAGAGCATTGCCAGAAGCGTCTGGCCGACATGACTGTCGTTATGCTGGTTGAACGCGCTGGGGTCGTCCCTCATGGCAGGGTTTCCAAAGTTTGAGCTTTTGCAGTGGCTTCGTTGGGATTATGCGCGGCAATACCGCGGGACGCTGCGACCTCAGCCATGGTGCGGTCTACCGCATCGATGAGTTCGGCGCGGAACCGGCTGTCAGCGAACTTCTCCGCATGTGAGCGGCAGGCCTCCGGTGAAATGGCACCTTCGCGCTCTGTAAACCGACGAATAGCAGCGAGAACCGCTTCTGGCGTTTGCTCGTGGAAGAACATGCCGGTTTGGCCATCAACGACAGTTTCCAGGCAACCGCCGCGCCCATAAGCGATCACCGGCGTGCCCTCGGCCATAGCCTCTACAGGGACAATGCCAAAATCTTCTTCGGCGGCAAAGACAAAGGCCCGGGCCGAGGCCATGAGATCGCGCAGTTCAGCGGTTGAGACAAAGCCCTTCATTGTAACGTTGGGTGTTGCGATGCGGCTCAGCATTTCAAATTGCGGTCCGTGCCCTGCCACAATCAATTTCAGATCAGGCGCTTTGGCAAAGGCGCGCACAATTGTTTCGATGTTTTTGTAGGGAACCAATCGGCTGGCAACGAAAAAATGATCGCCCTTGGCAACCGGTGGGCGACTGTCAGCCAAATAGACCGGCGGATTGATGACTTCGGCGATGCGGCCGTAGGTCTTTTTGATACGGCGCGCGACGAATTTTGAATTTGCAATCAGTATATCGGGGCCGTTTGCCGTGCGCGTATCCCATATGCGCAGCTTGTGCAGGAAATAGCGCGCGGCGAAGTTCTTCAACGCGCTAAATTTGCTGTGAGACAGATAGGTTTCCTGCAGGTCCCAGGCATAGCGCATGGGCGAATGCACATAGGCGACATGCACCTGATTGGGGCCGGTAATGATGCCCATGGCGACTGCATAGGAACTGGAGATCACCAGATCATAGTCCGCAAAATCAAACTGCTCGATGGCGTAGGGCATCAAAGGCAGGAACATGCGGTGCGCTCTGCGCATGCCGGGAATCTTCTGCAAGAACGAGGTCTTGGTCGCGCCAATGCCGAGTTTTTCACGGTCCTTCCGATCCAGAAAATCAAAAAGCGTGAAAACATCCGCGCCCGGATAGCATTTCAGCATCTCGCTCAACACAAGCTCTGCGCCGCCAGATACATACAACCAGTCATGAACTATCGCGACGCGCACACTCTTCACCCATATCAGCGTTTGATGTTGAATCTGCGCTAATAAAGCAATTTGAGCTTTCGATTTCGTTAAGGATGGAGCCTATATCCTGCCCCTAGAGCACGCTACTTGCGAGATAAAACACATGCTCGCCTTCATCGCTGATATAATGTGACCCGAAGGGCGTTCTTTCGGTGGATAGTACCACTTTGCCTGCTGTTGATGGTGAAGGCCGCCACCATTCGCCCTGCGCTGCGCCATCTGGATCAAAATTGAGGTTCAGCGGTCCGGTGGCACTGTGCGCCACGGCGAGGCAGGCGACACCGGGGCGTTGAAAGCCGTTTTCCATTGCAACGCCAAGCCATTGACCAGCATCCTCTGCCAGAGTGCGGCAGCCGCCACGATGGCGACCAACAAGATCGCCGGCGACAATCTCTGCGTCGCTCGCTTTGTCCAGATATTGCACCGAGCCAGACCAGCCATCGCCGCTGATGCGGATAGAGCCTGCGGGTTTTGCACCATTGCCGCTGCAGAAAAAGACCGGCTTTTGATATTTCGCGCCCTGACGCAAAAAGCCGTCGCAGCCGTCGATGGTTACATCGTCAGCCTCGCCAAACATGAAAAGCGCAATGTCGCGTGGTCGCCACCAGTCAGGCTCAAAACTGCGTAGGATCGAGATGCGGCTCCACCGACCGACATCAATTAGCGCATCGTTGAGGATTGCGCCACGATAGCCAACATCTGAGCGTGGAAATGAGTTGTCATGCCAGTCGACATAGATGCAGTTTTGCAGGGTCAAGTTGCTGATCTGATGGCGACGACCCATATTGCCTTCGCAGATCATGGCATTGCCAATGCTCTCAAATTGGCAATAAGACAATATACCCGAAATGAAATCATTCCAGTGCGCGCCATAGCGTTTGGCGGCCTCGTCAGGGCTTAGGTTTGCGTCTGAGCCTTCCTTGTAGAAGCCATAGGGAGCGCTGCCAATATAGCAAGTGTCCAAATGACCGAAAAATCCGGCGCCAGGCGCAATGGCAATGGCTGCAAAACGGCCGGAGAAATTGCATTTTTGTATCAGGAAGTCGCCATGCGCCTCATGGGTGTAGGTGACATAGAGGCCGTAATAACAATTGAGAACATACACATAAGACGCAAGTTTTTGCCCGCCGCGCCAGTTGATACCGACCGAGAAACCTTCAATGTGAATGTCGCTCAAGACGGTCGTTTCGCCAGCACTCAGGCCGCCGAAGTTTTCATAAATCTGGCCGATGCGGGCGTTGTCTCTGTTAAAGGCGTTGGCCCAATCGGGCGTATCAAAGCCATAACGGGCAACAAATTCAGTTCGGCTGGTGGGTGCAGGAAAGTCGTGCCATGTGCCTGGTCCGCGCATTGCAAAGCCGGAAAGGTGGCAGTCTGAATGCAAAAGCGAATGATCGCCTTCCCAGTTGACATTGCCGTTGTTGACGGAGGCGTTGCGCGGCTGCAACACGTAGCCGCCTTCAACGGGGGCAAAATTGTCCCGCCATTCGAGAATAGTCGAGCTACGGCCATGACCGGTCAGGTTGACGACGGGTGAATTCTCCTCAAGCCAAAGCAGGTTTGCCGGGTAGAAAAGCGCCCGGTTAAACTGCCCTGTACCGGGAGGCAGGCGTACGATGGCGCCAAATCGAGCACCAGCACCTTGCCAGTCCATCACCACCGCATTGATAGCTGCTTGTGTGGCAGCCCAGTCAATCTCCTCATCCAGACTTGTCGCGTGCGGATAGCTGGCACGGGCTTCGTCCAGTGAAGCAAATCTTTCCGACAACGGGTGGCTTCGTCCGTCCCAGATCGCGCCATATGCGCGGACGTCATAGTCCTGGACAGAGCTTTCCGTCACGTTCATGGAGCGTTGCGAGGCGGCGAAGGCCTGCGCGGAAGGTGCTGCGGAAGCTGCCAGCATGGAAGCCAGCAGGGCTCTTCTGGGAAGTTCGACCACGGATTTTCTTTCTTTGCCTGACACCGGAACACGCCCTTCCATTTTGGCGTCAATTCAGTTTCATGACTGTTGTGCATGATTAGTGTTAATTCTAGGTTCTGTTGACAAAGTATGGCAGTTTACCCTGAAATTGCGGAGTGACTGGGATTAGTTCTGGCGATCTTTTCGGGAATTCTTCTAGGTCAGCTTCACCGTTATGCCAGAAGTTCAACCAAGCGCTCGAAATGGGACACCGCTACCATGTGCCCCCCGTCAGCAATGGTGGTCAGGCTGGATTTGTCCTGGTCCTTTTCGATTTTGTCGACCATCTCTAGAGGAGTCATATGGTCCTTGGTCCCGTGAAAGAAATCAACGGGGCATTTCAACGATCTGACGAGTTGGTCCCAATGCACGTGGCTAACGGCCAACTCATCTGCATATTTCTCGGGTGCGGTACTTAAAAACAATCGGATCCATTGAGACATCATTCCCCGATCAATCAGCTTTTTTAGCGCCAAAACATCACTCGGGTTTTCACCATAGGCCCGCTCATAGGCAGCAGAGAGAAGGGACTTATTGAAACCCAGCCGAGTATACATTTTGAGCACTTTGCGACCGATTGCAGGGTTGTGCTTGTTCACTTTCAAGAACGCATGCTGCCAGCTGGCCGACTGGTTGACCTCAGATGCTTGCGACGGCGGAAATGGGCAACCGGAAAGGACCAGACGGTCAACGACCTCGGGCGCATGTTTTGCCAAAGTGACGGCCCAGGGAGCTCCCGAGTTGTTTGCAACACATGTAACGGGAGCGCCGATGTAAGACTTTATGTATTCGGCAACGTCGGCGGCAAACAGCTTGAGCAGGGTTTGTGGCTCGCTTGCTGGAGATTGCCAGAAGAAGCGCGGAATAACGTGCCATCGCAGATTGTGCCCCTTTAACAAGTCAACATCTTCTGCAGTGAATGGTAGAATGGCCGTCCAAGTGTGAAAGTAGAGAATAGGTTTGCCGCCTCTCGCACCGATTTCCCATGCGGGCAGGTCACGACCGGAGGTCGGTGTAAAGCGGAGAGGCAGGATCTCGTCTTTGAATTCCTCTCTCGCCAAGACATCCTCCCGGCCCCGCGCTGGCTCGGAAATAATGCGTGCGGTAAGGTGCTTGAGTATTGCAAGAGAGACGGTTTTGATGATTCCTCGCTGGTTCTTGACCTGGAGTTTCACAAGGACCATTTTCAATTGGGTTCTTCTGGTCTCGTAGGTTGCACCAGTTAATGTGGCAATGTCCCGGAGTTCATGACCAGTGAGAAGAAAAGAAATTAGCTGAAACTCTCCACGCGTGATTTTAATTGGCGCATGAAGCTGTGACACTGTTTCTTCAATCAACTCCTTGTCGACCCTCATGACCAGAATATGAGCACCATGGCTGGTCAGCATTGCGGCATCTGGCGTCACCGTCGCAAAATATAGCCCACCATCAAACTCGAAGAAATCTGCTGGTGAAATCAATTCATCTTGTGCGGTCACAGTTGTCGGAAACCCGTCTGGTTCGGCTGCAGCGTCCAAGCGGTTTCCATACTTGTCATAGAGAGCAATTGGGATCGCAAACCGAGCTTTGAGACCCGCAAAGCGGTCAACACTATCTTCTAAGCTTTTTGGATTGACCAATTCACTTTTATCAACGGGGATACCAAAATGGCTTGGGATTGAGGCAATCAGATCAACGTAATTCCTAATTCTTGAACCGTTCACTAAATATGGCTCCTGTTCCGTAAGCTTTTCGAATAGGCCAAATTGGTGATTATCCGTCTATGGCTGCAAGGTTTGGGGTTGCTTTTCATGCCTCTAATCAAGTCGTCGGTAAAGCATAGACAAAAGTAGGCAGACTGGGCAACACTAACAGGTGGAGCAGCGCCGAATTGCAATGCCGTTCCGGCGCTCTTGGCCTTACCGGTCAACAAACCAAAGCTGTTTCTGGCTGACAAAGACTACGATTGCGATTTCGTTCGCCAAGAGCTTCGTCCATGGCATCAGGCCAGTCCTTCCTCCCAAGGCGAGCCGAAAAAATGCAGCCGATCTTGTCGAGAAGAGGTTAACGTGGAAACTCTTAAGGGAATTGAAAATTTTTTGTCTTATCAAGTAGAATTGAAAGTTGATGCTTGACGATATTTAAGTGGTGGGCGCGAGGCATATTGCTGACCTGTCTTTCATCGTTGGGAAACGAAGAGACATGAGTGGATGACGGCGGAAATCTCCGTAGAAATCAGTAGCGCAACCCCTGATGAATGGGATGAATTTGCTGCCTTGAGCAAGGCGTCCTACAGGTGTCTTTACAGAGCTGCATCACTTTGGAGATTTGAAACGGAGGCTCTGTCCCGGATCAGGCGGCTGAGCCTGTTTGTAGGCGAGGGCACCGGTCGATTGAAAATCGGTCAATGCGCCCTCAGCATCGGTTCACGTTGTAGTGTTTTTCAAGACTCTTTACAGCTCATGCCCGAATATGCGGATAAGTGGGCGGATGCCATGCAGGCTGTACTGCGTTTCCTGGGTACCGGAAACTACATCTACGGTTCTGACTGGAACCTGGAAAAGTGCCGCGAGAGCGAAGTCGGCGCGATCGACGGCGCGACTGTCACGTCCGTTTGGCCGGTTGACATTGTCGCGGTTGACTTTCGCGATTGGGCGTCGTGGGACGACTATTACAAGGCTGTCAGCACCAATGCCAAGCGCAATGTGAAGAAGGCAATCAAGACATATGACAACCTTGAAATCCGGCGTTCGAGAGGATGGCCCGCATTTGGTGACATCATTGCACTGGAAAAATCCCGTCATCGACTATTTGCCCGCAAGAACGTCAAGAGTAGTCTCATTTTGCTGCTTCTGCGAACAGGCTTTCGGCAGGTTGCAACGCTGAATTATTCTGCCGCACGCTGCCTCGTTGATGGACAAAATCCGCTTGCATATTTCCTTGATATAAAGCTCGGCACGATCTGTTTTTATCTGGAAGCTGCATCCGATTACGGCAGCAGTGGTGCTTCGGCCTATCTGCTGAAATCTGTTATCGAGATCCACTTCCAGGCGACTGAAGGCCAAGGCGTCTTCATCTTTGGTCCCGACGATCACCGTCAGGCGGGAGATCCTATCTGGGAAGGTCTGGTCAGATCACGCCAGCAATGGAAGGCCAAAGCCTATCCGACCTCTGTCTTGCAATTCAGTTATTCAGGCACATAAATCATACCGCGCGTGTCGGCCTGTGAAGTGGATGTCGCTTCACAAGTGGGCGTTTGTGCTCAACCCCTGCGTACTACCTGTTCGGCCTCGGTTGAGACAACAAGCTGTTCCTCCGATTGCGACCACTTCCGAATCGGCATAAAAGTAGCTACGGAAATTTTCGAAGTTTTCGAAATTTCGCGTAGTCGAGGCCCGGTTAATCATCCGTTAACCATGTTTGGCGCATGTCTGGACGCATCGCAACAGAGGATAATGAACGTGACTCGCAGCTTGAGCAGTCTGGACTTCATGCAGACATTTTCCGCAAAGCTGGATGAGGCTTTGCGCAACCTTTCACTTGCCCAGTATCCGCCGGATGCGCGCCGCGTTATGCGCAAATTTGCGTCCTCGGAAGTCGCAGCATTGTTGGGTGTGACGGAGGCATATATTCGCCAGATATCGCTCAAGGGCAAAGGCCCAGAGCCGGAAATCGCTGGCAATGGACGCAGACTTTACACGCTTGAGCAAGTGCTGGAACTGCGCATGTATCTGGCTGAGAACGGTCGGAAGAAGTGGGTCAATCCGCGCCGCGTGGAAGGCGAAGGCTGTCAGGTGATCGCGGTGACCAACTTCAAGGGCGGTTCGTCGAAAACCTCGACCACTATTCACCTCGGCCATTATCTGGCGCTCAAAGGCTATCGCGTTCTTGCGATTGATCTTGATCCGCAAGCATCACTTACCGCGCTTCATGGCGCTGTTGACGGATTTGATCCGCGTGCGGGAGAGACCTTCTATTCTGCAATCCGCTTTGATGAGCCGGTGCCAACCGCCTCGTTAATCCATCAGACGCACATTGCCGGTTTTGATGTGATTTGTGCGGGGCTTGATCTGACTGAGTTTGAAACTGCTGTGGCGCTGGAAATGCGCAACGCTGGCGGCACGAACTTTCTGCTGCGTGTCTCGCAGGCGATTGAGCAGATTGCAGATGATTATGATATAATCCTGATGGACTCTGCCCCATCACTGAATTTTCTTACGCTCTCCTCGCTGACGGCGGCAACTGGTGTGTTGATCCCTGTGCCAGCTCATATGCTGGACGTGGATTCCACTGCAAAGTTTCTCGAGCTCGCCGCTTCCTACATGGAAATCCTGTCAGGCATGGGCACTGAAGCGCAATGGGATTTTGCTAAATTCCTGATCACCAAATTTGAACCCAACGACCATCCGCAGGCAAATATGCAGGCACTTATGCGCCAGGTCTTTGGAGATGATCTTCTCTTGAACATGGTCATCAAGTCGACTGCCGTGGCGGACTCTCTCACCTGGAAGCAAAGTCTTTATGAGGTGCAGCGCGCGCGCTTCTCAGCGCCGCGCACATATGACCGGGCGATGGAATCCATCAACGCGGCGAATGAAGAGGTTGAAGGCCTCTTGTGGAATGCATGGGGGCGTGAATGAGCCGCAAAGATTCCAAGGGCATGTTTGCCAATGTTTTGGGGCAAATGAAGGAGGGGGCCGCTGCGCAACCGCCTGGAAGCGCTGTCAAGGCCGCACCCGAAACCAAGTCTCAAGACTCGCGGCCCACCACATCGCCGCATCTCGCGCGCGTGGCGGCTGGCGTGCGCCATATTCAAGAGCGCAGCGAAATTGCTGACCGCGTTCTGAAAGATGGCGGGGCAATTATTGAGCTTGATCCGGAAGCGATTGATCCGTCTCTGATTTCAGACCGCTTTGCCGGTGCCTATGATGATGCGGCGATTGGCGAGCTGGTGGCATCCATGGAAGAGCGCGGCCAGATCGTGCCGGGTCTTGTGCGCCCGGTCGCTGGCAAGGCCGGTCGCTATCAAATCGTCTATGGTCGGCGGCGTCTGGCTGCGGCCAAACGATTGAAAGTGAAGTTCCGTGCCATTATCCGTGAACTTTCCGATGAAGAGGCGGTGGTCTTTCAGGGTGAGGAAAACTCTGCACGCAACGACCTTACGTTCATTGAGAAATGCTCCTTTGCTGCAGCGTTGGAAAAGGCAGGTTTTTCAAGGGCTACGATCTCCTCGGCGCTGTCGACCGGCAAGTCTCATATTTCAGAAATGATCCGCGTTTCATCCACACTTTCGGACGCTCTGGTAGAATTGATTGGTGCCGCACCTGAGATTGGTCGGCGCCGATGGCTGGAATTGGTGGACAAGTGGAATGAACATCCGCATGCCCATGACATGGTGGTGGAGGTGCTGCGCGACGCAGGCAAGGATCTTACAAGTGAGGAGCGGTATTCGCTGGCGCTCTCGTCGATGTTTAAGAAACCGACGGGAACTGTGCAGAAGGTCGAAGGGCCTGAGCGCCAGGAAGTTCACTCCAAAGGAATGAAGCTCGCTGATATCGTCTATTCCAAATCGGGCGCAAAGATGAGCTTTGGTAGGGCTGTTCCGGCAGAATTTGTAGCGTATTTGGCGGGGCAGATTGAAAACATCCACGATGCCTATCTCAAGGAGATGAGCAGCGGGAGCAAGAAAAACCGGAGTTAAGGCACGAAGCAAAAGAAAAAGGCCCCCAAACGTCACCGTCATGGAAGCCCTTCTCAGTCGTAGCAAACAGAGAATCGCATTTCCACGAATCACAGTCAAGAGTCTTTGGCGTCAATAATTTCGGCGGGTGGGTTTCTTTTGCCTTTTTGACAAGGTGAGAGACGATGCAGACTGAGCATATTACGACGCCCTTTGGGCGGCGGGCGATGACCTATGCCATGCTGGAATCCCAGAAGGCCGCGGGTGAAATTGACGATGACGCCAGTGTCAACAAGTGGGAGATTTTCCGCGCGCTGGCCGCCGGGCGGCGGCACTTCGGTGTTAGCGATCGGGCATTGGCCATATTGAACGCGCTTTTGACCTTTTATCCGAAGGCTGAGCTTTGCGGTGACGACAATCTGATCGTTTTCCCGTCCAATCAGCAGCTTTCAATGCGGGCTCATGGCATGGCCGAACCCACAATTCGCCGCCATGTCGCCAGCCTGGTTGAGGCCGGGTTGCTGATCCGCAGGGATAGCGCCAATGGCAAGCGCTTTGCGCGTCGTGGACAGACTGGCGAGGTTGACGAGGCCTTTGGCTTCTCTCTGGCACCGCTTCTGGCACGCGCGGAAGAGATTCTCATGATTGCCGCAGATGTTGAGGCGGAGAGGCTCGCCTTGCAGCGACAGCGTGAACGCCTGACGATTTGCCGACGCGATGTCGTCAAGTTGATTGAGACTGCGCTGGATGAGGGGGCTCCAGGCGACTGGGAGGCAGTTTATGCCCAATATCGGGCAATCATGGCAGCACTTCCCCGTAACAAGACCCTGAACGATATTGAGACTGCATTGGGCGAATTGGATTTCCTACGTGAAAACATTCTTAATGTACTGGAAACACAATTCAAAGCACAAAAAACAAGCGCCAATCCCGATCATACTGAGCGCCACAAACAGAATTCAAATCCCGACTCTAAATCTGAACTTGAACCACGCTTAGAAGAAAAGCGGGGCGAGATCAGTGGGCCAAACGAAGACCAGGAAGGCGTGGTACCGGATGGTGATGTCAATTTGGCGAAGACTGAGCTATTAGCCGGGAACCTGCAGGAGCGCGAAATTCCGATTGAGCGGACGCCCGCGCCGCCAGAACGCAAGTCGCTCGACAATCTAACCGGCTTGAAACCCTTCCCGCTCGGCATGGTGCTGAACGCCTGCCCGCAAATCATCGATTATGGACCTGGTGGCGAGATAGTGAGCTGGAGAGACATGATGGCCGCCGCCGTGGTGGTCCGCTCCATGCTTGGAGTTTCCCCGTCGGCTTACGAAGAGGCTTGCGGCGTGCTGGGTCCAGAAAATGCGGCAACGGTGATCGCCTGCATTTTGGAACGCGCAGGGCACATCAACTCGGCCGGTGGCTATATACGGGATCTGACGAGACGGGCTGAACGCGGCGAGTTCTCGCTCGGGCCAATGCTGATGGCGCAGATGCGTGTGAATGGGATCAGCAGCAGAAGGGCAGGGTAGGGGCATGGTTGTGTTGCCCGACTTTTATTCGTGAAAGAGGCTGTTCACCGATCAAGATACAACTGAAAAAACGGCCCCGGAATTCAGATTTTTCACCAGGCTGACCGTTGTGCCATCCCAATAGTAGGAAAAATGCTGTCCTTGTTTGGGGATACCCGCGACATCTGGCCAAAAGAGAGCAACAGCCAAACCTTCTGGATATCTAACGCTTTGATAGAGAATACCATTGGCGTTTGAACCTCGCAGACGCGCGCCCAAATCCTGAGAGGCTGAGTAATCGTCGGGAAGATATAGCTCAGCGAAGGAGCTATGGTCTGTAACGTCGAACAATTCCGTATCGAGAGCTCCAACAAGCTCGCGGAAATCCGAGACCCAGCCGGGAGGTTCATTGGTCGCCGCCATAAACACACCATGATGATGCATCGTCTCAAAAAGAGCAACTTCCACACGGTCGCCGGCGTAGTAGACTCCATAAGAGCCATTGGTGAAGCGGCTAGGGCGATCGGTCGACGTATGCGTGAACGGCGCCATTGCCCATGAAGCGCTGGCACCTGCGACTCTGCGCGCCTCAGGGACAAGGTCAAGCATGCCGACACTTTCCGCTACACGCGGGTTCGTCTTGGCCTCGGCAGAGAGGATGGCATCCCAGTCCGCCGGGTCAGCAATGTCTTCGAAAAGGTCAATCGGGGGGAAGCGCGATCTGATGATGCGATGTGTTTTAGGCCGCTTCACGTGAACGGAGGTTGGCTCTTTCAAATTTAGCCACCCCGAACGCTATCAAGGTAATGTCTTACGCGCATCAGGTCGGTGAGTTCACCGCCAAGCATCACATCGAGTGCGGTGTTCTCGCCAAAAGCACCGTTGGGTCGTTTGACCCATCCGTAGGCGCGATCCGCGTCAGTGAAGATAATCCGAAGGGCTTTGTGGATACCCATCAGGTTAGACAAACGACTTTTAAGATCGCGGGGAATACGACCGATATCGCCGACTTTCCACCTCGCCCAGGTGCGCGCTGACAATCCTCCAAGAAGGAGCGCAGCTTGTGCATCAGTGATATCCCACTTTGCGAACAGATTCACGACTGCGCGAGCCATAGCTGCCGCCTCGGCATCGGAAATCTCCCGTGCTGCGGGTTGATGCACTGTTTTTTCAACAAGCAGTAGCTGTGGCATAGTCAACTCCAAGTGTTGCCTTATGGCATAAATTAGATTATTTGCTGCCATATTGCAAATGGATGCATTTGTCGAAATGCCCATTGCGGTGCTTGAGCGTTTTTATTCTATGCCGGTGCAACTCCGTGCCGAGCGGCTAACCATTACCGCATTCTGGTTCGTGACGAGGGCGGTGGCCGTAGCACCAGCTTTCTGCTGAATGCCGGATGAGAAGGACAAATTCATGAACCGCGCTTCAGATTCGCAGTTCGCTCGTCTGCTTTGCGACAGTTATGACCGGCTGACGGGAGAGTCACTAACCGGTGATAGGGTGTCGGGCGACGATACGGCCTTGGCGCGCTGGCTTTATGCGGAAAATTCTGCGTGTCTGCTGGCGCATGATGGGCAGGCAGACCCCATATTCACCTATGCTAACAAGGCATCACAGGCACTGTTTGGCTATGATTGGGATGAGTTCGTTACCCTGCCTTCGCGCTTATCAGCGGAAGCACCGGAGCGCGCTGAGCGCCAGCGACTGCTTGATGCTGTGGCGAGGGACGGCTTCATCAGCGATTATCGCGGCGTGCGTATCGCCAAGGACGGACGCCGTTTCTGGATCGAACGGGCTACCGTGTGGCAGCTCATTGATGCGGCGGGCCACTGCCATGGTCAAGCGGCGGTGTTTTCCAATTGGCGTGATGTGTGACCTTTCAGGCCCTAATACCGCGCATCCGGAGCGCCGGAAAAGGCATCAACCGGGCTTTTGCGGTTCCATTCCGCGCGGCCTAGAAGCAGATCAACGACAGCCTCCTGCATCGGGTCCATGGTCGCCCAGGCATTGATATAGGTCGGCGCGCGGGGCGCATCATAGAGATAGTAGGGATAGCCGAATGAAATCATCACTGTCGGTATCTCGAACCAGATGCGGCGCATGGCACCATAAAGACCTCCACCCAGCGTGCGCCAGTCGAGGAAAATACGGCCACGGGTGAGAAGGGATTCTTCCGCGAAGGCGTAAATGGCGACATCATGGGCACTTGGATCGATGAAATCGCCCGCCTTGTAGAGGGTGACCTCGAAGCCCTCTTTTTCAAGGAGTTCCGGCAGGACCAGCGGCAGTTTTTCGTTGCGCAGAGGCTCTATGATGCCTGGCGCGAACATGAGCACGCGCTTGTGCTTCCTGGGGTCGAGGGGCAGCGTGTTGTTGACGTCTTTTTCAAGTACCGGCGCACGGCGCAATATTTCGGCCATACGTTCGGTCTGCGGTTTGATTTCTGTGTCGGGTATTGCACCGCCATCCATGTGCAGGCCGAGGGCGGCTTTCAACCCCAGAATGCGGGTGACCGCATCGCGAAAGCGTGTTGCTGAAATTTCGCCGGTTTCCACGGCATGATGGACAGCGGCAATATCGGCTTCCGGATTGTGGGAAAAGAGGATCATGTCGCAACCAGCATTGATGATTTCCACTTTGCCCTTGCGGGCCTCCATGAAGGCTGTAAGGCCTGACATCTCACTGGCGTCTGACACAATGAGGCCGTTAAAGCCCAGTTTTTCACGGAGCAACTTGTTGTTCAAAAGTGCATTGATGGAAGCGGGCCGGTAGAGTTCAACACTTTCATCCATGCCGCTCTCACGCGCAAAGGCGGGGAAGGCTATATGGGCAGACATGACGGCCAGAACGCCGCTATCGATTGCCTGACGATAAAGTTTGCCATGCGTGGCCTCCCATTCCTCGACACTCAAGGGAATGATTGTGGTGACAAGGTGCTGGTCACGATCATCATGGCCTTCGCCCGGCCAATGCTTTGCTGTTGCCGCAACGCCGTTTTCCTGAAACGCCCTGATCTGGGTCAGTGCATGGCGGGCTATGCCTTCGGGCTGCGCCCCGAAACCGCGGGTTGGCACGATTGGGCTTCGCGTGGCTGCATTGATGTCGAGAACCGGCGTAAACGACCAATTGATGCCAACAGCGCGGGCCTCCCGTGCCATCAGGGTAGACACTTCGCGCGTGATTGCCTCATCGTCGATTGCAGCCAGCGCCAGCGGGTTCGGCGTCTGCGTGCCCATGGTCAGGCTCATGCGCGAGCCCTCCAGATCTGCACTTACCAGCATGGGTACTTTTGCCGAGGCTTGCAGAGTGCGCATCCATTTGCGTTCAGTCTCCACGTCATTGCTGCCGAAAAAGCGCGTAATGCCGCCCAGCTTCAGCTTGCTCAATTTGGCAAGTTCTGTTTCATCATTGCCCATTGAAAGCAGATTGAATAGTTGGCCTACGCGGTCGCTCAGATCAAGCGATTCCCAAGTTTTCTCGACCCATTCAATGGCGGTTGTATCGAGATTGAAGGGCGGTTTGGCGAGATGGGATAGGTCGGTCAATGGGGCCTCGATGGGATATGTCATGAAGTGTTGTTTGAGTGTTCAAGTATCATTTGGTCGATGTGCAGAGCAAGCGCGCTTGTGCGATACTGACACGCGGCCTATCACGCAATAGGCAATATTCGAGGGACCCATGAGTGGTTTGGAACTGAAGGTCAGCGAGCAGATTTTCCCGGTGGCGGGAAGTTTTACGATCTCGCGCGGATCACGCACCGAAATCCGTGTTGTGACGGTGGAATTGAGCCTTGATGGTGTAACCGGAAGGGGTGAATGTGTGCCCTATGCGCGCTATGGCGAAACAGTCGATGGCGTGATTGCCGACATACACGCGCTGGACCATGAGTTGGCGGCGGGGCTGGATCGAACCGCACTACAATCACGCTTGCCGGCAGGTGCGGCCCGTAACGGACTTGATTGCGCCTTCTGGGATCTCGAGGCAAAGCTTGCCGGAAAGCCCGTCTGGCAATTGGCAGGACTGGACGCACTGCGGCCGCTCACAACCGCCTATACGCTGTCACTGGCTGAACCCGACGCGATGCGCGCGCAAGCCGCTAAAAACGCGAACCGTCCACTTCTCAAGGTCAAACTCGGTGCTGATGGTGATCTGGCACGGCTGGAGGCGGTGCGTGACGGTGCGCCGGATGCAATGATCATCATTGATGCCAACGAGGGCTGGTCGGTGGCTGACTATGAGCGGTTGGCCCCGCAATTCACCCATCTTGGCGTGGCGATGGTCGAACAACCATTTCCCGCCGATGAGGATGAGGCGCTGCGCCAAATCGATCGGAGCCTGCCGGTTTGCGCCGACGAAAGCTGTCATGATCGGGCGTCGCTGGAAAAGCTGCGTGGCAAATATGACTTCGTCAACATAAAGCTTGATAAGGCAGGCGGTTTGACGGAAGCACTGGCACTGAAGGCGGCGGCCGAAGAGGCGGGTTTCGGCATTATGGTTGGGTGTATGTTGGGCACGTCGCTAGCCATGGCGCCAGCAGTGCTGGTGGCGCAAGGCGTAGCCTATACAGATCTAGACGGGCCGCTGTTGCTGGCGGTTGATCGTGATATGCCATTGAAATTCGATGGCTCGATTATCTATCCGCCGAAATCGGAACTCTGGGGGTAGGCCTTGCGGATCAAATCCCGGGCTTCCGCCGGGATTTTCCAATCCATTCAAAGATGCTTTCTCAGATATTCTATCGTAAGGGCATGTGCGGCTTCGGCAGCGTCCGGCGTGTAGGTGGGGCGGGCATCGTTGGCAAATGCATGCCCCGTCTCATACATGTGGATTTCCACCTCCGGCAGATAGGCCTTTAGTGCGTCCAGCATTTCTGCCGGCACATGTTCATCCTTGGTGCCGAAGTGGCCGAGGAATGGTGCCTTAAGAGGGCAGTCGAGATATTGGTCGAGGCGTGTTCCGTAGAAGGCGATGGCGCAGGCAATATCGAGCTTTTGGGCCGCACGCAGCGCCAGACCACCGCCCCAACAAAAGCCCATAACGGCGACCTTGCCACCGCGTGCTGCAAGCGTGTCCACGGCAGCTTTCGCGTCAGCCATGCAGTTTTTAATTTTAGAGCCGAGCATGAGATCGCGACCGCGCGGACCCTGTTCGAATGGGATGACTGCGCCGCGTTCCTGACGATCGAATAGAGCTGGGATTGCCACATCGTAGCCATGTGCGGCGTATTTGCGCGCGACACCTTTCAACTGGTCTGTAATGCCGAAGATTTCCTGCAGGATGACAATGCCTCCCTTTTGCTCGCCGATGGCCAGCTCAATCCAGCAATCAAGCTCATGTCCGTCTGCGGCGGTGAGTTGGTTCAGCATTCAAAATCTCCATTTGCTGTCGGGGGGTAAGGAAGTCGTCCCCGATAGGGATTGCGTCGCACAAACCGATATAGCTGCACTGATCATGGCAAGGATAGCAAGGAAGTTGCCGATAGCCAGCGCAGAGGAGAAAATCGTCGTTATCTGGCACTATGTGGCCTGCGATCCGCTGTTGCGCAGACAATAATCTGACGCCAGGGAATATCCGAGCGGATTGAATGGGTGTAATGAGGACGAAATGTCAGGCAAATTGGCCGCCCATTGAGAAAGGAACTTGCTCTTGAACCCGCTTAAAGAACGCCTCTCCTACGGCGAATTTGTCACCGCGGCCTGGTTGCAAACAGGTTCTTCAGATGTTGCCGAAGCGCTTGTGCATGCCGGGTGGAACACCATTTTGATTGATGGCGAGCATGGCATTGGTGATCTGGAGACGTGGGTTGCCATTTCACGAGCGGTGGAAGCCGCCGGTGGGCAAGTTGTCCTACGCGTGCCAACAGCAGAGGGCTGGTTTTTGAACAAGGTTCTCGACCGTGGCATTCGGTCAATTCTCGTGCCGCGGGTCAATACACCGGAAGCCGCGCGTGCCATTGCTGAAGCCTGCTATTACCCGCCGCGTGGTAGTCGCGGTTATGCGGCTGGTGTTGTACGTGCTTCGGGCTTTGGCGCGCGGCCAGACTATGCGTTGGAAGAGGCTCACAATGAAGTGCTGCTGATGGTTCAATGCGAACATGTGGACGCCGCTGAAAAGATCTCGGAGCTGGCAGAGATCCCCGGTGTCGACGTGATTTTCATAGGCCCCAATGATTTGGCTGGCTCGGTGAACCGGCTGGAACGATTGGCTGATGAAAAAGTACAGGTTCTGATTGAAAAGGTTGAGGCCGAATGCTCTGCCAAAGGCAAGATGATAGGCACGGTGCCATCGCCCGGGCGAGGCTACGCGGAGCTCAAAGAAAAGGGCTATGGCTTTGTGGCGTCACCAGCTGACATTGCTCTTTTGGCCGCGGGTGCCAGAGCGGCTGCATTTGAGCGTGACACAGAGCTGGGCATCAAGACCGCTCAGGCAAATACCGGACATGGATACTAGACCCTGACCCTAGTTATTGATCCGAAAATCTGCGGGCGCGCTTTCGTCTCTGACCGTGCGGCCATTGGGCAAGTCGATCTCGTCCAGTTTGAAGCGGATTTCTTCTTCGTCTAACTGGTGATGGACCCAGCGTGCCGTCAGCCGTTCGCGCAACACATCCTCTGGTGTATCCACCATCACACTCACATCAAAGAGCGGCTTTAGCGTGTTCCATGGCGAGTGCTTCAAAAGCAGATAATTGCCTTCGACGATAATGATGCGGGCCGTTCGGTCAATGCGTCGCGCACCGGCACGGGCAATCTCGATCTCGCGATCAAATACGGGGACGGCAACAAAATCTTCGTCGCGTGTCTTTAGTCGCTGCAAGGTGTGGCGAAGGCCGCCAACGTCGAATGTGTCCGGCCGCCCCTTGAAGGGGCGCAGGCCTGCAGGCACCAGATAGAGATCATCAAAGTGATAGCCGTCCATGGGCAGAAGTGCAGCAGAACCTGCCTCCCGCATATTCAGCATTTCCGTCAGTTTCTCTGCGATTGTGGATTTGCCAGACGCTGGTGCTCCGGCAATAGCCACCAATATGCGGGCCTCCGGTTCGCGTTGCGCCAGAAGCTCCGCCAAAGCTGGAAGGTTGACATCTGTTGGCATCATGATCTCCTCACCGGACACTTGTTTGGGACAGGTGGGTGAAGAGGTCAATAGCCCGTGGGAAATGCACTAGACTCGGTCGCCAGCAAAGCCGTTGTCGATAACGGCGCGCCCACCTGGCAGGCGGGACACGCAGGCGCACATGCGATGGCTTTCGCTTTTCTCATGCTCTGAGAAGAACACGTCGCGATGGTCGATAGGACCATCGGCCTCAATGACGTCGACGGCGCAGAGGCCGCATTCGCCGCGCTGACATTCGTAGATCATATCCACGCCTGCCTCAGTGAGAGCAGATAGCAGGCTCTGGTCCTGACGCACTTCAATGGTCTTGTTGAGCTTGGGCAACTCCACGGTGAATGGCATCTCGGGGAAATTGCCGCTATCGCCGAAGACTTCGAAACGCAGGCGGCTTGGTGCACGACCGGCCTTATTCCAGGCGGTCTTCATCGCTTCCAGCATGGAAAGCGGGCCGCAAATGTAGGCCTCGCCGTCAGCGGGCAGGGCAGCAATTTCAGCTTCCAGATCAATATGCTGGCCTTCACTTGAGACAAAGCAGGCGAGCTTGTCGCCAAGTTCGGCGCGCAATTTATCCTGATAGGCGAGTTGTTCGCGCTCTCTGGCACCATAGACCACGCGCAGGCTTTTTGCCCGCTCATTGAGCGTCCGTGCCATACCATAGATCGGCGTGATGCCGATGCCGCCGGCAATCAGCAGATATTGTGAGGCGCGCCAAGACAACAGAAAACGGTTTTCTGGCAGGGTGACGCTTACCAGGTCGTCGGTGGCAAGCGACCAGATATAGGCCGAGCCGCCACGGCTTGCGGCGTGGCGCTTGACGGCAATTCTCAGTGTGCCAGGTGCGGAGGGAAGAACGGTATAGGAGCGCACGGCCCCGCCAT
Organism: Ensifer sp.; assembly: GCA_050301895.1. Classification (GTDB taxonomy): domain Bacteria; phylum Pseudomonadota; class Alphaproteobacteria; order Rhizobiales; family Rhizobiaceae; genus Ensifer_A. The sequence goes on along the minus strand of JBNKZZ010000007.1, from coordinate 116,111 downwards.
TGCGACCGCCGATTTGAATGCGGATATGGGAGCCGGGTTCGAAACCTGCTGCGCCAGCAACCGCAAAAGTCACTTCACGAATATCCTTGGCGATCTCTTCAACGGAGACGACGCGACCTTCATGCCAATTCTGCATGGGTATATCCTTTCCTGATGCAATTCCCAACGAAGAGCCTTTGCTCGATTTTGCCAGAATTGCTCTTAAACTGTCATGAGCGCGAGGGCGGCAAGCTGCTCTTTCAGCCCGGTTGCGCTTTTCAAAACGAAATCCAGATTTTGCCGGGCAAGCCGGGCATGTTCACGCGCCAGCGCCTCAGCGCGGGCACCTTCTCGGGCGGCGATGGCCTCTACAATGGCCTTGTGTTGCGACTGACCCAAAATGAGCGAGGCGCGAAATTCCGGTACGTCGACCTGTGTATCAACAAAGGCATTGGGGCTGGCGAAGGGCAGGCCCGTGGCACGGGCAATCTCGCGCTGGATTATTTCGCTTCCCGAAATTTCCGCCAGACCTTCGTGAAAACGCTGGTTCAGCTCATCATAGGCATCGAAGTTCATATTCTCGACGCCATCTGAGATGACGCCGTCGATTGCATCCAGAATTTCCTGCATGGCGTGCAGTTTTTCAGGCGCGACGCCACGTTCTGCCGCGAGCCGTGCTGCAGTGCCTTCCAGCACGCCGCGCAGTTCGATGGAATCGATAATGTCGGCGGCCGAAAAGCCGCGCACCGCATAGCCCCCTGTCGGGATCAATTCGACCAGACCTTCCAGCTCCAGCTTTTGGAGTGCTGCCCGCAATGGTGTGCGCGAGACCTCCAGCTTTTCCGAAAGGCTGACTTCCGAAAGCCGCTCGCCCGGCGACACCCCACCACTGACGATCAGATCGCGCAGGCCCAGAAGAGCCTTTTGCGACTGTTGTTTGCTGCGTGACTGGTCGGATTTGCCTGCCATGTGGTTCTACTCCGCTGCTATTGCAACCGGTGCAAGCTCCTTATCGATCATCCGGTCGATCAGCTTACGCGCCCACATGGACCCGGCATCAATGTTCAAATTGTAGAAAACATGGTCCGGATTTTCATCCAAGGCAATCTGCTGGGCCTCCAAGACGGCTTCATCCTCACGGAATACTGTTGAAACACCCTCGCGCAGCTGATGTGTGCGGGCCTGATTATGCAGGTCGTAGTTGCGTGAAAACGCCCAGAAGTAGAGGCAGGTATTGTCGGTAGATGGCGTGATTGTATTCAGGACGAAACCGTTGACGCCCTTGGAGCGGTCACCCTGTCGCGCCCCGGTTCCGGCTTCGGCGACGCCGACATCGATGGTAACCGTGCAGGGGCCTTCAAAGCGGATAATCTGCCAACGGTCGACCAGACCTTCGCGGCCATATTGTGCCTTCCAGAAAGGCGGTGGCTCAATGCCTTCCATCCAGCGGGTAATATAGGCAAAACGGTCATTATGGCTGGCCTCGAAAGGCGATTCGGCAACCGCCTCATTGCCGATGGACGAGCCATGCACAAAGGTCTCGTGGGTCAGGTCCATCAGATTGTCGATGACAAGGCGGTAGTCGCACTTGACCTCAATCAGTTTACCATCGGCAGTCCATTCCGGATCGTCGTTCCAGTGGAGATCAGGAATCAACGCCGGGTCTGCGAGTGCGGGATCGCCCGGCCATACCCAGACAAAGCGATGTTTTTCTTCCACGGGATAGCTGCGTACCGAGGCGGAAGGATTGATGGTTTCCTGCGAGGGCATATGCGTGCAGCGACCCGTGTCGTCAAATTTCAGCCCGTGATAGCCGCAAACGACATTGTCGCCTTCCAGCCGTCCGATGGACAGCGGCACGAGGCGGTGCCAGCAGGCGTCACGAAGGGCTGCAGCCGTGCCATCTTCTTTTCTGTAAAGTACGATCGCCTGATTGCAGATTTTGCGGGCCAGTAGCTCGCGCTTGACCTCTACGTCATAGGCGGCAACATACCAGGCGTTCAGCGGGAATTTGGGACGTTCCATTGGTCTCTCCTTACTTTACCCGCAGATTGCATATTGTATACATAAATTCAAGGATATTTTTGATTTTGTGGCAATTTCCCTGAATTAGGACGATGGCTGTATACATAATGAATAATTCCAAATGAAGACACCCGCGATGGGGCGCGGGTGTTTGGTCTTGTCATATTCGTTTGGTGAGACGAAAGTGTCAGTCGTCTTTCAGCTCTGGCGTGCCTGCGCCAAGTTGGGTGCCCATGGGGATAAGATCGCCACCGCGCCATGCCTTGTAGCGGCCCCAAAGACCTTCGGGCAGATAGAGTGCGAAAAAAATAGCAGCAGCCCCGAGACCAAAGAGATACCACGCGCCAAAATCGCCGAAGACTTCTTGCAAGAAGAAGAAGATCAGCGCGCCGACGATAGGCCCTTCGAAGGTTTTTAAACCTCCCACCAGCACCATGAACAGCATGAAAACCGTCCACTGCACACCGAAATTGGTACGTGGCAGGAAGGTGATCGCGCTGGCAAGCCACACCGATCCGGCGAGAGCTGCGCCAAAGGCTGCGAGCACGTAGATGATCCGCTTGGTGCGATCCACCGAGACACCGACAGAAAGGGCGGCGTCCTCATCGTCGCGTATCGCCTGCGCTGCGCTGCCGATTTTCGAGCGCAGCACTTTAAACGTGATGAAGAGGAAGGCCGCCAGCGCGAGAAGGCCGAACCAATAGGTGATATTGCGGCGGATATCCGGATCGTAGGTGTTGAGCGCGATCAGTGAATTGCCTGTGTCTCCCTGCACCAGCGGGTCGAACATGACGACAATGCGGATCACCTCGGCCAGAACCCAAGTGGCGACAGCAAACTCGCCACCGCGCAGTTTCAATACGTAGAAAGAAAGCGGAATGGCCAGCGCACCGGCGGCAAAAGCCGCCACCACGAGGGCTGCCCATGGGTTCAGCCCCCATTCCACGAAGCGCATGGTGAGATAGGCGCTGGCCCCGAAAAAGGCCTGTTGACCAACGGAGACGAGACCCGCAAAGCCTGCAAGCAAGTTCCACACAACGGCCAGTAGTATGTAAATCCACAGGGTCGTCATCTTGTCGACCATGGTGATGGGCAGCACGAAGGGTGCAGCCAAAAGGGCGACAAGAAGAACCGCGGAGAACCAGACAGTGTTGCGGCCCGCAATAGTCCAGCGTTCAAACGTAAAACGGTTGGTTTGCGATGTCATGCGCGGCCTCCCTTGATAAGTTGTTTCAGACCGCGCCATGCGCCCATGCTGCCACTTCGCAGCCGCCAAGCGAGAATGACGAGGAACACCACATGGCCCGCCAGCATAAAGATACGAGGCTCGATGAGCGCGCCAAGGCTTTGGGCGACACCCAGGATAATGCCGCCTATCAGCGTGCCCCAAAGTGAGCCGATGCCACCAATCACCACTGCCTCGAAGGCGAAGATGAGCTGGGCAGGGCCCGCATAGGGGTTGATGATGGAGCGCATGGCAAGTGCTGCACCTGCAATACCGGCCAGCACAACGGCGATGGCAACCGTTGCCCGCTGGATCATCTTGGCATCAACACCAGACAGTTCCGCGGCTTCCTGATCTACGGAAGTTGCCCGCATTGCGCGGCCCAATTTCGTGTAGCTTAAGAGAAGCTGCAGCGAGACGAGAATGACGACTGCGGCGATGAAGGTATAGCCTGGCAATTTACCAATCGTGATGTCGAAAGGCAGCCGCCATGAGGACCACGCGAGTTTGCCAATATGATTGCCCAGCGAACGCGTATCGGAGGAGAAGATTCCATAGAGACCGTTCTGGATGACCGCGCCGAGACCAAAGGCCGTTAGCAGCGGCAGCAGAAAGCCACCGCGCATGGTGCGGGCGAAAAGCCATGTTTGTAGGAACCAGCCGACAAGCGCCATGATGGGCAGCATCAGCACTATGGCCCAACCGACGGGCATATGCAGCACTTCCACAAAATACAGAACTACATAGGCACCCAGAACTGCCAGATCGCCGTGGGCGAGGTTCAAGAAGCGGGTAATACCCAGCATGAGTGAGAGGCCCGCCGCCAGAATGGCATAATAGCCGCCGAGCAGAATGCCCTGAATGATCGCATCAAACATCGATGGTCTCCTCGCCATGCGCTGCTGTGTCGATGCCGAAATAGGCTGCCGTGATTTCCTCATGGGTCAGCGTGTCAGCGGCCCCTTCCAGCACCATGGAACCTTCCAGCATGCAGATCAGCCGGTCGGAAAATTTGATGGCGCGGCGCAAGTCTTGTTCCACAACGATAATACCAGTTTCGCCATCGGCCTTCAGCGCTTCGAGCGATTCATAAAGGCCCTCGATGGCGATTGGTGAAAGGCCCAGTGAGACTTCATCCATGATTATGAAATCGGGGTTGGTCATCAGCGCGCGACCAATAGCAACCGCCTGGCGTTGACCGCCGGACAGGTTGCCCGCGGCTGACTTGATGATGGGTTTGAGTGCGGGAAAGGCTTCCAGTACTTTTTCCAGCGTCCATTGGCCCTTGCGGCCGTTTTCACCCGCAACTTGCAGGTTTTCCTGCACGCTCATATCGGGGAAAAGGCGTCTGCCTTCCGGCACCATAGCAAGGCCTGCGCTCACACGATGTGACGGCGAAAGCCCGGAAATGTCGCGCCCGTTCAGCATTACGGAGCCCATCATATTGGTATGAATGCCGGTGATGGCGCGAAATAGAGTTGTCTTGCCAGCGCCGTTGGCGCCGACAACGCCCAACACCTCGCCCTTGCCGACTTTCAGCGATACGCCGCGCACTGCGCTCAGGAGGCCGTGCCGGGCTTCGATGTTCATTACCTCAAGCATAGTCTTCGACGCCTCCCAGATATGCGCTCATCACAGCTTTGTCTTCCATGACATCGCGCGGTGCGCCTTCGGCAATCACTTCTCCCGCACTCATGCAGATCAGGCGGTCGATGACTTTCAGGAGCGCGTGCAGAATATGTTCGATCCAGATGATAGAGATGCCGGACGCCTTGAGCTCGGAGATGAGACCAACCAGCGTCACCAGCTCGGCCTCGGTCAGACCGCCGCCGATTTCGTCGAGCAGCAGAACCTTTGGCCTGGTGGCGAGCGCGCGGGCGAGCTCCAGCCGTTTGCGATCGAGAAGTCCGAGCACTGCTGCTGGCACATTGGCCAGATGCAGAAGACCGCTTTTTTCCAGCGCTTCGGCTGCTGTCCATTCAGCATCTTCCTCATGCAGACCGGAGCCGTGCTGGGCTGCAACAAGCGTGTTTTCAAAGACGGTCATGCCTAGAAATGGGCGTGGCACCTGGTGCGTTCTACCAATGCCCGCAAGGCAACGCGATGCCGCATCCGTGCTGCTTATATCTTGTCCGGCTAGCTTGATCGTGCCGGATGTCGGCACCAGCGAACCGGCGATCAGCGAAAAGAGTGTGGTTTTGCCAGCGCCATTTGGGCCGACAATGCCGAGCGCTTCACCATTGCGAAGCTCGAAATTCACATCCTTGACGACATGGAATGATCCAAAGTGCTTGTTCACATCGGATCCTGAAAGAATGACACCCATATCCCCCTCACAATTCAAGAATAGGGGCGGGTCTGCGAGATGCAGGCCCGCCACCTTACAGTTTTCGGGAATCAGCCGAGTTCAAACGGCTTCAGTGGTGCGGTGACCGGGCAACCCGGTACGAGCTTGTTGGAGGTGATTTCCATCTTGAAGGGGAATTTGCCACCATCGTCCAGCAACCACTGTGTGCCCACGAGGCCGGTTACGACGCAGTTTGGAACAGGACCGGTCGCGAAGTTAAGGACGCCGGTTGCGGTTTCAACATTGAGTGTCGAGATCGCCGCAGCAACCGCAGCCTTGTCCTTTGGATTGCCAGATGCTTTCATCGCGCTGAGAGCAGCGTCAAACAGCGCCATTTGTGCACCAACCTGCTGGCTCCACGGGCGACCGGTTGCTGCTTCAAATCCGGCGGCGAGTTCTTCGCAGCCCTTGCCGGTGACCGGGGACTTGAACGGGAATGCGCGGTGCCAATAGGCACCCGATGCCACACCATTTGCAAGCTCGCCCATGGCTTCCATTTCCACTTCAAACAGACCGGCCTTGGCCACCTGCATGATTTTCACCTGACTGGCGAGACCCTGCTGGGCTGCTTGGCGAAGGAACACCGGGTAGTCCGGCGGGAAGGGGAAGCCGCTGATGATATCAACGCCTGCATCCTTGAAGGTCTTGATCTGTGCGGAAAAGTCGGTCAGGCCGTTTTCATAAGGGCCAGCATCGACGACATCGAAGCCGACTTTCTGTAGTGCCGGGATCATGGTCGCGCGCACGGCATTGCCGTCGGCATCATTTGGCAGAAGAACACCAACCTTTTTGTTGTTTGGCACCTTGGACCATTGGTCGGCATAAAGTGTTGCGAAGTCACCGGCACCAAAGGAGAAATGGTAGGTCCACTTAAACGGTGAAGGCTCGTCCGGTTTGGCACCACGACCAAAATAGAAGGATTCCCAGGGCGCAACGGTGGACAGGCAAGGAACACCGCTAGCTTCGCAGGTGTCGGCGACCGGGTTCACTGTTTCAGGTGTAGATGAGGTGATCACCATGTCCACGCCATCAGAAGAGACCAGTTCCTTGGACACTTTCGCGCCATTGACCGGGTCGGACTGCGTATCCTTCAGCACGAACTCCAGTGCGTAGGATTTGCCGCCGGATTCAAGCACACCACCGGTTGCTTCTTTGACCAGACCGAGGATGTATTCGTCGGCTTCCGAAAAGATGGCCAAGGGGCCGGAACGTGCGTTGACAAAACCAATCTTCACGGTCTCGTCGGCGGCATAGGCTGAACGGCCCATGATACCCGGTGCAGCCAGAATGGCAGAACCGGCCGCTGCTGATTTTAGCACCGTGCGGCGCGTGATATTAAATTTCTCTGTGCTCATTTCATTTCCTCCCAAAAGTTGAAATAGCAAGGGTTGGTATGGCTAGAGTCTGAGGATTACGCCGTCAGGCTCTGGCGCTCATGTGCCGCTCCATGAAACCCGCGCCCTGTTCGATGGAGGCCATGGCCTCATCCAGCATGGGTGCGAAAAGCTGCATGGAGTGGATCATTCCGTCGAAAACTGTGAGCTCGGCGCTGACGCCTGCGGCGTTGAGTTTCTCGACGAGCGATGTGGAATCGTCGTGGAGCATTTCCCACGAGCCAACATGAACGAGGACGGGCGGAAGGCCGGTAAAGTCCTCGTAAAAAGGCGTGATGGCGGATGATTTGCGGTCTCCATCACCGATATAACAGGCGGTAAAGATGCCCATGAGTTCGGGTGAAAGCGGTGGCGCATCAGCATGCTCGGAGTGCGAGGCACCCTCTGCGGCGATGTCAAGCCAAGGCGACATCAGCATGATGCATGACGGCAGGGGCAGACCTTCCTTTTTCGCACGGATGGCGACGGAAAGCGCCAGGTTTCCGCCAGCACTGTCGCCGCAAAGCGAAATTGCATGTGGTGCGTAGCCATTGTCGAGCGCCCATTTATAGGTGGCATAAGCATCGTCATGGGCAGCAGGTGCCGGGTTTTCCGGGGCCAGACGATAGTCGGCTGCTAGAACGCGGCATTGGCCAGAGCGCGCCAGATTGCTGGCGATCACACGGTGCGAGCGGCTAGAGCCAAAGAAGAAGCCGCCGCCATGGTAGTAGATAATCAGCTTCCGGCTGCTGCCGTCGGGTGCGAAGAGCAGGTCACCACCAACTGGACCGGCTGAAACGCGTTCAATGCCCAGTCCATCTGCAATGGGCGTATTGGCGTTGATAGCTTCAAACCATTCTCGCATTTGGTCAGGTGTGGCGTTTTCCGGTGGCGGAAACTGCGCGCTGATTTCCAGGATGGCTTCTAGTTGCTGTTTTGACATGCATCCTCCCAAATTCTGTCAAGGCATTTAAGCAAGAGGGCACGTTTTCACGCGCCCTATCGTTTGTTGTGGTGTTACATCTTCACGATGGGCTTGATGGCACTTCCGGTTTCGGAATCGTGAATCGCCTCATTGATCTGGTCGAAGTCGTAGAACTTGACGAGTTTGTCGAAGGGGAAGAGCCCCTTGGAATAGAGGTCGATTAGAACCGGAATGAAAACATCCGGGTTGCTCTCGCCTTCAACAATTCCCATCAAGCGACGACCGCCGGACATGAAGTGGGTTTCGTTTATCTGCAGCTCGAAATCCGGCGGAGAAGCGCCCAGAATGCCGCATGTGCCTTTGTTGGCGAGTGCCATCACGGCAGAGCGGATAACGGCGGGAATGCCGGTCGTGTCGAGAGCGAAGTTGAGGCCGCGACCGGTGATTGCCATGATGGCTTCGGTCACGTCACCGTTTTTCGGATTGATCGTGTGGGTTGCACCCAGCTCCTTTGCGATGGCGAGACGATCATCATTCATGTCAACTGCGATGATGGTGGTGGCACCAACAACCTTGGCTGCCATTAGCGCGGAAAGTCCAACTGAACCAGCACCGAAAACCGCGAAAGATTTGCCGTGGCTGACCTTCAGGGCGTTCATGACAGCGCCCGCACCCGTCTGCACGCCGCAGGCCAGAGGCCCGAGCAGTTCGAGCGGTGCGTCATCAGGAACCTTCACCACGTTCAGCTCGTTGCAGATCGCATATTCTGCGAATGAAGACTGGCCGAAGAAGTTGGAATGGATCGTTTCATCGCCGTTGGAAAGCGACGTCGTGCCATCGCCGCGTGTAGCAAAGAAGTTGCGCGGAAAGAACTCTTCACAATAGGTGATTTCGTTTTCCTTGCAGCATTGGCAGGTGCCGCAGGATGCAAATGTCATCACAACCTTGTCGCCCGGCTTGACCTTGTAAACGGCGGAACCGACCTTTTCGACAATGCCTGCACCTTCATGACCGAGAACAACCGGCATGGGGGTTGGCAACATGCCGTCGCGTACCACGATATCTGTGTGGCAGACGCCGGTGGCAACGACTTTCACCAGAATTTCGTCGTCCCGGGGATCTTCGATCTCGATATTTTCAATGCTGAGCTTTCCCTGCGGCTCGCGCGCAACAGCAGCTTTTATCTGCATGGTAGTCTCCTTGAGTGGGTATTCATAGGATGCGCGCTGCCACGCGCGCATCGCGATTGTCTTTTGCTTAGAACGGATAGGGTGTTGCGGTGTCGCGAACAGAAATCCACTTCCAGGTAGTGAATTCTTCCAGGTCGGCCGGACCGCCAATTCGTGTGCCGTTGCCGGATTTGCGTGGGCCACCGAAGGGGGCGAACGGACCACCATTGACCGTCTGATCGTTGATGTGAACCATGCCGACATCCAGCTCGTCAGCCACGCGCATGGCGCGGGCCGGGTTGTTGGAAATGATGCCAGCGGCCAGACCGTAATCGCTGTTGTTGGTCAGTTCGATAGCTTCGTTTTCGTCCTTCACTGCGACAACGCAGGCCACCGGACCGAAGGCTTCTTCTTTAAAGATCTCCATGTCAGGTGTTACGTTGCTCAGCACGGTTGCGGCATAGAAGCGACCGTTATGCGTTCCGCCGGCGAGCAACTTCGCGCCTTTGGCGACAGCATCGTCAACGAGGCGCTGAATGTTGGCCACCTGGTTGTCCGAGATGATCGGGCCAAGGGCCACCTGATTGGTGGAGACATCACCAGCTGGCAGGTGGGCAGCCTTTGCGGCCAGCTTTTCAGCCAATGCGCCAGCAATGCTGGCTTCTGCCAGGATGAGGCCGGTTGCCATGCAGATCTGGCCCTGATGCAGGAATGCGCCCCATGCGGAGTTCGATGCTGCAACATCGAGATCTGCATCATCCAGAACGATGAGCGAGTTCTTCCCGCCCAGTTCCAGCTGAACCTTCTTGAAATGCTTGCCTGCAAGTTCGGCCACCTTGGAGCCGCCATTGGCCGAACCAGTGAACGAGATCATCGCAATGTTGGGATCTGTGCACATGGCTTCACCAGCTTCAACACCGCCTGGAACGACCTGAAGAACACCCTTGGGCAAACCAGCCTCTTCAAATATGCGGGCAATGATGATGCCGCCGGAAATCGGTGTGCGCGGATCGGGCTTGTGCACGACTGCATTGCCGAAGGCCAAGGCCACAGCGATGGAGCGAACGGACAGAACCAGTGGGAAGTTGAATGGCGAAATGACGCCGACAACACCGTGGGGAACGCGCTTTGCATAGTTGGTACGGTCGTCCATGGTGGGGATCAGCACGCCCATTGGCTGCGTTGCCTGCGTTGCCGCATGACGGATGAAGAGCGCGCCGTGCTCGATCTCGATTCCGGCCTTCGGGTGAATGGAACCAGACTCCTGCATGATCCACGGGATGAGTTCGCCGCCATTGGCTTCCAGCAGGTCTGCGGCCTTGTTAAGAATCTTGGCGCGTTCAACGGCCGTGGTCTTGGCCCATTCCTTCTGTGCTGCCTTGGCCTCTTTGGCTGCACGCGCAATGTCGGCCGCGCCGCCAATGCCTACAGAGGCAATCTTGTTGCCGTTTGAAGGGTCGATCACATCGGCCGTGCCGGCGGTCGTCTTGCTCCAGTCTGCGAAGAAAGCCTGGTCAGTCCAGCGTTCTGCATCCAGGAAGTTCTGATTTTCTGCGTTCATGTTTTTCTCCTCTTGGCAGTCTTTGTTTTGACGGACAGCAGACAAAGCTCCGCCGTCGCGCAAAAGCTTGTTTTTTCAAACTCTTGCGGGGGTTCTCTCAAATCTGTTTCTCGGCGAAAACGCCTCCCTTGCCGCTCCTCAACGGCAACAATAAACGTAGCAAGCAGCGTGCCAAATTGACGAATGTCTACATTCATAAATTGCTAACTAACTAATTTAGAACGCAAATTTCTGGATTCCGCTGCGATGAAAAGATGGTCACGGATGTGGAGCACTTGCATCTAATTTCATTATAAACTAGAACAAATTTCATGATTTCATGAAATTTGGAGGCGTTTTCATGAATGGCCTGACAGACCTTGATGGATTGATCTCTCTTGCCGAGGTGTCCAGAAAATCTGCAAAGGTATTAAGCCGTGGTGCATCCAGCGAATTACCGGATGCCGCGCCACCGACTTTGCAGGACTTGATCGAGGCGCTTCACTTTGCACTTGGCGACGGGCGTATTTGGTTGAACGATCAGCGCATGGTGTTGATCCAGAGTCAGGTGTTGGGGCGACTGCGTGAAGAAATCATCGGCGCATTTGGTACCGAGGCCGCAAAAGCACTCTTCATGCGGGTTGGATATATGCAGGGATTGCGTGATGCTGAGCTCATCCAGAAGCGCTTTCCCAGCGAAGACCTTACCCATGCTTTGGCCGCAGGTCCGCGCGTGCATACGCTGGAAGGCTTCGTGAAAGTAACGACCAAGCATTTTGAATTCGACGTTGCAAAGGGCACCTATTACGGAGAGTTTCTATGGAATGACTCCAGCGAGGCTGCCGAACATATCGCCAGTTATGGGATCGCTTCTGAGCCGGTCTGCTGGATGCAGACGGGCTATCCTTCTGGCTATACAAGCAAACTGTTCGGTAAGCCGGTGATTTTCCGCGAAATCGAATGCGCGGGCATGGGGGCTCCGCAGTGCCTAGTTGTTGGTCAGAATGCGGAGGCCTGGGGCTATGACGCGCCTGAGCGCGACTATCTGGGTCTGGAATGGCGCAAGCGCCGAACCTCCAGAGCCGCGCCCGCTATCAAAACCGATGAAATCTGGGCGGAACTGTCGCCAGCTTCGCCCTCGCAGGAAGTGGTCGGCGTGTCGGCCAGTTTTCTACGCACCCGCCATATGCTGGAAAAGGTTGCAGGCACTGATGCAACGGTACTTTTCATTGGTGAATCCGGGGTCGGAAAGGAGCTATTCTCCAATCAGCTCCATCAGATGAGCAATCGCGCCAGCAAGCCTTTCGTGCCAATCAACTGTGCGGCGATTCCGGAAAATCTCGTGGAATCAGAGCTCTTCGGCGTCGAAAAGGGGGCATTTACCGGTGCGACCTCTTCGAGACCTGGCTATTTCGAACGCGCCGGTGGCGGCACGCTCTTTCTCGACGAAATAGCCTCACTCACCTATGCTGCGCAGGGCAAGGTGCTGCGCGCCATTCAAGAACGCAAGATCGAACGTGTCGGTGGTACAAAAACCATACCGGCCAATGTGCGCGTGGTTGCTGCTTCCAACGTTGACCTGAAGGAAGAGGTTGCAGCGGGCCGCTTCCGTCAGGATTTGTATTATCGTCTTTGCGTTTTCCCGATTGTCATTCCGCCGCTCAGAGATCGTCGCGACGATATTCCGCTTCTGACTGCGCATTTTCTTAATGTCTTTCGTCAGCGGCATGGGCGTCAGGTGACGGGGTTCACCCGGCGCGCCATGGATGCGCTGCTTTCCTATGGATTTCCAGGCAATATTCGTGAACTGCAAAACCTGGTGGAGCGTGGTGTAATTTTTGCCGATGACGGAGCATTGATCGACGTGCATCATCTGTTTACCGGTTCGGAGACGTCGACAGGCATTTCCATGCGCCTGACCGATGCGGGCAGGATCGATACAACTGGCATGGAGCAGGTGCCACCTTCCAGCGCGTCTGTGCACTCGACATCGTCAGCGACGCCACAGGATGTCAAAGGTCTGCGCGATACGGAGATTGCCCTTTATCGTAAGGCGTTGGATGATGCGCGCGGCAATATTTCGTCCGCCGCCCGCGAGTTGGGCCTCAGTCGCGCCAAGCTAGAATATCGCTTGCGAAAATATCGACTGATTTGAAGTCAGAGACTTGCAAAGCGGTCGCGGTTTCGCCCAAACTGTTTCATGACGCGGTGCAGCATTGAGGTGAGACATTGATTGAGGATCCAAGGGCATTTCTCGAAAGCTTGTTTGGTGCAGCGATCCGCGCGGCCGATCCGGCGACCTGTCTCGCGGCGCACCTGCCATTGCCGCCAAAAGGTCGCACAATTGTTGTGGGGTTCGGCAAGGCAGCAGCGTCCATGGCGCGCGCTTTGGAAGACAATTGGTCGGGTGAATTGTCTGGTCTGGTTGTTACCCGCTATGGCCATTCCGTGCCCACCGAGCGCATCGAAGTGGTAGAGGCTTCCCACCCTGTACCGGACACCGCTGGTGTAGAAGCCGCAAGACGCATTATGAAACTGGTGGAGGGGCTAACGTCCGATGATCTCGTGATAGCACTGATCTCAGGTGGTGGCTCGGCGCTTTTTTCCGGACCTCTGGCGCCAGTCACGCTTGGAGAAAAGCAGATTGTCAGCAAGGCATTGTTGAAATCCGGCGCGCCGATCTCGGAAATGAACTGCGTGCGGCGTCATCTCTCCTCCGTAAAAGGTGGCCGATTGGCGGCGGCCTGTGCCCCGGCAAAGCTCGTCTCACTGGTAATATCGGACGTGCCCGGCGACGATTTTCTCGATATTGCCTCCGGCCCCACGGTTGGGGATCCCACCACCTGCGCCGATGCGCTGGAAATCCTTGAGCGTTACAAGATCGATACTCCGGCTTCTGTCCGTAACGTGCTGGAAAGTGGGGCGGGGGAAACTGTGAAGCCCGACAATATGGCCTTTGAGGGCAACGAGGTGGCGTTGATCGCGGCACCTCAAATCGCACTTGAGGCCGCCGCCAGGCAGGCTGAAGCGCAAGGTGTTGCGGCGCATATTCTGGGCGATGCGATTGAGGGTGAGGCCGCAGATGTGGGCCGCGTGATGGCAGGCATTGCCCTGCAAACCGCGCGGCGCGGCCAGCCTTTTACCAGACCATGTATTTTACTTTCCGGCGGTGAAACCACGGTAACAGTGAAGGGCAAGGGCCGCGGCGGTCGTAATGTTGAGTTTTTGCTATCACTCTGTGTGGCCCTGGGAGGCGAAAAAGGCATTTATGCGCTGGCAGGCGACACGGACGGCGTGGACGGGCTGGAAGAAATCGCCGGGGCATATATCTCGCCGGAAACACTAAAGCTTGCGGAGGCCGCCGGTATCAACACCTTGGCGCGGCTCGCCGATAATGATGGACATGGCTTCTTTGAAGCGCTGGGCAAGAGCGTCGTGACCGGCCCAACTCTGACCAATGTGAATGACTTCCGGGCGATCTATATAGCGTCTCCAACTACACTGTGACCGTGTGGTGCTTTAGTGAAGACTCACGTTAGATGCGCGAGCCTGCATGGCCGCGCGTAATTGCGGCAAAACGGTCTCATTCGCGATAGTTTGGATGTGCTTCTTTTCCTCGCACGCGCAGGCAATAAGACTGGATTCCGGCTGTTCATCGTCGCCAAGAGACTGAATGCTGCGGCAAAGCTGTGCAAAATGCTCGAAGCCCAGGACGCCAGCCGTGTTGATCAGATTGTGTGCTTCAATTCGCACCTCATGCGTTTTGCGTGATTTGAAACTGGTATCCAGTTGGACAAGGAATTTTCGCACCGTCGCTTCCACACGGTCCGGCCCCATCAAGTCGATCAACTCGGCAAGGCGATTAGCCTCAAAGTCCTGTTTTTCGCTTGGGTTGACTTGTGCGGGTTCTGGATTGTCCACGTCGAGCCAACGTTTTACGCTGCTGATAAGCTGATCGGGATTGATTGGTTTGGCTACGTGGTCGTTCATGCCTGCGGCGATGAATGCGTTGATCTGCTCGGGCAGAACATTGCCGGTCATAGCAATTATCGGGACATTCCTGATCCTCTTGCCCATGGAGCGGATGCAGCGTGTGGCGGCGATGCCGTCCATGTCAGGCATTTGAATGTCCATTAGAACAAGGTCGTAGTCCTGACGCTGCAACATGCGGATAGCTTTTGGCGCGCTTTCGGCAAGGTCAACATCGTAGCCGGCTCTGGAAAGATAGGCCGACGCAATTTCGCGGTTGGTGTCGAGATCATCTACCAGCAGCAGACGCTCGGAACTTGTCGCCTGACCCATCGCGCCGATGCGGGGCCTGTATATTTCCGTGGGAGCCTCTGCAATCGGCAAATGCACATTGAAGCGGATTTGCGTTCCCTTACCGGGGCTGCTTTTGATGCCAATATCTCCGTCCATCAATTCGACGAGGCTCTTGCAGATCGCCAATCCCAATCCGGTGCCGCCATATTGTCGACTGATCGAGCTGTCGGCTTGAGAAAAGCGTTTGAAGAGTCGTTGTTGTTTGTCTTCGGGAATGCCTGTTCCTGTGTCTGAAACGCGGAATTGAATGTTCGCTCTTTCCCCTTCGTTCAAGCGCATTTCGACATGGATAGAACCTTCCGAGGTGAATTTGATGGCGTTATTGAGCAGGTTCATCAAGATCTGGCGGAGGCGGTTACAATCACCCTCAAGCCAAAGCGGAACATCGGGGGCAAGAGTGTAATGCAGCCGCAACCGCTTGACTTCGGCCATGGGACGAAGAATGGCCAAAGTATCGTGGACAAGCGCCTTGGGAGAAAATGGCTGCTTTTCCAACTCCATGTGACCGGCTTGAACCTTAGAGAAATCGAGTACATCGTTGACAACGGTCAGAAGTGCGGCATTGGCCGCGCGAATTAGTTCCACATATCTACTCTGGTCGGCAGACAGATCTTGCGTGTTGGACAGTAGGTCTGCATAGCCGCTGATGCTTGTAAGCGGTGTTCTGATTTCGTGGCTGATGACCGCCAGAAAGTCTGTTTTGGTCTGATTGGCGGCTTCGGCATCACGACGCGCCTGAATGGCCTCCTCACGTGCTTTTTCCAATTCTTGCTCGTGTTGGTAGCGTTGTGTGACATCGCGCATGATGCCGGTGAAGTAGCGTGCGCCCTTTGCGTCCGTCCATTCAGCGATCGAGAGTTCCAGCGGGACTTCAATACCATCCTTGCGTAGGCCTTTGACCTCGCGTCCGATGCCGATGATCTTGCGCTCTCCGGTCTTGCGGTAGTGAGCTAGATAACCGTCATGGTTTTCCCGAACACCGATAGGCATGAAACGGCTGATATTCCTGCCGATAACCTCTTCGGCAGAGTAGCCGAATATTTGCTCTGCGGCACGATTGAAGGATTGCACCTTGCCTTGCTGGTTGGCGACGATGATGGCGTCGACTGCCGTGTCAAGGACGGCGCGATAACGCGCTGCATTCTCCTCATGGACACGCGACAAATGCGAGTAGGCGCGCAGATAGGTGACGAGTCGGCCGAGAAACCTAGCGATGATGTTTCGCCTTCCAGGCGAGGTTTCGAGCTCTTCCGCTGGATGTGAGATTTTATGCCCCGGTACCATCATCCCCTCCATGCTGATGGCGCTGAACACAATTACCGATACTGTACAGGAATGTTCTTTTAACCCGACGCGTTTGCCATGTCGGGATTCCGCAAAATCACCGTTCGGTTGTGTATGCAACAAGCACACTCGCGCGAAAGGCGAATCACTTCAATAATGATTGCAACAAAACAAATGGCTGGCAATCTAGTAATATTAGCGGTTAGGAATGTAGTTGTCTGACGTCGCGCGACTACTTTCCGCCAATATAGTCTTCAAGTGTCGCGACCTGATCTTTTGTAAATTTCAGACCCAACTTGGTCCGCCGCCACAAGATATCTTCCGCAGCGCGCGCCCATTCGTTTTCCATCAGGTAATTGACTTCCGCAGCATAGAGGTCTGCACCAAAATGCCGGCCCAAGTCTTCGACAGATCGCACACCATCCAGTAGTGCACTTGTTCGTGTCCCATAGAGACGGACAAGGCGTCTGACGTGCCCTTCGGCGAGGAATGGGTAGTCGCGCTGGTAGCCTGCCACTAGATTGTCAAAACCGTCGACAGGGAAATCACCGCCGGGCAAGGTGGTTGCGGTCCACGGCTTGCCCTTTGCGCCCAACACATCAGCAACCTTTTCCATCATGGATTCTGCAAGGCGGCGGTAGGTGGTGATCTTGCCGCCAAAAGCGCTAATGACCGCGGGTTCGCCAGAGTTGCGGTTTGTCTTCAACACATAGTCGCGAGTAGCTTCCTGCGCTTTGGATGCGCCGTCATCATAAAGCGGGCGAACACCGGAATAGCTCCACACCACATCATCAGGCGTGACCGGCTCATTGAAATATTCCGTTGCGCCATTGCAGAGATATTCAATTTCTTCGCGGGAGATTTCGATGGCGTCGAGATCGCCCTTGAAGTCCTGGTCTGTTGTGCCAATCAGCGTGAATTCGTTCTCATAGGGAATGCCGAAGAAAATGCGGCCATCATTATTCTGGAAGAAATAGGCGCGCTCGCCCTCGAACTTACGCTTCACGACGATGTGGCTGCCTTGAACAAGGCGAATATTGCGCTGGTTGGCACCAGTTGCGACCCCCAGAACCTCGTCAACCCATGGACCGGCAGCATTGATGAAGAGGCGCGCCTGAACAGTTTCAACGTCGCCGGTGTCCTCATTGCGCAATTCGACCTGCCAAAGCCCGTTCACTTTGCTAGCCCCAATAACGGCTGTTCGGGTGCGAATTGTCGCGCCGCGATCTGCCGCGTCGCGTGCATTAAGCACAACAAGGCGCGCGTCATTGACCCAACAGTCGGAATATTCAAACGCTTTGCATAGATGTGATTTCAGCGGTTTGCCGGCTGGGTCGCTGTCAAAGGAAAGTGTCTTGGTGGCCGGCAGCAATTTGCGACCGCCAATATGATCGTAGAGGAAAAGTCCCAAGCGGATCAGCCAAGCAGGGCGCATGTCCTTGTGAAGTGGCAGAATGAAGCGCAGCGGCCAAATGATATGGGGCGCCATCTTCCACAAGACTTCGCGTTCCTTCAGTGCCTCGCGGACCAGTCGAAATTCATAATACTCGAGATAGCGCAGGCCGCCATGAATGAGCTTGGTCGACATCGAGGATGTACCAGATGCCAGATCATTCTTCTCGGCGAGAAAAACACTGTAACCACGACCGACGGCATCACGCGCAATTCCGCAGCCGTTAATGCCGCCGCCGGCGACAAAAATATCGAAAGGTTCCGTGGTCATTTGACTCCCTACAGGACGACGTTTGATGTCGCGTCCATTTTCAAGAGAAAATAAAACGAAAATGAAATGAATGTCAATTGAAGAGGTTGAATTCAATTTTCGCCATAAACTCGCGATGTCTCGCATAATTCTAGCTGATTTTGGTCAAGAATTGTTCAAATGAACATATCTGCTGAAGTTCTCCGGACGGCGACAAAGCTGCTGCGTTTGTGTTGGCAGAGTCGTCAAAGATACAAGACAATGCCAGGTGTTCTTCTGCTTGGCGCTTACCAGCGTGTGACCAAGTTCAAGTGTTGGAAATGTGCGCACTGTGCCGACATTCTTTCAGGTGTCATTTATTGGCCAACAAAGTACGTTCTTGGTAAGTAACTTTTCCATCAAGATATATTATGAGATAGCATATAATTGAGTATTGTTCTGAGTTATTGTTATATTTAGATATTAGACATAACTAAAAAGTGATGATTGGGAGCAATATATCAAATATAAATTTCTATATAGTTGCTGATATTGGTCATGAGTTTTTGTTTTTATTCGGTCGTTATATATTTGTTAGCCATTTTCCGTGTGTATTTGTCGAATACAAGTTCCAACACCCGGAGAGAATGACATGCAGCAGACCAACTCTGCAGTATCAGGCCAAAATGCATCGGAAGATGATAGCGCGATCAATGACAGCTCCAATATAAACGTGCGTCTTGATTATATGCGCTTTGACGATGCCGGCCTTGCGGCCATTCGCCAGTTGAAAACTTTTGTGGAGCGCGAGCTTCCCAATGGGCTGGACCAGTTCTATGGACAGGTGAAGAAACGGCCGGAACTTGCCCATTTCTTCTCGGGCGAACAGCACATAAAAATGGCCAAGGGTGCACAGCTTGGCCATTGGACAAATATTGCCGATGCGAATTTCAACGACGAATATGAGGCCAATGTCCGCAAGATCGGTGCAGTTCATGCCAGAATTGGCTTGACCCCCCAGTGGTATATTGGCGGCTATGGCATTGTCCTCGAGCACTTGGTCGAGCAGTCGGTTCTCGAATATTTCCCAAAGGGCGGGATGTTTTCAAAACAGAAGCTTGGCTCCGGGCAATTTGCCAAAGGACTTGCCAACCTTGTGAAGGCGGTGATGCTGGATATGGATCTGGCAATAACGGTCTATGCGGAGCAGGCGGAAATAGCCAAGAAGAAGGCACAGGAAGAAGCGATTGCGTCAGAGCGTGCACTGGTTTGCGAGATCTTTGGCAAAGCGCTGAAGGCGATGCGCGAGAAAGATATTGGCCATCGTATCGAGGAGGATCTGCCGGAGGCATATCACGCCCTCAGAGACGATTTTAACGACGCGCTGCTTGGACTTGCCCAATCTGTCGAGGCGATTGCAAACGCGAGCAGCGAAATTGCAAACGAAACGCGGGAGCTTCACAGTGCTTCTGCCGACCTTGCCAAGCGCACTGAAGCGCAGGCGGCCTCCATTGAGGAGACAGCCAATGCGTTGGAGGAGATTACGGTTACTGTGAAAGAAACGGTATCCAAGGCAAGTGAAGCCGGTCATCTGACGGCGAAAACAAGAACCGGGGCGGAAAATTCTGGCGCGGTTGTGAGCGAAGCCGTCGCTGCAATGGATGCGATTGCCAAATCGTCCAGCGAAATATCCAATATTATTGGCGTGATTGATGAAATTGCCTTCCAGACCAATCTTCTGGCGCTGAATGCTGGCGTTGAGGCTGCGCGCGCAGGCGATGCGGGCAAAGGCTTTGCTGTTGTCGCACAGGAAGTGCGCGAACTGGCCCAGCGCTCTGCGACCGCGGCACGCGAGATCAAGGATCTGATTGAGAACTCCGGCAGTCAAGTGAAACGGGGGGTATCGCTGGTCGGTGAAACTGGCGAAGAGCTGACCTCAATTGTTGAGGGTATCAAGACCATTGACGCGCTTCTCAACGAAATCGTCGATGCGACGCGTGAGCAATCAACCTCGCTCAACGAAGTTAATACTGCCATCAATGTGCTTGATCAGGGAACGCAAAAGAATGCGGCTATGGTGGAGCAGACATCTGCGGCTTGCGACAACGTAGCCGGTCGCGTGGAAGCCATCGTTGGCATGCTTCAGGAGTTTAGAACGGGCAAACGCCGCCGCGCAGCAGCCCTGGGCGAGAGCGTGACGGCGCCAATTAAAGTGAGGCAACCGGCAACCACTGCGAGACACTCCTCAGATGTTGCAATGCGGACGAAAGTGGCAACGGCAGGTGCAACAGCGCTGGCTCAGGACTGGGAAGAATTTTAAGCTTCCGGTTGTCGCAAAGCTGCATTTGAAGCGAACAGAACTCAGCCCAACAAAATTGGGCTGAGGAGCGGATTGGTTGGCATCTCAATCGCACAACAAAGAACATTAGAAATGTGAAATATAGTATTCCTGTCAGGGCTACTCGCGCGTCCGTGAGAATTCACTAACAATCCCTGCAAATTATCCTGTAAATCGGAAAATCTGATAATATTTTATTAGAAATATATTGTCTTATGCTTGCGCACGTCTTAGGCGTATCAAGGTCATAGGTGACCCTGATAAATCGCGAATGCTGGCGGTTCCGGGTTGGGGAGTGAGGATGAACAGGACCACGCTCGCAGATATTGCGCAAAAGGGTGGAAGCGGCGGCGTCGCAACCCATTCGGCGATGTCAGATATTGCCTTGCGCTGTCGCGAAGACGGCACGGTCCTGTATGTCAATCCTAACACCGCCCGCCACTACAAGCAGGGGGCTGTCGAAGACGCTTTCAGTTTGCTGGCTCATGCGACTGGTCAGAATAATAGTGACGCAATTGCGAGAACCCTTGGCGACGCATTCAAGCAAGGCCTGGATACTCGACTGGAAATCGAAGGGCCTGTCAGAACCTTTGAGGTTTCGATATTTCTTGAACGGCTGAGCGGTGTTTCCAACAGTTTTTTCTTACACTGTCGGCAGTGCGCAAGCGTGGACAAAAAACTCCATGAGCTGGAAGCTGCGGTTGAAAACCTGTCGGGTGTCCTGCGGGCGGTTCCAGATATGCTCTGGTTCAAGTGCCCGGCGGGTAAATTCATATATGCCAACAAGGCGCTCGAAGATTTTTTGGGAGTGGGGCCAGGCGAATTGGTCGGCAAGAGCGATTTGGACTTCTATGCCAAAGAGCAAGCCGATTATTTCCGGGCGCAGGAGCGACGTCTTCACGACAATGACGACATCGAGCTTTACGAGGAAGAGCGCCGTGATCCGCTAAGCGGAGAGATCGCTGTTCTCGAAATTCGCAAGAGCGCAATTCGCAGCGAAGATGGCACGCTGGTCGGCACATTTGGCATCGCGCGTGACATCACATCGCGCCACGAGATGCAGAAGCAGCTCGAACAGAAGGAGCGCGAGTTCCGCAGCATCACTGAGAATTCACCCGACAAGATTGTACGCTACGATCTGCAGGGCAATGTCATCTACATGAATGGAAAATTGGCTAATTATGCCGATTCCATGCCGAAAGACGGCGCAACCGAGACGCCGGATGAGGCTCGCGATGCGCGCCACGGAAAACTCAGCCATCTGGCAAGCGATGAATATGAAAGGCAATTGTCGAGGGTTCTGCGTGATGGTGGCCGCGCGATCTTCAACGTGACGCGGGAAACACTCAGTGGTGAGAAGAAAGAGCATCTCATCACGCTGGCAGCCGAGTATGATGGCGATGGCAATATTTGCGGGGCGCTGGGCGTTGGCAAGGACATTACCGAGTTTATGCAGACGCGTCGGGAAGCTGGTGAGCTGGCGGTCACTCTGAAATCGGTTATTGATGCGATTCCCGATGCGATCTGGGTGAAGAACCTCAATGAGGAATACCGTTTTTGCAATCGTGCGTTCGAAGAATTCTGGGCAATTGAGCCTGGCTCCATAATTGGCGCGACAGACTCCGCTATTGTTGATCCGGAAATGGCGAAAGCATTTCATGACGCCGATCTTCTTGTATTGAATCAGCAACAGACAATTCAGGAGAAGGCCAAACACGGCAGCAAAGCAGATGGCACGCCAGTTGTCATGGAAGTGCGCAAAATACCTGTCTATGGCTCCACCAACGAGGTGACGGGCGTGCTGGGTATTGCGCGAGATATTACTGAGCGCGAGAAGATTGAACAAGATCTTCAAAGGAAAGAGCAGCAGCTTGAGCAGCTCGCTTATTTTGACACGCTGACCGGCCTGCCAAATCGCCTTCACTATAAGCAAAGAGTGGCACAGTATATTGAGCATCAGGCAGAAAGCGGTCCTGGCTTTGCGCTGCTGATGATTGATCTGGACAATTTCAAACAGATCAACGACACACTTGGGCATGCTGCTGGTGATGCTGTGCTCAAGGAGGTTGCCGGTCGCTTGAAAAGCTGCGTACGCACGACCGATTTTGTTGCTCGTCTGTCGGGTGACGAATTTGTCATAATCCTTGAAAATGTCTCTCAGCAGCGAGATATTGAACGCAAGGTCATGGAGCTTTTGCAAGCGATTGAACGGCCAGTGTGGCTGGAGAACCGATGGCTGCGCACCAGCTTTTCAATTGGTATTGCAGTTTCCCCCAATGATAGCACGGACGTGGAGCATTTGTTGCGATACGCTGACAGTGCACTTTACAAAGCCAAAGAGCGCGGGCGCAATACTTTCCAGTTCTATTCCCACGCTCTGTCACGGCAGGCATTGAAGCAGCTTGAGCTAGATTCGGCTATGCGCGAGGGGTTGGACAAAGGTGAGTTCCATACGCATTTCCAGCCCAAGCATTGCTTGAAAACCGGTCGCATGCTCGGCGTTGAAGCATTGCTTCGTTGGCAGCACCATGAAAAAGGGTTGATTGCGCCATCGGATTTCATTCCGCGTGCGGAAGAAACCGGACTGATCCTGCCTATTGGTCAGGAGGTGTTGAGGCAAAGTTGCAAGCAAGCGGCGCTCTGGAACAGAGCTTCCAGCGATATTTTCAGGGTTGCGGTCAACATCTCTCCGCGCCAACTTCTGGCTGGCAACTTTGATCGCGTACTGGCCAACACGCTGGATGAATATGGTTGCAAGCCGGAGTGGATTGAACTGGAAATCACCGAAGGGCTGCTCTTGTCCGACAGCAAGGAAACCAAGGACTTGCTGCATTCCATAGTGAATTCAGGTGTTTCTCTTGCGATTGACGATTTCGGAACTGGTTATTCTGCCTTGAGCTACCTCATCAAGTTCCCGGTCAAGACACTCAAGATTGATCGGTCGTTTATGATTGATGTTGAAAAGGGCGGACGGCAGGGCGTGCTGGTTCAGGCAATCGTCGCCATGGCAAAGGGCCTGGACATTCAAATCGTCGCAGAAGGTGTTGAAACTGAAGCGCAGCTGGAGTGGCTCCAGGCTGTCGGGTGCGATTTTGGGCAGGGCTATTTTTGGAGCAAGGCTGTTCCCGCAAGTGATATCAAACCACACTGACAGGACGAAAACAGGTTTGGCAGCTGCGGAGCTCTGCACCCGCCAGTACTTGCCCTTGAAAAGCGCCATCTCTTACGCAGTTCAGGACTGAACGCCGGCCTCCACTCTTCCTGGAGCCGCTCTATACCTACTCTTGACGCGATAAAGTTATATTGTATAACAAAATGCGGATTGGGAGGAAAATATGCAAGATCTGTATGTGGAGGTTGATGGTTGCCGCACCCGCTACCGCGACAGCGGTGGAGATGGCCAGGCAATTCTGTTTATCCATGGTATCGGAGCCTCGTTGGAAACCTGGGACGCGCAGGCGCCGCTTGCCGACGAAGGTTACAGAATAATTGCTCTGGATCTGCCGGGTCACGGCCTGTCCGCGACGGGGGACCAGCCCTATGACCCAAATAGGTTTGCGGATTTTGTTTTGCGCTTTATGGATGCCATCGACCTTACACAGGCTACCTTGGTAGGCAATTCCATGGGTGGGGCGATTGCCCTGCGTATGGCGCATATGCGTCCGCAGGCCATTGACCGTCTCCTGTTGGCCGACGCTGCGACATTGGGTCGTTTTTCGCCAATGCCATTCCGCATGATGACGTTGCCGATCCTTGGCAGCTTGATGACCAAGCCCAGCGAGGCTGGTGTAAAGCAGCAGGTGAAGGCGATTTTCTATCGCCCGGAGAAAGTCGTTACAGACAAGGTCTTGGCTGTCATTCGACGCAACGCCATGGATTCAGAACGTCAAAAGGCATTTCTGGCGACATTGCGCCTGATGACAGACTTCGGTGGTCAACGTCAGGCGATGATTGATGAAGCCATGGCCGCGCTCAAAGGCCTGTCTGTGCCGGTAACATTCCTGCACGGACAAAATGATGAAGTCATTCCGGCGCAGCATTCGAAAGATGCGCAGAAGATCGTTGCCAACGCGTCGCTGGTCATTCTCGATGAATGCGGACACACGCCGCAGATCGAAAAAGTCGCTGATTTCAATAGGGCAGTAACTGAACTGATGAGCGCCTGACTGCCGCTATTTTACTGGGAACGTCGGGCCGGGACGTGGGGCGTTCCGGCTCTCTTGTAAAGAATGCAGATAAGCCTTCAGGGTTTGGCAAACAGGAGCCTGATGGATTTCCGTCCGCCCGCGTCGCAGTCACGAAACGGAGAGTGAATTGAAGCCTTTTTCCGCACCCATCGATGATATGATGTTTTGTCTTGAAGCGGCAGCACCGGTCGGCTCGCTGGACGATTGGGATCATGGATTTGCTGCGGAAATAGCCGGGCATTTTGCTGCGTTTGCCGAAGGCGAGATAGCACCGATTGACGAGCCGGGCGATATTCAAGGCTGCCAACTGGAAAATGGTGTGGTGTCCATGCCAGACGGCTTTCGCGATGTCTATCAGTCTTATTGCGAGCAAGGCTGGCCGGGTTTGACCGCGCCAGAAGAATTTGGCGGGCAGGGCATGGGGCCCATCATGTTGGCGCTGACGACTGAAATCTACGCAGGCGCGTGCCACGCCCTGCAGATGGTGGTGGGCCTTGCACCTGGCGCTATCCGCACCATCGCTCGTTTTGGCACGGATGATCAGAAGGCGCGTCTGTTGCCGCCACTCGTCAGCGGTGAGTGGATACCCACAATGTGTCTGACTGAGCCGGGGGCGGGATCTGATCTAGCACGCATTCGCTGTCGCGCGACCAAGGGTGATGACGGCTGGACGATTTCCGGTGAGAAGATATTCATCTCCGGTGGCGATCAGGATATCAGTGACGGCGTGCTTCATCTGGTGCTGGCGCGCACCAGTGATGACGGATTGCGGGGTCTCTCGCTTTTTGTGTGTCAGGGACGCACTGTTGAAGGCCGCGCGTCTGGTGTGTCGGTGACCCGAATTGAAGAAAAGATGGGCCTCCACGCCTCTCCGACCTGTCAGATGCTGTTTGAAAACGCCCGCGCCGAACTGATAGGCAAAGAAGGTGGCGGATTAACAGCCATGTTCACCATGATGAACCAGGCACGCGCCGACGTAGCGCTTCAAGGTGTTGCTCATGCGGCGCGCGCCTTTGACATTGCCAGCACATATGCGAGTGAGCGCGTGCAAGGGCGAAATAGCGCAGGCGAGCCCGCAAAGCTTAACGAGCACGCTGACATCATTCGCATGCTGGAACGTATGGATGCACTAGCCATGGGGGGGAGGGCATTGGCCCATCTCTCCATGGTGGCGTTGGAAGGTGAGCAGAATCCGGACCTCGTTGAATTCCTCACGCCGTTGACCAAGGCTTTTTGTACGGACGCTGCAATTGAGGCTGCGAACCTTGGTATTCAGGTTCTGGGTGGCTATGGATACTTGCGCGAGTATCGGCTCGATCAGTTGTTTCGCGATGCCCGCATCACAGCGATCTATGAGGGCGCAAACGGCATTCACGAGCGCATGCTGGCCACCCGTTTACTCAAGACCGGCAGTGCGGCGGCCTTCGAGGCACTTGTGCGTGGTGAAATTGATATGGGTGGCTCGTCTTCACTGGCTGCAGTGCTGGAAAGTTGGCAGGCCGCACGTGCCTATCTGGAAGCTGCCGAGGACCCAACAACCCACGCACATGACTTTGCGAAACTGACTGCAATGTTGGCGATGGAGCTTCTGTGGGGTCGTATGGCTGCTGGTGCCGAACGCCACAGCGACCCGGCACGCATCAAACGTTTGGCAGGTGTCGTAACCGATGAGAATGCGATTTTCGCACCGGTCTATGCGAAGAAAATCTGCGGTTGATTTCTTTGAGAAGGCAGACTGTGTTCGCCAAGCAGAGATTGAATTGCCCTCCAGCATCAAGCAGGGAGGGCGTCGTGTCGCTTGCCTGGGGCCATGGATCAGCTTCCGGCGTTGGCAATATCGTTCAGATAAGCGCCGTAATCGTTCTTGCCAAACTGATCGGCACGGGCTCGCAGTTGATCGCGCGTAATCCAGCCCTTTTCAAAGGCAACCTCATCTGGCGCACCAACCTGTTGGCCCTGTCGCTCGGTGAGAGTGCGCACGAAATTTCCCGCATCCAGCAGGCTGGCGTGGGTGCCTGTGTCGAGCCAGGCATAGCCGCGACCCATCTTCTTTACAGATAGTGTGCCGTCCGACAAATAGCTTTCCAGGAGCGTAGTAATTTCCAGCTCGCCGCGCGGTGAGGGCTTGACCTCTCTGGCTCGGGCCGATGCTGTTCCATCGAGGAAGTAAAGCCCAGTCACTGCATAATTGGAGCGTGGCACAGTTGGCTTTTCGACGATCGAGCGTACAGTGCCATCCTTCTCGAAATCGACAACGCCGTAGCGCTCCGGGTCTGATACGCGATAGCCAAAGACTGTAGCACCCTGTGTGTTTTGGCCTGCTTGCTGCAACAATTCGGGCAAGCCGTGGCCAAAGAAAATATTGTCGCCCAGCACCATTGTCACGGGCGCACCATCCAGAAACTTCTCACCGAGGATGAAGGCTTGCGCCAGCCCATCGGGGTTGGGTTGAATCATGTAGCTCAACTCCAGTCCCCATTGTGTGCCATCGCCCAGCGCGCGCTGAAACTGCTCCTGGTCATGAGGTGTCGTTATGATCAGTATCTCACGAATGCCAGCGAGCATCAGTACAGTGAGTGGGTAGTAGATCATCGGCTTGTCATATATGGGCAACAGCTGTTTCGAAACGCCCATGGTGATCGGGTATAGTCGCGTGCCGGAGCCGCCGGCGAGAATTATGCCTTTGCGTTTAGTCATTTTGCTTGCTCCAAATCATAAATTACATCTTGCAGACCTGCGCGCCAATCGGGGCGGGCCAGTCCAAATATCTGTTCGGTCAAACTGCAATCCAGTCGCGAATTCAGCGGCCGTTTGGCCGGTGTCGGATAGTCAGTGGTGGCAATGGGCTGGACAGAGGTGTCGCGTTTGGCAATGGCAAAAATGGCGCGCGCAAAATCACACCAGCTTGCATCTGGTGCGCCACTGAAATGATAGACACCCGACTTGGCGGGGTCGTCCTGCAGTTGCCCGGCAATGGCAAGGCATGCTTGTGCGATAGCGCGGGCCGGTGTTGGCCCCCCGACCTGATCATTCACTACGTTCAGACTGTCCCGGCTCTCTGATAGCCGCAGCATTGTCTTTACAAAATTTGCGCCATGCGCAGAAAACACCCAAGAGGTGCGAAGGATGACGTGCGCGCCCCCGGCCTGCCGGATTGCGTCCTCACCTGCCAGCTTGCTCCGTCCGTAGGCATTTTGCGGAGCGGGCCGGTCCTGTGGTGACCACGCTTGAGCGCCGTGGCCAGCAAAGACATAATCTGTGGAGATGTGGATGAGCGGGATACCCAATTCTGCGCAGGCTTTTCCCATGGCAGCAGGTGCATCGGAATTGATGAGACGGGCCTGTGTCTCGTTACTTTCTGCCGCATCAACGGCTGTATAAGCTGCCGCATTGATCACAGCACGCGGACGGCGCGCAAGGATGTTGGCCGAGCAGGCCTCCGGGTCGGTCAGGTCGGCCTGGTCGCGCCCAAGCGCGGTCACGTCGGCAAGCCGCTGCAGCTCCGTCGCGACCTGACCGGTGCGCCCAAAAACAAGAACGCTGTTCATTTAGCCGCCTTTTGCGAAGTTCCGAGGCGTTGTCCAACGCCATTGCGTGACAATAATGGCTTCCACCAGTCTTCGTTTTCGAGGTACCAGCGAACAGTGAGTTCCAAACCCTCTTCGACAGTCACCGATGGTCTCCAGCCGAGTTCGGAACGAATGCGGCTAGGATCAATTGCGTAGCGGGCGTCGTGGCCTGGGCGGTCTGTGACAAAGGTTATCAGGTCACCGTATTGACCACTGCCTCGAGGTCGCAGACGATCTAGAATATCGCATATGGTTTGCACCAGTTCCAGATTGGTGCGTTCATTCTCGCCGCCAATATTATAGCTACGTCCGATCTGGCCCTGTGTGGCCACAAGGAGAAGAGCATCGGCGTGATCTTCAACAAAAAGCCAGTCGCGGATATTGCTGCCGTCGCCGTAGATTGGCAGAGGCTTACCTGCCAGCGCATTCAGGATCACGACAGGGATCAGTTTTTCGGGAAAATGATAAGGACCGTAGTTGTTGGAACAGTTGCTCAAAACAACGGGCAGACCGTAGGTCTCGTGCCAGGCACGCACAAGGTGATCCGAGCTGGCCTTGGACGCCGAATAGGGGCTGCGCGGATCGTAAGGTGTGTTTTCGGTAAATTGGACCGATGGGTCTGCGGGCAGTGAACCAAATACCTCGTCAGTCGAGATGTGATGAAAGCGAAACGCCTCGGGTTTGCCCTGTTCCGTCCAGTATTTGCGGGCAGCCTCCAGCATGTTGAAGGTGCCTGTGATGTTAGTTTCGATAAAGTCTGCGGGGCCGTCGATTGAACGGTCGACATGGCTTTCAGCTGCCAAATGCATCACTATGTCGGGTTTGTGGGCGGCAAAAACGCGTTCCAACGCTGGGCGATCGCGTATGTCGGCCTGCTCAAAGGCATAGGAAGGACTGTCTGCAACGGATGCCACATTAGCCAGGCAGGCGGCATATGTCAGGGCATCAAGGTTTACCACCTGATGGCCACGCAAAATGGCGAGCCGCACAACCGCAGAACCAATAAAACCGGCACCACCGGTTACCAGGATTTTCATTGTGCGCCCTCCCACGTAAACGGACTATCCCAATCCTCAAATGCTGGCGCTATTGCGTCCTTGCTCGAAAGCTGGGGGGCGTCTTTCCCCCAGTCTATTCCCAGGCTGTCCCAGCGCACGGCACCATCATGCTCGGGCGCGTAGATTTCGGTGACCTTGTATTGCACTTCGGTATTGGGTTCGCGGGTGATGAACCCGTGCAGAAACCCCCTTGGTACGAATAGCTGTTTGCCATTTTCCGCCGTCAACTCGACACCAACCCATTGGCCAAAATTCGGCGAGCCCTTGCGGACATCGACTGCCACATCAAAGATTGCTCCGCGTGTGCAACGAACGAGTTTATCCTGAGCGAAGGGGGGGGATTGATAGTGTAGCCCTCGCAGCGTACCCGCATCGGCGGAGAAAGAGTGATTGTCTTGTACAAAATCGAGATCGATTCCGTTTTTTGCCAATGCCTGCCTGCTCCAGGTTTCACTGAACCAGCCACGGGCATCTTCAAACCTGCGGGGGAGAACTTCGACTACATCGGGCAGAGACGTATGTGCTATCGCTGTCATGATTTTCGTCCTTCGGGTTGTTGCGCCAGCTGGGTGCCAATCGTTGCGGCATGAAGCCGCGTTAGCAGTGCGAAGCCGACGCTGTCACGGAAGCGCGGATACATGCGGCGTGGTTCCCGCAGCAGTCGATACAGCCATCCATTGCCGAGCGTCGATTTTCTGACGAATATCTGTCCATTTGTACTGTCATGAGGTGCAAGGAAATTTCTCACTTCGATGCGGCCTTTTCGGTATTGGCGCTTCGTCTGCAACGCATATCCTCTTACCTCACTCACGGCCAACCGCGATAAAATGCGGATTTGCAAAGTCTGCATCATGTGCCTGATTACGCTTGCCGTAGATGAACGGTGAGCCATCGGTGTTCAGCGTCATGCCGCCTGCGGCACGCAAGACGGCGTCGCCTGCAGCTGTATCCCATTCCATGGTGCGGCCGAAACGGGGATAGACGTCTGCCTCGCCTTCAGCAACCAGGCAAAATTTCAGCGAAGAGCCAACGGATTTATATTCCGTGATGCCTTTTTCCTCGAGGAATGCAACGGTCTCGGGGCTGTTGTGAGAGCGGCTGGCGACAGCCACCTGGGCGCTGCCGGTCGCCCTTGTGGAAATCGCAGTTCTGGTGGCAATCTTGCCGTCCACAATGCCGAGCTTTTCGGCTTTACCCTTGGTGCCGCTATAGGCGGTATTTCGGGCCGGGGCATAGACCACACCTGCGATGGGCGAGCCATTTTCAATCAGCGCAATGTTCACGGTGAAGTCTTCGCGCTTGTTGATGAACTCCTTGGTGCCGTCGAGCGGATCGACAAGGATGAAAGTATTGCCGTCAAGTGCGGGAACCCGACCTGCTGCCACTTCTTCTTCCGCGACGACCGGTATGTCTGGGAAGTGGGCTTTCAATTCTCGCAGTATCAGCGCTTCTGCACGCTGGTCTGCTTCTGTAACCGGGGATTGGTCGTCCTTCAGCTCAACTGCTATCTCACCATTGTAGATTTCCATGATGATGGTGCCAGCGGCAATCGCAATACGCTCAAACTCGTTCAACATATTCGTCATTTTCAGCGCTTTTCCAGGTATTCGGCAATTTGCATTGCCAGGACTTGTGGTTCATGGCCTACTGTGTGCAGGTGCAATTCGGGTTCTTCAGGCGCTTCATAAGGTGAGCTGATGCCGGTGAAGTTCTTGATCTCGCCTGCCTTGGCCTTCTTGTAGAGACCCTTGGGGTCGCGCTTGGCGCATTCCTCGATCGGCGTATCAACAAAAACCTCAATAAACTCTCCCGCATCCATCATGTCGCGCGCCATGCGACGTTCCGACTTGAACGGTGAAATGAATGAAACGAGCACGATGAGACCCGCATCCGCCATAAGTTTGGCGACCTCGGACACGCGACGAATATTTTCAACGCGGTCCGCATCCGTGAAGCCAAGGTCGCGGTTGAGGCCATGGCGCACATTGTCGCCGTCCAGCATATAAGTGTGCTTGTCATTGGCGTGGAGATATTTTTCCAACGCATTGGCTATGGTGGATTTGCCGGAGCCGGAAAATCCCGTGAACCAGATGACCGCAGGCTTTTGATGCTTCAGATCCGCACGGGACTGCTTGTTCACTTCCAGCGACTGCAGATGCACGTTTGCAGCACGCCGCAGTGGGAAGTCGATCATGCCCGCACCGAGTGTGGCGTTGGTATAGCGGTCGATGAGAACAAAATTGCCCGTTACGCGATTGATCTTGTAAGCGTCGAATGCGATGGGCGCCTGCAGCGAGATATTACACACGCCAACGCCGTTCATGCTGAGCGACTTTGCCGCCTCCTGGCTGAAGGTGTTGACGTCGATCTCATATTTCAGGTCGGTGATCGAGCAATTTACTGTGTCCGTCTCGGTGCGCAGCACATAGGAGCGACCGGGGATCATTGGATTGGCGTCAAACCAGATAACATGAGCCTGCAATTGGTCGGCCACATGGGGGCGATCTTCCGGTGCGACTAGCACGTTGCCGCGCGACACCTCGATTTCATCTTCGAGCACCAGCGTCACTGCCTGACCCTCAACGGCCTTTTCGAGATTGCCGCCCTGGATGACGATTTCCTTGACCCTAGATGCCTGACCGGATTTGGCGACTACGACACTGTCGCCAACAGCCACCGTGCCGGATGCGATCTGCCCGGAAAAGCCACGGAAGTTCAAATTTGGGCGATTGACCATCTGCACGGGGAAGCGGAATGAAGCGGCCTCTCTGGAAATGTCGATCTCAATGGTTTCCAGATGCTCAAGCAGAGTCGGTCCGCCATACCAATCCATATTCTGCGATTTCATCGAGACATTGTCGCCATAGCGTGCTGACATGGGGATTGGCACAATAGTTTCAAAGCCCAGATCCTTGGCGAATTCCATATAGTCGGCGACAATTCGGTCAAAAACGGCTTCATCGTGCCCGACGAGGTCGATCTTGTTGACCGCAAGCACGATATGGCGAATGCCGAGAAGCGATGCAATGAATGAGTGGCGACGTGTCTGGCGTAGCACGCCCTGGCGACTGCCGACCAGCACGATTGCCAAATCCGCAGTCGATGCGCCGGTTGCCATATTGCGCGTGTATTCCTCATGACCGGGCGTGTCAGCCACAATGAATTTGCGCTTGTCGGTGGCGAAGAAGCGATAGGCTACATCAATCGTAATGCCTTGTTCGCGTTCGGCCTCAAGGCCGTCCACGAGAAGCGCAAAATCGATATCGTCGCCCGCCGTGCCATGTTTGCGGCTATCGGCCTCAAGGGCCGCAAGCTGATCTTCAAAAATCAACTTTGTGTCGTAGAGCAGGCGGCCGATCAGCGTTGACTTGCCATCATCCACAGAGCCGCAGGTCAGGAACCTGAGCATGGATTTTTCTTCCTGCGCGCGCAGATATTCAGCGACGTTCGTTTGGGGTGTGATTGAGCTGGTCATCAGAAATACCCCTCACGTTTTTTCTTCTCCATGGAGCCGGTTTCGTCCTTGTCGATCATGCGGCCCTGGCGCTCCGATGTGCGTGATGTCAGCATTTCACCGACGATCTTTTCCAGCGTATCCGCGTCGGAATCGATCGCGCCGGTCAATGGATAGCAGCCCAGTGTCCGGAAGCGCACCAGACGATCCTGCACGGTCTCGCCGGAGGCAATTTCCATGCGCTCGTCATCGACCATGATCAGTGTGCCATCGCGTTCCACAACGGGGCGCTCGGCCGCAAAATAAAGCGGCACAATGGGAATGTTTTCTTTCAGGATATATTGCCAGATATCGAGCTCGGTCCAGTTGGACAGCGGAAAGACGCGGATCGATTCTCCCTTGTTGATGCGGGTGTTGTATGTCTTCCACATTTCGGGCCGTTGGCCCTTCGGGTCCCAGGCATGTTGGGCATTTCGAAACGAGAAGATGCGCTCCTTGGCACGTGACTTCTCTTCATCTCGCCGCGCACCGCCAAAGGCTGCATCAAAGCCATATTTGTCGAGCGCCTGGCGAAGTCCAAGCGTTTTCATCACATGGGTGTGGTGATTGGAGCCATGCACAAACGGGTTGATGTTCTCCGCCACGCCATCCGGATTAATATGAACAAGGAGGTCGAAGCCCAGATCTTTTGCCATCTTGTCGCGAAAGGCGATCATCTCCTTGAACTTCCAGGTCGTGTCGACATGCAAGAAGGGAAATGGCGGTTTGGCCGGATAAAATGCCTTCATCGCCAGATGCAGCATGACAGAGGAATCCTTGCCAACGGAATACAGGAAGACCGGGTTGGAAAAGGTTGCCGCCACTTCACGAAAGATGTGAATGGATTCTGCTTCCAGGCGGTCAAGGTGGGACAGGGACATACGGGGAAATCCTTGGCTGGATATTTCAGGTGTCTGAACGTTAAGTGTAATTGGACCATTCATGGCTATATCAAGAGATGCAAATTTCTGTGCAGTTTATAAGAATGACGCAAATTTTTATATTCAATAACAACCTAACCTTTAGTCAACTTGGCGAGGTACTTCAATAATATGCTGCAGATAGGGTAAATGGCCGCGCTGGCATTGGTGCCCGCCAGCCTCAAAGAGTTCGTGTGTGGTAGGGAGTTAATGGGTGGCTACGATGCTGCAGCAAAGCTATTTTGAAATAGTGATCGAGTGGGAAAATACCGCGGAACAAGCAATGTCAGAGTACATCGGCAAGAAATCTGGGTTGAGCGGATAAAAATATCTTTTGGCGACGGCTCTCGTGACTAAGGCCGTTAGCGCTGCGAAAACGAAGGTTTTCGCAACGGCTTTTTGCAGCAAGTGATTTCAGTGGCTTAGGTGTCGCAAAAACTTGTCGCAAAATGGTTGGTGAAATTCCCGCTCTGAGCCCTTAGTTACGAGCGTACTTACTTTTTGCGAACAGTATTTGCGACACGCATTGGGTTGACTTTAT
The DNA here is from genome assembly GCA_050301895.1 of Ensifer sp. GTDB lineage: Bacteria > Pseudomonadota > Alphaproteobacteria > Rhizobiales > Rhizobiaceae > Ensifer_A. Next base: position 82,134 of record JBNKZZ010000007.1, on the reverse strand, counting down.
CAATCCAAAAAACCGCTGCAAAAAGGATAGTTTTGAGACTGTGAAAGGCAAAAAAGAGGCCGATTAATTTCGGCTGACATATATAAATTGCATGCAATTTACAATTGGCGAAATTGTTTTTTAATATTTTAGTCATGATATTAATATTCATTAAGAATGAAAGTCGAAATATATATGAATTATATTCCTGAGCAGGTTTGGTTTATTTTAATTGTATTCTCCCCAGCTGCTGGACCTTGGATAATTGCCTCAATTACTGGTGGAAAAATTATTTGGCCGGGGTTTATTGCTGGGGTACTCGTGACAGTCGGCATAATTTACTTTTTGAATGAGATTGGTCGGTTCAATGGTGAACAGCGCGTATGGGAAGGAATTCTAACAATTATATTCCTTGCTCCACTTTCAATTGTGATTGGAATGGTGAGCGCATTTGCATGTAGGAAGAAATTTAAAAAATAGGCCGCCTGTAAACTATCAACGTTCGTTGTTGTTGTCAGTTGCATGGTCGGATGCATGGTCGGATGTATGGAATATTTCATTTGCGACTCCCGCTCTTAGGTCGCTGAGTCCGCGTAGCCGACGCTAGCCATGGCGTTGCACAAGCCATCGGTTTTGCAACAGAACCCATGCAACACTGCTGCAGTCAAGCCGATCTTTTGGAAACCGGAGTGAACGATCTTTTGTCGCAGATCAGTTAAGGGTAGGGTGCCGCGAAATCCTGTTTCTCGCAATCCAACCGAAAAGTTGAGATGACCTTTTATAGAATTGAAGTCATAACAGACGAACGTCATGCCGAGGGCATCAAATATATCGCAGAGAAGTTTGAGGCGCTCGAATACTATATCGATACGGCCTCTGAAAACGGACGCTAGCACAGCATGTTGCTAGAGAGCCAACAATCGTTGACGTGATCGCGACAGCTTCGCCGATCCTTATCGAACCCACTATGTTCGCGCCTCCACCCTGGGAAACCCGGGATCGGCCGCATGCCCTCTCAGAAATGCGGTGACGATTGTCTCAGTTTCGAAAGGTTGAACCGGGAGGTTGGCACCAGTACGCGCGAGTATGCCTGACACCATGATTGGCGAGAACAGGAGAACCAGTTTTTGCAGCGGCTCGCCTGGGCCGAGACGGCCCGCCTCTTGATGGTGGGCGATTATCCTTCCGGCATTCAGTATATTTGGTTGCAGCGCCGACAAGGCACTGCGTAACTCCGGATTCCGTGGCATCTCGATCATGAGCGTCAGTACCGCACCGCCATAGGCACCAAAGGTCATGCGGTATGCGTCCAGAATTGCGGCCAGATCTCCGCGCAAATCCTCAGTAGGATCCAAGTGAGCAAACGGCGATTGCTCGAGGCAATGGGTGAGTGCTGTTCTTATTAGCGTCGCCTTGTCACCATAGCGACGGAACAGTGTCACCTCGTTGATCCCGGCACGTTGGGCGACTTCCTGCGTGGTGGTGGCGCTGTATCCGCGTTCGGCGAAAAGGTTCACAACTGCCTCGAACAATGCATCAGTATCGATTTTCCTGGGCATGGCATTCATTTCTCCTGCACGATTGACAAGGCTAACATCATCTTTTATGAAAGCAAGTACATACTTGCAATAAGACTTATTCTGTCGTATATCTTACCCGCCTGCGCAGCGAATGCAGGAACCGAGAACGACGCAACAATCCGACAAAACAACTGTGGAGCCAGACCCAGATGCACCAGCCTCAGACCGAACCGGCCGGCCTGAAATTCGAAGACACTATCGTCTGGAAGATCAAGCTCAAGCTGCAATTCACTGGTTGGCTGCAATACGTCATGGGGGCCATTCCGGGTGCTATTCTGCTTCTGCTGTCGGGAATTGGCTGGCTGACCGGAATATGGCCTGTTGTCCTGTTCTGGACGCCGCTGGTGCTCGGCTTGCTGTTTCTCGCCAACAGTGCGTTCGAAATCGTGGTGATCAAGTATGGCTTGCGTCCGCAGGAGGCATTACCCAAACCGCTGACCGGATTCGATGCCTTCGAGGTCATGCGGGCGCGGTATTCCTGCCGCTCGTTCCAGAAACGCAACCTGACGCCCGAACACAAGGCAGCCCTCTTGGAAAGCGCGACCCGCAACGCACGCCCGGAAGCCCAGATTGGTACCGCACCGGTTCGCTTTGAGTATGTCCCGATGCCATTGACGGTCTGGCCGGTCGTCGGCGCGCATGAATTCCTCGTCGCCATAGCACCGCGCCAATATGACAGGATGGCCGTCATCGACATCGGTCGGAGCCTTCAGAAGGTCGTGATCGAGATGACGCGGATCGGCGTCAACACCTGCTGGATCGGACCTGGCGCGGACCAGAAAAGCATCGAGGCGGCGCTCGGGGACGGCTTCGACCCGGAGAGGGATCACATCATCTGTGTCTGCGCCGTCGGGTATGAGTCTCTGTTTTGGCCACTCGGGATTCGCATGGCCACCCGCTCGATGCATTGGCGCCATCCGATAGACAAGCTGTTCTTTTCGGACCCTGAATTGACAAAGGCAGTTGACACCACCCGGTTACCCTTGTCAGATTTCGGACGCTGCTACGAGGTTTGTCAGTGGTCGCCCTCCTCTTATGACGGGCAGACGACTCGGGCGCGGATTGTTGCCAACAAAGAAAAGTTCGAGCGGATCGACTTCTATGCATCCACGCCATCGCGTTACTACGCGGCGGTTGCACTCGGCATATGGTGCGCAAATTGGGAAATTGGCTGCGAAGCTCTCGCTATCCCGGGACATTTTGCGATCCTGAACCCAGAGGAGAGAGACGCACAGGGCGCGCCCGCCATACCACACTACGATGTTAGTTGGGTGCCTGATCAAAGCTAGAATCTGGACGGCGGTGCTTTGCCAAGCCGATCTTTTGGAAACCGGAGCGGACGATTTTTTGTCACAGGTCAGTTGGTTAAGGGTAGGGTGCCGCGAAGTCCTGTTTCTCGCAAGCCAACCGAAAAGCTGAGATGACCCTTTATAGAATTGAAGTCATAACAGACGAACGTCATGCGACGGTCACGAGATTGGATATTGCGCAAGGGAGTCATTTCGCTGATTCCGGCTTGTGAGGCCATTTCCGCCGTCAGGCTCGTGCATATCGGACATCGCGCAAGACGCGGGCGACTGCGTGAAATACGTCCATGTCCGCGATCTGGTCTCCGGCTTTTATTGATAGTATTGACTAACATTTGATAATTTTCTAGACATAGATTGCGTCAACTTCGGGACTTGAACCAAATGTCACTTTTTAAAAACACGGTGTGCCCGGTTTCGGACAGACGTATGGAAAGCAATGCCAGCCGCTTGACGGTTTTGGTGTGTACTGCGCTGCTCGTCGGCTAACTGGTCACAGGGAATGTGTGGCTGCCTGCCATTGTCGCAATTGACTATTTCATCCGCGCGATCGGCCAAGGGCAATATAGCCCGATCCGGGCTATGTCGGCGGCGATACTCGATCTATTCAGAGTCAAACCCAAAATGGTGGATGAGGCGCCGAAGCTCTTCGCTTCGCGGGTCGGCTTCATTTTTGCCGCCTTGGCGGTGATTTTCGCCCCATTTTCGCTTGTCGCAAGTTTTGTGTTTGCGGGCATACTCGCCGTGTTCGCGTTTCTCGACGGTGCATTCAGCTTCTGCGTGGGATGTCTGACTTATCACTATGTGGTATTTCCACTGATGGCGAAACCAAAACTCGCAAAATAGCGAATTGGTCTGTGGCAACGCGATTCTGGTCCGCTCAGACGGATTCGACGCGCAGGATCTTCTCCATCTTCGTGCCCGCCAGTTCGTCGATGAGCACACAGCCGGGTTGAGCTTTGGCGCATTTGCGAAGAACGTCTTGAAATCGGTGCGGCCCTTTTTCGCGACCTTGGCGACATAGAGCGGATAGATGCTATCTTAGCTCGATCTTCGCCTCACCGGGAATATCTGCATTTCCACCCTTCGGGCAGATGATCTCGCCACAGCAACGAAGGTCCGGATTTCGCCCAAATTTCCAATTCGAGACACAATGGACGAGGTCGGATTGTCCGCAACTCAATTGTTCATGATATCCTAGCAAAACCATCGGTTTTGCAACAGAACCTATGCAACACTGCTGCAGTCAGGCCGATCTTTTGGAAACCGGAGTGAACGATCTTTTGTCGCAGATCAGTTAAGGGTAGGGTGCCGCGAAATCCTGTTTCTCGCAAGCCAACCGAAAAGTTGAGATGACCCTTTATAGAATTGAAGTCATAACAGACGAACGTCATGCCGAGGGCATCAAGTATATCGCAGAGAAGTTTGAGGCGCTCGAATGCTATATCGGTACGGCCTCTGAAAACGGACGCCAACACAGCATGTTGCTGGTGAGCCGAAGCGACCGTCAGGAGCTGATTGATGCTCTTCAAAATGAGATCGGTGATTTGAACGGCAGCCGCATCATTCTGATGGCCGTTGAAGCGACCCTTCCCATGGAGGAGGAGGAGGAAAGGGCACCCAGCCAGGAAGAAAAGCAACGAAAAGAAGTGCTTGCGACGCGTGAAGAACTCTATTCGCAGGTTAAAAGCGGCGCAGAGCTGACAGCAACCTATTTGCTACTCACTTTTCTATCGACTATTGTTGCGGCCATCGGTCTGGTCGAAAACAACATTGCTGTCATCATTGGGGCCATGGTGATAGCACCATTGCTTGGGGCCAATCTGGCGTTTTCTCTTGGAGTCGCTCTGGGCGATCGTGATCTGATGGCTCAAGCGTTGAAAACCGGTTTTTCCGGTATCGCGGTCGCATTGGTTTTAGGGATCGCAACCGGTTCAAGCGGCGTGTTTGCACTTGATGCGCCCGAATTGATGGCGCGCACTGATGTGGGAATGTCTGGCGTGGTGCTGGCACTCGCATCTGGTGCGGCAGCCGCACTTTCGTTGACGCGTGGCATTCCGTCGGCCTTGGTGGGCGTTATGGTCGCCGTGGCCTTGTTGCCACCCGTGGCGACTGCTGGCATCATGTTGGGTTCAGGGAATTTTGAAAATGCATTCGGTGCGATCCTGCTGCTTGTGGTGAATATCGTTTGCGTCAACCTCTCTGGGCTTGCCGTTTTCATCACGCGTGGCGTGCGGCCAAGAACCTGGCTCGAGAAGCGCGCAGCAAGGCAATCCACAATCGTCAGCACTGCTGTTTGGATTTCCATGCTCATCGCGGTGGTGGTCATAATAGTATTGCGTCACAGACTACCTGTTTAAACGAGCGAAATTATAGAGCAAAAGTTCCATAATGCAAATTATGAAACTTTTGTTTGTAGCCGCAAAGTTAAAGTGTCCTGATTCTGCAAAATTGAAGTGTCACACTCTCCGGATTTAGTGCCGTGGGAGGACTTGGAATTGGGACTGTTATTGATGAGCGAGCGCGATCTGCAGCGTATTGAGGTTTTGTCGAAGATTGTTGAGGGCCGGATGACGCTTGTGTCTGCGGCACATGTGCTGGCGTTGAGTACACGCCAGGTGCGGCGGCTTCTAGATCGGTTTTTGGGTGGTGGTGCTGTGGCGATCAGGCACCGGTTGCGTGGACGACCGTCGAACAACAAGATCAGTGACGGTGTGCGCGATTATGCCTTGATGCTTGTGCGTGAGCGATATCATGATTTCGGACCGACATTGGCGGCCGAGAAGCTTGAAGAGCTGCACGGGTTGAAAGTCTCGCGTGAGACGTTGCGGCGCTGGATGGCAGAGGCTGGCATTTGGCTGTCACGCAAACAGCGTCGGACTTTCCATCAACCTCGATTGCGCCGGGAATGTTATGGCGAGCTGGTGCAGATTGATGGCTCTGAACATCGCTGGTTTGAGGATCGTGGGGCGCCCTGCTCGCTGCTTGTCTTCATCGACGATGCCACCGGCAAGCTCATGCAATTGCGCTTTGTGCGTTCGGAGAGTGCCTTTACCTATTTCGAGGCGCTGGAGCTTTATTTAAAGGCGCATGGCTCACCGGTTGCCTTTTACTCTGACAAACATTCCGTCTTTCGAGTGGCCAAGAAGGATGCCAAGGGTGGTGCTGGCATGACGCAGTTTGGCCGGGCTTTGTCTGAACTCAATATCGAGATCCTGTGCGCCCCAATTCCAGCCAGGCCAAGGGCCGTGTTGAACGGGCCAACCGCACCCTGCAGGATCGACTGGTCAAGGAATTGCGATTGGCCAGTATCTCCAACATGGAGGACGGCAATGCCTTTCTGGCAACGTTCATGGAACGCCATAACGCCCGCTTTGCCCGCATCCCTGCCCGACCCGACAATTTGCATCGCCCACTCAACTTGGGCGCTGACCGGCTAAAGGACATCCTGTGCAAGCGTGAGCAACGCTATGTTGGAGCACAGCTTGCATTTTCCTTTGAACGCAAGCGGATCATGCTGGAAGAGACCGAAGTTTCCCGTGGCCTTGTGGGCCAATATGTGGAGACATATGCCTTTGCTGACGGCAGGTTTGATGTGCGCTGGAAAGGGCATTCCTTGCCCTATACGGTCTTCGACAAGGATCAGCGCGTTACCCATGCAGCAGTGACCGAGAACAAGCGATTGAGTGATGTTCTGGCGTATATCAAGGAGCGGCAGGATGATGTGGCTCCGCCCGTCAAGGTCAAGCGGGAAAGCGAGAAGAATGGCTATAAGCCGCGCGGCCGCAAGCCGGGGCGACGAAGCTTCATGGATGAACCAGAATATATCGCAGCGCGCAGAAAACGGGCCGCAGAGTAAAATATTTAACGAACCAGCTGCTATTCGATGGAAATGACACAGACAAATAGACGACTCTTGATTGCCATCATCATACTGGCGTTGATTCCGCAGGCACTTCGCTTCATTGGTATTACCAGCCCCATGTGGCTTATTTGGTCGCTCTTTGCCCTAAACCTTCTTATCAGCTTCTATGGGGCCAAAAAATCCAAACATCCTATGGGTTGGCTGGTTTATGCTGCGGCAAGCGTTATCTCACTCTTTCTATTTGGCATGGTCAGCCCAATTTCCCTATTTCTTCTCTTTTTGACCCGGTTCTGATGTCAAAGCTAAAGCCGAAGGGGCGTAGCACACCCGCCCCGCTCCTCCCTTGCAATCCGGCCCAGCCGGTCGGATCGGGGGCTGACCATCGTGCCGCGTGGCAGGCAAAGTGACATTTCTAATTTGCAAAGCGGCGGACATTTCTAAACTGCTGCCACATTGTTTGTAGCGGCCATTTAGTAAGGTGACAGTCTTTACCCTTCTAGCTGGCTTCGTCCGTGGAAACAGAACCGGCGGCAAGATGTCCCTGATAGTGAACCATGAGACTATGGGTGATTGGCGCGGACAATTTCACATCGAAATGAAACAGGTGATCAGAGACATATTCCCGCGCTTCAGAAATTGGGAGCAGCCATCTTGGCAATGGGACCGGGCCGAGGCGACCCGAGATGACCGGATAATGCAGAGCCCGGTCCTTGACCTCGAGAGCGAGGCGGAACGTGAACGGCCCGAAACGTTCGGTCATGCCGGAAGGTGTAGCGGCGAGCTTCGACATAAATTTGCGCGCGCCGAAAGATCGCTGCCAAATCTCGCCGGTTGAGACCACGCGTTTGACCACTTCGACGGCCACATCATCGGTTGCATTTGGAAAACCAAAGAGACGACAGAGAAAACGGCTCCACAGGCTGGTTCCGCGTTGGATTTTCGCGCGCCCTCGCCAATGGCTGATGTCTGCGGTCTGATGCGTTGCAAGAATTTCTTTCGGCAGTCGCGCGAAATCTGAACCCAGGACACGTGCGAAAATTGGCTCGAAAGGTTCTGACACCCGCTCAGTGCGCACCCGCAAATCCTGCATTGCGGCTTCGCATTCCTCCAACGTGACGACCGAGAGCGCCGGCCGTGCCCCGATTGGCAGCGCGTTGCGTCGCAGCAATGCTCGGGCGGCAATTCCCGGAATAAAGGGTCCATCGCCGTCTTCGGCCAAAAGCCTCCAGAAATTCCTTTCCTGCTGCGTCAATACCATCACCGACATTCCGCCTCGGCCACTGCCGAATGGCGCCAGCATGTCGGCGGCAAGTTTGAAAGCCAAAACGACGGGCCGGGTCACCGGGACCGGAAGCCACCGCTGCAACATTGCAAAAGCGGCAAGGCCGTAGCGCATGATTGCCAGTTCTAGCCCTGCTCGAAAGAGCACGGTTTCGGCTTTGAAGTGGTCTGGAAATAGCGTCTGGTCAGGCACTTCAATTTGCCAGCCCTGCCGTTTCAACCCGTCGGGAAGTTGATAGTCTTGAGGGTCGGACCAGCCAATCGATGGTGTCCAGGCGCCGCCGCGCCATACCCGCATCGGTTTTCCCGCCTGTGACAGAATTGACAGCATGACGGAAACGCCGCGGGGGCTGCGGTTGCCTGGCAAGATTGCAGTGTCAATGATGCGCGGCACCTGATCCCCTGCCAGCGCCCGCACCACCGCACTGGAAAGTGCGGGAACGGAAGAAACGCCCGAAAGAACGCAGAGCCCGGCCGAGTGCGCCTCTCCGTCCAGCGTGGCAATGCCGGTACAAAATTCGGCGCTGTCGGATAGGTCGAGATAGTGAAGTCCGGCAGCAATTGCCGCGCGTGCCAGGCGGTATGGATCTTTGCCATATGTCTGGAAGGGCCCGGCCGCATCGATCACCACCTCATGACCGCCCAGTTCGGTCAGGTCGCCGTTGCGGTCCACCCGGAGTGCCGAACAGCCAAGTTCGTCCGCTGCCAAATGTGCGGCATTCAGATTGCGGCCAGCGATAGTGACAGCATGACCGTCGCGGACCAGCAATTGCGCAAGCCGCCCGCCAAAAACACCATACCCGCCAAGCAGCAAGATTTTCACTCAATGAGCCTTCTCGTGAAGGGCGGATCGGGGATTGCGCACATGTCTGCCCGCCCGAAGATGGCATATCGATTGCGTGCAATCCATATGTAGAGCTTGTCGCGCATGGGCTTTGGTAATAGGCGCAAGACGCTGGTCAACCGACCCCACCCGCCAAATTTATTGCCTGCATGCAGCACAGCGTCGAAGTCCATATAGGCCCTGCCATCATCAATGAAGAGCCAGCTGGCAGGGTTGGTTGGTTCCAATTTGTAATGGTGCAGTAGCGCCGCTCCGAGGGGCGACTGGACGGGGCAAATGCGCACTTTGCCGGTTCGATCAAGTCGATGGATCATTTTTGCACCCCAGGAGCATATTGCACATTCTGCGTCCATGACTGCCACTGGCCCGCTATCATCGAAATCAGGAACTGCAGGATCGCTTTTGAAGGAAAATGCTTCGCTCATCATGGGTGCTTCTTTGAACAATTGTCAAAAACAATAGCAGGATGCACGGTGCGATCAATTACCACTTCAGGTTTATCGGAGTGAGGCGGCGACACGCCGCACCCTTTATATTTTGCCCGACCGGACACCTTCGCTGATGAACATTTCCATCCTGCCATCCCGCCCTTTTTTCATCGCTCCACCTTGTCAAAGTACAGCTAATATTTAAGGTGTGCTTGAAGGCTGGGCGGATGCCGGGCCGAGTGGATGGAACTTCTCAAAACAGGGTGAGCGTTTTCAATGCGCCTGCCCGAATAACAAATACAGCGAGCTGGCAAGCGGGCATGTCCGTCTGCCGCCCGTTGCTTGCATCGTGGAGATGATAAATGAAGAATGCAGAGATTTCCGTCCGGCGCTCGGCGGCCATATCGCAGGGCGTAGGCGTGGTGACACAGGTCTATGTCGATAGAGCCGAAAACGCTGAAATCTGGGATGTTGAAGGTCGCCGCTATATTGATTTCGCGGCTGGCATTGCCGTCGTCAACACGGGCCACCGTCACCCGAAAGTTATTGAGGCTGTCAAGGCGCAGCTCGACCAGTTCACCCATACCTGCCATCAGGTCGTGCCCTACGAGAACTATGTCCAACTGGCCGAAAAGCTGAATGACGCTGTGCCCGGTGACTTCAAGAAGAAGTCTGTCTTTGTGACGACAGGTGCGGAAGCTGTCGAAAATGCGGTGAAAATTGCCCGTGTTGCCACTGGTCGCTCCGCAGTTATCGCTTTTGCGGGCGGTTTTCACGGGCGTACATTCATGGGCATGACGCTGACGGGCAAGGTGCAGCCTTACAAAGCTGGTTTTGGCGCCATGATGCCGGATGTCTACCATTTGCCCTTCCCCGTTGGCCTGCATGGCGTGACGATGGAAGATTCGCTGGCGGCCCTTGAGAAGCTCTTCAAGGCGGATATTGAACCTGCCCGGGTCGCGGCTTTCATTGTCGAGCCTGTGCAGGGTGAAGGTGGTTTTTATGAAGTGCCGCGTGCCTTCATGGCGAAGCTGCGCGAGATTGCCGACACCCACGGTATTTTGCTAATTGCTGACGAAGTGCAGACCGGCTTTGCGCGCACGGGCAAGCTCTTTGCGATGGAACATTATGATGTGGTCGCTGATATTACCACTATGGCCAAGGGCCTTGGTGGCGGCTTCCCGATTGCCGCGGTTACGGGCCGTGCCGAGATTATGGATGCTGCCAATCCCGGTGGCCTTGGCGGTACATATGGTGGCAACCCGATTGGCGTTGCAGCAGGTCTCGCCGTTCTCGATGTGATTGAGGAGGAAGGCCTGTGCGAGCGCGCCAACTTGCTCGGAAACCGGTTGAAGCAGCGCCTGAGCAGCCTTTCGGCCTCCGTGCCGCAGATTGCTGAAGTGCGCGGTCCGGGTTTCATGAATGCGGTGGAATTCAACCTGCCGGGAACCAATACACCGAATGCCGATTTTGCTAACAAGGTACGCGCCAAAGCGCTGGAGAAGGGTCTCATCCTTCTCACCTGCGGCGTTTTTGGCAATGTCATCCGCTTCCTGGCACCTGTTACCATCCCTGATGATGTGTTTGGCGAGGCGCTCGACATTCTGGAAGAAACACTGATTGAAACTGCGAAAGAGGCCTGATCCATGACAATCTCCGAAAAACTCGTTTCGCGTTTGAAGGATGCTTCGCTCGCCACCGACAAGGCTCTTGTTGCGGGCGAATGGATTGCGGCTGGTAGCGCCGACAAGGTGCTGGAAGTGACCAATCCTGCCACCGGCGAAGTGATCGCAACCCTGCCCGACATGGATCGTGCTGCTGCATCGCGCGCTATTGACGCGGCTTATGTGGCGCAGAAAAGCTGGGCTGCCAAAACCGGCAAGGAGCGTGCGGGCATTCTGCGCAAGCTTTTCGATCTGATGGTTGAAAATGCTGATGATCTGGCCACCATTTTGACCATGGAAATGGGCAAGCCGTGGCCGGAAGCGCGCGGCGAAATTCTCTATGGTGCGTCCTATGTGGAGTGGTTTGGCGAAGAGGCCAAGAGGCTCTATGGCGACACGATCCCAGGCCACCAGCCGGACAAGCGCATCATGGTCATCAAACAGCCAGTGGGCGTGGTGGGTGCCATTACACCGTGGAACTTCCCCAATGCGATGCTGGCACGCAAGATGGCCCCTGCCCTTGCAGCTGGCTGTGCCATGGTGTCGAAGCCTGCCCACGAAACACCGCTCTCTGCCCTTGCTCTGGCGCTCCTGGCCGAGCGTGCGGGCCTGCCTGCAGGTCTCTTTTCAGTGGTCACTTCTACGGCGTCTTCCGAGATCGGCAAGGAGTTCTGTGAGAACCCCAAAATGCGCAAGCTCACCTTTACCGGCTCCACCAATGTCGGCAAGATCCTCATGCGCCAAGGTGCTGATCAGGTGATGAAACTGGGGCTGGAGCTTGGTGGCAATGCGCCATTCATCGTGTTTGACGATGCGGATCTCGATGCTGCTGTTGAAGGCGCGATGGTCTCGAAATATCGCAATAATGGCCAGACATGCGTTTGCGCCAACCGGCTCTATGTTCAGGCAGGTGTCTATGATGCCTTTGCAGAAAAGCTCGCCGCCAAGGTAGCCGAAATGCAGGTTGGTGACGGCTTTGATGCTGGCGTCAATGCGGGTCCGCTGATTACCGAGAAGGCAATGGAAAAGGTGGAACAGCATATTGGCGATGCGCTCGCCAAGGGTGCGAGTGTTTCCGTCGGCGGATCACGTCACGAAAAAGGTGGCCTCTTCTTCCAGCCAACCGTGCTGACCGGGGTTACCACCGACATGATGGTGGCGCGCGAGGAAACATTTGGGCCGGTCGCCCCCCTCTTCAAGTTTGATACGGAAGAGGATGTGATCGAGATGGCCAACAATACCGAGTTTGGTCTCGCGTCTTATTTCTATTCGCGTGATATTTCCAAGGTTTTCCGCGTCGCCGAAGCGTTGGAATATGGCATGGTGGGTATCAATACCGGGCTTATTTCCACAGAAGTCGCTCCCTTTGGCGGCATCAAGGAATCCGGTCAGGGCCGAGAGGGTTCCAAATACGGCCTCGATGACTATACCGAGATCAAATATCTCTGCCTGAGTGTTTGATTGCGGCATATTTTGGAGGTAGGCGAGAAAGCTGTCTCGCCTCCCTCCCCTATCCTTCCCAGGCGTTCACAGAACGGCTTTTGCGCCTTCAAGTTGAAACACAACTTGGGCTTTCCTATATCTCGTTAGTCTTTAAATGGAGTTTAGATTGACGGCTGGAAAGTTAATTGGAAGGTTGATCGTTCTACTTGTTGTCGCGTTTCTTCTTTTTCATCCAGATATAACGAGACATCTTCTTCTTGTGATGTTGTTCAGTTACTGGTTTGTTTACGCGGTTGATCGTCTTAGCGAGAAGACTATGGGTTCTGGAGTGCCTCATACAGTGAAAGCTTTCAACGTTGTAGTGGATTGGCTAATAGCCGGATTCAAGTGGAAGGATTGATAAACGACTGACCACGAGTTGAGACAAAGCGATCAAATTGGAGTTGCAGACCAGACGTTCTTTTGACGCAATAAATGAATCCGGTCAGGGCCGTGAGGGTTCCAAATACGGTCTCGATGACTATACCGAAATCAAATATCTCTGCCAGAGTGTTTGATTGCGGCATATTTTGGAGGTGGACGAGAGAGCTGTCTCGATTACCCCTTCCCGGGTGTTCACGAAACTGGCGATGGTTCGGGTATCCTCCTGTAAACTGAGGCTCGCCTCGCGCGTTTTCGCAGGTCTTTGTTCTTGAAATGGAGTTTTAATTGACGGCGGGAAAGTTAATTGGAAGATTGATTGTGTTGATTGTTGTCGCGTTTCTTCTTTTTTATTCAGGTGAATCGAGGTATGCTCTTTTTGTTCTGTTTCTTTGTTACTGGTTTTCTTATGCAGTTGATCTTCTTAGCAAGAAGACTATGGGTTCTGGAGTGCCTCATACAGTGAAAGCTTTCAACGTTGTAGTGGATTGGCTAATAGCCGGATTCAAGTGGAAGGATTGATAAACGACTGACCACGAGTTGAGACAAAGTGATCAAATTGGAGTTGTTGCAGATGGCAGACGTTCTTTTGACGGGATTAAGGAATCCGCCAGGGCCGCGAGGGTTCCAAATACGGCCTCGATGACTATACCGAGATCAAATATCTCTGCCTGAGTGTTTGATTGCGGCATATTTTGGAGGGAGGCGAGAAAGCTGTCTCGCCTCCCTCCCCTATCCTTCCCAGGCGTTCACAGAACGGCTTTTGCGCCTTCAAGTTGAAACACGACTTGGGCTTTCCTATATCCCGTTAGTCTTTAATGGAGTTTAGATTGACGGCTGGAAAGTTAATTGGAAGATTGATCGTGTTGCTTGTTGTCGCGTTTCTTCTTCTTTATTCAGATGAGTCGAGACGCGCTCTTTTTGTGCTTTTTTTAAGTTATTGGTTTGTTTATGCAGTTGATATTCTTAATAAAAAGACCCACGGTTATGGGCTCCCTACTACATTGACATATTTCAACGTCGTGGTGGACTGGCTAATAGCCGGATTCAAGTGGAAGGATTGATAAACGACTGACCACGAGTTGAGACAAAGCGATCAAATTGGAGTTGCAGACCAGACGTTCTTTTGACGCGATAAAGGAATCCGGTCAGAGCCGTGAGGGTTCCAAATACGGCCTCAATGACTATACCGAAATCAAATATCTCTGCCAGAGTGTTTGATTGCGGCATATTTTGGAGGTGGACGAGAGAGCTGTCTCGCCTCCCTCCCCTATCCTTCCCAGGCGTTCACAGAACGGCCTTTGCGCCTTCAAGTTGAAACACGACTTGGGCTTTCCTATATCCCGTTAGTCTTTAAATGGAGTTTAGATTGACGGCTGGAAAGTTAATTGGAAGGTTGATCGTTCTACTTGTTATCGCGTTTCTTCTTTTTTATTCAGATAAAACGAGACATCTTCTGCTTTTGATGTTGTTCGGCTACTGGTTTGCCTATGCAGTTGATCTTCTTAGCAAGAAGACTATGGGTTCTGGAGTGCCTCATATGTTGAAATATTTCAACGTCGTAGTGGATTGGCTAATAGCCGGATTCAAGTGGAAGGATTGATAAACGGCTGGCCATGAGTTGAGACAAAGCGATCAAATTGGAACTGTTGCAGACGATATCTGCCGTTGGTTTCCAGGCACCGTGAACAGTTAATTTGCCAATTTCTTCCCCAGCCCTTCCAGTGTGGTGAGGCATTGGGCGAGCTGGTCGAGTGCCAGGTATTCATCAGCCTTGTGGGCTTGTTCGATACTTCCAGGCCCGCAGACCACCACATCCATGCCGAGTGCCTGGAAGATGCCCGCTTCGGTGCCGAATGGCACCAGCTCGGCGCGGTTCGTGCCGGTCAATTCCGCGAGAATGTCATAGGCCTCGTTTTCATCTGTCGGCATCAGGGCCGCCACCTCGCCAATCACCTCGGTTTCGATTGACGCCTGCGGGTAAACCCTGCGCATAGCGGGCAACAGCACTTCCTCGCAATAGGCGTTGATGCGGCGCTTCACGAAAGTCGCATCGCCATCCTGCACGGGGCGCATTTCCCAATCGACCTGCGCTCGCGGCGCGATCACATTATGCACGCCACCACCTTGAACAGTGCCAACATTGAGGGTCGTCCAGGGCGGCTCGAAACGGCTTCCCGCCGGTGCGCGGTCTTGCAGTTCATCACGCAACTGCAAGAGATACGCGACATAGCGCGCGGCATATTCCACCGCATTCACACCAAGATCTGGCGTTGAGCCGTGGCCCTCAAGACCTTGAAACCGCGCGGTATATTCGCAGCACCCCTTGTGCCCATTGACAATGCGCATGGAGGTTGGTTCGCCGATAATGGCGAGCGCCGGTTTGATGCCGCGTTCGCTAAGGTTTTGGGCGAGATGTCCCGCCCCCGCGCAACCGACTTCTTCATCATAGGTGAACGCAAAATGCAGCGGCCGGTCGCGTACCTGTTGCGCAAGTTGCGGAGCCATGGCGAGCGTTGCGGCAATGAAACCCTTCATGTCGCAGGTGCCTCGGCCATAAAGGCGTCCGCCATCTTCACGCATGACGAATGGATCACTAGTCCAGTTCTGGTCAGTGACCGGCACGACATCGCTATGGCCGGAAAGCACGATGCCACCATTGCGCTCCTCGCCTAGCGTGGCAAAGAGATTGGCTTTTTGCCCACTGGCATCGCGCATTACATCCACTCGCGCCCCGCAATCGCTCAAGTGCTCTGCGAGATAGGTAATCATCTCCAGATTGCTATCTGCCGAAACTGTCGGCATGGCGATCAGATCGGCAAGAATATGCAGGGTCTTTTCCAGCATCATAGGCGGCTCGATCAGTTCTTCACGAAAAGCTTGCGTTCGATGTCGCAGAGTGATTCCGCCGGGCCATCCTCTCGGATGCGAATGGCTGAGGTCGTTTCAAGCCCCCATGTATCCAGCCACAAAGCAGGCAGGAAGTGGAAGGTCATGTTGGGTTCGAGCACGGTTTCGTCTTCCAGACGAATTGAGGCGGTGCGCTCGCCCCAGTCCGGCGGGTAGCTAAGCCCGATGGGATAACCGAGACGGCCTGTTCGCTCGATACCATATTTGGCGAGCACGTCGATGGCGGCTCTTGCGACATCGCAGGCCCGGTTGCCCGCGCGTGCCGCGTTCAGCCCTGCCTCTATGCATTCGAGCTGTGCAGTTTCCGCACGCAGCACGAAATCCGGCGGTGTGCCGAGATAGACAGTGCGGCAGCTCGGTGCGTGGTAGCGACGGTAGCAGCCGGAAAGCTCGAAGAATGTCGCCTCGCCTTCGCGCATAGGTTCGCCATTCCAGGTCAGATGGGCCGCTGTTGCATCTATGCCGGAAGGCGCCAGTGGCACGATGGCCGGGTAATCGCCCCAGTCATCGCCAACGCCGGTAATGCCCGCATGCATGATGTCGGCGATGATGTCGTTTTTGCGCACGCCCGGTTCTGCGCGCTCAATGGCCGTGTGCATGACCTTTTCTGTAATCCGTGCGGCCTTTCGCATGAATTCAATTTCAGCATCAGATTTGACGATCCGCTGCCAGTTGACCAGCCCCGTCGCATCCACGAAGCTGGCATTGGGCAGTTCCTCCGTCAGCACTGCATGTGCCTTGGCGGAATAATAGTAATTGTCCATTTCCACGCCAATGCGTGCATTCGCCAAACCGCGCAGCGAAAGGTGATTTGCCAGATCCTGCATGGGATGTTGAGTTTTGGACTGGATGTAGCGTTCATCATAGGCAATCAGGTTGTCATGATGCATCCAGCAGGTGCGCCGCCCGCCCATCATGTCCATGTGGCGCCCCCACCAGATCGGCTCGCCGTTCAGGGTAAGAAGAACGCCCTGATGGACATAGAAGGACCAGCCGTCATAGCCGGTCAGCCACGCCTGGTTGGACGGGTCTGTGACAAAGAGTGCGTCAAGACCCGCCGCCTCCATGGCTTTGCGGGTTTTGGCCAGTCGACTTTCATATTCTGCAAGTGAAAAAGGCAGATTGGCGTGTGTCATGGACGGCCCTTTCAACGTGTTAGCCGAGTACGGAGGTAACGGCGCGCTTGGTGGCGGCCACGATGTGGTCTGCTTCCTCCCGGGTCAGGCAGAAGGGTGGTGCAAAACCAAGGATGTCGCCCTGCGGCATAGCACGGCCAATCAACTTGTCCTGTTCCAGCAGTTTTGCGGCAACCTGCGGGCCGATCTTGTCGGAAGCGTCGAAGAAGCGGCGGCTGTCTTTGTCGGCCACAAATTCCACAGCACACATCATGCCCTCGCCGCGCACGTCGCCCACATGGGGGTGGTCGGCCAGCGCCTCGCGCATGGTGGACTTCAGATAGGCACCGACGGTACCGGCGTTTGCAACAAGGCCAAGCTTGTCGATAAGCTCAAGATTGGCAACGCCTGCGGCCGCGCCAATCGGGTGGGCAGAGTAGGTCCAGCCATGGCCGATTGGTCCGTTTTCATCCGTGCCGCGTTCCAGCACGGCCCACATTTTCTCCGAGACAATGGAGCCGGAAAGCGGTGCGTAAGCTGAGGTCAGCCCTTTGGCAATGGTAATGAGATCCGGGCGAATGCCGTAGTGTTCAGAGCCAAACATCGTGCCAAGACGACCAAAGCCGGTGACCACTTCGTCGGCGATCAGCAGAATATCATGCTTGTCGAGAACGGCTTGAATGGCGGGCCAATAACCTTCCGGCGGCGGCACAATGCCACCTGTGCCCAGCACCGGCTCACCAATAAAGGCTGCAATCGTGTCAGCACCTTCGCGTGCAATCAAAGCTTCGAGCTCCGCCACGCAATGGGCGACGAACTCGGCTTCGCTCTGTTTCTGGTCAGCGCGGCGGAAATAATAGGGTGCCTCGGTGTGGATGACCTGCGAAAGCGGCAGGTCGAATTTCTTGTGAAAGAGTTCCAGCCCGGTCAGCGAACCGGTCATCAGGCCGGAGCCGTGATAGCCGCGCCAGCGTGAAATGATCTTCTTCTTTTCCGGACGGCCCAGAATGTTGTTGTAGTACCAGACGAGCTTGATATTGGTCTCGTTGGCATCTGATCCGGAAAGGCCGAAATAGACCTTCGACATGTGATCGGGTGCGCGATCGAGCACCATTTTGGCAAGCGTGATGGAAGCCTCGGTGCCATGGCCAACATAGGAGTGGTAATAGGCCAATTCCTTGGCTTGGGCCGCGATGGCATCGGCAATATCAGAGCGTCCATAACCGACATTGACGCAATATAGACCTGCGAAGGCATCCAGCAGCCGGTTGCCGTCGCGGTCCTCGATGTAGCAACCCGATCCGCCGGTCACCACGCGCTGCGGCACGTTTCCGCGCGCAAACTCGGCCAAATGCGTTGAGGGGTGAAAGAAGTTCTCGCGATCCCACTGTTCGAGCTGATTATTATGTAGCATGTTTCGCCTCCGGCTTCAGGCGGCGCGCCGCCTATAGTGACAATAAATGGAGCCGGACGCACGCTTGGGATCTCAGTTCATCCCCGGTTCGAGCAATCAGGCTCTACTTACCCTGGCAGCAGCGCGCGATGCCTTTATTACCTGGGCCGATAGAGATTGGTGCACAGAAAATCATGAGAATGCAATCAAAATTGTGCGGCGTCGTGATATAGATTTGACGAGGTGGCAATATAGTTATTGACCATAACTATATGTGGTAATAGAAATTTGATGACGGTTTTGGCGGCACGCAACGCCCGCCTGCAGGAGGAACATCGTGGTCGACATCTCAAAAGTGCGCGCAATCGACTTTCACACCCATGCAGAAGAAGGCTGTGGCTGTCACCCCGATGACGGCTATGACGATCTGCAGCGTACAATGGCGACCTATTTTCGTGCCGCCTGGGATCATCCGCCGACAGTGCCGGAAACGGCAGAACATTACCGCAAGCAGAACGTTGCTGCCGTTATTTTCCCCGTCGATGCCGAGGCCTATACCGGTTATCGTCGCTACAAGAATGAGGAAGTGGCCGAGATCTGCGCTGAAAACAGCGATATTCTGATCCCCTTTGCCTCAATCGACCCGCACAAGGGCAAGATGGGCGTGCGCGAGGCACGTCGACTGATTGAAGATTTTGGTGTGAAGGGTTTCAAGTTTCACCCCACCTACCAGGGTTTTTACCCCAATGATCCAATCGCCTATCCGCTTTATGAAGTGTTGCAGGAATATGGCTCCATTGCATTGTTCCACACAGGCCAGACGGGCGTAGGCTCAGGCATGCGTGGCGGCAATGCCATGCGGCTGAAATTTTCCAACCCGATGTATCTCGATGATGTTGCCGTCGACTTTCCCGACATGCCCATTGTCATGGCACACCCCTCCTTCCCTTGGCAGGAAGAGGCCCTTTCTGTGGCTACCCACAAGCCCAATGTCTATATCGATATGTCTGGCTGGTCGCCGAAATATTTCCCGCCAATCCTGGTGCGCTATGCGAACACCTTGCTAAAACACAAGATGCTCTTTGGCTCTGACTGGCCGATGATTTCGCCAGAGCGTTGGTTGAACGATTTTGAGAAGATCGACATCAAGGACGATGTTCGCCCCCTCATTTTGAAGGATAATGCAGCGAAGCTATTGAAGCTGACTAATTAAGAATCACGAGAACAGACATAAAATTTGGACCCTGGGTCGTTTGGCACGAAGTCGCCAAATGCGATTGTGACCTTGTGGAAAAAAAGGGGATCTCCCCCTTTAGTAGTAAGCAGTACCATTATTCAGCAATATCTAATGCGATTTTGCCGCTCTGCACCATTTTCCGGTTGAATTCGCGTAGGCATCGTCGCAGTCTTAACGCGTCTGTGGCCTGATCACCTGGAAAGGTTGTCAGCTTGCGTCTCGTGATTTCTTATTTGGATAGCTGCATTTTGTATGGTGGAATCTCGCGTCATTAATATTACGGCCTTGGCCAAGCATTTGGGCCTTTCCGTGGGGACCGTGTCGCGTGCCTTGAATGGCAAGCCGGAGGTGAATGCTGAAACCCGCAGGCGGGTGATCAAGGTCGCAAAGGAACTGGGCTATGTGGCAAATCATGCAGGCCGGAGCCTGCGGCGTGGTTCAACGCAAGCCGTTGGTTTCATTCTCAATCCCGTGTCGTCTGGCAGTCGCAGCGCCACGGTTCCCTATTTTGAGATCATTGGTGGCATGCAGGAGGAGTTGCGTCAGTACAATCTTGACCTGATCGTGCTTGCGGGGTCCAGCGGTGAAGAAATGCCGGACTATGTGCGGCGCATAGCTGGACGCGGCATTGTCGATGGGCTCATTATTACCGAGACCCAGCCCAAGGATGAGCGCATAGAAGCGCTGCTGGAATCGGGTGTGCCCTTTGTTGCGTACGGTCGCAGCGAAGTCGCCGGTGAGTTTTCCTGGTTGGACGTTGATTTTCCGGGCATGGCGGCAAATGCAGTTGATCGCTTTCATGCGGCAGGGCATCGCAAAATTGCGATTTCACTTGGCGGTCTGAACTTTTTCTACACACAGAATTTCCTCGCAAACTACAAGCGGCGTATGCAGGAGCTCGGGCTTGAGCTGCGCGATGAATACATCATTCTGGCCGATTTCAGCGTTTCAGAGGGTGTTGAGATTGCAAACAAGATCGTCAACATGGCCGATCCGCCTACGGCACTGATCAATCTCTACGATACGACCATCCCGGGTATCTATACGGGGCTTTACGAGGCCAATTGGGTGCCAGGTGAGGATCTGGCGATTTTGGGCCACGTGAATGAAAGTGTCCAAGGCCCCTTGGCCCCGGTTTTGAGCGGTTATTCAATCGATCTGGTTGATGTGGGCCGGATGCTGGCGCGGAGGCTGGTGGCATCGCTTCCGGCATTCGCGGGCAAGGTCGGCCAGATGCCGGAAAATATCGTCCTGCCTATGAAATTTGTGGAGGGTGATAGCGACGGCTATTCGCCGTCCAACCGACAACGACGCCGGGCCTGAACAGGTTCCGGCGTACATTGGCAGCATTTGGCGCCGCGAGTAGATCGCGGCGCATTTGTTTTGTAACGCGGTTCACGCGAGCAGCGCGTCAGCGTTCTTCTCAAGAAAGGCTTTGAGAGGTGTGGGCTTGCGGCCTGTCAGCGCTTCAAAGTCACCATTGGAAATGTCGAAGAGGCCATCGCGAATTGTGGCCTCAATACCAATGAGGAATGGGATCATGCCTTCTGGAACGCCAGCACTCTTCATGCCTTCGGCAAGCTGTTCGTCGCTCAGATTGATGACAGCCAGTGGCTTACCCAAAACCTCGGCGGCAAGCGCACCAATCTCGGCATTGGTCATGCCTTGTGGGCCGGCGAGCGAATAGGTGTGGCTGGACTGTTCTTCCGACATCAATGCGGCTGCGAGCGCTTCCGCGCAATCAGCGTGTGCAATATAAGGCGTGCGGCCATCGCCTGCTGACGTGAACCACTGCCCCATCTTGAGTGCCTGCGGCAGGTTCATGAACAGATTTTCCTGATACCAGCTATTGCGCAGGATTGTGTAGGCAACGCCAGATGCCTGGATGGCTTCTTCTGATCCGCGGTGATCGCCCGCAAAAGTGATTTTGGATTCGGGACCCGGATTGACCATGGATGTGTAGACAATGTGCTTGATGCCTGCGGCCTTGGCCGCTTCAATGGCGTTGATGTGCTGCTTCAGGCGGGTGCCCGCGCCATCAATTGCATCGGTGGAAACGATGGCGATGCGGTCTGCACCTGCAAAGGCGGCTGCCAGACCGTCTGCATCGTTGAAATCGGCCTGTCGAACATCCACGCCCTTTGCTGCAAGTTCTGCAAGCTTGGAAGGATCACGCGTGGTGGCGATCAGATTGGCGGGTGCAACGCCCTTCTCAAGCAGGATTTCAATGGCATGGCGCGCAAGCTTGCCGGATGCGCCGGTGACGAGAAGTTTCTGGGACATGTTCGCTCCTTTGATGGCAAGCGCGGGGATGCTTGCAAAATGAACTGAAAAATAGTAAGTCTCTTTTCGAGACTAGATACTATTTAGA
The DNA here is from genome assembly GCA_050301895.1 of Ensifer sp. Classification (GTDB taxonomy): domain Bacteria; phylum Pseudomonadota; class Alphaproteobacteria; order Rhizobiales; family Rhizobiaceae; genus Ensifer_A. The sequence goes on along the minus strand of JBNKZZ010000007.1, from coordinate 60,297 downwards.
GTGCTTATTTGGATTGTAAAGTAGGCACATTTTTGTAACTACCTGACAGGAAAGCGCACACACCATGGCCGGACAGCAAGCAGCCCAGCAAACAAAGGCGTCAGCGTTTTCCATGTTTTCGCCGGAAAATTGCCCGGTGCGTGATGTCATGGACAAGCTATCGGGCAAGTGGAGCCTGCTGATCCTCCTGGAGTTGAAGCATGAGCCCAAGCGCTTTGGCGTATTGCGCCGCGCCGTGCCGGATATTTCGCAGCGCATGCTGACCCAGACGCTTCGCGATCTGGAACGCGATGGCTTCATCAGCCGCACGGTCTATCCCACCAAGCCGCCAAGCGTTGAATATGCCCTCACGGAGCTGGGGCGCTCGCTCATGCCGCTGGTCTTGAACATCGTGCAGTGGGCAGATGCAAATCACAGTGAGATCCGTAAATCCCGTAATGTTTTCGATAGCGCGGCGTAAAGCCCCACTTTACCGGTGAAAGTCAGACTTCCCTGAGGTTCAATCGCAGCGGCCTCCTGGGTGCCAATGCCGGTCAATGGACGGGCTGGTGGCGCGAAGGCGCGTGTTGACAAGTTCGCTCAGCCGGGCGCTTAAATGCGCTTTTCTTGAATGCGGCCTTTTCATGGTCCATATGATGTTCTAACAGAATTCAAAAGAACTGACGTGATTGCGCAACAAAGCGTTGCGCAGCATGGGAACAGCCAGGGAGGCTTTTGTGACTTCGAAGCTTGAACAATTGCGCAGCATGACAACCGTTGTTGCCGACACCGGCGATATTGAGGCCGTGGCGCGACTGAAGCCGATTGACTGCACCACCAACCCGACAATCGTGCTGAAGGCGCTTGGCACAGACATGTTCAAGGACGTGTTCGACGAGGCCATTCAGTGGGGCAAGGCATCCAGCCTGTCATCTGACGCGGCTGTGCAGGCGGTGGCTGACCGACTGGCCATTTCCGTGGGCGCAGAACTTGTCAAGCTGGTGCCAGGCCGTGTTTCCACCGAAGCCGATGCTGATCTGTCCTTCGATATTGAAGGTTCAGTTGCGAAGGGTCGCGAAATCATCAAGGCTTATGAAGAGCGCGGCATTGGCCGTGATCGCATTCTCATCAAGCTTGCTTCCACTTGGGAAGGCATTCGTGCTGCCGAAATCCTGCAGAACGAAGGTATCGACTGCAATCTCACACTGCTGTTTTCCAAGGCTCAGGCTGTCGCTTGCGCCGATGCGGGCGTGTTCCTCATATCGCCATTCGTGGGCCGTATTCTCGACTGGTACAAGAAGTCGACCGGCGAGGACTACACCTCCGAGACCGATCCGGGCGTGCTGTCTGTTCGCGAGATTTACAATTACTACAAGGCGCACGACATCAAGACCGTGGTTATGGGTGCGTCCTTCCGCAACACCGGCGAGATTGAAGCTTTGGCAGGCTGCGACCGCCTGACAATCTCACCACAGTTGATGGACGCACTGGCCGCCGACAGCGGTGCTCTGCCGCAGGTGCTTTCCGCCGACAAGGTTGAGTCGGTTGAAAAGATCGCCATGGATGAGAAAACATTCCGCTGGATGATGAACGAAGACGCTATGGCAACGGAAAAACTGGCCGAAGGCATCCGCGCCTTTGCCAAAGACCTCGGCGTGCTGCGTGGCATGGTCGCCAAGGCAATGGCCTAAGCGGCTCACACCGATCTATGAGATTTGAAGAACCGGGCGGGCAACTGCCCGGTTTTTTGTTGGTGGGTGTTGTATGCTAGGCAGCTGCTTCGCACCATCATTTGAGACGTAGGATTTCCCAGTCTCGCATGCCGGAAGCTCTGGGATGATTACTGGGTTTCAGAACAATTCATTCGGCGTGGCGATAGCGGCTCTGGAAGGGGCAACGCGAAAATCCCTCGGCAGCGTGCGGTGTTGCGCCATGATCATCTGGCAGGCGCTTCGGGCATCCTGACGCAAGTCATGATGAATGACGAAGGTTAGACGACCCTCCGCCAGCAGGGTGCGGTTGTCGGCATCGAGATCGTGTGCGGCGAAGACTTCGATCCGGCGCTGCTCCTCGGCAAAGACTCTGAGGATTGCCCGGTTGCCGCCACCGATTGAGTAAACTGCCCGGATATCGGGATCGGTGGAGAGTGCGGCTCTCACCAGTGTCTCGGTCTTGCGATCGACACCGAACCCCTCGGAAATCGTGACTGCGCTGAGTTGGGTTGCATCCGTACGCAATGTGTCGCGAAAGCCGCGTTCGCGTTCCTCCTCGCCGGAAAAGTGGGCGCTCGACAGTGTAATCAGGACCTTACCCTCAGCCGGTCCCGCCATACGCGCCAGCAGATAAGCGGCAGTGGCACCCGCCACGCGGTTGTCCATGCCAACATAGCCTACGCGCGCAGCGGCGGGCAGATCTGTCACCAGCGTCACCACGGGTATGCCCATCGCCATCAGTTCGGCCGCCATCGCGGCGATTGCTGGTGTAGAGGGCACCTTGAGTACCACGCCGTGGCTACCGCGCCGACGGATGCGCTTGAGGATCGCGATAAGATCGCGCTCCTCCATGGTTTCGGCAATATGGAAGCGGACCGAAAGTGAAGCGGGCCGCAGGCCCGGCAGTTCGGCCTCGAAGGCTGCGCGCACGGCATTCGAGAAACGCTGCGGCGCTTCCATCACAACATCAATGACCAGCCGTCGTCCACTGATCCGGGTCTGCGCATATTGCCGCTCCAGTTCCGCAATCGCCGCCTCAATGCGAAGCCCCGTCGCTTTCGCTACATGTCTGCGCCCATGCAAAGCCCGGTCGACGGTTGCGAGGCTTAGCCCGGACTGCAGGGCAATGTCTTTAAGCGGAAAAGGCGGACGCATGTAGCTGATCCTTGAGGTGTTTTTGAGGTGTTTTTAGGCTCAAATCTCGTCCCTTTCTTGGCTATGGTCAAGTCAGATGAGGTTCTCAGGAGGAAACCATGGACCAGAGAGCATTGCCCAGCGGCCGACGTAAAAAGATATGGCTCGACAGCCAGGCGGGCGAAATCGACGCTTTTCGTGCGCTGGTAGCGCAGAACACTAATCCTTCCGACTGGCCACTGGCCTCAAACGTCGTGAAGAACATACTGATTTATGAAGGAGCGAAGGTCCGCGAGTGCACCCGCGACCCGGACGCCCGGCTCGAACTGATGGCCGAATGGGTGGACGCTTTCTCGAATGGACCTGGTGTCATCGTCATAAAGAGAGCCATCGACGACCTTTCGGTGATCGACCGTGCGACGGAGGTCTTCAACACGATTGTCAGGGAGGAGAAGGAAAATGGCAAGGCTGCCGCCGACCATTTCGCCAAGCCTGGTGCCAACGACCGTATTTGGAACGCGTTGCAGAAGCATGCGCTGGCAGATCCTGAAAATTTCGCCCGCTACTATGCCTCCGAGGCGATCGCTACTGTGTCTGAGGCCTGGCTTGGTCAAGGTTACCAGATGACGGCACAGATGAACCGGGTCAATCCCGGCGGTAAGGCGCAGGTTCCGCATCGCGACTATCACCTGGGCTTCATGTCGCCGGAGCAGATGCAGGCATATCCCGGCCACATCCACGCTATATCGCCGGTTCTGACGCTCCAGGGTGCGGTCGCCCATTGCGACATGCCCGTTGAAAGCGGCCCCACGCTTTTCCTGCCCTACTCGCAAACATTCTTCGAAGGGTATATCGCCTTCAGTCGACCCGAATTTCAGGCGTATTTTGCCGAACACCATGTGCAGCTGCCGCTGGCGAAGGGCGACGCAGTCTTCTTCAACCCCGCGCTCATGCACGGTGCAGGCAACAACGTCTCCTCGGACATCTGGCGCATGGCAAACCTGCTCCAAGTCTCCTCCGCCTTCGGCCGCGCGATGGAAAGCGTCGATCGTGACGCTATATCCAAGGCCGTCTATCCTGCCCTTTTGACCGCCAGGAAGGCGGACGCGCTGACGGCTGCACAGATTGCCAATGTCATTGCCGCGACGGCGGAGGGCTATGCATTTCCGACCAATCTCGACAGCGATCCACCGCTTGGAGGTCTTGCGCCGAAGACGCAGAACGCCATGATGACAGAAGCGCTGCAGGCAGGGATGGAGCCGGACACTTTCGCAGCGCTGGTTAACAAACAGTCTGCCAAGCGCAGGGCATGAGGAGCATCATGGGAAGATTGGATGGAAAGATTTCAGTCGTCACCGGCGGCACGCAGGGGCTGGGCGCAGAGGTCGCGCGGCTGTTTGCAGAGCGTGGTGCCAAGGGTATTGTCATTTGCGGCCGGAGCCGCGACAAGGGAGAGGCCAAGGCGCGGGAAATCACGGAGCGCTACGGCACCCCCGTGCATTTCGTTGCCGCTGATCTCGGTGAGGTCGCCGATTGCCGTCGGGTCATCGCCACCGCCGACGAGAGGTTCGGCCGGATCGATGCTCTGGTCAATGTCGCGGCTATCACTGATCGCGGCACCATCCTCGACACAGACGAAGCTCTGTTCGACCGTATGTTCGCCATCAACACCCGTGCGCCCTTCTTCCTCATTCAGGAGGCGGCGAAGCTGATGCTGAGGGATAATGTTGAGGGTACGATAGTCAACATCTCCTCAATGTCCTCAATGGCTGGTCAGCCTTTCATCACCGCTTATTGCGCCTCCAAAGGTGCTCTCGACACACTGACCCGCAACGTCGCCTTCAGCCTCCTCAAGAACCGCATCCGCTGCAATGCTCTGAACATCGGGTGGATGGCAAGCGACGGGGAAGACCGCATCCAGCGGGAGTATCACGGCGCTCCTGCCGACTGGCTGAAGGACGCTGCCTCCCGCCAGCCCTTCGGTCGACTGGTCGATCCAGCTGAAGTGGCACGCGCCTGTGCCTATCTTTCGTCAGAGGAAAGCGGCTTGATGACAGGTGCCACGATCAATTTTGACCAGTCGATTTGGGGTGCCTATGAGGACAGCCCCCATCCAAAGCTGAAAATGACGCTTTCATGAGGTGAACCAAGCCGCGCCAAGACCAATCTCCTTCCGGCGTAGACACCGTTTTCCGCGCTGAAGCCGTCTACGAGAAGTGCCACTCATCCCTTCAATGATATGTTGGTGCGCTGGCCGCCGCCGCAGGGCGTTCGGTAAAAAGGCGCCCAGTTGGGCGTCTTTCTTGTTTCAATTCTAGTTTGTGTTTCAAGCAAGAACAGGCGGGGATTGAAGACTGGGTTGTAGATTTCGATCTGCCCTTCCCCTCCCCATCCAAACCCTGTATCTCTGATGTAAATCCATCAGGAGATTGCAATGCGGCGTCCGACAATTGCCGATGTGGCCAGGCAGGCAGGGGTGAGCACCGCCACGGTTGACCGTGTTTTGAGCGGGCGGATGAAGGTGCGCAAGGATACCGCGCGCAAGGTGGAGGAGGCTGCCGAGCGTATCGGCTATCACGGGGTCAACCTTATTCGCCACCGCATGCGTGATCAGTTACCTGAGTTGCGGTTGGGATTGATTTTGCAGAAACAGCGACATGCTTTTTACCAGAATCTGCTGCAGGAATTCGAAACCCAGGCGGCCAATCTGGCAGACCGCCGCGTGCGGCTGATCCCTCATTTTGTCGAATCCATCCGCCCGGCGGAGCTGTCCGAGCTTCTTCTGTCGCTGCGTGACAAGGTGGATGCGGTGGCGGCCACCGGCCACGATCATCATGAGGTGACGGCCGCGGTAAAAACGTTGCGCGATGCAGGCATTCCCACATTCTCGCTTCTGTCGGATTTTGCGCAGGGCACGCGCGAGAGTTATTTCGGTTCCAACAATATACGAGTCGGCCGCACAGCGGCCTGGCTGATTTCCAAACTTTCCAAAAAGGCTGGAAAAGTCGGGCTTTTCATCGGCGCGCACCGCTATCACGGCCACGAGCTGCGCGAGACCGGATTTCGCAGCTATTTCCGGGAGCTGGCCCCTGCCTTTGAACTTCTGGACACGCAGATCAATCTTGAAACGCGAGACCTGACCTATGAGGCAACGCATGAGCTTTTGCGTCGCCATGACGATCTCGTCGGCCTCTATGTGGCAGGCGGTGGTATGGAGGGCGCGATTGAAGCTGTGGGCGAGGCACGCAAGCCCGAAGCGTGCACCCTGATCGTCAATGAGCTGACACCCGCCTCCCGTCTTGGTTTGCAGCGGGGTGTGGTCTCCATCGTCATCGCCACGGCCATTGAGCAGATCGTGGCCGATGTTCTGGCGCAGGCAATCGATCGTTTTGACAATGGTATGGCGGAAACGCCGGGGCAGCGCTTTTTTACACCATTGCTTTATACGCCCGAAACCTTGCCATGATGTAATTACATCAAAGCGTGCCATTTTACATCATGAATGATGTGTGGCAGTGGCGTTGGATGATTGACGCCAGACCCCTGTCGTGGCGTAACTGGTGCCTGTGATTGCACGGGAGGGTGCACAACTCAAATACCGGCAGAGCGTGGGCAGGGCGCGACTAAGCGCCGTTGCGCTTTGGCTGTCAGGCATTGAGCTTTCCCGGTTGGAATTTTGGATATGACCACAACGGCTGGCCCAGCGATGACCGGTGCCGCAAATCGTTCAGATAGGACAACGAAATGACTTTGAGAATTGGTGTTATCGGCACTGGCATGATCGGACGCGATCACGCGCGACGCATTCAGCAGGTTCTGGCGGGCGCGGAAATTACAGCACTCACGGATGTGAATATGGATAGCGCGCGCGCCGTGCAGGCTGATCTGGCGCCACAGGCGGAGATCTTTGCCACGGGCGAAGAGCTGGTCGCCTCCGACAAGGTGGATGCTGTTCTGGTTGCCTCCTGGGGCGATACGCATGAGCAATATGTGCTGGCCTCCATTGCTGCCGGCAAACCCTGCTTCTGCGAAAAGCCGCTGGCGACAACGGCGGCGGGTGCCAAGCGCATTGTGGATGCGGAAGTGGCGGCCGGTCGTCGACTGGTGCAGGTCGGCTTCATGCGTCGCTATGATGCGGGTTACCGTATGCTGAAACAGGTTGTAGATAACGAAATCGGTGCTCCGCTGATGGTGCATGCCGCTCACCGCAATCTGTCAGTTATCGACCAGTACACCACGCCAATGGCGATCAACGATACGATGATCCACGAGATCGACGTGCTGCGCTGGCTGCTGGATGATGACTATGTGTCCGCGCAGGTTATTTTCCCGCGCCAGTCTTCCAAGTCCCGCGCAGACCTTCGCGACCCGCAGATCGTGCTTCTGGAAACCAAGAAGGGCGTGCGCATTGACGTCGAAATCTTCGTCAACTGCAATTATGGCTACGACATTCAGTGTCAGGTGGTGGGCGAAGCCGGGTTGGCAAATCTGCCTGAGCCAATGTCCATCGTGACGCGCAAGGATGCCAGGCTGCAAAACCCGATCCTGACAGACTGGAAGGATCGCTTCATTGACAGCTACGACGTTGAACTGGCCGATTTCATCAGTGCAGCAACCAAGGGCACGGCATCCGGTCCCACCTCCTGGGATGGCTATGTGGCGGCAATAACTGCAGATGCCTGCGTGAAGGGTCAGGAAAATGAAAACCAGATCATTCCTATCGAGCTGCCGGAAACACCCGCTCTCTACGCGTGAGTGAAACGGTTAGGCTGAAAACAGACGAAGGGCCACACGCCATGAAAAAACTGGACGTCATCACCATTGGCCGCTCCAGCGTTGACCTTTACGGCGCGCAGGTGGGTGGTAGGCTGGAAGATATGGGCTCGTTCAACAAGTATATTGGTGGCTCGCCCACCAATATTGCCTGTGGCACCGCCCGGTTGGGGCTGAAATCCGGCCTCATCACCCGCGTGGGCGATGAACATATGGGCCGTTTCATCCGCGAGCAGCTTGTGCGTGAAGGCGTGGATGTGGGCGGTGTTGCGACAGACCCCGAACGCCTCACTGCATTGGTTATTCTGGGTATTCGTGATGAAGAGCAGTTTCCGCTGATTTTCTATCGGGAAAACTGCGCCGATATGGCGCTGTGCGAAGATGATATTGATGAGGACTATATTGCCTCAGCCCGTGCGGTTGTTGCGACCGGCACACATTTGAGCCACGCGCGCACGGAAGCAGCCGTGTTGAAGGCGCTGAATTTTGCCCGCAAGCATGGTTGCCGCACTGCGCTTGATATTGATTATCGCCCCAACCTTTGGGGTGTGGCTGGCCATGGCGATGGTGAAAGCCGCTTCGTGGAAAGTGAGAAGGTCACCGCCAAGCTGCAATCCACGCTTCATCTTTTCGATCTGATCGTCGGTACGGAAGAAGAGTTCCATATTGCCGGTGGCACCACTGATACGCTGGCCGCACTGAAAGCCGTGCGCTCTGTTTCAAAAGCAACGCTTATCTGCAAGCGTGGTGCCAAGGGTGCGGTTGCCTTTGCAGGTGACATCCCCGGCAGCCTAGATGATGGCGAAAGTGGCCCCGGTTTTCCGATAGAAGTCTTCAACGTTCTGGGGGCAGGAGATGGCTTCTTCTCCGGCCTGCTGAAAGGGTGGATGGACGATGCCAATTGGCCAACAGCGCTGAAATACGCCAATGCCTGCGGTGCCTTCGCTGTTTCGCGGCATGGCTGCACGCCCGCCTATCCTTCGCTGGAAGAATTGGAATTCTTCCTCGACCGCGGTGTGAAAAACCCGGCCCTTCGGCATGATGAGGAGCTGGAACAGGTCCATTGGGCAACCAACCGTCACACACGTGTGTCCGGTGACTGGTCCACCATGCGGGTCTTCGCTTTTGACCACCGTTTGCAGCTTGAAGAAATGGAAGGCTATACGCTGGAAAAAGGCGGGGCTTTCAAGACGCTCTGTCTGGACGCGGCGCTGAGCGTGCAGAACGGTCAGTCCGGATATGGCATTCTATGTGACAACCGCATCGGCAAACATGCGCTTCATGCGGCCTCCGGTTCGGGCCTGTGGATTGGCCGCGCGACTGAGTGGCCGGGTTCGCGTCCCCTCACGCTGGAGCCGGAGCTGGGCCACGATTATGGCGGGCTTGGCGAATGGGCGCGCGAGGATGTCGTCAAGGTTCTTTGCTTCTGCCACCCGACCGACAGCGAAAGTCTGCGCAAGCATCAGGAAGCAACCGTGAAGCGGTTGTTTGAGGCGTCGCGCCGCAATAATCTGGAATTGCTTCTGGAAATCATTCCTTCCAAGGTCGGGCCGGTTGACGACGACACAACCGCGACCCTCATCCACCAGTTCTATGCTGCGGGCATCTATCCTGACTGGTGGAAGCTGGAGCCATTGAAAACCGCAAAAGCATGGTCAAATGCCGTCTCTGCAATTGATGCACATGACAAGCATACACGCGGTATTGTGGTGCTGGGTCTTGATGCACCGGAAGCCGAACTTTCGGCCAGTTTTGAAGTGGCCGCTGCTTTCTCGCTGGTCAAAGGCTTTGCTGTTGGCCGCACCATATTCGGCGATGCGGCGCGGGCATGGTTCAAGGGCGAAATGGACGACAAGGCCGCAATCGAACAGATGGCAGAGCGTTATCAGCGCCTTTGCAACATCTGGGATAATGCGCGCGCAAAATCGGGAGTGAACGCAAAATGACGACGATCAGATTAACTGCCGCGCAGGCCATGGTGAAATGGCTGGCCGCGCAGATGACGGAAGATGGCGACCGCTATGTGGATGGCATCTGGGCGATCTTCGGCCACGGCAATGTCGCAGGCCTCGGCGAAGCGCTGCAAAAGGCTGGCAACGATATGCCCACCTGGCGAGGGCAGAATGAGCAAACCATGGCCCATGCGGCTATCGCTTATGCCAAGGCGAAAAAGCGCCGCCGTGTGCAGGCGGTCACCTCCTCCATCGGTCCCGGCGCAACCAACATGGTGACTGCTGCAGCACTCGCCCATGTTAACCGTCTCCCGGTCCTTTTGATCCCCGGCGATGTCTTTGCCAATCGTCGCCCTGATCCGGTGTTGCAGCAGGTGGAAGATTTTGACGACGGCACGGTATCCGCCAATGATTGCTTCCGTCCGGTGAGCCGATATTTTGATCGCATCACCCGGCCCGAACAGCTCCTCACGGCGTTGCCTCGTGCGCTGCGCGTGATGACAGATCCGGCCAATTGCGGACCTGTAACGCTCTCCTTCTGCCAGGATGTGCAGGCGGAAGCCTACGATTGGCCGGTAGAATTCTTTGAAGCCAAAGTTTGGCGCATCCGCCGTCCGGCTCCCGATGCTCGCGATGTGGCCGACATCGTGGCGGCGATCAAGGCGGCAAAAAAACCGCTGATCGTTGCAGGCGGTGGCGTGATCTATTCCGATGCCGAACGTGAACTTGCCGATTTCGCAACGCGCCATAACATTCCGGTCGTTGAAACCCAGGCTGGCAAATCAGCCTTGGCCCAGGCCCACCCGATGAACTTTGGCGCGTCCGGGGTTGATGGCTCTGCCGCAGCCAACGCAGCAGCGCGCGAGGCCGATCTGGTGATTGGTATCGGCACGCGTTTCCAGGATTTCACCACCGGCTCATGGTCGCTCTTCCAGGCGAAGAACCGCAAGCTCGTTTCCATCAATGTACATGGCTATGACGCCGACAAGCATGGAGCAGCGGGCATGGTGTCGGATGCGAAGGTTGCTCTGGAAATGCTCTCCGCAGGCCTTGGCGACTATGCCGCCCCTGCCCCGGATACTGCTGCACGCGCCGCATGGCTCGCTGCGGTAGATGCTCACTGCGCCGCACCCTCTGAAGCAGGATTGCCTACGGATGCGCAGGTGATTGGCGCGGTGCAGCGCGCAACGGGTGAAGATGCAATTGCCATGTGTGCTGCAGGCACCATGCCGGGTGCCTTGAAGCTTCTGTGGCAACCAAGCCAGGGTGGCTATCACATGGAATATGGATATTCCTGCATGGGTTACGAAATCGCCGGTGCCATGGGCCTCAAGCTTGCGCGGCCTGAGCGCGAGGTCATCTGCTTTGTCGGTGACGGTTCCTATATGATGGCGAATTCCGAACTCGCAACCGCCGTCATGCGCAGGGTGCCTTTCACTGTGGTGCTGACGGATAACCGCGGCTTTGGCTGCATCAATCGTCTGCAGCAGGGCTGCGGCGGCGAGGAATTCAACAATCTCTACAAGGATTGTAATATCGAGCAGCAGCCCCACATCGACTTTGTTGCCCACGCGGCTGCCATGGGTGCGCATGCCGTGAAGGCTGCCGACATCGCCGATCTGGAAGCACAGATTGCCGAGGCCCGAGGCCGCGACATTCCAACCGTGATTGTCATCGAAACCGATCCGACAAACGGTCCAGGCTTTGGTGAGGCAGGCAACTGGTGGGATGTGGCAGTTCCCGAGGTCGGCCCGACTGAAAAACTTCAAAATGCCCATGCCGCATATTTGCAGGCAGCGGCCAAGCAGAACCTTGTCAACTGAGGACAAACCCAAATGATCCGCTTCGGCACAAACCCCATTGCATGGGCAAACGATGACGACCAGTCACTCGGCGCCAATATCCCGACCGAACAAATCCTCCGTGAAGCTTCCGAAATCGGCTTTGACGGTATCGAAAACGGCCATCGCTGGCCCGACGAGCCGGAAGCTCTGAAACAGCTTCTTGGTTCTCACGGTCTGGACTTTATTTCCGGCTGGTATTCGCTGAACCTTCTGACCCAGTCCGTGGAAGACGAGAAGAAAGCTATTCAGCATCATCTCAACAAGCTGAAGCACAATGGCTGCACCGTCTGCATTGCCTGTGAAACATCCAATTCCATTCAGGGTCTCGACAAGCCGCTGTCTGAAAAAGCTGTTTTGAGTGCTGACGAGATGAAGGCGTTTGGCGCGAAGGTCGAAGAGCTGGCGGCGTTCACTGCGTCGCAGGGCATCGCGCTTGTCTATCACCATCACATGGGAACAGTGGTTGAAACGCCGGAAGAAATCGACGCCTTCATGGCTTCAACCGGCCCGGCCATGCGTCTGCTCTTTGATGCAGGCCACTGCTATTTCGGTGCAAATGGTGCAGACCCGACCCCAATTCTCGCCAAATATGCCGATCGCGTCAGCCACTTCCATGCCAAGAATGTGCGTCCTGCCGTTATGAAAGAGGTTCGCGAGAAGGGCATGTCCTTCATGGATGGCGTGCGTGCTGGTGTCTTCACCGTGCCGGGCGACGAGGAGGGTGGCGTTGACTTTCTGCCGCTCCTGAAAATTCTGAAGGAGATCAACTATTCCGGCTGGATCGTAATCGAGGCTGAACAGGATCCGGACGTTCGCAACCCCTTCCAGTATCAGTCGCTGGGCCTTAAAACCCTCAAAGCTGCTGCAAAAGAGGTTGCCCTCATCTAGTGGTTTGGTTCTGGCATTTGCTTCCCATTTGTGAGCGAATGTGAAAATCTTCCCTCGCGTTGTAAGTCTGGAAAGGACCAAACCCATGAGCCAGTTCGATCACCCCATGTTCAAGCCCTTGTGGGTCCGCATTCTGATTGTATTGATCTGCGTGGCTTGGGGTGGGTTTGAAATGTACAACAACAATACATTCTGGGCGGTGCTTTTCTGGGGCGTCGGGGCATATTCAGTCTACACCCTCTTCATTCGCTTCAATTCCAAAGAGCCTGATAATAAGGAGGACGGCCCATGAGCCATCTTCAGCGCAAACCCTTCGGCACACACGGCAAGGTGCATGAAATCACCCCGCAAACGGCGGGCTGGCGCTATGTCGGCTTCTCGCTCTATCGTTTGCGAGCTGGCGAAAGTGCCGCCGAGGTGACTGGCGACCGCGAGGTTATCCTTGTCATGGTGGAAGGCAAAGCTGCATTCAAGGCGGCGGGTAAGGACTGGGGCGTGCTGGGCGAGCGCATGAGCGTTTTTGAAAAGACGCCGCCGCATTGTCTCTATGTCCCTAACGGTGAAAGCTGGGAAGCGGTTGCGGAAACCGATTGCACCATTGCTGTCTGCTCGGCTCCCGGTAAGAGCGGTCACGCGGCGCGGCGCATCGGTCCGGATGGCATCAGCCTGACGGAACGCGGCAAGGGCACCAATACCCGCTATATCAACAATATAGCCATGGAAAACGAAGACTATGCTGACAGTCTTCTGGTGACAGAGGTCTTCACACCTGCCGGTCACTGGTCTTCCTATCCTTCGCATCGTCACGACGAGGATGATTTTCCGCGCATCACCTATCTGGAAGAGACCTATTATCATCGTCTGAACCCCGCCAATGGCTTCGGCATTCAGCGCGTCTACACCGACGATCTGCAGATCAACGAAACAATGGCGGTGGCTGACGGCGACGTGATCCTGGTGCCGAAGGGCCATCACCCCTGCGGCGCACCTTACGGCTTTGAGATGTATTATCTAAATGTCATGGCAGGTCCGTTGCGCAAATGGCGCTTTGTGGCCGCGCCGGAAGTTGAATGGATCATGAAACGCGACGCGTGAACTAGCGCGGTTCCAGGAAAAGTGGAGACCGGTTTTCTGTCCGGAACCGCGCAAAACGAAAAGATGGGGCATTCCAGGTGATCAGGTTTTCACCGGAAATACTCTAACTGACGATTTTCTGAATAAGTGTGACGGTGTGTCCGGGTAATCCTGTTGGTTGCTCTACGCCTTCATCTGCCTCCAATTTCTTATTGCAAATAATTTGCAATTGCATTTAGATTGGTGATACTGGGTCCATCGCGTTGTTTTGGTGCGTGAATGGCCCCACATTGGTCAGGTTTCCTGTCCGTTCCCAAGTCGAAGCCAAGAAGGCAGAGAGATCAAGGATGTTGAGATTTTCCAGAAGACTGGTTCTTGCCAGTGCCGCAACGCTCGTTGCCGTCAGCACGGGTCTTGCCACGCCGTCTTCCGCTACCGAGAAATTCAAGGCCGTCACCACCTTCACAGTCATCGCGGATATGGCGAAAAATGTCGCGGGCGATGCGGCCATCGTGGAATCCATCACCCGGCCAGGTGCTGAAATTCACAATTATGCGCCTACTCCAGGCGACATTCGCCGTGCTCAGGGAGCCAATCTGGTGCTTTGGAACGGGCTTAATCTGGAGCTTTGGTTCGAGCGGTTCTTCCGCAATTTGCGCGATATACCAAGCGTAGTTGTCTCAAACGGCATTGCGCCGCTTAGCATTTCAGAGGGCCCCTACTCCGGCAAGCCTAATCCACATGCCTGGATGTCGCCTGAAAACGCGCTCATCTATGTCGACAATATCCGCGATGCCTTTGTGACAAACGATCCGGACAACGCCGAAATTTACAAGTCAAACGCCGACGCCTACAAGGCGCAGATCATGGCGGCAGTCGAGCCCGTGCGCGCCGCCCTTGCCGAAATTCCTGAAGATCGCCGTTGGCTGGTCACTAGCGAAGGCGCGTTTTCCTATCTGGCGCGCGATTTTGGCCTCAAGGAGCTTTATCTTTGGCCCATCAACGCTGACCAGCAGGGAACGCCACAGCAGGTGCGCAGAGTGATCGATGCGGTTGTTGAGGAAAAGATACCGGCCGTATTCAGCGAAAGCACAGTTTCCGACAAACCGGCCCGTCAGGTGGCCCGTGAAACCGGAGCGCATTATGGCGGCGTGCTCTATGTCGATTCCTTGAGTGAGGCGGGCGGCCCTGTTCCCACCTATCTCGATTTGCTGCGCGTCACGTCGCAAACAATTGCCGACGGACTGCGTGAAGGCATGTCACAATGAGTGCTGAAATGACCAATCATGCGCCGGCGGAGGGCATCGCCGTTCGTGATCTCACCGTTAGCTATCGCAACGGCAATACTGCCATGAAGGACGCGAGTTTTGAGGTGCCAACCGGCACAATTGCCGCGCTTGTTGGCGTCAACGGCTCAGGCAAATCGACGCTCTTCAAATCCATCATGGGTTTTCTGCGCGCAGCAAAAGGCGAAATCAGCCTATTGGGGATGCCAGTTTCAAAGGCGCTGAAACAAAATCTGGTCGCCTATGTGCCGCAGGCTGAGGAAGTCGACTGGAATTTCCCAGTCCTCGTGGAGGATGTGGTGATGATGGGCCGCTACGGCCATATGGGCCCGCTGCGCCATCCCAAAAAGGTCGATCATGACGCGGTGAGTGCCGCGCTTGAGCGCGTCAACATGTTGGACTTCCGTGAACGCCAGATTGGCGAATTGTCGGGCGGGCAGAGGAAGCGCGTCTTTCTGGCGCGTGCGCTTGCACAAGACGGCCGGATCATTCTGCTGGACGAACCCTTCACCGGCGTTGATGTGAAGACCGAAGAACAGATTATTACGCTTTTGAAGGAGCTGCGCGCGGAGGGCCGCGTCATGCTGGTTTCCACGCATAATCTGGGCAGTGTGCCAGAATTTTGCGACCGTACAATCCTGATCAAGGGCACGGTTCTGGACTATGGTCTGACGGAAGATGTGTTCACGCAGGAGAATCTGGAAAAGACCTTTGGCGGTGTGCTGCGCCATTTCGTGTTGGGCAACACAAAAGGCAAGCGCCAGTCCTATGGCGTCTTCACCGATGATGAGCGCCCACTAGTTCTGCAAGCTGGGCGCCCGGTGGAGCGCGACGTTTCGCAGAGCTTTGAGGGGGGAGAATGATGGCAGGCCTTCTGGAGCCGTTCTCCTATGGCTACATGGTCAACGCCATGTGGGTCTCAGCGCTGGTTGGCGGCGTCTGTGCCTTTCTATCGGCCTATCTCATGCTCAAGGGGTGGTCGCTGATTGGCGATGCGCTCTCGCATTCCATCGTGCCGGGTGTGGCGGGTGCTTACATGCTCGGCCTGCCTTTTTCGATTGGCGCGTTTTTCTCCGGTGGGCTGGCTGCCGGTGCCATGCTCTTTCTCGCTCAGCGATCCCGCCTGAAAGAAGATGCCATTATCGGCCTTATCTTTTCATCCTTTTTCGGGCTTGGCCTTTTCATGGTGTCGCTGGCCCCGACAGCAGTGAATATCCAGACCATCGTGCTTGGCAATATTCTGGCGATCACGCCGGAAGACACGCTGCAGCTCGCCATTATCGGCTTCGTGTCGCTGGCGGTTCTTCTGGTCAAATGGCGTGATTTGATGGTCACCTTTTTCGATGAAAATCATGCTCGCTCCATTGGTCTCAAGCCGGATTTGCTGAAGGCCATTTTCTTCACACTGCTTTCGGCCTCCACCGTTGCAGCATTGCAAACGGTTGGTGCCTTTCTGGTCATCTGCATGGTGGTCACGCCGGGTGCCACAGCCTATCTGCTGACAGATCGTTTCCCGCGTCTGCTGGCCATCGCGGTCGCCATTGGCACCGTCACTAGCTTTGTCGGTGCCTATGTCAGCTATTTTCTGGATGGTGCAACGGGTGGCGTTATTGTGGTCATGCAGACGGCGCTCTTCCTCATTGCATTTGTCTTCGCGCCCAAGCACGGGCTTCTGGCCGCGCGCCGTCGTCGCGCCGACGCCTTGCTGGCGGAGGGGTGAGGCATGGAACTCTGGCTTGAACCTTTCTCTTTCCCCTTCATGCAATATGCCTTTGTCATCACGGCATTGGTGGCGCTGCCCGCTGCCCTTCTCTCCTGTTTCATGGTGCTGAAAGGCTGGTCGTTGATGGGCGATGCCATTTCGCATGCCGTCTTTCCAGGCGTTGTGCTGGCGTATATGGCGGGCCTGCCGCTGGGTGTCGGTGCCTTCATCGCGGGGCTTTTCTCAGCGATAGCAACGGGCTACTTGCAGGAAAACAGCCGCATCAAGCAAGACACGGTCATGGGCATCGTCTTTTCCGGCATGTTCGGTGTTGGTCTGTTGCTCTATGTCAAAATCCAATCAGACGTGCATCTCGAACATATCCTGTTTGGCGATATGCTGGGCGTTTCGGATGCCGATTTAATAGAAACCGGGTGGATCGCGCTCCTCACGACGGGCATCATCCTGCTCAAATGGCGCGACTTTCTCCTGCATGCCTTTGATCCAGTCCAGGCGCGCACCTCCGGCTTGCACACCAGCTTGCTGCATTATGGGCTGCTGGCAATGATCTCGTTGACCATAGTCGGTGCGCTCAAAGCCGTTGGCATTATCCTGTCGATCGCCATACTGATCGCCCCCGGTGCCATTGCTTTTCTGCTGACGCGGAAGTTTTCCACCATGATGGTTCTCGCGGTGCTGATCTCGGAAGTCTCCGGCTTTCTCGGTATTTACCTGTCGTTCTTTATCGACAGTTCACCCGCCCCGACAATCGTCCTCATTATGAGCGGATTTTTTATCGCCGCCTTCGCCTATGCGTCCATCAAAGCACGCCGGGTGGAGACGACACCAATCGTTTGACGTCAGGATCTGATTTTCCGCACATAGATCTCAAGTCTATGGTCGACGATCTCAAAACCGTATTTGCGGGCGATTTCTTCCTGCAATTTTTCGATCTCGTCGGAGCGGAACTCGATCACGTCACCATTGTCCACATCAATGAAGTGGTCGTGGTGCTCCTGATCCGTGCTTTCAAAGCGTGCCTTGCCATCGGAGAAAGTGTGCTTCTCCAAAAGTCCCTTTTCCTGGAACAGGTTCAGCGTGCGGTAGACCGTGGCGAGCGCTATGGACGGATTGATCTCGCTCACGCGGCGATGCAGCTCCACCACGTCCGGGTGATCGGTCGCCTCTTCCAGCACGCGCATGATGATCTTGCGCGGCCCGGTCAGGCGAAGACCATGTTTCCGGCAAAGTGCCACTATGTGTGATGGAGCGTTCATGGCGTTGTTGAATTTCCGTCCTGCATTACGTTGACGAGTTTACCCAAGTGCGAATGATTTGCAAAACGCAATTGGCGACGTGCCACTTGGCTCGCTGACTGTGCGAAATTATTTCGCCTTTTTGAATTCTTCTCAGCTTTCCGGCGTTATGGTTCAGCCTTTAGCGAGGACTGTCGCAATCCGCTGCAGCGCCAACTGATAACCCTGCGTGCCGCAGCCAACAATCACACCATCTGCACGGCCTGAGATGAAGGAATGATGGCGGAATTCCTCGCGCTTGTGCACGTTGGAAATGTGAACTTCCATCACCAAGCCGTCAAAGGCATTCAGTGCATCGAGAATGGCAACAGAGGTGTGGGTATAGGCGCCTGCATTGATAATGATGCCAGCTGCTTTTTCGCGCGCTTCATGAATCCAGTCGATCAGTTGGTGTTCGGCATTGGATTGCTCAAACCGCGTTTCAACGCCCAGATTTGCAGCCAGTTCGGCGCATTGGGCTTGAATATCGGCCAGCGTCTCCGACCCGTAGATTTCCGGCTGGCGCTTGCCGAGCAGGTTCAGGTTCGGACCGTTCAGAATATAAATCATGGCAGACATTGCAGGCCCCCGCGCCGCGTGGATAGAAATTCAGGCTCCTCGCCCCATGCATCTTCTCTCCTATATTGGCGATGTAACGTCAAGGAGAGCATTGCGGCCGCCACACCGCCGCATGGCGCATTTTGGATAATATGTCGCAAATAGTTTTGGTTTGATGTTTACATGGCTTGATCGAAGTGATTTGTTTGGGGCGCTCCAGACATTCGAGCCGTGAGCGGCCGATGGAGAAGCCATCCGCGAGGGATGGTGCCCGAATGCGTAAACCGAGGATCCGTATTCGGGAAAAGAAATATAAGATCTAGGGAAATCAGATATGAAATTGACCCACTTTTGCGCGGCAAGTGCGCTTGGCGTTGTTATGGCACTGTCCGCAGGCAAGCTGGCTTACGCCGCTGGTGAGTGTGGCGACCTGACGATTGCTGAAATGAACTGGGCATCGGCTGAACTGATGGCCAATGTCGATAAGATCATCCTTGAAGAAGGTTACGGTTGCTCCGTTGAGAAAATTCCGGGTGCGACGGAAACGACCTTTGCTTCGATGAACGAAAAGGGCGAGCCCGATATCGCGCCGGAATTGTGGATCAATGCGATCCGCGAGCCACTGGAAAAAGCCTATGCAGAAGGCCGCCTGCACAAGCTGGTGGATGGTCCGATTGAAGGCACCGGCGAAGGCTGGTGGGTGACCAAGAAATTCAGGGAAGAGCATCCTGATCTGGACACGGCTGAAAAGGTGATTGAACATCCTGAGCTGTTCCCGTCTGCCGAGGACTCATCCAAGGGTGCCTTCATGGGCTGCCCGGCGGGCTGGGGCTGTCAGAAAATCAACGAAAACCTCTTCCGCGCCTACAAGATGGAAGAAAAGGGTTGGGTTCTGGTCGATCCAGGTTCAGCTGCCGGTCTTGACGGCGCGATTGCCAAGGCTGCCGAGCGCGGTGAACCGTGGTTCGGTTATTATTGGGCACCAACTGCCATCATTGGCAAATACGAGCTTCAGCCAACCCCGTTTGAAGCAGGTTGGGGCGGTGACGAAAACTGGCATGATTGCCTGTCGAAAGATCCGGCCGATTGTGCTGATCCAAAGCCGACCACCTGGATCAAGTCCGAGGTCAACACGGTTGTTTCCGACGACTTTTCCAAGTCCGGCAGCCCGGCCATTGAATATCTGAAAGCCCGTCGCTGGCCTGCTCAGGCCATGAATGGCATGTTGGTCTACATGACCGACAACCAGGCCACCGGTGAAGATGCCGCCTTCCATTTCCTGGAAACAAAGGCTGATATCTGGACCAAGTGGGTTCCTGCTGACGTTGCAGAAAAGATCAAGGGCGCGCTCTAAGGGCCGACTTTCGCAATCCGTGAGCGGGGGGCATGCCCCCCGTTTTCATGTCCGGCATTCGCGTGGTGAAAGCCACCTGCGAATGCGATAAACAAAGGGGGCATCATGGAATTCCTCACCGAATTTCCCGAACTTGGTCGCCATACATTGAGCGCATTGCGCAAATCAATTGATGGTTCCTTTCTTGGTTTTTCCCGCGCCTATGGCGAAGCGCTGGAAGCCTTTTTCTATCCGCTACTGCAATTTCTGGTCTGGTTTGAGAAGCTGCTTCTTGCCACGCCATGGCCAATCATTCTTCTGGTTATCGGCGGCCTTGCGTGGCTGGGATCGCGGTCGTGGAAAATCACCATCGGCTCCGTCATTGCCTTTCTGCTGATTGGTATCTTCGGCATGTGGGAAGATACGATGGCAACACTAGCCATTGTCTCTGTTGCGACCATTCTCTGCGTTGTGATCGGTATCCCGATTGGCATTTTGATGGCGCGCTTTAACCGTGCGCAGTCAATCATTACGCCCATTTTGGATGTGATGCAGACAATCCCGTCATTCGTTTATCTGATCCCGGTTGTCATGCTCCTAGGCATCGGCAAGGTGCCGGGCTTGCTTGCCGTGTGCATTTACGCCATCCCGCCGATTGTCCGTCTCACCAATCTCGGCATTCGTCTGGTGGACAAGGACGTGTTGGAAGCCGCTGATGCCTTTGGCGCGTCACCGCGCCAGAAGATGTTTTCCGTGCAGGTGCCATTGGCGTTGCCCAACATTTTTGCGGGCGTCAACCAGACGATCATGATGGCGCTGTCCATGGTTGTTGTGGCTTCCATGATTGGCGTGAAGGGTCTCGGTGTGCCGGTGCTGCGGGCTATTTCCAATCAGTATCTGGCGCTTGGTCTGATGAATGGTCTGGCCATTGTGGCGCTTGCCATCATCTTCGACCGTGTATCGCAAACCTATGGCAAACGCCTGCAGGCACACAGAAAGGGGTTCGGCAATGACTGATGCTAAAGTCCGCATTTCCAATCTCTACAAGGTTTTTGGCAACAGGCCGAAAAAAGTGATGGCAGAGGTGAAGGCTGGAATTTCCAAGCAGGATCTTCTGGAAAAGCACAATCACATCCTGGGCCTGAAGGATATTACGCTCGATATGCCGGATCGTCAGATTCAGGTGATCATGGGGCTTTCCGGTTCTGGAAAGTCGACGCTCATACGTCACATCAACCGTCTGATTGAGCCAACGGATGGCGAGATCTGGATTGATGGTGAAGACGTGACATCGCTCAACGAGACAGCGTTGCGCGATCTGCGCCGTTTCAAGACGTCTATGGTGTTTCAGAAGTTCGCGTTGCTGCCGCACCGCAAGGTCATTGAAAATGTGGCCTACGGACTGACCATTCAAGGCATGGACGAGAGCCGTGCCGAGGCCAAGGCAATGCACTGGATTGAGCGTGTCGGGCTGAATGGTTTCGAGCAGCATTATCCCGGTCAGTTGTCAGGTGGTATGCAGCAGCGTGTCGGGCTGGCGCGCGCGCTGGCAACGGACGCCGAAATCCTGTTGATGGATGAGGCCTTTTCCGCGCTTGATCCGCTGATCCGCACAGACATGCAGAACATCTTGCTGAACCTTCAGGAAGAGCTGCACAAGACGATCATATTCATCACGCATGATCTGGATGAAGCGCTGCGCCTGGGTGACAATATTGCCATTCTGCGTGATGGTGAGTTGATCCAGGAAGGCACGCCGCAGGATATCGTCATGCGTCCGGCGGATGACTATATCAGCGACTTCATCAAGGACATCAACCGTGGTCGCGTGATCAATATCGGATCACTTGCCGAGCGCGGTGGCGCAGCACCAGACGGTGTGCCCCTTCTGCCATCGGCGACCAAGCTTGAGGCAGCGCTCTTGCCGCTGTTCAAGGCTCCGGGTCAGATCTGCGGTGTGGTGGATAAGTCCGGCCAGCCACTTGGCACATTGTCACTGGCAAATGCCATTGAAGCGTTGAACGTCAACAACGCCTAGTCAAATATTGAAAGGGGGCGCAGGGCCCCCTTCTATATCTTTATGCTTCAATTCCCGCTGCGTTCACGCCGCGCGAGAGCGGCCTGTGCTGCCGCCACCGGCCAGCTGAAATTTCGACAAAAGCACGCGCAGTTGGCGCGCTTCGTCGGCCAATGTTGTCGAGGCGGCGGTGGATTCTTCCACCATTGCCGCGTTCTGCTGGGTCGACTGGTCCATATGGTTGATCGCCAGATTGATCTCTCCAAGCCCGGTCGACTGTTCGCGCGCCGAGGCCGCAATGGCCTCGACATGGCGGTTAATATCGATGATGAATCCGCCGATAGACGTCAGGGCCGTACCAGTATCGCGTACGAGCTTCACACCTGAATCCACCTGTGTCGTTGAATTCTGGATCAGCTCCTTAATCTCCTTGGCGGCGTTGGCAGAGCGCTGCGCCAATTCACGTACTTCCTGCGCGACAACAGCAAAGCCCTTGCCTGCATCACCTGCACGCGCCGCCTCAACGCCGGCGTTCAGCGCTAGCAAGTTGGTCTGGAAGGCAATCTCGTCGATGACGCCAATGATGTTGGAAATTTTGCCGGAGCTTTCCTCGATACGACGCATTGCCTCTTCGGCCTCGGCAACGATTTCCGCTGATTCGTTGGCCGAGCTATTGGCCTGGTCTGCTATGCTGCGCGCCTCTTCCGTGCGCTCGGTTGACTGACGCACATTGACGGTAATTTCGTCGAGCGCAGCTGCGGTTTCTTCAAGTGACGCCGCCTGCCGCTCCGTGCGGCGGGCGAGATCGGATGCGCCTGAAGCTATGCTATGGCTGCCGTTTTCCACATCCTCCACCACAATGGAGATTTCCGATAGTGTCTCGGCAAGCTGGCGAATCGAGAGATTGAAGTCAGACCGCAGCTGTTCGAATTCTGGCGCAAATGTATCGGTGATCTGAAAGCTCAGGTCACCGGCGGCCAGGCGCTTCAGGGCTCCAGCCAAACCGGATGTGGCTGCAGTCAGGCGTTCTTCGGCACGTGCTTCAGCCTCTTGCTGGTTGACGATGCGTTCGGCTTCGGCGCGTTCGCGGGTCTCGCGCGCTTCGTCCTGAAGCTGCTTGTTTGCCAGTGCGTTCTGGCGGAACACTTCCACCGCACCGGCCATGGCGCCAATTTCATCGGTCCTGTCTGCAAACGGGATTGTATTATCTGTATCGCCGTCGGCGAGCTTTCGCATCGCGCGGGTAATGCGGGTGATCGGCACGCCGATGGTCCGCACAGCAAACAGGCCGGCAAGCAGCGCAAACATGAGCGCCCCGCCTGCCAGTATCATGCTCATACGCTGACCGGAGCTGATGGCCTCCTGCACGACGGCGCTTTCCACCTTGGCACCGGCTTCGTTCAAATCAACGAATTGCTGAGATATTTTACCGATAGTACCGCCAACTGCGCTCATAGAAGCAAGAAATTGCCGCGCCTTTGCATCCTGGTTCATGCCGGAATAGACAACTGCGGTCTTGCCCATCTTGTTGTAGGAGGTAAGCTGTTTCAGAAGGTTTTCGAGCAGCGTTTCCTCCTCCTCGCTCTTCACC
Organism: Ensifer sp.; assembly: GCA_050301895.1. Lineage (GTDB taxonomy): Bacteria > Pseudomonadota > Alphaproteobacteria > Rhizobiales > Rhizobiaceae > Ensifer_A. Next base: position 37,159 of record JBNKZZ010000007.1, on the reverse strand, counting down.
GAGGTCTTTGCCTGATCAATCAGGGTCATGAGATGATCGTTGGCTTCAGCAATCCCGGCTTCCGCCGCCTTCTTTGCGTCAGCATCCGCAGCCAGCACATGAACGGAGTAGCTTTCCCGCAGCTGCCGCACGGCAATGTCTATGTTCTTGGAGAGGGTGATCGATGGCATCCAGACATCAACGATCTTGGTGTTGCTGGCGTTGATTTTCCACATCGAATAGACACCGGAGGCCGATGTGAAAGACGAAACAGCTGCTAGGACGGCGACAGTTGCAATCAGCAATGTCTTGACGCCGGGACGTTTCAAGGAAAGTGCCGGGCGCTTGAGTTTAAAGTGAAAACGTCTCATCGACGGAAGTCTCCAGACCGCAAATTCATGATTGGTTGCAAATATAATCGTATTTTATTTTAACGATGGTTAATGCTGAGTTACAAAAGGGAGTGTGCTCATTATGGTCGTGTATCTATGAAATAAGATGCTGTTTGATAAAGACATTAGGCATTGATAATTCAAAAATTTTTGCCGATCACGCGACCTCAGCCGCATCCCGCTTTTCCTGCGTTAGTCCACAATTTCGGTCACAACACCTGCGTCCAGTAGTTCATTAGCAGCCGGATACCACATGGCTTCGGGTCGCTCATGATGCATGCGCTCCACAAATTCGGGCTTCACACCGGCGGCCAGATAGGCTTCACGGTCGCGTGCTTCTTCTTGCTGGGAATTCGCAAGCACCGGCTTGTCGGTTTCGATGCGATATTGATGAAAGCCGAGCCTCGCGCCCTGCCTCAAGAGCCGTCTTGATCCTGCAATGAAAATCGTGGTGCAGGCGGATGCGCATGCATCACTGACCAGGGTTGCAGCGCCCGTTTCCCGTATCAACCGGGCCAGTCCCCTCGCCTCATATATGTTTCCGCCTTCGCTTTTTAGCTCGACCAGTTTGATATTGTCGGGCTTGGTAAAGAGCGGCGTCAGTTTACGGGTGACACCAAGCTCCAATGTACCATCAATTTTCAAAGTGCCGTTGGCGTCGAGAACTGCCGAATAACGGCCAGTGCGTTCGGCTTCCATCTGTTCGGCGTAGTTCACGTATTCCGGCACGTCGATGGTCATCTGCCAGGCCTGAAGGCTGAATATGGCTGTCAGCCAGAAACCCGCCAGAACGCCGGCCTGCGCACCCCAATGTGCTGTCATGCCGCCGTGGTTGCGAATATGCGCTTCGCCTGCCCTGAAAACGCCAACGGCCTGCCAGATGAAAACCACACCATGCAGAAAGAACGCGAGCACCAATACGGGCCAGCGCCACTGATGATAGTCTTCGTATTCGCCAGGTGTCAGGAGCGTTTGAAACAGGAAAATGAGACCGCGCAGCCCCACGAGGTTCACAAGGAAAGACCACGCGAGGCCTTGTTCGCCGCGCCAATGAGAGCCGATATAGCGTTTGATCTGTGCTGCCATTCGTCAATTCTAGCTGATTAAACGAGAAAGACGAGAGCGCTTGCCGGAAATCTTCCGGCGGTTCGATTTAGAAGGTTCGACCAGTCCTTGCCCTGTGCTCCTTCGACCAACATAGCGCGTGCATGTGATTGCAGTCTCAATGTCGTATGCGAGGGCTACCGAGCCTACACAGTTTTCGTCGCTTTTATATCGCGGTTATGTTTCTGGCTGTGACAGCGGCAGTGTGACGGTGAAGGTCGAGCCCTGCCCTTTTACGCTTTCCGCCGTGACCTCGCCTCCATGCATCTCAACCACCCGGGCAACAAGATCGAGTCCAATTCCGGTTCCGGGAATAGCGGTCGCTGTGCGAGCGCGGAAATAGCGGTCAAAAAGTTTCGGCAGATCCTCGGCGTCGACGCCAAGACCGTGATCCTGAACCGAGATTTTTGCCTGCTTCCCCTCGCTCCAGCCCCGCACGGTAATGTCCGGCGCGCCCGGCGAGTATTTGACCGCATTGGTAAGCAGATTGGAAAACACCCGCTCCAGCGATTTGCAGTCCGCAGTGATGGTCTCAGGCAAATCGCCGGGATCAAAGGTAATGCGATGTGTTGGGGAAAGGTCCTGGCACTCTTTGCAGGTTCTTTCGACCAGCTCGCCGATGCGACACGCTGTCGGCTCCAACACCATGCTGTGGGCTTCAAGTTTGCTGAATGCCAAATAGCTTTCCATCAGCTCGATCATACGACCAACCGACTGGCGGATCTTCTCGCCCTTTTCCTTCACGAACTCTGGGTCGGCGTCGGCGCTGCGGCGCAGAAGGCGATGCGCGGCCCCATCAATGATAGCAAGCGGCGTGCGAAATTCGTGGCTCGCCATGGAGAAAAACTGCCGCTGCTGCTCATTGATCTTGCGCTCGTGCTCAAGCGCTTTGGCCAGATGCCGGGACTCCGCCTCAAGCTCCTTGGCGCGCTGTCGCAACGCCTCGTCTTTCTTGCGGTTCGTGATGTCACGCGACATGCCAATTATGCCGATGATTTCGTCTTTCTCATTGCGCAGGGGTATCTTTGAGCTGGAGAACCAGCGCGTTCCCCCTTCTATTCTCTCTTCTATGTCAAGCTTGGCGATACCGGTGCGCAGGATCTCTTGTTCGGTTCTACGGAAGCCCGCCGCGGCATCTATGCTGTGCAGGCTGAAGTCCGTCAGGCCTACCATTTCGGAAGGATCTTCAAAGCCGTTGTCATGTGCAATTGCGCGATTTGCAACCACAAAGCGGCTTTCCGTGTCTTTGACCCAGAGATAGTCTTCCAGATTGTCAATGAGCGCGCGCAGCGAGAGCAATTCGTCGTTGTTTGATTTGTTATTGGCATCGCCGATCACCGTGTGGCGTCTGATCCAAGCGCCGCTTCCGGCGGAGGCACTTCGAACCTGCAGCATACGACCATCCGGCAGGGATTTTATTTGCGGTGGTGTGCCTTCCTTTGCGGTGATCGTTGCGTAGGCCTGTTCAACGCCTTTTGTGACGAGGAAGGCATCCATCTCATCACGGCTGAGGTCCTTTGGCAGCTCGGCTTCGTCGATGCCGTAGATCTCGCTGAACGCGCGGTTGCAATAGCGTAGATTATTGTCGCTGTCGTAGATGGATATTCCCGATGGATCGTCCTCCAGAACAGTCTTTAGGCATTTCAGGCATTCTCGTCGCATTTTGGCTGCATCGTCATCACTGCCGCATGACACACCCGTATCGACCGCTTTTCCCTGCTGCATATTTGCTGCCCCCAAAGTCCGCCATAATAGGTACAAGGATGGTTATCTTTGTGCAGGCTAAACCGTAGAGTGCATTCAATAAGATAATGTAAATGTACAATGTGCGTGACATTCACCCGCCCGTTGGCCCCCATTGCCACGGGCAGTCACCGGTTGTTCGGCTCACGCCGCATTCCCGCATCCAGTCGGCGTCTGGGGTTTCTCCAGATGTGCTTTGAGCGCCCGTTTCAGCGTCTGGCGATCAGGCGGTATTCGCCGGGGCTCATATTGGTGGCACGGCGAAAGTCGCGTTGAAAATGCGGCTGGTCTGCATAGCCGCAGCAATAGGCGGTTTCTGCAAGTGAGGTCGGTCCCTCGCGTAGCATGCGCGCAGCAGCGCTCACCCGTTCGCCGCGCAACGCAGAGGAGAAGGCAACGCCCGCGCTGGCCAGCTCACGCTGAAGACTGCGCGAGGATTTGGCAAGTTTCCGGGCAGCCTCAGCTATAGTCCAGCAATGCGCTGTGTCACTGGCGAAGAGAGCTTTCAGTCGGGATAATGTGTCGGCGCTCTCCGCGATCTCGCGAAAGGCATCCTTATGCGGTGTCCACGCCTGCCAACGGAGCAGAAAAAGCCCGCCGCTCTGATTGAACGTTCCAGCCGTGTGGAGATTGTGGGCATCAAGCGCTTGACCGTCGATCTCCAGTGTCAGGGCCTGCGCGCCAGCCAGCCTGCACAAGCCGAAGAAGAGCCCTGCAATCAGCGCGTTTTCTGCGGGCGTAGGTTCGATTTCCTGGAGGCTGTAACGGCTGCAATGTAGGCTGTTTTCATCCAGCCGAATGTCAGTCCGGTTGGCAGCATGACCGTATTTTTCCAACCGCATCCATTTGTCGATAAAAATTTCCGGGCGCGCCGCAGTGGCGAGCACGGAGAGGACAGGCGACGAAGTGCCATCCAAATGTCGCGCAATATCCAGAAGCGGCCCTGCCCCGCCCTTCTCATAAATGTGTTTCAGAAGCTGGCGCTTTGCCAGAGCGGAAAGCCGCACGTCTTTCATCGGGTCCGGTGCGCGGGCATCCGGTGGCAGAAGGGCAGGATCGCTTGTGCCAACCGCCTTGATGACGAGTGCCACAAGGCTTGCGCTGGCAAAATCATCGCGCCCTTCTACCACCATGGATCAACTCCGTATCATCAGTGATGCCGCCAGTTCAGGCAGTACACGATTGATGGCGAGAAAGCTGCGCGACATGCCTGGGGCGATTTGGGCATCACCGCGCTCAACGCCACGGATGATTGCTCTGGCCATTTCTTCCGGTGAGAGCTTTGCGCCCCCGCGCCCGTCCGTCATAGCGGTCGCCACCAGCGGAGGAAGGACTTCGACCACACGAATTCCAAGTGGCGCGAATTGATGGCGCAGCGAGCGCGTGAAAGAGGCAAGCCCCGCCTTGGAGGCCGAATAGACAGGTGCGCTGGCCTTGGGATGGCGCGACAGAAGCGATGTGACATTGACCACTGTGCCACCGGGCCGAACCATCAAGGGTATCAGCCTTTGCGACAACAGCATCGGGGCTGACAGATTAAGGGCAATCTCACGCAATGCCATGGTACTGAACGCCTCGGGTGCGATGTCCACCAGATCAATTGCCTGCTGAATGCCCGCATTATTGATGAGGATATCGAGTGAGACACCTGACGCTTCCAGCGCCATAGCTACATTCTCAATGCCCTGCTGCTCGGCGAGATCGGCTTTGATCCATTCAATATTGCCTGGTTGCGACTGGGATGGTGCAGTGCGTGCCACGGCAATCACCCGTGCGCCTGCCTCGGCATATTGAACGGCGAGCGCATGGCCAATGCCTTGGCTGGCCCCGGTAATCAAAACGGTCTTGTTGATTTTTGACATAACTACGTTCCAAGTTGACAGTGTAGCCAACCTGCCCGCCATGCCAATATATGTATTGAATAATTGCGCCAAAACAAAAACCGCGTTTGGGAGTGCCCAAACGCGGTTTCAAATTCAGTCAGTTTGACCTGATGAATTAAGCAGCCTGCAGGTTGTCTGCAGAGCTCTTGCCGGAGCGGCGGTCCTGAACGATCTCGTAGGAGATCTTCTGGCCATCGTTGAGGCCAGTCATGCCAGCGCGCTGAACGGCGGAGATGTGAACGAATACGTCCGCGCCACCATTGTCAGGAGCGATGAAGCCAAAACCCTTGGTTGCGTTGAACCACTTAACTGTACCAGTTTCCATAACGATTTCCTTTCTGAACAATCGTTGTTGTGTCCGCGATACCTTGCGGACGGAAGATCGAGCTTTCGAGGAAATCGAGTTGGGGCGGTGAGGCCCGTAGCAAAGTCACCAAAGATAGTCGATGCGTACTATTTACGCGGGAATTATGAATTTACAATGGCAGCTATGCGATTTTGCAAAAATATTTTGTCTAAGGTTAGTGATGTCATATCGCGTGTCTTTTTGGAACAACCTGGTTCCTTCAGACGCAAAACCCCTCCCCCGAGGCTCGGGGAAGGGGTTGGTTTGTGCATTTGCGACGGAACCGCTTGCGAACAAGCAGCCTTAGTCGCCTTCGGCCACTTCGTCCTGTACCTCAGGCACGCGGCGGAAGTAGCGGCCCGCAACGATAGGTGCCAGAAATCCAGCAATACCCAGGACCCATAGTCCGATGGCCAGCGGTGAGCCTATCAACGCAGACCAGTCACCATCCGAAATGGTCATGGCGCGACGCAGGTTTACCTCCATGGCGTTGCCCAGAAGTACGCCCATAATGACAGGTACCAAGGGAACGTCATATTTGCGCAATACCCAGCCAAGGAGGCCAAATCCGATCATTACCATCAGGTCGAAGGTCGAGCCGGAGATGCCGTAAATGCCCACGAAGGAAATCATCGCCACTGTGGGCATGAGATATTTCGTGGGGACCAGCAGCACACGGACGAAGATCGAAACCATGGGCAGGTTCAGCACCAGCAGCATGAAATTGCCGATGAAGAGTGCGGCAATGAGACCCCAGACAACATCCGGCTTCTGTGTGAAGAGCAGCGGACCCGGCGTAATGTTGAGCGCCATTAACATGGCCAGCAGCACGGCGGTCGTGCCGGAACCGGGCACACCGAGCGCCAGCATGGGCACCATCGCGCCACCGGCGGCGGCATTATTGCCCGCCTCGGGTGCGGCCACTCCGCGTGGATCGCCCTTGCCAAAAGTGCCGTCCTTGTCTTTCAGGCGTTTTTCCAGCGCATAGGCGAGAAACGAGCCGAGCGAGGCCCCCGCCCCCGGCAGTACACCGGCAATAAATCCGACAATCGTGCCGCGACCCATGCTGCCGGTCGTTTCCTTTAGCATTTTGGCAGGTGGCGTGATGCGGCCGAGTTCTATCTTCTTGGCAGCTTCATCGCCTTCCACTTCGCCGCGATGTTCGAGAAATACGAAGACTTCCGACAGGGCGAAGAGGCCGACAATGGCGATCAGAAAGTCGATGCCATCATAAAGATGTACTTCCCCGAAGGTCAGGCGCGGCACACCAGTCTGGCCATCCACACCGATCATGGAAATGCCAAGGCCCAGGGCCGCGGCGAATGCGGCCTTGCCCTGATTGCGGCTGGCGACACCACCAAGTGTGGCAAAGGCCAGGAAATAGAGTGCGAAATATTCCGCCGGGCCGAAGAGCAGCGCCACGTTGACGAGCTGAGGTGCAAGAAAAACCAGACCCCAGGTGGCGACAAATGCGCCGAAGAAAGAGGCGATGCCCGAAAGTGCCAACGCCTCGCCTGCCTGACCGTTCTTGGCCATGGGGTAGCCATCCAGTGTGGTCATCATGGCCGGTTCGTCGCCGGGAATGCACAGCAGGATGGACGAGATACGACCGCCATACATGGCACCGTAATAGACCGAGGTCAGAAGGATCAGTGCTGGTGTGGCGGGCAGACCCAGTGTGAAGGCCAGCGGAATGAGGATTGCCACACCGTTGGATGGGCCGAGGCCCGGAAGCGCGCCAATGATGGTGCCGAGAAAACAGCCCAGGAGCGCCAGAGCGAGGTTCTGCCAGGTAAGCGCGATCAGAAAGCCATCGCCGAGATTAGCTAATGTGTCCATCGTTCATGCCTCCCTTCAAAACCCAAGCGGACCTTTGGCCAGCGACAGGCCAAGGATCAGGTGGAAGACAACATAGATACCGACGGAAATACCCGCACCCGCAATAACTGCTTTGACGGGTTCGGCACCCAGCCGCCAGGAGAGGAATGCTGCAGCAAATGCTGTGGCAATCACAAAACCGGCCAGCGGCAGCAGATAGACATAGGCCACCATGATGGCTGCCGAGATGCCGATCTCCAGCAAGCGGGACACTTCCGGCCAGTGCGGGTTTGCATCTGGCGAAATGATCATTGCCAGGCTGGCAAGAATCAACACGCTACCAATCATGATCGGAAAAGTTTTTGGCCCCACCGGATCAGTGATGAAGCTCAGTTCAATCAGCGTGGATTGCCAGATGTAAAGGCAGGCCACCAGCAGCCCAATGCCGCCGAGAATACGGTCACTCATGTCTCCCCCCTCTATAATCAAAAGCAGCAGGCGAGCTGTGCCCGCCTGCGCCGAGATTGATCCGAAGTCTTACTTCAGGATGCCGATTTCGCGGGAAATCGCCTGAATGTCAGCAACGGAGCCAGCAACGAATTCCTGGAATTCTGCGCCACGCTTGTTGAGCGGAGCCAGACCGTTGGCAGCCATGGTTTCTTTCCATTCGGCCGAGTCGTAGACAGCGCCAACCGCGTTCACCCAGTAGTCATAGGCTTCGTCGCTCATGCCGCCGGGAGCATAGAAACCGCGCCAGTTGGCACCGATCACGTCAATGCCCTGTTCCTTGGCGGTTGGGAAGGATGCGAAATCGCCTTCCAGACGCTCAGGTGCGAGGATTGCAATCACCTTGATATCGCCGGAGTCGACGAAACCCTTGGCCTCGGATGCGTCACCGGTGAAGGCTGCAACAGAGCCAGCCAGAAGCTGGGTCACAGCTTCGCCGCCGCCATCAAATGCCACATATTTGATTGTGCGCACATCTTCTATGCCGGATTTCTTGGCAGCCATGAGAACCTTCAGGTGATCCCAACCGCCAACAGCGGAACCGCCTGCAATAGGTGCGGAAGCCGGATCATTTTTCAGCTTTTCCATCAGTTCCGGCAGGGTGTTGATCGGGGAATCCTTGGCAACGGCGATGATGCCGTAGTCAGCGCCGACGGATGCCAGCCAGCGAACCTGTTCCATGGAGTTGCCCGGATATGCGCCCTGCGCCAGACGTGTCGCTGTAGCTGATGATGCTGCGACAATCAGGTTGTTGTCATCGTTGCGCTTGTTGACAACTGCAGCATAGGCAACGCCACCGCCGCCGCCAGCCATGTTGGAAACCTGCACGGTGCCGGGAACCAGCTTCAGGTCCTGCAAGGTCTTGCCTACCTGACGGCAGGTAAAGTCCCAGCCGCCGCCTGGGTTTGCGGGGGCGATGCACTCAGCCGCTTCCGGGTCAAAGGCAAATGAGGGCGCGGCAAACGCCATAACAGTGATGGCTGCAGCTGCAGCCTGTGCGAGAAATTTCTTCATGAGATCCTCCAGATCAAGATAGGCTGCCTCCACAGCCGAATTTCGTCCTGATCGATTTTTCGACCAAGCCCTCTTGTGCTAGAAAGGTAACCTGTCATTAACCTGTCACGTCGCGCTAATATTCCGGAGTAGGTCACATCACATGCGGTTTTTGCTGGTTGAAGATACGATCGACGTGGCCGAAGCCATTATCGCGCGCTTTGCCAAGGCTGGTCATATTGTTGAGCATGCCACCACCATTGCCGATGCCGCGCAGCTTGCCGAATTCAACACCTATGATCTCGCCATCCTGGATGTGAACCTGCCCGATGGTATCGGGTTCGACCTCCTCAAAAGCCTACGGGCGCGCAAGGACACATTGCCGGTTCTGGTATTGACTGCGCGTCTGGCCATTGATGACAAGATTTCCGCATTGGATCTGGGGGCTGACGATTACATGGTCAAACCCTTCGATCTGGGCGAGCTGGAGGCGCGCGCACGTGCAATTTTGCGCCGCAAGTCGGGCGATGTGACGCCGGTGTTGGAGGCGGGGAACCTGCGCTTTGATATGGCCGAACGTAGCGTCAGCATTGACGGGGAACCACGCGAGCTGACGCGTCGTGAGCAGGTTCTCCTGGAAATCTTTCTCACAAATCGCGGTCGGGTGTTGGAGAAGCAGGAGCTTTTGATGAAGCTCTTCGGGCTTGAAGCGGAAAACAACGAAAATGCCGTGGAACTCTATGTCGGGCGACTAAGGCGCAAGCTGGAGGGGTCGGATCTGGAAATCCGCACATTGCGCGGTCTTGGCTACCAGGCGCGGGTGGCTGAAAAGACATGAAGTTTCCCAATTCATCCATTGCGCTGCGTCTGGTCATCGTGCTTGGCGTGCTTTTGTCTCTGGCCGCAGGTGCTGGGGTATATGCGGCTTACCGCTATGGTCGCACCGCGGCCGATGAGGCCTTCGACAGATTGTTGACGGGTGCGGCGCTGCAAATTGCCGAGCGCATTGGCGTGGCAGATGGTCACCCGATTGTCGATCTTCCCTCTTCTGCCTTTCAGCTCCTCTCTCTGGCGCCCAATGATCGGGTTTTCTATCGCATCATCGGGCCCAGTGGGAAGACGATCACGGGTTCGAATGCCCTGCCCCAGCCGGATAAGGCGGCGGTCTCAGGCCCACAGATTTTCGAAACCGCCTATCGCGGCGCGCCTGTGCGCGCTGTTGCGGTCTATCGTCGTCTGGCCGAGCAATCTGTTTTCGGTGATATGACGGTGATTGTCGCCCATACGACGGAAGCGCGTGCGGATCTTGCTCGTGACATTGCCACCAAGGCGATGGCAGCCGTTGCATTTGCAACGATTCTTATCATTGCTATGGCATTTTGGGCGACGCGCTTCGCGTTACGGCCGCTTGGTGTCATTGAAGATGCAATCAAATCGCGAGACCCTCTTGACCTGCAACCAATTGAGGGGCCTGCCCCGCGCGAAGTGGAAACGCTGGTTTACTCAATCAACCAGTTCATGACGCGGCTGAACCGCCGGGTACAGGACATGCATGATTTTGTGGCCGACACGGCCCACCAGATGCGCACGCCCATTACCGCGATGCGGGCGCAAACAGAAATGGCCATGGATGAGGATGACCCGGAACGGCTGAAGTCTATGCTGGTGCGCATTCGCCGCCGAGCGATTGGGGTCAGCCGCCTGATGGAGCAACTTCTATCCCGCGCGCTTGTTATCCACCGTTCGGATACTGCGCCATTGGTTCGCCTGGACCTTCGCCGCGCGGCGCTGGAGGCCGAGCGTGAGTATTTGACGTCCGCTCAGACCGTGCGGGGGCGCATATTGCTGGAACTGCCCGAGAGTGAGGTTGTGGTGACAGCGGATGCATTTTCGCTGAAGGAAGCGATCAAAAATCTGCTCGCCAATTCATTCACGCATGGCACTCCGCCGGTGACACTCGCCGTGGAAATGAGCGGGGATTTTCACGCACTGATCAAGGTCAGCGATTGTGGCGCAGGCTTGAGAGAGGAACAGGTGAAGACCTTGGGCAAACGCTATGCGCGCGATGACGACAAGCCCGAGAGTGCAGGGCTTGGTATCGCCATCGTGGAGCGCGTTCTCTCCTATACCGGAGGCACATTGTTGAAATGGCGCGATGATGATGGGCACCTCTGGCTTGCCATGCGTCTACCGTTGGCTGAGGAGGCGGAATGTTGCGTTGGAGATTTCTAGGTGGTGCCCTTCTCTCACTTTTCCTCTGGAGTATCGCCCCAGCCGCGCATGCTGATACGACAAAGTTCCCTGCGCTCATCGGCGAAGCTGAGACGTCGTTGAAGATCGCCTCCGTTACAGATCTGGAGCAGTTCCGTCAGATGATCGATGCTTTTCAGCGACGCTATCCGCGCATCGCCGTGACCTATGAGGAAAGCACCTCTGACAATCTCGATTCCGTTTCAAAAGACGCTTGTGAGGCAGAGGACTATTTTGCCGACCTAGTGATTTCTTCCTCCCTGCCCCGTCAAGTCTGGTTTGTGAATGAGGGTTGTGCCGAACCGCTTGGGAATTTGGCGGCGACCGCGACACCAGCTTGGGCGCAGTGGCGAAACGAGATTGTTGGACTGACCTACGAACCTGCCGTGATCGTTTACAACAGGGCAGCGCTCGGCGAAGCGGAAGTGCCACGTGATCGTTTCGCTCTCATCGACCTGTTGCGCCAATCAGACCGTTTTGACGGGCGTATCGGTACTTATGATATCGAGCGTTCAGGTGTGGGATATTTCTTCGCGTTTGAAGACAGCGAGCAAGCGGGCACATGGGCGCGTCTCATGGAAAGCATGGGGCGCAACCACGTGGAGCTTTTCTGCTGCACTTCAGAGATATTGGAGCGGGTTGCACGCGGGGATCTGACCTTCGGCTATAACGTGCTCGGCTCCTATGCTCTGGACTTTCAGCAACGCGATCGTCGTATCGGCATTATTCTCCCGACCGATTACACTCTGGTATTGACCCGCGCGGCTTTCATTCCAAAGACGGCGGGGGCCAAGACAGCCGCCCGCCTTTTCGTCGATTTTGCACTATCAAATGAAGGCCGTGCGATCCTGGAAACCGAGAGCAACTTTGGGACCCCTGCGGCTGGTCCGGCTCAGCTAAAAGAGCTTCTCTCTCTCAATGCGGATACGCTGCGCCCGATTGCCCTGAACCCGACTTTGCTTGTGCCTCTGGATGGCGAGAAGCGTCGTAGTTTCGTAGAAATCTGGCGTCAGTCTGTAGCGCGGTGATGCGTATGTCAATTTGAAGGGCGTGTGAGGATGAATGTTGCCGCGCCCGCCAGAGATATCGCTTGAATGAGAAGCACCCACCACTTCAGCCCCAGAACAATGCTGACTGTGAATACGGCAAGCATCATGATGCAGGCGAGGACTTTGGCGCGCGTTGGTATTGCGCCGCGTTCCTCCCAATCAACAATCATTGGCCCAAATGTCTTGTTGGTCACAAGCCAGTGGCGGAGCCGTGGCGATCCCTTCGAGAAGAGAAAGGCGGCGAGAATGACGAATGGCGTTGTCGGGAGAACAGGAAGAAAGATGCCGAGCACGCCCAGTGCCAATGACAGAATGCCGAGACTGTTCCAGAGTAAATTCATGCGTTGAGTCCAGCACTTGATGTCGGTTTGATCTGTATGATCTTTGCCTGCTAGTTAGAGTTTCGTGTGTCTATTTTCAATGTGGCTTCGGGGAATTTGATTGGTGCGTTCCCCGCGGGGAACGACAATAAGAGGGCGCATGTTCCCCGTGGGGAACATTAGACGGCCCAGCTCATTTCGTGAGGCCATTAGAACCAAGGCGCAGTGAGTGCGCTGAGAAGAGCTTAACGCGCTCAGCCTCCGGCAAGTCACTGCGAATGCCAGCTGCGAGGATGGCTTTTTTGACGAGACGTGCGACTTCCTGATCGCGCAGTCTTTCTGGTCCAACGTGTTTGCCGCCTCCAGTGACACGGCGGAATATCGGTCCGCGTGTGATCCTCGCCAGGCTAAGCCAGCTTTCCAATGTAGCCACAGGGCAGGTCAGATTTGAGGCGCTGCGGGCAATTTCAATTTCGAACAGGCCAGTCTTTCGACGAACTGTAATCCTCAGCGCTGAACTGTGAAATTCGATCCAACCCAGACCATCATTGGTCTGATCAGGCCCGGCATCCAGCGCGACGATTTCGGCGCGTCGCAGTCCACCGGCGTGACCAACCAAAAGCATTGCGCAATCGCGCAAACCGCGCAAAGTGCCGCGGTCCAAAGTACTCAGCATCGCTTTCAATTCTTCCGATGTGATGGCTACCTTGGTGTAGAGAGGCGAGGGGGGATTTGCATTGAGTTTGGAAAGGGCAGCCACGATTTCGTCTGCGTTGCGGTCGAAATGCTGGCCGCGCTGCGCATAGTTCCAGGCCAGTGCTGAAATCCGCCGCTCGATGGTGGCAGCGGATGATGGACCACGCCCGCTTGCCGGAGATGGTGAGGCTAGAGAGGCGATGTAGAGCGCAGCGATGTTTGGATCCAGGGGGAGGGGGGGGTGACCATTGCGACGACACCAGCTTGAAAATTGCCGCCAGTCAGATGCATAGGCACGCAATGTATTGGCGGATGGCTGAGGCGTGGTTTGTGTGTTTTGGTCGTCTACGATTGGCGCAGAAACATCGTGGTGCAAATCAGGCATTTCTGTTTGTCTTGAGCCGCCATTGCTGGTAGACAAATCCTGCCGCGCAGGGGTGCTTTCAAAGGGCATTATTAACCTCGATGCTGCATATTGGTGAATATTCCAGCCAAAATTCCCGTTCTCAAAATTATCATTCATTTTGTTGATTCTGCAAGCTGTGCGGTTTTTAGATAAATAGTGGCATAAACTGCACATTCATTATAGTCTCCGACTCATGGATTCGCGCAAAGCCGACACCGCACAGACCTCATCAATTCCGGCTCATGTTCCTGAATGGGCATCCGGTCGACTGAAGAATGTCGACACGTTGGACGCCGCATTTGCGGCAGGTGCGGCACTCAAGATGCTTGATGATCTGGTTCGGTCAAACCCTTTATGGCTGGGATGTTGGAGAGAACGGCAGGCGCTCAGATGTGCGCAGGTCGCTTGCCGCTATTCCGGCTCGAAGGAAGACGAGGCCGCGTTGCGAGATGCATTGTTGCTGACTGCAAAGGGAGATGATCCTGGTCCGGCTGGCAAGGTCTATGTGGCCTTCAGGAACGAGGCGAAGCGCAAGCCAACCATTTCGACAAAGTCGGTGACGCAATATGCTGAGCAGCTGGGGCTGCGGTGGGATGAGGATCTCGCCTCATGTGTGGAGGTTGCAGATGACGTGCTTCAATCAGGCAGAGCTGCACCCATCGCCGTTGCCCGGTTCGTCACGACCTTTTTGGCGAAGCGCCCGGATGCAGAAAATCTGGCTTGGCTGTTTGCTGATCAATTGGTTGCTATGTTGCTGAAATGGGAGCACGCGGTTCCGCTCTTTATGACGGAACGCAATAGCGCGCCGTTTCGCTCAGTGGAAAGCGGCGGACGGGTCCGGCCTGGCGATGATGCATTTGTCCGGGCTGTGTGCCTGGCGCTGGTGAATGGTGTGGGCAATGCGCTGCGGTCGGCAGGCGATATCAGCAGACGGGCGGACACGCTTTTGGGCGTTGCACCAAAACTGCGTACCAAAGGTGCGACCACAGTCATCCAGAAACTGCTTGAGGAGGATGCGGTGCTGGCCTCGGCTCCGGGAACAGATCTGTCGCGCTGGGCTGCCACACGTCTGTTTGACCGGCTGACAGAGTTTGGCGCTGTGCGGGAATTGTCGGGCCGCTCATCATTTCGGATCTATGGGTTGTGACAATGGCGGCAACGAATGCATCCAAGCAGGGCAGGGGGGCTGACGACATGTTCGACCGGGAGCTGGAAGGCCTGTTGCCGGAAGCACGCTGGCGCGAATGGATGCTCCGCGTCGAAGCGGTTATCTTCGCTTCGGCAGAGCCAGTAACCCGCGAGACTTTGGCACGCGTTGTCGGGAAGGACTGCAGTGTCGATTTGCTGATTGATGATCTGAGAGAAGAACTGCGCGGCAGACCTTATGATATTGTGTCCGTAACAGGTGGCTGGCAGCACCGCACGCGCGGACGCTACGCAGATGCAATTCGGGCATCAGCCGCCCCCACACGATCGGTAGCAGCCAAGCTTTCCGAATTTGAGGCGGCTGTCCTTATGGCAGTTGCGTATTCGCAGCCGATTACACGAGCTGAGCTTTCGAAGATATTTGCAAGAGAAGTCAGTAGAGACCTGATTGCCGCTCTGCGCTCCGCTGATTATGTCGCCACCGGTCCGCGCAGTCCGACGCCCGGTGCACCCTATACCTATGTGACAACGAAGCACTTCCTTCAGGCCTTCGGGATGGATTCACTTCGTGATCTGCCCGACATTGAGCGGCTGGAAGACGCCGGCTTGTTTGAGCCGGTGGATGGTGCTGGCGACTTTCTTCAATACACGGAAACAGGCACTGAGGAGTAAGTGGGCTCTTGTTCTAGTGCGGCAAAACTCTTGATTTCATGCCGTCTGAGCATCGCGCAGAGGCTGCAGCCAGCACCTTACTCGCCCGCACCATTGCCAATAATGGCAGGCCTGAGAAAGTGGTCACCTACAAGAGAGGCGCTAACCTTGCCGGGTTGCAAAACATGAATTGGCTGTTGCTGTTCCACGGCTGGTTCTAGCTGATCTATATTCTCCAGATCATGTATCTCAACAACATCATTGAGCGGGACCGACGCTTCATCAAGAAACGGACGCGACCGATGAACGACTTCAAACCCTTTTCATAGGCATCAGCTAAGTTGGATGGAATTGGGTGGTCCATATGATCCGAAAGAACCAATTCCCAGCAATGAGCATTTCGCTTTTCAGCAATTTGCTGCTCTCGCTGTATAACTGGGTCCGGCGATAGTCATATCTGCGACCATTTCAAAAATTTGCGACGTTACCAGTGCAATATCCAGAACCTCGGAATATCGTTGGATATTTTACGTATGAATTAGTATGATCGGAACCAGTTCAGACTGTAGATTTATTACGCCCATAATGTGGATTCGATAATGAAGAAGTTCATGATTATTGCAGTTGTGATGGGTTTCTCTGCTCAACCCGCTCTTGCTAGAGAGACAGGGTGGATCACTGTTAACGAGTGGTTCAAGGCAAGCAAAACACTGAAGAAGAAGAATGATGAGATGCCAGTATCAATGATGTGCCGTGATTCTGGCAGGAGAAGTAATCGTAATAGTATTTTGGTTAACGCTCGGATTGAAAAGAATCCCGAACAGATCAGCTGGCATTGGGCCACTAGCCCTTACTATGGCCGGGTAAAAAACAAGCTTGAAAAAAAGGGTTACAATTTGGCTGCTCATTCTAGCTACAGACGTAAGAGTGGCCTAGTGGTCAATTGTGGACTTTGGTTCAGATCCAAGTCCAAATAGTATAATACCCGAGCCTCTGATTTGCCGGAGATCGTTTGGCTTAAGTTTATGCGACTGTGGCTGGATCTGAGAAGCTTGAAACATTAAACTGGCGTTGTTACGTAAACCAGTATTGCCGTTGCCTGCGTTTTGGGTTGGGCATAGATTTCGGTGATGCAAACATCAGATATCAGCTTCAAGTGTCACCGATTTCCGCCGGAAATTGTTTCACATGCCATCTGGCTTTACCTGCGGGTCAATTTGAGGCTGTGTGCAGTTGAGGAAATTCTGCTTGAGCGTGGGATCGACGTTTCTTATGAGACGGTCTGTCGCTGGATCGCCAAGTTCGGATACCGGATCGCTCACAATTTACGGCGACGGTGAGTCCGCCCGGGCAATGTGTTTGGCATCTGGACGAGGTCGTCGTGAAATGCGCTGGAGAGAAATACCGGCTCTGGCGTGTGGTCGATCAGCAAGGCACCGTTCTCGAAGATATATTGCAAAAGCGCCGCGACAAAGAAGCGGCCTGCATTGCATGAAAACTCCGGAGCCGATGGTCTTTCTCGACCTGACGAAGTTAACGTGACACCACCGCATATGCTAATGGAGAAATGCCCGTGAGTTATAGTCGCATTTACAATTTCGAGGGTAGTGGGGGGCCGAATTGATGGTAAAAGCTCTCTTTGTACCAAGTTGCTTTCTGTTAGTCGGTATTTGTGGCACGTGCTTATGGTATGAATCAAAGACACCTTGGTATATCGATTCAATGGGGAGCCTCCAAAGCTGGGCTAAGCGAGTCTCTGAAAGCGGAATGGCCGGCAGATTTTGCCGATTTTCTACGGCCGGGGAAATATTTGATGCGTTGCCAGAGAAATATGGTGACACATTTTCCAATGTGGGGGATGTGGCGATGGCAATTCACAATCCGCCGCAACATGTTGGAGATGTTTGTTTTGAAAACGCGAAACTTGTACACCTAAGTTACGATAATAAACTGAATGTTGTTTACGGTGTTTGGCGTTGTAGTGAAGGTTCCATGATTGGAGAATTCCAACTTGCACACTACAAACCAGGGACGACCTATCCTGCATCTGATGACTGCAAGAAGGCATTTTTTCCTAAAACTCTAGAATTGCCGTTAGGTGCTGCAACCACATTTGTGAAACCTTAGAGCCGAATTGCCGTCACCTCCGAGACTTTTGAAGCCATTCTACGTGTTGAAGCGATCATCTTCGCTTCCGTTGATCGAGCTACGATGAACCAAAACCCTCCCGTATCCGTTAAACCCTGTCTGTCTCATGCGCGCTGGGCCGGAACAACCGAAAGTACTTTTGTGCGGTCTCAGCCCTATTCCTTAGTGTTTCGGGAAACGCATACTCACCGCAAACGTCGTAGCGAAAACCGGCAGCAATCAACGTTTCATCCATCATTGCCGTCAGTTCTTCTGCCGTGCGATAGATAGCGTTATATTCGTCCTTCAATTCTTCAGAATAAAACTCTTTCAGGGTTAGTCTGACATCCATGTCGGAAACCGACTCTCTGAGATAGATCTGCGCGCTGTCAGCCGCCAGTCGGGACATCAGCCTGAGTGTTTGAAGTACCGCATCGTCATTCAAGTAAATCAACAAACCGGTGACGATCAGTATGTCGAAAGGCGATTTCGCCTTCATGCTCTCCATGTCAAGCATCGGGATTTCCGTCACCTGAAACTGAATGTTTTCTTGCTCCGGGAAAGCCTGCCTGGCTCTGGCAATCAGCTTGGGCGAAAAATCGAGACCGAGATAGTGATTACCCCCCTCGCCATAAAAGCCCGCCAGACGACCGGCACCACACCCAAAGTCAATGATATTTGAGTTGCCTGTCGCTCTCGGCAGCCTGTGCCTTCGCTCATATTCGTCGCGATCAATTGCAAGCGTCGAGCCCGCCGGCTGCAGCATGACCGCATTGATGGAATTCTCTTCCGTGCAGGCGCGCTCATCAAAGAAACGACGAACTTTTTGCCCTTCTATGCGCGCATGCTTGTCGTAAATTCGGCCCATGGTGCTCTTGGGCATGTTTGTATTCTCACTCATTGCTGTTTGCGAACATCGTTCAGGCGGAACAGGTGGAGGTTTTGCAGTGCCAATGCCATATCCTGTTCATTGTCGATTTCGAAGGCCGTCACTTCCTGAACCGGCAATGGCAGGAAATGGCGCAAGTGCTCATAAACTGCGGTATTGCCGATGTCCGCGAAATACGCAGTGGGAAGCCAGGAGATATTGGCCCATTCAAACTCTGTTCGGTTCTCGCGACAAAAACCAGTCGCCAGGCCACTTTCAATCGTCGTAAACACCGCCTCACGGGTTTTGGTCTTCGCAATGCTCAGGCGCGGCGTGTTAGGTTTGCAGTTGGCCAGGAATGTCTTGAAACTTTCTGGCTCAATTAGGATGTCACCGTCCAAAAACAGACAGTCGCCCTTGAGGTGACGCGCGCCCATTTCATAGCTATGCAAGGTCGTTGTTTGTCGAAAACCCGGATTACGAACAACAAGCACGTCCCGCCGGATGCTCTGCAACTCCCGCAGGACCGCCATTTCCTCAAATCCCGTCACAACTCTCACATCTTCGACGTCATCCAGAAGGGAGAGCAGGTGGCGAAGGATACTTACCCCCTCGATTTCTACCAGACACTTGGGCTTGCCATACCCAAGGCGGGATCCCAGACCAGCCGCCGCAATTACAGCGTGTTTAACAATCGACATAACGAGATACCGTCCATTGCGACATAGTTGGACACAGAGATCAAAGCGTCTGGCGTATTGTGCAGGCCGCAAAACGCAATGGCGGTGTCAGCCACATCAAATAGTGGAATGTCATTGTGGCTGTCGCCAATGGCCACCAACCGATCAAAATTTCTCTTGATCTCAAGACCGGCAGTGTTCTTGCGCATCACTGTTTCAATATCACCAGGAATTCCGTTGACCAAAGGCCCTCCCGTCGATGTGAAGAACATGCAGCCAAGCCGCTGTGCGAGCGGCGCGACCCACAGATCAAGATTGCCAGTCACCACGAAGCATCGCTCCCGATTGGCCGCAATGAAGGCCTCGATATTGGGATCAAGCTCAACATCTCTTACAATACGGTGAATTCGTTCAAGCGGCGCATGTCGCAAAATAGCAAAGCGAAGCCGAAAGGAGTCCTCGAACGGAATGGTGCCCGCCATTGTCAAATCTGTCAGCAGGCGAATTTCCGATTCCAGCCCAAGCTCACGTGCAATCATTGGCAGTAATTCGCTACGCGTGATCGTGCCGTCCAGATCGAAGGCAAATGCAGTGCCCCGCGCATGATCCGTAGTGGAGCAAACACGTGGCGCATATGGCGTCAAAGGTTTTGCGGCGGCACCAATCAAGACCTCATCTCCCGTTGCGAATGTCATTTGCAATCGTGTCAAGAATGATACGGGACGGCGGAACATCACACGGCAAAAGCGCCTGCAAGAGCTCTTGGCGCTCTTCCCGCAGTGGCCATTCTTTGCCAGCACGGTATTCCAGGGTCGCCGCCTTCATCTCTTCAAACGTATGCACCTTATGAGCGGCACGCTCCGCCAGGCGACCGAGTGCATTAAACGCACCGTGTTTTTGAGAATCGAAGAAAATCAATGGCTTCTCGAAGAGATGATACTCTGAAAGAAACGACACCCCATCAGTGTGCATAACGTCAGAGGCTTCAAAAAGCTCGCCATAGGTCCCAACGCGGGTGCAGCAATTTGGCAGGCTATCCCAAGCGGTTTTGAACCGCTCATACTCTTGAGGGGAGATCGCCTTGGTCTGCCTCAGCGAATTGCTCAACGAGGGGTGTGGCTTTAACACAAATTGAATTTCAGGATTTTGCTTCGCCCAATCAAGCATTTGAAGGTAAATCTTTTCAAAGACACCAAATCGGGATCCCGAATTTGCAACCGAATGATGCGGTGCCCAAATCACCCGAAAGCTTCGACCATCGGGTTCCGGGATTGGCCACTCCCCTTTGCCCTTTGCTTCCAGGAGCCTGTTGAGCTTCGGATAGCCACTCAAAATGAACTTTTCGGGGTCAGAGTGGTCAAATGAGCGATAGTAGGTTCGTGTTTGTTCGGTCTCGCAAAACACCCGCCAGGCCTGCCGGTGATAGGCTTGATCGTAATTGTTGTCATAGGCATCATTGGCCGCAGAGGTTTCACGGCTGGCCAAAACGCCCATCCCGTAAGGAACGACACAAATTCGGGAAAATGTGAGGTCCATCGTCTGCAATCCGGGCGGCATCGGTCCATCCCACTGCTGCTGGCGAAAAATGATGTCGGGGCGCAGGCTGCGCAAGACGTCGAGTACCTCAGTGCGTGGCAGATTGAATCGCAGGTGGGCGATGCCCATCTCGCAAAGCCCCGCATGCACGCCGTCCTCACCGGCGATGGTTCCCGAACCGTGGAAGTTAGTATTGACCGAAATGACCAGGGGCTCGAAGCGATCATCATCTCTCATGGCAAGATAGACGTCGCCAATCGCGTCCCACATCGGGATGGAGTGAACGATGAAAACGACGCGAATCTTCTGTTCGGGTGGACCGATTTCGCGCAGTGTCAGGTTGGCGGTTTGCTTTATGTCACCAATACCGCCAATGATGTATTTCATTCCCTCGCCGAGAACGTTGACCAGTTCTGTCGAGACAACCTGTCGCAACATGGTCAAATCACGATCTTGGCGTTCGTTTGATACATTGGCCAAACGCTCGGGCAACCCGCGCTGATGCGACAACAGGTTCTTCAGCAGATTGACCAACTCGAGCTGCACAGCGCTCTGAGTTTCCACTTTTTGTGCAATCGCAGCTATCTGCCCCTGGAGGGAACTCAATTCTGAGTGAAGGTCGATACGTTCACCAACAGGTGTTTCGTATTGCTGCACATTAGC
This sequence comes from Ensifer sp., assembly GCA_050301895.1. Classification (GTDB taxonomy): domain Bacteria; phylum Pseudomonadota; class Alphaproteobacteria; order Rhizobiales; family Rhizobiaceae; genus Ensifer_A. The sequence goes on along the minus strand of JBNKZZ010000007.1, from coordinate 16,002 downwards.
CATCACAAATACAATAATATCAAATTGTTAGATAGAGATATCGGATATCGATTCCTGAAAAACGATACACGCAATGTTTTGTACCGTCAACTCTCTTCAACCCTATCACGGCGAACGGTTTTATCTTCCCCCAGTGAATTGGCCCACAGTTGCAGTTAGGAAAACCGGGAAACCGAAATGGGCAATAACCTTCACAGGCCAGGTGAGATTGTGACCTGAGACCTGAGCCTCCTCCTGCCATTAGGAGAATCTGAGGTTGATTGAAGCGCTCCCCGATTTTGGATTGCCCGGCTGGAGGCCTTTCCGGGGTTATGAGGTGTCCATCCTTGAAATTGAAACAGATTAATAAAGCTGTCTCGCAGGTCTTCACATTTCTACACTGGAAAGAGCTTCCTCCATATTTTGCTCTGAGATTCGTAGTGTTCAGGTCCGTCATTCATCGCGTGACGGACCCGTTTGTTTGTTATTTCAAAGCCCCATGCGTTCAATCAGCTCTTTCTCAGAGCCGCTTGGGACCGCATTCCCCATGAACTTTTCAAACAGTGCATCGTCGTCAATGATACTCTTCAAGAAGTCCGCGTATTGGTTTTGGTATACCTCAGGCGTTTTGGCCGTGTCGGCCATTGTGAGGGTCCCGCCGAATTTGTTGATAATCGCTACTGCTCGGCCTTCAGCGGTATCAATGGACTCCCAATCTATCTCTGTAGATAGTGGGCTGTCCGGACCTGCTTCATAAGAGGTTACGCCGCCGTTGTAGGCAGCAGCCGTCAAGAGGCGGCTACGGTCATAGGCATCGATTACGCTACAATAACTGCATCGTCGTCAAGATCGGACATAGAAAACAGCAAGCTTTGGTTGCTGGAGTTGCAGAGGTATTCGATTAGGTTCCGTCGCAAACTTTTCGTTCACCTGATGGGGTCAGAGCTGGCTGCGGATTTCCAGATTACAGATTGAGCTTTGCGCGTATGATCGGGTTCAAAGGCAGCTATTACCCGAAAGACGTGGTTTTACACGCTTTGTTTTTCTATGTTCGATATGCCGTTTCGTATCGCGATCTCGAAGAGATTATGGCTGAACGTCGCGTTTTTGTCGACCACGCCCTGAATAGCCCCGAGTTTCGTGGACACCCTCGGTTTATAATCTCTGCCGATTTTCGAATTCAACTTGCGACTGCTGCTTCATTGGCAGCCATGGGGACACATGATATTTCGTCTGCTAAGATCGGTGACATAGTTTCTTGGCGAGTGAATTATTCTGATGCTTCAGGGCATGCCACGATTTATACAGGTGACGTGAATATTAAAGGGGATCCTCGAGGTAACAATGAGTGGGGAAGTATTGGTTCCGGGGAAAGCAGTGTAAACTATCGAGATAGTACTTATTTAAGGAATTCTATTCATGGGCACTATTTGCCAAATAATGCGAAAGTTTTAGGGACGAGTGAAATGAAGTTTGCATCTATCGTTATATTGTTCATCGTGTCTATTTCCTATAACGTATATTGCTTCATGGGAAAAAGAATTCCGGATCGATGGGCCCCTGACGAGTTGGTAGGGTTGACTGCTGAACAGGCAATAATGATTTTGGGGGTGCCAAACGACATGGACCTTGGGGTGAAAGGTTTTATGGTTTGGGTAGACCAGAGAAGTAAAAAAATTTTAGATATTCGATTTAAAGAAGTGAGCTCCACGTCAAACATGGGAGATGGCGTTAAGAGAAGCAATATAGATTTAAGTAAAATTGAAGTGTCATCTGTTTCGATAAGAGATATGCCTAGGCATACCACAGCAGAAAAGACATCTCTCCGTGAGAATAGCAGTATTAGAGGTATCTTGCGAGCTTTCAATCACTAATATTGACCCATTTCAAGGGTTCATGATTGGAAGCTGTGGGCTACGACTGTTACAAGTTCGGTCAGCGGGTTTATCTTCAGGCAGGCAACGGCACGGAAACGAACTACACCTATGTTCCCACCACCCGCCACCTTGGGTTTTGTAGCAAACTTTTCGTTCATCTGATGGCGTCATAGGTTTCGTCTGATTTCCAGATCACAGATCGAAGCTTTCGTTGAGCACTACAATCGTTGCCGATATCATGAGAGCCTCGGCAACCTGACCCCGGCTGATGTCTACTTTGGACGGGGAGAAGAAATCCTGCAAAAGCGAGAAAGGATCAAAAAGCTCACCATCCAGAACAGGTGCTTGCAACATCACGCAAATGCAGCCTAAATCAAACAATCAGATGAGCCATTCCTCCTGACATTCAGGCCGTAAGCTGTCTCAAATCATTCGCTGACGGACATAAGTAACAGTTTGCGTCACGTAGTTGTTGCGCGGGGCCAGGTTGTAGAGTGGAATCGTTCGGAGCAGGCGCGGTGTAACTTCAGGAGTTGGTATTAAGAGATGACGTGGTCCACGAAAATGGCACCCGACGGGGACGCAGAAAGTGTGGAGGGCGCATGGCGTGTTTCCGTTGTTTACCCAGGCAGTCCCGCAGAACGCTCAGGCATAAGATCGGGGTGGCGGTTGACCTCGATTAATGGAAATCCGGTCACACCGAACCTGCTCCAAATGGCGCGAACGACGGGCAATTGTGCTCTACGCTTTTCTGATGAAGCGGGTAATGCGCATCTTTGGAAGCATCGTCACTTTCCGTTTGGCGTGCATTTGTCCCAGCCATTAGATCCTAAATTTTGCCGTCGTATCGCGACGGGGCAATACAATATAGAAGACCGCACAACGCTTCTGGAATTGTTTTCAAAGGGGGATATCGCCGCGTTTGCGGGTCTGGTTGGCGAGTTCCAATCTGCGCTTGGCGCACGACAGAGTATTTTTGTGCGGATGGGCTTGCGACGACCCATGGCAACCGATGCCATTCCATTAAGCGACCATCATGAATTGTTGGATATGCTGGCGCTCGGTTTCATGGCGCGGGATGAATACAAGCTTGCGCGGGTTGCCTGTGATGCTGCCAATACGGCGCGCGAACGTGTCGGGCAGGCAAGTTATTCAACCAATATCCATGCATTGAATTGCTTCGTTCAGGCACATTTGTATCTGGCAGAGGGTGATACCAGTGCCGCGCTGGAATTCGGGCGTGTTGCATGGAAACTGCACCCTGATTATCATTCACTGAATCGCCTTTACTGGACACTTTCGGGAGAACTGCCGAGGGATGATTCCCCTGTTTCGCCAGGCACCCGTTTCCCCATCGAGTACGATCTTACAAACCATGATCCGGTTGGCGAAATACCGGCGAGCGGAGAGAAAGTTTCACTTTCTGCGTCGTTGGCAGCGATGGCCGAAGGACAACTCCTCGTGGTCGTTGCCTATGGAAAATACCGATCAAATTATTACGGGAACATTGATATTGAGCGCCTGGCGCAGATACATGCCGCTTGCCCTGACATTGTAGCGGATTTGCATCTGATCGTGAGCTCCGATTATGCTTTGTCAGCTGAACATAGACATGAGGCTGAAGGATTAGCCCGGGCGGTTGGTTTGCCCATGACCGTGCTCTGGGACGAGGATGACCTCGTCATGAAAAAGGTCGGTCGAGGCGGCTCCCCAGTCCGCTGTGTGCTGGATAAATCGGGTATAATCCTCTCCGCCGCGCCGTTCGCCCAGGAACAGGGTTTCTGGGAGGCTCTTGAAGCGCAAAAGCATTCAAGAGTGCTGAATTGAGAGCCGATAGGCAGATCGCTTCACCCCTGTATTACGAGGAGTTGTCGCAAGTCCGGTTTCGCAAATGAAATCGAATTTCTTCAGAGGTGTGGATGATGCGGTGCTTTCATAGCCGCGGGCCATCGGGCGTATCTTGAACCTTCATCATTTAATCCAACGGAAGCCGGAGTGAAATGCTAAGATACAGGAATGCAGAAATCGGAACAATTCAGGATGAATACGTTCTCGTATGTGAGTTTAGGGGAGAACTCGAGGGCGTTTGGCGAGAGGAACGATGCAAATTTCGAAATAAGTTACATCCCAAGAAGCCGCGCTTGGGTTGGATCGGCTGGACGATATGATCTTTGATTTAAAGACGTAGCCGAGTCCTGAAGAGAAGAAATAGCTCTGCGGGGTGGGGCGCCATTTTCAGGGTGAAGCCGGAACCATGGGTCTGCGCCACAGTGCCGCGCAATTTAGAACTGTAATGCAGACAACGGGAATCATGATCACGGGAACAAGGAGCGACAGCGAATCGGTGCTAGTGGCGAGGAGCCAGAACAACGCGGCACCGTATCCTGCTGCCTGAAGCAAGTTGAGGATGATGGCGGCAATTGCCAGAATTTTTCTTGCCGGTCGGTGCGCAGCCAAGAGAGCAAGGCCAGCCGGGATCACGTTAAGTGCAGGCGCAATTCCGGCAGAATAATTGATTTCGAGGACCAGCGCGCTGCAGCCAAAGAGACCGATGAGGATGATATTGCAAACCTTTAGCCACGGCTTCATAGCAGGATCACCCATTTTGGTTGTTCAGGTGGTGTTCACGGTGGGCATTCCTTCAATAAATCGATGAACGGTTCGGATCGGTAACCGGGTGGTGTCCTGCCGTCCTCAGCGTCTCAATCAGTGTTTCGGATGTATTGGCTTTGGCAAATTGCAGCTCGGCGTCTGCAATGCCTGTAAAGCCGACCAGCGTCACTTCGCCAGAGGGCAGTTGAAATGTCTTTGGGCCATTCTCATGCACAACGACAACGAGATTTCTGATCTCGCAAGCGGGGTCTCCGTTAATGGGAGCGCGGAGTGGAATTCTGTCCCCCAACGAAAGGGGTGGCGAATCGGAGAACCGGCCCGCCGCGAGCAGAACATCGAAGGCAAGCATGGATTGCAGGGTCTCGATTGCCCAATCGCCAGGTTCGCTAACTGCGAAAACAAACTCGACACCCGATCCTGATTCACTCTCAGGGTCATAGGTTTCCGGGTCGTCCTCCCAAGGGTTGGAATATCCGGACGTCACATAGAGCCAGTGGTTTCTTTCTTTGTACGGGGCAAACTCAAATACACCCATTGTCAGCCAACGAGGATCAATTTTTTCCTGCCTGAAGCGATTGGCAAAAAGTGAATGGTCAAGTGGAAAGATACCACGGGAAATGGGACCGAACATTGAGGGGTAGAGATCCTCCTCGCGTATACGCCAGACTTCCTCCAAATCCATTAGATACTCCTGAGCAAAGGTTGAATTGCAATGTAAGCGAGCATTTCTGGGTGTAACATTCAAGTTTTGCCTTTTGTGCGGAATGGCCAGGAACGCCAGCCAATCAGCACCGATGCGAAAGCAAGGAATAATACGGTGAGTTCTGCCCGGAGCGCGTTTGAGCCTTGGTCGGGGGATGGCAGGTTGGTCAAGCCAGAGGGATACGCATAGCAGTAGAAGAAGTCACCATTCCACGCCGATACCACAAATTCATCGTCCGTTTTGGGCTTGAAGTGTTCGTCAAGCGCACACCCAACTCTGAAGTGACCGTTGGGTTTTTCACCATCAACACCAAGGCGGAGTAATGTATCGGAGCCAAAATCCTGCTGTGTGATCCAATCCTGTAAACTCGTATCCTGCGGGTTGTTGCCATGACGATTACGGTAGTCGTGTACATATTTCGCTGTTGCCTGGAACAATGTAAATCTGCGGGACATTTCCACCCGATCAGAACGTAGCTGCAACGGAAACATTGCCAGAAACGCAAGACACAAAATGAAAACAAAGATTGCCAATATGGCAAATAGTAGTCGTAATCTTTTCAAAGAGAGGGCCTCACAAATGCGGAGCGCGACCAGCTGGCAATTTGAGCAAGGGGAAAATGAGTCACCTCCAATTGCCGTTCGACATCAAAGACCAGATTTATCGAGGTCAGGCTCGTTCTCCCGCTCGAATTAAAACCACAATAGGCGTGCCTTGCGAATACCAGCAGCCTTCAGCTTCGTTTGCAGGTCTTCAAACTGGGCTACGTCCAATGCAGATGTTGGCAATGGCAAAAACGCCGGTCCTGCAAGGGAGAGTACAATGGCATTTTCGTTATGGCACCAGTATTTGATGTCGGACCAAGGATGGGAGACTTTGCAATCGGGCTGTTCAGAGGTGACTTTCAAATCATCCCAAAACACCTGGCGCGGCTGCTGGGCGACGCTGTTCTGTCTATAGGCGGCGATTGTCCTGCGGACCGCAATCCACCGTGTTCCCAAGGTGAAAAACACAGCCCATAATGCGGTCAACAGAAAGTAGCCTATATATGAGTAGATTGTCACCGGGGTGTCAGAGAAGAAAGGGCTTGGAGCAAATATGAAGGCCCCTAACAATATGTAGGTCGCAATCGGTGGAAATCGTCCGCTCAATCGCCGTAGGTGCAGCTTGATTGCGTGGCGAAGAAGGTTTTCGTCGAGAGTGTAATTTACCGGTTGGGACGTTTGCATTTCAGAGTGTCTCAGATTCAAAGTTAGAGTCGGAATATACCCGCAAAAATGGAGCCTTTGCTTTACACAACTCAGGAGCAGCGATGCAAGCCAATTGGAGGTGTCTTCAACCTTGAATATTGGTTACACCGAGAAAAGAATGAAACTCTGAAAGGAGGACCGGCATGAACTCCATCCTTCAAAGCAATCCATATGGGATTTTGGATGTCGCCGATCTGGAGGCATTTGAGGCCCGGATTGGGTGTAGGTTGCCTGACGAGTATAGGAGGTACCTCTTGGCTCATAACGGCGGTGAATATGAGAAGATCATATTTCCAGGCGAGCCATCCTTTACGATGCACCATGTCCTGGGGCTGCATAATGGGCCGGACTATTACCGTCTCGAAAGACGTTTTCCGCTTTGGGAAACCTGTGATCTCGAAGACGTCAAAGAGCAGTTAGAAAGGCTGTTATTCATTGCCGATACGACGACCGGAGATGCAATACTTCTGAATTGTGATGATGGTTCAATCTGGTTTTTTGACCCCCATGATGTAACTGGTGAACCGGATCAGAATTTGAAAGAGGATATGATCTGCCTCGCATCAAACTTTGATGCTTTTATCGAGCAGCTTGTTTCGGACGCAGAATATGACCAGTTGATGTCGGGTGATCCTGTCTACGAAGATTTCAAGCAGCGGCTGCGGTTGGCAAAGGAGCAACGGGCGCGAGAAGTTGGCGAAAAGTAGAATGGGATATGTGACCGATTGTAAAAGCGAGGCTCGTGATGCGAATAGCGCCTAGCGATCTGGGTCGCGCGGCTTTCATTGTTGTGGCTTCGGCTTTGGTGCTCATTTTGTGGTTTGTTTTGACGGCTCCAGAGGTACGTTACAGAGATCAAATACACTTGGCACATACGGTGGCAAGCCGCTTAGATCACCATAAGCTCGAAATTCAGATAAAAGCAGGGGGTAGGAGATTCCAAGATGCCCCCTTGATAAAGGAGCTGGAAGGGAATGATTTTCGGTTGTGGGACCGCCTCGGATATCTGGTTGAGGTTGACGGCATTGAAATTGGCAGTATCGCGATATTCGTTCCAATCGGTTTCGACTCATATATCGGGTACGATGTTTACAGCGATTGCTGGGATTTGGATGGACAATCTGTCACCACATTGCCGTTGTGTGCTGAATGATATTCACCGTAGCCGAAGGCAGATCGAAAGCGGATTTTGATGAAAGTCAGCCAACGCCAAATCGAATCCGTTTGTGCTTTGCCCGGGGCAAAGAGGTATGAACATTTTCTGAAGCTTGTTGCAGATTGGGAGGAGGTTTGGGGCCTCTACCTTGAAGGATGGACCTCTGCCGCCACAGATGATGGACAATTGGTTTTTCCTGTCTGGCCAGCAGAGGCTTATGCGGCACTATGTGTCGGTGGCGAGTGGAGCGGATATGAACCCAAGTCATTTTCACTTGATGATTTTATGGATCTCCTCCTGCCCAGACTGGAAAAGGAAGGTGCTCTAATTGGTGTATTCTATACACCTGCTGACAAAGGTGTTGTTCGGGACTTTGAACGCATAAGGCGCGATCTCAACATTGAACTTGATAATTACTGAACTGGGGAATTATTTTTTTGTGACGAATTAGAATTTCTGGATGGGCGCTCAATCGAAGGCCCCTTCGATACAGAGTTGAAATGGGGTCAAAGCCAGCCGTGATAATTTGCATATGAGAACAGTTTTTTGCGCCCTCTTCGTGGACAATGGCGCGGCCATTGTCACCGTCGTGAGCAACCGTGTCGAAAAATACCGACTATTGCCTGACCGGGCTCATCCCGAAAGGCTTTGGAGTTGCAAGATCAAACACTGTTTGTATTTGGTCGAGGTTTGGGCATGCGACAGCATAATTGCGACTGATACCAGCGGTAGGCATTTCGGAATAAACACCAACTCCGGTAAAATTCTCTGGCAGACAGAACCCGTGGGGGAGGGTGACAGAGGGGTACTGCTTCCAGATGGGACTTTCTTGTTCGCCTCATGGAAAGGGGTTACCCAGCAACTGAATCCTGCCAATGGGAAGACCTCGGAAAAGTTCCTGTGGTTTGGGACGCAACTCCGCCAACTGACCCTCTCACAAAGTGGCAACAGGCTGACAGTTGTCGCGCAAATCCCGGCGAAATCCGATCGTGATCCCGTGGGAGAGGAATTATGCGAGCTTGATATAGGCCGTGCCGAATTACGCGAAATGCTCCCAAACTCCTTTTCGAACGGGATGTACATCTCCCCTGACGGCCGCAGAGTCCTTTGCCGCTATTTGGGTGAGAGAGACGTTTCCAACGGACATCGCTGTGAGATCAAATGGGTGCTCAGGGAGGTCGATAGCGGCAAAACAATATGTGAGCGTATTTTTGCACCCACGTCGCAGTCCTTCCTATATCCCATATGGTCTCCTGACGGGCAGTTGATCGCTTCAAAGTCAGATCAGGCGCATCTGTTCCTGTCGGCTGAATCACTGAAGTCGCTGACACACGTGGCGGCAAAATTTCCAGGAGACCCGGCTTTTGATCCGGTCGGCACACATGTTTGCCTTTGTAGACAAAACAACACCAAGATTGTGCGGGTCGCCGATCTATTGGAACAAGCAAGCAGTTAGTGTGACGCAATGGAAATAAGCCCTACAGCACCCGTTTTTGATGAGTTGCTCTTGATAAACCGATGGGCTGAACCCTATTGGCACGAGCGAATTGAGCTGATTCGTTCCGGCAGTTGGAATATCAACGCCATCAATCAGGGAGGAAACCAATCGACGCGCACATGGCTCGCAAAATTTCACGCTGCGCGTGCTCAGGCTACCCTTGAACGGTTGAAAGGCAAGTCTACCGAACATGACAATTGGGTGGCGAAGACATACCTGATTTTGTCTCCATTGTTGGCAACTACCACGTTCTGGGCTCCGATAGCTGGTGTGGCGGGCGGTCAGATGGTCGATGGCTCCGAAGAAATTCAGGGTTATTCCCAGCAACAGATGCAAACTGATCTGTTGCTTCTTGTGCAAGCAAGCCTACGGGAACTCACTCTCGAAGAGCCGCTCGACATATCGGGAAGGGCATTTACTTTTGGTCTGGATCTTGTCGGTTCAAAATTTGATGCCCCTCTTCGTGCCTGCGAAGCAGGGTTCGGTCAATATTCTGAGTTTGATGCGGCAACTTATGGTGACCTCGATTTTTCGGGGTCACAATTCACCCATGGCGTATCATTTGTGGCGAGCACCTTTGGTGGTGACGCAAAATTTACAAAGGCTCATTTCCGTAAACCTGCCGCATTTGACGGTGCCGACTTTCGGGGGTTGATTGACTTCGCGGGGACTGAATTTGATGCTTCGGCTCAATTCTGCGGTACGCGTTTTCGTACTCGGCCGGGGTTCTCCGGAGCGGTTTTCAGAGGCGATACATCATTCGCTGATGCTGTGTTCGACTCGTCGGCTGATTTCGGGGATGTAATAATCGAAAAGGCTTTGAGACATCCTTGTGGCGATTATAGCCTTTCACGAAGGATTTCGTAAGGTGCTTTACCTTTGAAAGCGCCATGCGGTCTGGTGAGGTTGTAGAATCTTTCCCATTCATCGAGCTTGGCTCTAAGATCGACGTCCCCCTTGTATGCAAGCAACTGGTAGAACTCTTGCTCATCGGTTCTATGTGAACGTTCAACCTTCCCGTTTAGCTGCGGAGATGCGGGTTTGATGTAAACATGGCGGATGCCCTGATCTTCGACGTGCCAATGGAATTTAGCCTGAAATTCATGCCCGTTGTCGGTTCTCACTTCACGAATGCGGAATGGGAACTTGTCTATGACCGTGTCGATGAAGTCCATCGCATTCACCTGTGTGTGGCGATCGTAGATTTTGAGTGCGCGGATACGGGTCGCATCATCAATGGCTGTGTATTGATATCGCTTTATAGGTCTTCCGTTTTTACCTTCGAATTTCAGGAACTTGACGTCGACTTGTATCTGATGGCCCGGAACCTGTTTCTGGTATCGTCGCGTATGAACCTTTCTAAGCCTCGAACCACGAGGTAGCCGACTGAGCCCATTTCTCTTGAGGATGCGATAGACACACGCATCAGACACTTTGATGCCGTGATAGCGCTCCAGATACCAAGTGATCCGCATCGGCCCGAGGTGATATTTTTGGCGCAGATACAGGATTTTATCGATAATCTCTTTCGGCTTCTGATTGGCAGGATTTTTAGGTGTGGAAGGTCGATCAACGAGACCAGCCTCCCCAAAACGTTCATATGCTGTCTTCCAACGGTAGAAGCTGGCTCTGCCAACCCCGAAATAGCGGCAGGCCTTTACGACACTGCCAATTTCTTCAGCATATTTGAGAATGCGTAGCTTATGAAAAGCTTCTCTTCTGGGCTTCATCATGGTGTCCATCCTTGAAATTGAAACAGATTAACAAGGATGTCTCGCAGGTCTCTGCATTTCTACAGCCAGCGGGTTTATCTGCAGGCAGGTAGGCAACGGCAATGGCAATGGCGGCGGTAATGGCAACGGCAACAGCCAGTGCAAGACCAATAACGGCAATGGCAATGGTGTGGGCAACAACACCTCAGCCGATGTTTACGAGAAGGACCAGTATTTCTTCCACCCCGATCACCTCGGCTCCTCGTCCTATGTGACGGACGCCGACGGCGAGATCTTCCAGCACCTTCGGCCCTGCGCCGCGCTTCGCTGGCTTCGGGTGTTCAGCGGCAAAACAGGACGTTTAGTCCTGTTTTGATCTCCCGCTTCACTCCCCTTCGGTGAAACCTTCGTGGAAGAGCATTCCAACACCCAACGCGCGCCGTATCTGTTCACAGCCAAGGAGCTGGATGAGGAAACCGGTCTCTACTACTTCGGTGCACGGTATTACGACCCGCGGACGAGCGTGTGGCAGTCACCTGACCCGATTTTGGCGAAGTATTTGCCGACGCCGGGTGAAAGCGCGAGCAGGCTTGCGGGGATGGGCGGAGTGTTCAACCCGATAAATATCAACCTATTCCAATATGCGGGTGCCAACCCGGTCAAATACCGTGATCCAAATGGAAAATGGTTTGGTTTCGACGATGTGTTTACGGGACCCGTGGATGAGGCAATCGTCGTTGGTCTTCTGGCTACAGGGGCTGTTCTCGGAGTTCCGGGAGCACAAGATGCGTTGGATAACTTGTCAGGTGCTATATCAAATGCGTTTGCTCCCCGCGATCCGACTATGACGGATATGGCACTAGCCTATCCATTCCGCAATCCATCCAATATTATCGCGATGGCCCAAGGGCAGATTACAGAAGGATTGCAAGTTTCTGCAAATAGGGCGGCCCAACTTATGACTGCGCCGAACGAGCCTGGACAAGTTCGAATTCAGCTTCAAACCGGCGGAGTAAATATATCCAGTATCTCTATGGCTTCGCCTAACGGCAGTGTGAGCAAGGTTCAAGCGCAGGGTGGTCTTGCCTATGTTTACATAAACGGTATTGCGAAAGATTCTTCCTTGGCCGGAAACCCAGGTTTTACACAGGCCATTATTCAAGCCAGTGCTCAGATCGGAAGTGTCCCTCGCGGAGGACTTGAAAAAGGTGGCAACGCCTTCCGAAAGACCTTCACGCATAACAATCAAGTGTATAGACTTGACGTGGAAATCCTGCGTGGAACAGCATTCATGGAGTGAGGCAATGGATCAGAAGATACGCAACTTATTGGATTGCTGTTTTTCCGGTGATGATGACTTGGCAAACGAGGCGACTGTGATCACGCAGGCATTAATTGAAAAACAATTAAGGCAAGAACACGGTAACGCCGATCAACACTTCAAATCTGAGTTGTCGTTCAACAAAAAAATCCAGAATAAGATAGGCTTCTCGAATTTTTACGAAATAACGGTTAGTGAGCGCGATCTGATCGAACTCATTAGTCTTGTGCTGTTCAGGTTATATGATGAAAAAGATGCTCTCAATGCAGCCCGAATTCTAAAGCATTCGGCTCGAATAGGAGGCGTTGAGAAAGCTGTGTCGGCTTATTTAAATACCTTTTGGGAAATAGATGAAGAGGTTTCCTCAGCGCTGCTATCCGTTTTATGGGATCCAGCGGTTATAAGTGAACTGAATTCAACACTTCGTGAAATCACCCTGAAGGCACACAATGCTTATCTAAAGGACTATGCAGCTCAGTTGGCGGAGTTAGGCTAGTGTTCAGCGTCAATGCTCTGAGACAGATTTGGCTTAACGGATAACCGCGCCAACCGCATCAGTGGATGTAACCTACGAGCGTCCGTACAATTTCACAGCGCATGGAACACCAAACTAAATGAAGGGCAAAGCAAAGATAATCTGGATCGGTTTGTTTCTGGTCATTTGCTTCTTCGAAGTGAAGCGTATCTACCGACCTTGGTGGGAGGCTACAATGCGAGACGTAGTTGCCTGGGGAGACAGTCTGGTTTCGCAAGGGGCGACCGGAAGTGGCTGGATTTGCGTCAATGCTGGAGATTCTTCCATCTACAACGCGGCGGTGAAAGCCGCAGGTCCCGAAAAATCAGTTGGCAAGGATTATGCAGTGAACTTGAATGTGACTGGCGATACGCGACTTCGTATAGAGAACGTGGTCGCCGCGTCGTGTTTCCGCAACGCTACCTTAAGGGAGGTGGGATACAAATCTGACGCCAATGTCGTATATGGGGTTTGGCGATGTGAGGAGGGAAATGTGGTTGGGGAGTTTCAACTACAAAAGCGTGCTAAACCGGATCCGGTAAGCAAAACAACTGAATACTGCACCTTTGCTATGTTTTACAACAATCTGGGCATACCTGTTGGTATCGCCACTGATTTCTATGGTTCGCAATAGCGAGAAAACCGGCTGGTACACCAGTTTGTTACATTTGAAATTCAGCGTAAATGCAAGTGCAACTCTTGGGTATCGGGTGAATTCAAATCTTCCAGGGCGTAGATCAGTCTATAAAGGGTTTCCTGACGCAAAATGGCATCAAATACATTGAGCTTTGAACTAAAACCCTTTGATGAAATGACAGATGAGGAAGCGCGGCTCTTCCTCTCCGATTTCTTGGATACTGAAAACAAGATCTTGGATGAGACCATTCGCATCAAGCATTCCCGTGACGAGGATTTCGAGGTTGGGCGAGATTGGCTGGTAAGTTATTTCGAGGAGTTTGACCCTGTTGTGCGCCCGAAATACAGGGATTGGGGCGACCGTCTGCCTGACTTTTTGAAAGAGCTTCCGGAACATTCGAAAGGTGAGCCGTATTTTGACGAAAATGCGCGAATGTGCTTGCTCAGAATGGGATACTATTTTGGAGAATGCCTTGTTCGTGAGTTTCCCAATTTATACTGGGGAATCGGCAACAGGGAATATTCGGATTCTGGGATGCCTGTTATAGCGGGGTTTCCGAAGAAGCAGGAATGTCCTCCAATACACGTCTGTGGAATCGCTTGCCAAAGAATAGATAGATTGAATCTGAATTTTGATGAGTTCCTAGAAACGCTGGATGTATGGCGGGAGAAGTTAGGAAATAAATGACCCCAAGCAGCGGCAACGGCCTTTACCTACCAGTATGATGATCTCTACCGTCTGACGGCTGCCACCGGCGAATGGAACTATCAGCCCAACAAGCAGGAGAGCTTCACGCTCGCCATGGGCTGAGTTTTTGAGCGGTCGCGTTTTCGAACCGCAAAATCGTTACACACTTTTGCTGAAAACACTTCGGAACGATCCACAATATCGTGACGAAGAACCAACAGCATATTCGCACACAGCCGGGTGGAAGGACTATGCTGCTGCAGGCGCATCTGGCGCGGCTGCCGGCGAGGTCACGCTTTATGCGGGACCTCTTGCAGGTGGTGTCGCAGGTGGAGCGACTCATGCCTTTGCAAGTCATGGCCTGAAAGGTGAGCTTCCGTCTGCAGGTGAAGTTGTTACATCTACAGTTGGGGGCGCAGTCGCCGGAAAAGTTGGTGAGAAGGTTGTTGGGCCACTTATGAACAAGGTTGGAGTAATTGGCGCCAAGGCATTCCAAATAGCTCTTGGGAAATTTGATTATCTCTTTGGGAGGGTGTCGTCCTCGGCGCACAACGCTGCAAGGTCGAGACAGCTTAGTGGACTGCTTGATGACCCCACCAATGTAATATTTAGTGGTTCTCGAAAGGGTGCAGACGGTGTTGTCAGGCAATTTGAAACAAGAGAAGGGATTCTGGCAGGCCCCAATGGTGTCGCAAAGTCTGCGGTTGATTTTGAGGTCCTCAATGATGGAACAAGAAAATTTTCGACGATGAAAATTTTCGGACCAAGTGAATAAAACGGATAATATGCCATGGAAAACATCGATTTGCCGCAGTCTGGTGACTTTGTCGCTGCGTTCGGATGTGAGGTCTTGTTTGAAGATGATATAAGTTATGTATGTGTTTTTAATAACAATAGTGAAAGATTGGAGGTCGGTGTCAATTTTGGTGAAAGAGACGTTTCGATGCGTTTATTTCTATCTGAGAAGATGATGTTCGACGTGGTAGTAGGCAATGTACTTTCAGTCAGTTTGTTTGAGAAACGGGGTTCTATTGTCGTGAAGACGATTGGCGGGCATATTGAAATTTCAATTGAAGGATACCCGAAAATTCGCATTGTAGAGCTGAATCGACAAGAATTATTCTGAAGTGCTGATAATTAAGTGAGACGATGAGAAACCCGCCGTCTCGATACGCTGACGGCCTTCTCGGCAAAATGCGCAGCCGAACCTGTCGCATCGACCCGGAAATCGTGATCGATTTCCTAAAAGTGCGATGCGCCACTTTCAAGCGCACAGCGACCTTTGCGCGTCTGCGACGCGCGGCGCTGTGTGAGCTGGACCAACGGCAATGGCAAGGGCGGCACGAATGGCAATGCCGGCGGCAATGGCAACGGCAACAACCAGTGCAAGACCAACAACGGCAATGGTGGGGGCAACAACACCTCAGCCGATGTCTACGAGAAGGACCAGTACTTCTTCCACCCCGATCACCTCGGCTCCTCGTCCTATGTGACGGATGCTGACGGCGAGATCTTCCAGCATCTTCGGCCCTTCGCCGCGCTTCGCCGCGCTTCGCTGGCTTCGGGTGTTCAGCGGCAAAACAGGACGTTTAGTCCTGTTTTGATCTCCCGCTTCACTCCCCTTCGGTGAAACCTTCGTGGAAGAACATTCCAACACTTGAGCCGCACGCCGTATCTGTTCACGGCCAAGGAGCTGGATGAGGAAACGGGTCTCTATTACTTCGGTGCCCGCTACTACGATCCGCGGACGAGTGTGTGGCAATCGCCGGATCCGATATTGCCAAATTACCTTGGGGGCTCTCCTGCCGGTGGCGCGTTCGCACCTCGTAACTTGAACCTCTATGGTTATGCCGG
The DNA here is from genome assembly GCA_050301895.1 of Ensifer sp. Taxonomy (GTDB): domain Bacteria; phylum Pseudomonadota; class Alphaproteobacteria; order Rhizobiales; family Rhizobiaceae; genus Ensifer_A. The sequence continues at coordinate 201 of JBNKZZ010000007.1, read as the reverse complement.
GCAAAATCCGCTTCGCGTTCAGGACCCTGACGGGAAGTTCCTGGATACGATCCTCGACGTTGGCTTTATCATCTATGACCTTGGAGCACTTGCCTACGACGAGGTTGCCAATGGCGGTGCCAATCGTACTGAAAACCTCATGGCTCTTGGAGCAGATGCTGCAGGCGCTTTGGTTCCATTTGCCACCGGTGGCGGAGTTGC
>JBNKZZ010000006.1:0-23133 GCA_050301895.1 Ensifer sp. | reverse complement strand
CCTGGACCCGCGATCATCAGATGAGCTTGGCGGGAAAGCGGAACGATTTCAGCCACGACGACCTGATGGTGTTTGCCTCAAACGCGGGGCTGAAGCCCAACAGGGCGAAACAGGCAATCGAGGATGTCATGGACGCCGTCGAGAGCTGGAAACAGCATGCCGAGAAGGCGGGCGTTGAACCGTTGGACGTGGTCCGGATCGAAAAGACTTTTCGGATGGGTTTGCGCGGGGGGTAGTGCCAGCGACCGTCTCTCATGTCTGGCGATGAGCTTTGGTACCGGTACTGCGAACGAGTTCGCGTTCAACGTGGGGATCATGATGGCGGCTGGGGTGTCAGCTTGCCAGATAATTACCAAACCCGATTTCGAGATGGTTGACAAACGAGGTTGATCACCAGCTTTCACTCTTTGCGGCGCCGAAGGCAACCTCCCGTATACGACGAAGTGTTCCAGGAGTAGTAGCTGGCGGTAGGTCATCGAGATCGAAGTACTTGATTTCAGCAATTTCCACGCTCGTGGATTTTGCCTCAACGCTTCCGTCGACGTCGCACAGGAAAGCCAGAACATGGTCCCTTTTGCTGACATCTTTGTTGTGAAACACGCCGTGTAAGATTGGCTTTCCGACAAGATTCAGGCCAGTCTCCTGACGTAACTCATTGCTCAATGCCTGTTCTGTTGTTTCACCTTTTTCGACCCCACCTCCGGGAAAATGCCATCCCGGTGTATAAGTGTGGCGGACGAGCAGGAACTTACCATCATCTGACCGCACGATTGCTCGAACACCAATAGTCAGCCCTCGGCGCATGAGAAAGTAGGTGTGAAGCGTGCGGCTGAACAAGGCGTGCGCGATCCTAGGTTTTGTCTCGGAGGTCAGTGTCATGAGCGAACGTCCTCTTCCTTCGCCATGTCCTGCCGCCCGTCAGTATTCTGCTCAGCCCCCCAAAGCAGGTCTGAAATGTCTGTGCTCAACGGCGTGTAATCTAGCGGTAGTTCGTGCAAGATCGAAACGATTGCCGGTAAGTTGAAAGTCTCGCAATCCTGAAGAAGGCGATCTAGAACCGCCATCAACGTGTCGCGCGGCAGCGAGACTTCGGATGCTGTCATGATCCGTGGGTGTTTGGTCGGAGCGGGGTTATTGCCGATCAGAAGCTCTTCGTAAAGCTTTTCACCCTTGCGTAGACCCGTGACGCAGACCGGGATGTCTCCCTTGTCCGGCAAGATCTGATCAGGGTGATCGGCCATGTAGGGGGTTAGGCCATGTAGCTTCACCATGCTGAAGGCCAAGTCCAAGATTTTGACAGGCTCCCCCATGTCCAGCACGAAGACATCCCCGCCATGACCCAAGGCACCCGCCTGGATCACCAACTGGGCCGCTTCGGGGATCGTCATGAAGTAGCGGTTGATGTCCTTATGTGTGACCGTGACAGGCCCTCCAGCCTCGATCTGGGCCCGAAACCGTGGGATGACCGACCCGGACGATCCAAGGACATTTCCGAAACGAACCATCGAGAAGACAGTGGAGCTCGCCTCTCGTGCATGGGCCTGACAGATCAACTCTGCGATGCGCTTGCTCGCGCCCATTATATTCGTAGGACGCACGGCCTTGTCGGTTGAAATCAGAATGAAGTTTTCGACGCCAAGTTTTTGGGCCGCACGCGTGATTGCAAGTGTTCCGAACACGTTGTTCCGGATACCCTCAACCACGTTTTCCTCGACCAGCGGCACATGCTTGTAGGCGGCTGCGTGGTAGATCGTCTGGACCTTGAATGCCTTGATTGCGGCTTCCAATCGCCGGCTGTGCTGCACGGATCCCAAGATCGGCACGACCCTAGTCTGATACTGCAAACGCGTGACCGTTGCTGCGAGTTCAACCTCGATCGCATAAAGCGCAAACTCGGACATTTCGTAGAGCACCAAGACGGACGGATTTTGGCTCAGGATCTGCCTGCAAAGCTCACTGCCGATTGATCCTCCTGCCCCAGAGACCATGACCACACGCCCAGCGACGTCCTTGCGAAGCAGCTCGGGGTCCGGAGCAACAGGATCGCGCCCAAGCAAGTCTTCAGCGGAAACGGTCCGCAGTTCTGAAATTTTGGCTTTTCCGCTGATAATGTCCGACATGCCTGGGATCGTCTTGATCTCCAGCTGCAGATCTTCAAGCCCGCTTACGATCTCGCGGCGGCGGACACGGCTCATGCTGGGAATAGCCAGCAGGATGACTCGAGAACCCGTCTCTTGGACCAGGCGCTGTATGCTGTCGGGTGAATAAACGCGCAATCCCCCGATACCCATGTTTTGCAGAGAGGGGTCATCATCGACCAGCGCGACCGGAGTATATTCACGGCCGTGGAACAGCGCGTTCAGCAGCTGAAGTCCGGCTTCGCCCGCACCGTATATAATCACAGGCCGTCTATTCAAATGACTTGGGTTGCGGAAATACGTCCGCGCCGCAAAACGCAGTCCGCCAACAGAAAGAAAGGCAAAAACAGCAAAGATGATCGGGACAGATCGAGGAAGACCGGTGTCAAAAAAATATTCCGCGGCATAAAGGGAAATTGCAGAGACAAAGGCTCCCTCACTAACTATAATAAGGATTCTGCCGGTGACGAAACGCACGACGACCCGATAAAGACCCAAGCCCCAGAAAGCCAACAGGGTAGCAATGATCGAAAACAACAACGCGTTCCAGATGGCTGGCTGTTCTGCGAAATCCACCCTTTCAAGCCGCAACAGCATGGCGCCAAAAAACGAAACGGCGAGCAGTGCTGTATCGAGGGCAAGCTGCAGCGCAACTTTTATCCACCGGCTCTTTTTTGAGAAATAATCGATGTATTTCCGCATGAACATTAATCCTGATTTCGATTTTCAGTAGGGTTCCCGACAAATAACCCATAAATGACCGTGGCAGCCAGCGCGCAGGCCGAGAGGAAGAGGAGCAGGCATCGGTCGCATCTTGTTGAGTACGCCACCAATCCTTCAATCGACGAACATGTTCTCAATCTTGAGGCGCTGGCGGTAGGGGTCTGCGTCTTGCTGAATAACTTCCTTCCAATGCCAGATCAGCCTTAAACTGGCCCATAAACTTCCAGCGCTTAGCCATTCTCATGCCTCTTCAAAGGTTCAGAATAAACCGTAGTTGACTGTTCAGTTTTCCGGGACCAATTCACCTGGTCACAGACTGTTGCGTTTGAGAACTTTTGTAACGGTTTGCAGCAAGGTTTGTGCATAGGCGCCGACGGATGGATTGCGCACCCAACGCAGATCCTGAGCGGTGCGTTGAGCGGTGTTCTGCACCGTGGAATCCACTTGGGCAAAACCGGTGATGCCGGGACGAAGCAGGTGGCGTTCCTGCCAGACCTCGGGCGTGTAATCCGCCTCTTGAACCGGTACGTCAGGGCGCACGCCCACCAACGACATATGTCCCAGCACCACATTCAAAAGTTGCGGCATCTCGTCCATATGGATGGGGCGCAGCACCTTGCCAACTTTTGTAATTCGGCTGTCATTGGCGGATGTTGTCTGGAATTGGGCGCGCGCCTCTTTCGAGGGTGAGCTCTTGTGTTCATCGCCCATGACACGACTTTTATCGGTATACATGGTGCGGAACTTCAAGATCTTGAACGGCCGTGTTCCTTGTCCCACCCGGGTCTGTTTGAACAACACGCTATCGCGATCTTCGAGCCAAATCGCGAACGCCGCTACGAGCATCGGGATGGCAAAAATAATCGCTACTGGCACCGCGATAAACAAATCGCAGATCCGCATCGCGATGATCGTCGTGGCCTTAGGTTTCTGGAAAGGCGTCTGGGGCACTGGTATTTCAAGTCCTTCTTCTAACGAACTGCCTTCGCTTTCAGTAGGTGATTTCCTTGGACAGCGTCTTTTGAGTAAGCGGCAGATTGGGTAGGATATCGGCAAGCCGCTCGGCGGTCTTGCCGTCTCCATATGCGTTTTCAAAAGGAGGCCGCAAGGTCTGCGCTTTTACATAGGCAGCACGCATCGGCTCGATCGCGATTTCGGGGCAGTCCACCACATTGGCGTTGCGCAGTCGACCGTTCTGGCGGTCACCTAGATTGATGCAGGCTAGCCCAAAGCTGGCGCTTTCGATGATGCCCGAAGAGCTGTTGCCGATCATCAGATCACAATTGGCTAGACAGTTGAGGTATTCGGAGCGCTCCAGATGCGCTAAGATGCGAAAGCGCCCATCATGCAGGGAGCTGGCAGCAAAACGGTCAAGCGCCTGGTCGATCAGTTCGGCACCGGCATCTGAGTTGGGGCGCATGATCAGTCCATGACAATCCTGTTCCAACAATAGCTGCAGGATCTGAGCAATCTGTTCCGCCGCTTGGGCCGTCTGCTGCACTACCGGGTGGAAAACCACCAGTAACGGCACCCCAGTTACCGTGAGACCGAACCGCCGACGTAAAAAGTTAGGATCGCGCGCTGTGCCTTTGGTCACATCTACCAACCCGGGTGCACCGATGGTCCAAATGTGATCCGCCTGCTCACCCATGCGACGCAGGCGCTCGGCGGCATCGGCATTGGCGGGAAAATGGAAATGCGCCAGCTTGCTGATTGCGTGGCGAAAGCTTTCGTCAAGTGTGCCCGATACCTCGCCACCATGAATATGTGCCACATGGATTCCTAGATGAATCGCCGCCAGAGTCGCCGCTAACATCTCGCCTCGATCGCCCAAAACCAATACCAGATTTGGACGCTCCCGCAGCCAGCAGTCGATAAATCCCAATAGCTCATGCGCCAGGGCCTGGCCCATCTCGGCCCCGTCCCGCCCGTTAAGTTCGACTAAGATATCGCGCACGATACGCAGCCCACTTTGGACAATATCATCGCGGCTGTTGCCGTATTTCTCAAGTAAATGCTGTCCGGTCACGACGCAGGCAACATCAAGAAACTCCTGCGCATCCAGATGCTGCAGCACAAGCTGCATCAGACCAAAATCGGCACGGCTGCCTGTCACATAATGGATCTTCATCGTCCGCCCCCAGCCTTACAGAGTAAAGCCGTCGTCAATGACGAGGTTCTGGCCCGTGATATAACGCGCGTGATCGGAAAGCAAGAATACCAGCCCACCAGTCAGATCATTGGCATCCAGCATGCCCTCTGGCATCACATCCGGTTTGGAAAACTGGAGCTTTTCCATCAACATACGCCCCGTGTAGCCGTGCGATTTCAGCGCGCGCAGCACCTCGTCATGAGGCTTGCCAATCGAGCCATAGCCGATCACTAGAGCCTGTTGTGCAATCTGTGTCATTCTCTCAACTTCTGTCTATCCTCATTTTGATCAAAGGCTTGATCAAAGGCAGGTTGACGGCGCTCAGTAACAAACCGGCCCCCATAAGAGAAGCAAAACCTATCCAGGCCGGCATATCAGGTGTCACCGTTTCCAGATAGACAAAGGGCGTTAGCGCCAGGGACATCTTCACCAGCATGAACACTACCGCCCGCAGCGTCGTCGCACTTGGCATCCTCCAGCCGAAGACGGCGCCAATGCAAAGGGCAGCGGCCACTACTTGAAACATGACAAAGCCTGCGGCGGAAGCGATTTCTCCCCACCCCAGAGCAACAAGTGTGCCGTAAAACGCCACGCCCGCGCCCAGACCGATGAAGCTATTTATCATCATCAAGGTCGGGCGCCCTTTGGCATTGAGCGCAGTGGCACTGAGCTGCAACAGCGCATAAAGCGGCAGGGCAGAGACCAGTACGCGCGCAGTCTGTGTGATGCGGGCGCTTTCGGCGGGTGTCATGGCGCCGTGCTCAAAGATGATCCGTACAATGGTGGGCATAAACAGTCCCCCCGCTGCGGCCGCCACACAGGCCAGCGTAAGCCCGGCCAGCATTCCTGTGCGCGCATAATCTTCGAACGTGTCGGTGTCGGCAGGATCTAACCCTGAAAGGGTCGGCAAAAGCACGATTGCCACCGGGGCGATCAGCAAGGCGGCAGGTAGCTCAAAGAGCTTCATGGCATAGTTGAAAACCGCCATATAACCTTCGCCGTGTAGGGCATGCAGCGAGCGGAACACGATCGATGCTCCGACGATGACACTGAAGCCCACGGTGCCCACGACAAACTTGCGCAAAAAACCCGGCGGCCAGGGCGGCGGGGTACCTTGTAGTGCCCGCATCGCCTCGGGCATTGACCGCAGTTGGTACAATAGCCGAAGAACCGCCGCCAGAAGCACCACGGCTGCAAAGCCAAATAGCTGGGCCGGGTCGGTAATAGGTAGCGCCAGATAAATACAAATCGTCCCATTGAAGACTAGGACACCGAGACTGGGAATGGTGAACCGCCCCACAGTGTTGAGATAGCTGGCAGACACTCCGATCAGTGCTGCAATGGGGAGCACCATCAAGCTCAGATTGAAGCCCGTGACGAAATCCGGCAGTGCCGCAAAATCAACTCGCGGGATAAAGAGGCGAATGACAGGTTCTGCAAAAACTGCAATCAGCAGCGCCAGCCCCACGAACAGCACCGTAATCGTCAGCCCTGAGCGGTGCGTTAAAAATAGCCGATCCGTTCCACTATGCTGTTTGAGTACGGGCACCAAGGCGGCGCTGAAGCCCCCCGCTAGCAAGAGCCCCACCATGAAATCGGGCAGCGTCAGGATCAGAATTGCGGCATCGGCCGAGGCGCTTGTGCCCAGACGGTTGGCCAGAAGGGTTTCACGAATGAAGCCCGAAAGCCTGCCAATCAGCAGGGTCGCACTGATCAGCACCGAGGCAGAAAGAGCGGAATTCATTGGTGGTCCCTCACATACGAAACGAATATAGCCCGACACATCGAATGAAGCGACCGGCTGGCGGCTCAAAGGAGGGACCCATTGCTAGCTGGTTCAAGGCTGCGAAGGCCTTTTTCGATAATTGCTTCTACAAGCTGAAAATCCTCCAACAGGTCGACGTCCAGACTATCAATTGCGGACATCTCATAACCAACACAACCAGATGGAATAAATTCTTCATGTTCTAGAAAGGCGTTTGTTTGGTATATATATATTGCGCCATTTGGGGAGCAGGTCGTCTTCGGTTCCATCCAATGACTATCGACATCCCCAGAAAGAATTTTACGCAAACGACGATCTTCACTCAATTCGAAATGCCAGCTGATCGGCTTTGTCCTGCTAATCGAAATAAGCGCTTCAGCGTCCTTGCGTGAGAATAATTGAGCAGCTTCTCTGATATGCTCAGCACTTCGTAACGGCGACGTCGGTTGCAAGAGGGCGAAAGAAGAAGGTGTCCCCAGTTTTTCCAACGCGTGTAGAACTACGTCCATAGATGTTGAGGTGTCACCTGAGAGTGATGTGGGCCGCATGAACGGAACTTCAGCACCAGCTTCCACCGCCGCCGCAGCTATATCCTCATCGTCTGTGGTAACAACCGTTCGCTTGAAACAGCCTGAGGTCAGAGCGGCTTCTACTGTCCAAGCAATCATGGGGCGCCCGTTAAGCATTCTTACGTTCTTGCCCGGCAGCCTCTTGGAGCCACCACGCGCAGGTATCAAGGCTAACTCAAACAACTGCTCCTCCTAGTGCATTCCCGGCGTTCTACTTGGTGGTGCATAATCTGCTGCCTAATTGACCGTCAACCGCATAGCAAGATTGGAAACGTTAAGTCGTGCGGCTAGGAGAACCAGGATAGGCACTATAGCCATCGCAAGCGTCGTATAGCCGAACATTCCAAGGGCAACGCAGATAATTAGAAGACGGGCTAGAGTTGGAGAATACAGTCTGGCGACGAAAAGGTTCACGCCAATTGCTGCAGTCGAAACCAAAACCACCAGTACTGCCAAGGGTAATACTTTCAAGACTGGTTCAAGTGCTGCTCCCGCTCCATGCTGAAGCAGTTCAAGAGACTGCTCAAAGCCGATACCGTAAAAACTCAGGTTCTTAAACAACCCCACTAAAACCATACTGATATAGATACTGAACACTACCAACTCAAAGAAAGTACCAATCGCTAATCTTTTCGAGAGCCTCATAAATACCAAGCGTTCAACAATACCTATTATATTGTAGAATATAAGAAGCATCAGCGAGGCAACGGAAACAGATAGAGTGCCGGAGCTAACGCTGCAAAATAGGAGCGCAAAAAAAATCTTAACAACAACCCAAAATGTAAATCGCGCTTTGAACTCCAAGGCTAATATCACATTTACCAACAATGCGTACCCAAATAGAGCTACAGCGCCCCGACCATTCATCATGAAGAGCAGGAATACAATCGTGCCACAAATCAGAAAATAGCTAGTATTGATTCCATTTTTGGAGTTCGATATCAGTTTCGATGAATCAAAGATCAAGAAAGCAGTAAAGTAACCGATAACAACGACGATGAGTGTGAATATGATATCTCGGTCTATTCCTATACTCTCTGAAAAGTAAAATACTGGGAAAAACAAAGCATACCTGAACGAGTGAGGGGAGAGATTCAAGATCTCTGTGATCGGAGAAGCTTTTACGTGCCAAAGATAAGTGAGTTGGCTCCAAAGCTCAAATTTCTTCACTCCGAATGCAACGGCCAGTACAAGCGGGGCAAATACAAGTATCATCTGTATTTTAGACCTGCTCAGCTTGAGCTCGTGCACAGCCATCTTAGTGTTCTCCACAAGTCTACGATCTTTTTTTGTGAATCTGGAATCGGTGGACCTATTCTCCGGTGTCGGAAGAACCGGTAGAAAACCCAAGTCCAGCGACTAAGCCCCAACATTGTTAGCCCTCATCACAAGCACTATTCAGTGCAAAGCCTCTGGTGGTCATCATCTGGAACCGGGGCAGAATGTCCAGATCTAGGCTCTAGGACATAGTAACGTCATCACAACTGCCAGAAGCGGCAGCACCCGCTTGATGCGCTTGAACAGGAAATACTTGAGCGTGTCTTTGCCCACCACATCCGCGAACTCGCGGTAATAGATATGAGAGATCGTCAGCGCTGTAAGCACAAAGAAGGTATATACGAGAAAGGTTCCCATACTGTCGATATCGCCATAACCATTCCACAGAAGAGAATAGTAGGTTGCCACAAATATTGCACAAAGGCCGCGCAGGAAATCCAGGCTATGAATTCGTTCGATCCGCGCGTACAGCCTGAGACTGTGCTAGCGGCGGCATCACTTCGATTCCATTTGTATCTGTCATCTCCGTTGCCTGCACTTTCGGTGTGGCTGATTTGCGGGGGCAGCGGGCGTTCATTGCGCTTGGGTCCCCATGATGCGGGCGGGAACCCCTACATAGATTCCCGGTTCAGTGATGTCGCGCGTGACAACGGAACCTGCACCGATGGTGACATTCGAACAGATGGACACCCCCTGCACAACCGTCGCATTGGCGCCCAACCAGACCTCTTCGCCCAAGCTGCACCCCCCTAGCAGGACCGAACCTGGTGCCAGATGGCAGAAATCACCTACCGTGCAGTCGTGTTCGACCACGGCTCCCGTATTGACGATCACCCCCCGCCCGATGCGCGCACCAGGGTTCACCACCGCCGCGGTTAGGATCATGCTTCCTGCACCGGGGGCGTCGGCGAAAAAACCCGCGGGGTTGGCGATCAGATGGGTGCATGTCAGTTGCAGATCTTCAGCGCGGGTTTGCAATTTTCGGCGTACGGCGGTGTTGCCTACGGACACGATCACATCGTGACCTGCCAAATCGCTTAGATCCGACACCCTCACAGGAATGCCGTCTACCAAAGAGCCCAAGCTGCACGCTCCATCACCAAAGAACACATCTCCGGGCCAGATGCGCACCGCGATGGCGCCTACCACCCGGCCATGGCCGCCTGCCCCGAAAAGGCACAGAGGGGTGCTGCCTTCAGCGGACATGACCGTGTTGCACCTGCTCATTGCGGGTGACAGCCCTGTCTAGAGTGCGGCCGATTAAATTGTCGACCTGATTCGGCGGCATTCCGGTGCCGGGGCGTTTGGCGGTCAGGTCTTTCAAGCTCAACACATGCCCCGCAGGAAGGTCATTTAGATAAACAAGACTCTTGCGCGCCACAGTCAAAATATTCTGCTCCGAAGCCATGCGTCGTTTCACTCCGTCGCCCAGCCCCAGTTCAACCTGACGGAGCAGTTTGACCATCTGGGCAAATTCCGCAGGCTCGATCGAGGCGCGGTGATCCGGGCCTTCCATGGTGCGGTCCATTGTGAAGTGCTTTTCCAGAACCGACATACCCAAAGCCCGAGCCGCTATCGCCGCATAGGGGCCTTCGGTGTGATCGGAAAATCCGGTAGGCTTGCCAAAAACGGCAGACATGTGAGGTAGCACGCGCAGGTTCTGTTCCTCGATTGCTGCCGGGTAGTTCGACACGCATTGCAGGATCACCACATCAGCGGTGCTGTGCGTGGCTAGCAGATCAAGCGCGGTCGAAATCTCGGTCAGCGTGCCCATACCTGTCGATAACAGAATCGGCAGGTCATATTGCGCTGCCTGACGGAGCAAAAGCGTGTTGGTCAGCTCACCCGAGGGCCATTTCAGGCAGATTGGGTTCAGTTTCGACACCGCTTCAAGGCTTTCACCATCAAAAGCCGTCGACATGAAATCAACGCCCGCTTCGTGGCAATGCTTGGCAAGCTCTGCAAAAACCTCTTGGGGCAGTTCCAGCCGGCGCAGCATTTCATCCTGCGACCCGTCTCCAGTGGTGCTGGTCTGGTAGTCGGCCTTTTTGGTGTCTGCCGTGATTAATGCATCGGTCTTGTATGTCTGGAACTTGACTGCATCGGCACCTGCCTCTTTGGCGGCGTCAATCATTTTGTGCGCCAGTTCCGCACTTCCGTTGTGGTTTACACCAATCTCGGCAATAACATAGCACGGGTCATCGGCGGAAATCCGACGCTCCCCCAGTTTGATTGATGCGATCATGCCTCGCCCTTGTTCGATTTCTGTTTGCGTATCAGAGATACCACATCGTTGATACGGCTACGGGTGTCTTTCCTATTCTGTTCCAGAGTGTTGGCATCTTTTTTCTTGAAGTCGGCATAGATGGCGCGCAGCTTTGCGACCTCGCCAGGGAAATCCATGTTCTCCTGCAGCTCAGCCAGGTTCTGCGCCTTTCGATGAAAAGTGCGCGAGAGGATTGCTGCGGATGAACCCAGCCGGACATGTTCGCCGATCAGGTAGTCGGGGCTGACGATTCCCTCGCGTGCTCTCGCGATGCCGCCGATGCCAAAAGGCACGCCGCCTGCCCGCAAAGCTGCACAAGGCTCTTCCAGCAGGCCGTCGCCGATGAGTTGGAACATGAAATCCAGCCCTAAATCCAGATGAAGATCGTTTAGCCCAATGTGCAGCCCGGTCAGTGGCAATTTCTTAATCATCTCGGGGATCGCCTGCAACGCGTCATTGGTCTCCACCAGTGGCAGAGCCTCGACCCTGTCGCCCAAAAGATCAAAGAAACGGGCCAGCTCATCTGTCGAACGAAACATCGGCAGCATGATGCTGTCGGCCCCACGGGCGATCGCCTCATCGAGTTCCGCCTTGGTCCCCTCATGCAGAGGGTTGATCCTCACCAGAACATGGGCCTCTGGGGAGGCCTCACGGATCTTGGTCACATCCTCAAGCGTTTGCTTGCTCTTCCAGCTGGCCATGTCCTTTTGACGGACATCCTTCCCGATGTATTCTAGGTCCACAAAAAGTCGGTCCACGCCGTTTTTACTGGCGTAGCGTGCGATATCGGGATCGTCGACGATCATCAGAAAGTTCATACCGACCTCAATGTTATCAAATACATGTGATGCGCCCGACACCAAAGCAACAGAATTGCATCCACCGCCTGATCCAGATCAGGCTATCCCCTCTAGCAGCTGAACCACCTGCGCACAAATAGCGCTGGTAGCCAGAGCGGGGCCATTATCTTGTGCCGTGATCTTATTCGATTTAGCGGCCCTTTGGAGGGAAATCTCATCCAAGAGCGCCACCTCCAGTGCTTCGATCGAGAGAACTTTACGCGACATTCCAAAGTCACCGTAAGGCGCATCCTTGGAAATCACCGAACATTCAACACTGACCATCGGCACGCCCGCCAGATAGGCTTGCAGCCCCACGGTCGAGCAAGTGACCACGACCAAGTCGACCGCGTGGATCAGCGCGTTAACATCCTCGGACCGAGAGCTAGTATAGATCCGGTCGCCCGGCTCGATGTTCTGATCTTCACTTGGATGGCGACGCAGTACGAGTTCAAGATCTTGGCGTTCCTTGAAGATCTCACGCAGGCGCTGTTCGACGCGGTGAGGCAGCGTCGGATCTCCAGCCTCGCCTGTAAACGGATGTCGCGCCGGTTCCGGCGTGCTGGCGTAAAGCACCGTGAAGCGCTCGCTGTTCCAGCCACGCATTTGACGCAGTTCCCGACCTGCATGGATCACCGTAGGATCGTGAATGCCGTCGAAGGCCGGGTTGCCGGTAATCACGATCTCATCCGCTGGACGGCCTTCGCGCAAGAACATGTCGCGTACGCCTTCATTGAGCACGCAGACCTTGGTGCTAAAGCCCGGCGTCTTGAGCCAGGCAATCTCTTGCAGGGCAAACATGTCGACGATGCAGAGCGAAGGTAACCCAAGATTTCCAGCCGCCTGCAAGGCGGCCTGCTCGCTGCGGGGAGAGTTTGTGGCCACGACTAACTTTGGCCTCAGATACTGCAGGCAGTCGGTCATGGTCGTGATTGGGGAAAAGTTCTGCCGCCCCGCCGCCTCATAAAGCACATGAGCCTCGTCCGACCCGTGCTGCTGTACCAGATCCATGAAGTTGATGCCCAAATATGCGCGGGTCTCTTCAAAGGGGACCGGTCCGTTGGGGGGAAAAGCCGCCGCCAGACGTGCACCTTCGCGAAGTACGTCTTCGTGCTCCGCCTGCGGCAGGTCCGAGTAAGAAAAATGCGGTAAGCTTTCGGCTTCGGCCACGGCAATGGCCGTGGTCACTGCGAAGACGCTGATTTTGTATCCCCGCGCCTGCAGCGCGTGTGCGACCGGCACAATGGCCTGAATATGCCCCCCGCCATACGCGACAAAGAGCACATCCAGCGTTCCGGGCTCTGGCAAGCCACGCAGACCAGCAGACCAGGTCATTTATTGCTCCAGAAACCCGTTCAGAAAGGCCAGACCGCCATCGGATGAGCGCTCGGGGTGAAACTGTACGCCAAGGATATTGTCGCGCTGGATGGCTGCGACGACCTCACCGTTTCCGACCTTGGCCACTGCGCAGGCGTCCTGCGCGTTCTCAGGCCGGACCGAAAAGCTGTGCACGAAATAATAGGCGTTTCTCGCATCGACAGAGGCAAAAGGTGTCCCCGTCCAACGGCTCTCGACGGGTTCGTGCACCGTGTTCCAACCAATGACCGGGACCTGCAGCGGGCCACCTTGTTCTCCCTGCAGGTTGATCTTTTCGACCGTGCCCTTGAAATAACCCAGGCCTTTATGCTCCCCGAACTCCAGGCCTCGTTCCATCAAGAGCTGCATACCTACGCAGATTCCCAAAAAGGGACGCTTGGTAGAAATGAAATCCGAGACCGCCTCGTCCAGCCCCAGGGCGCGCAGCCGGTCGGCCGCACGACCAAAGGCGCCCACGCCTGGCAGTATCAGACGCTCGGCGTTGCGCACTCGTTCCAGATCGCCGGTCAGTTCAGCCTGAATCCCGTTGCGTTTGAGGGCTTGCATGACGGAAAAGACGTTTCCAATCTCATAATCCACAACAACGCAGCTTTTGGTGCTCATGATCTTAATCCTGTCGTTCTCATTCTTTTGAACCAGCACCAAAGGCGCTTAATTTCTGTCCCGGGGCAGCCATCAAATAGGACGGACAAAACAGCCCTCATCGGCCAGCGTCGAACGCAGATCCGACAGTTCCAGCTTTTTCCAATGCAAGGCCTGAGCGGTAGCCGCAGCGGATGCATTGGTCTTTTGCACCAAATCCCTCAGATGATCGGTCGTACCCAAACCACCGCAGGCGACCACAGGGATGCTAACCTTGTCGGCGACCTTTTCGATCATTTCCAAGTCATAGCCTTGGCCCAGACCCTCGGGTTGAATTGCGGTCAAAACGATTTCGCCCGCGCCGCGGTCCTCCGCCTCGCATGCCCACTCAACAACATCACGCCCGGTGTGATTGCGGCCATTGTCGGTCATTGCCTTCCAGCGGCCTTTGTCGCGCTGGATCGCTTCGATCGAGACAACAGTTGCCTGAGACCCAAAGCGGTCGGCGATCTCGGTGATCAACGCGGGATTACGGGTGGCGGCAGTGTTGATCGCTACCTTGTCAGCACCGCACCCCAGAAGGGTGCTGACATCCGCTAAGGAGCGGATGCCGCCACCAACGGTCATGGGCACAAAAACTTGGCTGGCGACCTTCTCGACGATATCCTGCAAGTTGTTGCGGTCATATAGGCTCGCTACAACATCCATGAACAAAAGCTCGTCAGCACCATTTTCGGCGTAGAGTTTGGCAAACTCGGCTGGGTCTCCAACTTTGCGCCACCCCTCCATCTGTACGCCCTTAATTAGCCAGTTCATCTTGACGTCGAGACGGGCGATCAGCCTAATATTGCGCATAGTGATCAGCCCCCGGCAGTCAGATGGATGTCAGCGAGACGCTTGCGCAACGACCATTCACCATTGTCATTCTGCCAGAGGTGCGGTGACCGGAACTTGTTGGTAAGTGCATCAAAATACTCACGGTTCATCTCTGGGTGTTCGAACATTTTATGAGCCTGCGGGAAGGTCTTTTCGTCAATCGACAAATATTTGAAGATTTCGTCGGCCCAACGTTCGGGGAACTCACCATCGTAGCGGTCGATCAGGGCAACCGCCTCTTCAAGGTCCAGGTCACCGGAGCGAACTTCCTGACTGGCGTCATAAGTCGCCCTGCCGATGCCAAACTTGATGTAGGTGGTGTAATAGTGGAAATCGTCGATCTTGTCGTCGATCGAGTTGTACTTGGAATAGGTGCCCGCGGTACGTTCCGGCGAGGCCTTAAACCCTCCGTTTTCGACCGCGAAATAATAGGCCGACTGCGGATGCCATTTAAGATAGTAACCCAAGTAGTGAACCTCGGCACCCAGCTCTTTAAGCGGGGCAATATCCGACGGAAGATAGGGCGTCAGATCCGCTTGGGTCATTCCAAAGTTTCTTTTCAGGCTGGCGATACTTTCGCCGCCCAAATACATGTCTTCATCCGAGGCTGAGGCGAAGTAGTCATACGAGCGCTGCGCGTCGGCGTTGTCTTCAACGGGATTGCCGTACTCGGCTTCGTTTTCACCGTAGAACACGAGCGGAATGTTGAACAGCAGCGCCATCTTTGGAGCAAAGCACTTTTGACCGATGATGAACGGTTGGAACGGGTGAAAGATGTTTTCAACCGCCAGGCGAGTCAGCAGGCGCTTGGAGCGACCCGAGGCCGTCATCAAGTAGTTGTCCATGCCCGAATGAATCCAGGCATTGAAGTTGTGTTGCCCCCAGTCGGTGTAAATGTTGGGCGCCCAAGTCACCGTAAGGGGATTCATGCCGTACTTGTACTTAAGAACCCAGGATTGATAGAAGCTGTCTTTGCCGCCCGAGCCAGGCACGAGGCAGTCATACGAGCCATTGCGACTGCGGAATCGATCGCAAAGTTCCATCAGCTTTCGCTCACGCTCTTCCCAGTCGATCGATGCCTTGCGCTCTGCGGTTCGACATGCGTCACAGACCCCATCATCACTGAAAGCGATGGTGTCTTTTTTGGAATCCTCGGTGTGTGTGAATTCCACGGCTGAATTAGGTCTCTGATTCGACACACCACAGCGCGAACAAAATGCGATCTGCGACGGCAGGCCGTATTTTTGCTCGGGGTTGTTGTTTAGCGGGGCAAACTGGTTGATGTCCAGATTGAGGTTCAGTGCATTGGGTTTGATGGGCATGTTAGGCCTTTTTCGTTTGATTATTTGCAAGTGCAATCCAATGTTCATCTTGGTCTATGAACAATCGGAACCATATTTCCAGCGAGATCAGGGCCCGCAATTGTCGGGTGTAATTGGCCGCTCCTGCCACATGCGCATCCAGCATCGCCGCTACAGTTTCAATCGCGATTATACCCCTTGCCTCGAGCCGCCCATCCAACAAGACGTCACGGCAATAGCCGGCTAGCTCACGGCGGAACCATTCCCCGATTGGAACGGTGAACATCTGCTTCTTCCGCCAAGTCAGCTCGGCACCCAAAAGTGGCTCGACGGCGCGCTTGTAAATCCATTTCGTTTCGCCACCTTGCAGTTTTAGGTCACCGGGAACACGAAAGGCAAATTCCGCCATTCGGTAATCCAGGAAGGGCGAACGTACCTCTAACGAATTGGCCATCGCCATTCGATCAGGTTTGACCAAGTTGTTACCTGGTAACAAGGTATGAGTTTCGGCAAGAAGGACCCGGTTGATCGGATCCTGATGGTCGGCGTGCCGGATTTCCTTCGTCAGCGCGCGATAGGGATCAATGTCGTGAAAGGCATCAAAAAGCTCTCCCATAAGAAGTGTTTTGGGCTGATCCCCCTGCAACAACCCCGAGGCGCGTACAAACTCGTCTTCCCAGTTATTTTGCAGACCATCGGTCTGCCCGCCGGGAAACATGGTAAGGTATTTTTCATAACCCGCAAAAAGCTCGTCCCCGCCGTCGCCGGTAAGAACCATCTTCACTTGGCGCGCCGCCAGGCACGAGACCTGATCGGTAGGCATGAAAGACACATCCCCATGGGGTTGGTCGCAATGCCAAATGAAACGGGGCCAATCGCTGATAGCGTCGTAATCCGCCACCTGGCGTTCGTGAAGGGTACCGAACCGTTTGGCGGCGGCCTGTGCATAATAGGTTTCGTCAAAGCGAGGATCGTTAAAGCCGATCGAAAAAGTGTACAGCGGTTGAGACTGATATAGGCTCATCATGCCCACGACCGAACTGCTATCGAGCCCACCCGACAGAAATGCACCAAACGGCGCGTCCGAGCGCATGCGGATCCGAGTGGCGTCATCGAGATGGCTCAGAAGTGCGGCCTTGGCCTCGGCTTCAGTCATATGCGGATCCGGGGTGATTGTCCGTAGGTCCCAATAGCGCTTGACCTCAAGCCCGCCCTCAACCGAAATGCACGCCATGTGCGCGGGCGGCAGGTGCGAGATGCCTGCAAAGGCGGTTTTCGGCTGCGGAATATAATTTAGAGCAAAGTATTGCGCCAGCGCGTCCATGTCGGGGATATAGTTCTGCCCATTGGCAAGGATTGCCTTGATCTCGGACCCAAACCAGATGCGCCCATCGTCAGGTGAACCCGCCAAATACAGCGGTTTGACCCCCAGGCGATCACGGTAGAGGTACAGCTTGCCCAATTCGATATCGTAGACTGCTATAGCGAACATTCCGTTCAGACGTTTGACAAACTCTGGTCCCCAGACCTCATAGGCCCGCAATAGCACCTCAGTATCGCCTGCGGTTTTAAAGCGAGCACCAGCTTGGCGTAGTTCATCACGCAGCTCAATATAGTTGAAGATTTCACCGTTTTGGACCACCACGATCTTATGATCGTCCGAAGAGATTGGCTGGTTGCTGGCTTCGCTCAAGTCCAATATCGACAAACGACGGTTGCCCAAAACGGCCAAATCATCTGCATGATAGCCATCTGCGTCAGGCCCGCGATGTGTGATGCTCTGGGACATCGCCGCAATCGTCTGCTCATCTACGGCCATGCGCTTAAAGCTGAAGCTGCCAAAAATGCCACACATTGATTTAGCTTTCTTCAATAATATTGCGAATTGCGGTTACGACGCGCGCTACATCATCGTCTGACATACTGCTGCCTGAGGGTAGGCAAAGCGAACGCAGGAAGCGGGTGGAAGATACAATCTCTTCTTTTGAGTGCGGAACGAATTCGAAATTCTGACATAGAGGTTGCATATGCATCGGTTTCCATGCTGGACGAGTTTCGATCTTCGACTGGCGAAGGCGGCGCATGAACTGATAAGGGTGATAGGCGATTTGGTCGGGGTCAAACTCGATCACGGTAAGCCAGCGGCTACCGAAGCTATCGGGAGCATCACCCTGGAACGAGATCCCGGGGATATCCGACAGGCCCTTACGATAAAGTTTAAAAATCTCACGGCGGCGTGCCACCCGCGCGTCAAGCACGTCAAGTTGCCCAAGACCGACGCCCGCCAAGACGTTTGACATGCGATAGTTATAAGCCACCTCGGAGTGCTGATAGTGATCTGCAGGATCGCGTCCTTGAGTCGATAGGTAACGTGCGCGGTCTATCAGGTCTTCGCGATTGGAAACCAGAGCACCACCGCCCGAGGTCGTAATCATTTTGTTTCCGTTGAATGAAAAAGCCGACAATAGGCCATGTGATCCGCTGGGTTTGTTACCTATGGATGCGCCCAGGCTTTCGGTTGCGTCTTCGATCACCGGAATGCCAAAGGCGTCGGCTAGGGCCATTATGGGTATAATGTCTGCCGACTGTCCATATATATGGACAACAATGATTGCCGAAGGCAGGGTGCCCGCCGCTTTGTCCTGGAGTAGTTTACGTTCCAACGCCTTTGGCGACATGTTCCAGCTGGCAGGCTCGGAATCGATCAGAACCGGCGTGGCGTTCTGATAGAGGATTGGCTGCACTGAGGCGGCAAATGTCAGATCCGAGACATAGACGCGCTCATTGGCGCCAATGTTGAGAACGCGCAGTGCGAGATGTAGTGCCGCAGTCCCCGAGGTCACCGCAAGCGCATGATCTCGCCCAGTTCGCTTGGCCAAGGCCTGTTCGAACTTGATCAGGTGGGGGCCAGCAGGCGCGATCCAATTATCGTCAAAGGCCTGCTGCACATACTTAATCTCGTTGGCACCAATATGCGGCGGAGAAAGCAAAAGATTGCTTTCAAGCGAGCCGATGCTTCGCACCTGCACTGGGACACCGGCATCATCTACGATCACGATGGCCTGGACTACGTGCTTTTTAAGAATTTGCATAAGGTCGACGTTGGACGTACCTATGCGAGCAACGATCGGTGCGTTTTCTGGCAACTTATCGAGAGTGTCATCCAGCGAACCGCCCGCCAACAGAAAGCGTCGCACGTCGCCGTCGGTTATTGTCCGACGAGCCTTTCCATCTTGCCCGGCTAAAACGCAAATCTTATCATCCAACTTCTCAATTGCCGCCATGGCGGTTCTAATCGTAGTGTCACTTGAGAGTATGAAGTCTACCAACTCGCCGTTCCCTTGAAGTCGTAATTCCGATAACATCCGTAGAATAATTACATTTGGCTCATTGCCCAGAAATTTACCATTATTGTTAATAATTAAATAGAAATTTTTGGCAATTATGGGTGTCCGTCAAGTCGTTGCGAGCCGCATCACTGTCACTTCGTGTCGGAAAGTATATGCGTTTTCTATAAATTAGACGACACTGGCGCCGCCAAATTTTGATGGCCGAGATTGGCGCACTCACTTTCCGTTTTTAGCGCTTCGATCTCTTCCCTCAGCGCCTCGTATTCTTCCATCTTCCGCACCAGAAATGCGCGCGTCAAAGCGGCCTTGCGCGCGATGCCCTGCGACGTCAATATATAGGCATATCGACGCTTATCCTCTGCCGCCGTGAAATTCCCCAACTTCACAAAGCCCTTTTCAATCAGGGCATTCAGAACATAATGCATGCCGCCAACACTGACCCCAACAGCTTCAGCCAATTCACGCTGCGACATTTCAGGGTTGTCCTGAAGAAGGCGAAGAACGCGAAAGTGGGTGTCTTCCTGAAGTTTGCTGCGTTTGCTAGTCATAGGGAATGCCGATTTTCGCAAGCTACCGCACAAGGACTGCCTGAGGGGCGCCTTGGGTCGCAGAGCCTGAGTAATCGAAACTATTTTTCATTGTTCAGTTTTGAGCGATAACACAATGCGGCGGGTGCGAACAAGCCTCGAAATGAGATAAGGGAGTAAAGCTTCCCCACAACGCTGGCTCCTGCCTTGACCGCCTCACACACCGAACAAGACGTGCTCTGTTTCCAGAGCTCCATCGGAGCCATTCATGAAAACGTGGCACGGGGGGTCCCGTGTGATTTGTCCAGTTGAAGCTCCGCCTGTGCGCATGGTTGTGGCACAGTGTCACTCCGTCGTGGTCGCCGCCTTTCCGTTCTTGTGCCAGACAACACGTCTACGAAACACCGAGGGTACACCGTTCGGCATCAGACCTACGGAACATTCCCATCATTGATATCTCTCACCAGCAACCGCAGCGGCGTGACCTCGACAAGGGCCCTGGCGAACGACGCCAACGGTTGTTCGGGCACGTAGATAATATCGTTCGGGCGCAACTCTGTGGCGGCAGCGACGATCAGACGAGTCGGGTTGGTCGCGTCGAGCATATAGGCGTGCACCGGGTTTGACCCGCGCAGCAGATATACCTCGGAGCGCTGCGCCGTTGGGCTGGCCAGAGCGCCGCCCGGCGCAAACAGAACATCGGCCAGGGTTTGACGCGTTTCAGGGGCGATTGGGATGGTGAGTGGCGCAACAGCGCCCAGCACGAAAACCTGACCGGGTTTATAGCCCATCGCTTCAATGATCACCTGATCCTGATCGCGCAGATAGATATCCTGAGCATTGACCTTGAACAGGTCTTCCGCATTCATCCGGTATTCGTTGCCGCCCCGTTGAATGCGAATGACGATGACGGCTTGTCCATCGAGACCTTTCCCGGTTGCGGCCACCAGCTCGCGCAGGGTCAGGCCCTGATCGGTCAGCGGGATCACCCGGCTGCCGGCGACGTTCGACACCAGAAAGACCTTCTTGGAATTGAACCCGGTGATTTCCAGTTGGAATTTCGGCGCCCCACCGCTTCGGATCAGCGCATTGCGCACGATATCGCGCGCTTCCGAGATGGTTTTCCCGCCCAGATCGAGCTTGCCCAATCCCAGCAACAGCACCGATCCATCCGAGCCGACACGGCCTTGACTGGTCAGCACCTGACCGGACACCAGCGACGCGGCGCTGCTGCCCGAATTGATCAGGTCGTTCAGTGAAGCCGTGCTGCCATCTGCGAACTGAGCAAAGGTGACCTGGTCGCCAAGGCCGAGACGATAGATCTCGGGGCCAAGAAAGGGCGGCAAGACGCGGCGGGTGACAGAGCCTTCGGACACCACGCCGGCGGAGGCCCCGGTGCCGGTGCGGATCACGTTGCGCTGATAGGGCGCGCGGCGCAATTTCTTTGCGAGGTCAAGCGTCAGCGGTTCAACCACAATGTTGAACTCTTCCTGCGCGGCGGCGGCTTCCGTATTGTCCACGGGCAGCGTGGGCGACTGCAAAATTTCGGCGCAGGACGCGAGAGAAAAGATGGAAGCGATGGCGAGGGCTAGGACACGGTTCACGGCGAGATCACTCTAGCATCAGGATTGTTGGGAAGCTGAGGCGGCACAGCTTGTGGATCAGGGCCTTGGGCGTGCGTCTTAGCCGTGCCACGAGAATTGCTGCGGGAGCCAATGAGGCAAGACCGGCCGCGGCCATTTCCGCCAGAGCAGGTTCCACCGAGAAAATCACCTGATCGTATTTGTTGGTGATGTCAGCAATCGCCTCGCTGAATTTTGACGAAGCGAGAAGGTCGATGTTTTCGCGGCCGGTGGTAAAGGCCAGTTCCACAACCCCATCATCAGATTGGATCTCGGCCCAATGGCCAAGAGCGGTTTCGCCCCCCTCCGCCGCCGAGCCGGTGCGAGACAGGTCAACCAACGCGACACTCTTGCCACTTCCCGCAACGGTCGTCGCAGTAGCCAGCGCCGCTGTGCGGGCGGTACATCTTGCATTCCCGCCGATCACGATGGCCGGTCCGGAAGCCTGACGACCAAGTGCCACCGAGACTTCGGTAAGGGTTCGATCTCTGACGGTGGCCAGCCGGGTGCGGATGTCAGCGATGCCCTTGCCGTTGAGCTTTTTCAGCCGTGTGGCAGAAACAAGCGTCATGGGCTGCAATTCATCCAGCATTGCTCGACGCGAAAAGAACACGCCTTTTCGCAAAGACAGGACGAAGGCGATGGCAGAGCCGGCCAACGTCCCCAGTATGGCGCCCAGCACAATAACAAGTATTTGGTTCGGTTTGCTCGGGATGATCGGCGTGGCGGCGCGCTCGAAAATTTTCGCTGTGTCGCCTTCATAACCAGCCTGAAGCGATTCCGACTTCAGCAGTTGAAGCAATACGGTATAGGCCGCTTCGGCCACATCCGCTTCACCCTGCAGTCTGGCTTGTTGCTCAGCGGCATCCGCATAGGCGGTAGCTTCTTTCTCAAGGCGATTACGTTCCTGCACGATACGGGTGCGACGATCCTCAAGCGTCGCTGCGACGCTGGCAAGCAGCTCACGATCCGGCCAGGTGAAGTCCGAGATGATCTCGCTGAGCCCCAAAACCCGGCGAAACTCAACGTCGTCGATGATCGGGTAGGTCTTGCGCAAGGCGGCATAGGTCTGCTGATTGGCCTTGCCTTGATTGATCGCCTCCAGAAGCGCATTGGCGGCATCGCGCAGATCCGTTGTGCGCGCGAGGCGATTGCGGGTATCGTCGAGGGCGACCGATCCGGTTGCCAGCGCCTCTGTTGAAAGCGCGGAGTTCTCAACAGCGAAATTCTTGAGGCGCTCTTGGGCATCCTCCATCTCACGAAGGTTTTTAGCAAGATTTTCAGACAGGTAAGCTACCCGACTGTCTTGCTGTTGTTTCTTTTCTTGCTCGGTTACCGTGATGATTTTGTCCATAACCGCGTTGGCAATCACCGCCGCTCGAATAGGATCAGGGTGGTCAACGCTAATGGAGGTCGCTCCATTCTCGGTCGCCTCGACCACAACGTTTTCACGAAACGCGTCGACAACGTTCCCTTCAATCACTTGGCTGGGGCTAGATGCATTGGGCTGGCGACCAATGAGTCGCTTAATGGTTGCTTTCCAAAGCGAGTCTTTTCCATCTGGATTAAAATCATTGAAATATATGTCATTCCGCAGGTTGACCGCTTTGTCGACTTCGAGAATGAAGGCCCGCCCTTTTACTCGATCGAACAGTACGTCATCACTATTTGAAATGCCAGCCAGGCCAGTGAGTACGGAAAGCCCCCCAAGATCGCTGGGAAGATCGAAGCCAGATTTGCTCGAATCCTCAAGCTTAAAAACCGCTTC
>JBNKZZ010000005.1:0-12456 GCA_050301895.1 Ensifer sp. | reverse complement strand
AGCGGGATCATCGACGGCAGCATTGAAGGTCAGAGCCGCAATCGTCCCAACGCCGGGGACGGTCATCATGCGCATGCACACCGCATCCTGAGAAGCCGCGCGTTTGACCCGGCGGTCGAGCTCCAGAAAGTGCTGATACAGCACCCGTCGGGCGTCGAGCAGCGGCAGCATGGCATGGGCCAGAACCTCGTCCATCTCGATCATCGGTCGGACAATACCGTCAAAGCTGCCATGCTTCACCGTCTTCGGGAGCCGTATGCCGAATATCTTCAACAGACCACGCACCTCGTTGGCCAGGTCAATGGTCTTGCTCAGCAAGGCCTTCCGCGTGCTCAACAGAGCCCGAATGCCATGCGCCTCCCGGCTCTTCATGTGAACGGGGCTGAACCAACCCGTCCGCAAGATCTGGGCAATGCCGCGGGCATCGTTCCGATCCGCCTTGTTGCGCATCGCCGACAGGGCTGCACTCACCTGGCGCGCCTCCATGCAGATGACATCGAACCCTTCTGCCTTCAGGCCGTAGTATAAATTCTGGCTCAAAGTTCCAGATTCAAAGCCAATGCGCTCGATTGGAAAGGCAAGCGCGGTCAGATATCCAGCGATCTCCGCGATCTCACATGGCAGGTCTCGCTCAAACAAAACCGCGCCTTTGCTATCGACAACACAAACGGCGCACGACCGCAGCGATACATCCAAGCCCGCAAAATAGTCCATCGTCATTCTCCCTTGTTCACAGATGTCCTGTGATCCTATCGGGAGCTCGACCTCAGATCAGGGTCAGCCCAATTACGCATGCTTTGAGCCGTCCTTTCCCTGCAGTGCGCTCCAGATCGTGCCGATGCTGCGCCGCATCCGAGGTTAGCAGCGAGCCCCTACTGCAAAACGCTGCGCGCTGCCCGAATGTCCGGTTCGTCACACGTTGCCGAATACGACTGCTGCTTACCAACTTAGAACCAGCCCATAGCCCTGGAACGCGACTTGCTCGCCTGCGTCGAGCGGTTGGTGACGGCCTCAGAAGCCTCCGCAAAGGATTTGACCGCCTTGGAGACACGCTCGACCAACAGGATCGAGAAGGAGCTGGCTGGTTTGAGAGACTGCGTGACCTTGCTCATTCGTTCGCAGGCCGCATCCATGAAGGCCTTGCAGGGATTGCTGCACGACGAGGCGAGTTACAGGACGCTGGACGAGAACTTAGCGCAAAGCTCGAGCTTAGCGAAAGCCGCCGCCGAGAAATTGAGGGACAGCTAAACAGCGAGGAGGCCCATGCAGAGCGGGGGTTGAGGCACTAGGGGGTAGTGATGGACTCAATATAGGAGCTTTTCATTCCCAATTCGTCTCGGGTCGATCAAAAGAGGACGCCACTCAATCACCTTACCGTTGTAATCGACTTCGCCATCAAGCCAAAAAAGTGGCAGACAGACCTTGGGTACACTCCGCTTGAAAAAAACTGTGGAGGCAAAACTTCCGCCACCAAGCGAAAACCGGTCCACAGCCGCGGTAACGTCCTTGTCGGGCCAGTTGGCCTTATACCACTGTTCAATAAGTTGGGCACCGATATCTCTGCAAATGTTCATGGAGGCTTCTCGTCCGAGAGGCCATTCCGTTTCGTCAAGGAAGGCCCAAGGGGCTACGTGTTCATGTAGCGCAGTGTAGTACGCCTTTGGCGTTAACTGATCGCCCGCAATCAGGTCCGCCGGTAGACTGTCGCTCAAAAACTTCATAATCTCGGCGTCATGGGCATCGACCTGAACCTGATGTGTGAGCTTGAAGTGACGAATCGCGTGCCTGACAACCATCAGCCCGAAGTCGCTCGCAGCGACAAACTTCAACCTTATTCTGCCTTTCGCACCTGTCGCAGCAAGTGCCTCCAATCGTTTTACCGTTTCCTTGCCACTCCATAGGCCGTCTTCGCAGATAACAAATTCGTCGTCGGCTCGGTCAGGCAATTCAAACTTTGCGACTTTGGAATCCCAAAGAACCTTCCCTATGCTTTCTGGTTTATGAGCATGGGTAAGTTGGTCTTTGACACTGACCCAACTACCGCCCTGATCGTCATCTTCGATATAGCAATAGCAGGTCTTCTGACCTATCTTTTCATGCTCCTTCGGAGCGAATGGCAGCATCGAACCATCATAGCGCAGAGCTCGAATTTTCATAATCAGCCGCCGGCCTATCGGACCGATGCCAAGCGCGTTGAATTGCTGCAACCACGCAGTCGAATTTGTCTTCCCAGCGTCAAACTCAGCAAGCTGTTTCTCAACGTAGGTCTTCCAAAATCCATTCTCAGCGATGCCAGCTCTTTGGATTATCTCTCGCATTCGTTTTGTGGAGACAATATCCAGCGCATCCTTGTTGTTCCCTGCCTCGCACCACAAAGTCTCCAAGGCTTCATGAGAACAGCCCACCCCTTTGTGCAAAAGCAACTTATTCTGTGGGCCCCCGTCATAAGCTTCGAAATAGCCAGCAATCACCTCAGCGACCTCTTGAGGAATGTTGCGACTAATGTTCTTAGGAGGGGTAACCGTTATCACTACGATCTTTTCCCGCCAGCTTGGGATCAAATTATGGAAGCAAAACTTCTGAATTGCATCCTGCTGGTCAGGCCTGACAACAACGAAAATCCTGGAAATTTGCATAGCGAAACCGGTGATCCATTAATCACCGTTTCATGCCCATCGCATCCAAAACGGCACCAAGCGGAAGTCTGACTGCACGAATGTCTTCATAGCCCATCAAGCCAATTACACTTTGAGCGAACTTACGTGCATCATCAAGCCCTTCTGATGATTTCGACTGAACGCGGGGAAGATTGTCTGATTTAGCTTGAAGTGGAGTTGATCCGGTAGTCGACCTCTGTTGCTTGTTCTGGAGGTGAGAGGAGAACTGCGAGTCCACTAGTTGTTGGGTGCATTGGACTGCAACGTCACCTGAAATTTCGAGATCTTCCAATCTCTTCTTGAACAGCTCGATCAGAGATTTGCGTCGGAACTCTCCCCATCTCTTCGCCATATGGCTGTCTTGCTGCCGAAGTCGACCCAGCCATTCACCGTATGAGTCTTTTTCTCCTTCCTCCCCTTTCAATTTTTCGGAAATACCTGGATCGAGTTCAGTTAAGAAGTTGTCCCTAATGCTATCGTGTTCATCGATTGTGACTTTTGAAATAATTTGGTCATCTTTCTGCAGTTCCGAGGCTGTTCTTACGGCTAACTCTTCGCTATCTTTCTGGAAAACCAACTCCAGTTGAGAATTGGGGCTAACGAAAGTTTTCCAATATGCGGCAGATTGCATGGCGGTTGCCATCGCATTCCGACCTTCGATTCCGTACACTAGATCCCCACCGTTATGGCCGACATGTGCAAGTGTGTCGGACAAAAAATCTGAAACGAATTTCTTGAGGGCACCAGGGCCAACCGGGATTCCAACAGCCTGACGGAAGTCGAGCTCCGGGACCACGCGTGCAATGAGTTGATTGAGTTTGGCGCCCTGAATATGAGGTTCAGGGTATCCTCTCAACGCGCCTTTGAGTTCTTCGATATGTTGCTGAACATCTTGGTTATCTGACAAGGCTAGTCTCCGCACTATATGAGTATAACGTCACCCCCAAACGGGGCGACGTTACTCAATTCCATGTACAAGCTAGTTCAAAAAACCAGCTAGGAGCTTAGCCAACACGGGTCTCAATCCATGTCGCGTCCGAATCGAGTGGGCACTCCGATCGAACTGTTAGCATTCACGTGCCCAAGGAAGTCATTGTTTACTAGACAAAAATCTAAATCTTATAATGGGGCTGATTTAGGCAACCCCGCTACAAAGTCAGCAAACGACTCCCGCCAACGCCATATTGATACAGTAAGATCCAAGATTATGCAAGGGCATCCATAAAATCTGTTTGATATCAATAATTAACCAAGCATTTACCAGAGGGTATATGTACTTAACTAGCCATAAATCACTTGCACGCTTTGGCTAGTTAGGTTACACGTGATGCAGAAGGAGCCTGCGTCATGTCGAACCCCAAGCCTGAAACCCTCTCTACCTTTGAGTTCTTCCGCAAGTTCCCGGATGAAGAGGCGGCACGCAAGTTCTTTGAGGCCAAGCGTTGGGGTGATGAACCCGTCTGCGGTCACTGTGGTTCGGTCAGCGTGACCGAGTGCAAAGACCACAAGCCCATGCCGTACCGCTGCAAAGACTGCCGCAAGCATTTCAGCGTCCGCACGGGCACTGTGCTTGCTGAAAGCCGCCTTCCCCTGCAAAAGTGGCTCCTTGCAATCTTCATGCTCACCAGCGCCCGCAAGGGTATCCCCGGCACCCAAATGGCGCGGGAACTTGGCGTCACTCAGAAAACCGCGTGGTTCCTTGCTCAGCGCATCCGTGAGACTTGGCTCAAGGATCGCGACGACCACATGGATGGTCAGATGCAGGTTGATGAAACCTATGTCGGTGGCCGGGAGAAGAATAAGCACGCGGACAAGAAGCTCCGCGCTGGACGTGGAGCGGTCGGAAAGACTGCCGTGGTTGGCGTCCGTGATGAGGCCGGTCAGGTCCGCGCCGTTGTTGTTGAGAACACCAAAGCCACTACCCTTGAGCGCTTTGTGCGCGAGAACTGCCAAGCTGGCGCAACAATCGTGACCGATACCCACGGCGGCTATATCAACCTCAAGTCCCGTGGCTACAATCACATCGCCATCAATCACTCTGCTGGCGAATACGTCCGCGACATGGCGCACACCAACGGTATCGAAAGCTTCTGGTCCCTGCTCAAGCGCGGCTACATTGGCATCTATCACTACATGAGCGCCAAGCATCTGCACCGCTATGTGAAAGAGTTTTCCTTCCGTCACAACACGGCGCAGATTGGTACCATGGACTTCATCGGAATGACAATCGACCGCATGTCTGGCAAGCGGCTGACTTACAAGGGGCTGACCAATGGCTGACAAGAAGAAAGACATTGTTGATCCAATAGATGCGACATTTGATGATGTAGTGGGAGCGGTCGCACCGCGAGTAGACCGAAAGGAAATCGGAAAAATGAATAGAAAGATCAAACATTTAGCCCCGAAATACGGGCAGAAGGAAATCAGCTCCGATCAGGGTTCTTTCGATCTTGGGATTGAACGTGAACGAGATATCGAAGGCATCGGCATGGGCGTGCTCTCTGATGGCACTCCTTATTTAAACCAACGCGGCCTTGCTGCTTTGTGCGGTGTCCAGAATGCGCACATTGGAACCATTAGCAGCCAATGGAATGACGAAGTTGAAAAACCCAGAATAAGGGCAATCAAACAAATCCTTGAGGCCGCTGGCGTTGAACTTGACCGAGCGCACATTGAAGTGCCCCACAAAGGGGTTGTGCATTACTGCTATCCTGCTGAGGTATGTTTGGCCGTACTAGAATACTACGCATTTGACGCTGGTCAGAATGTTCAGCCGGAGGCGAGGAAGAACTTCCGCCTGCTGGCAGGGTCTAAGTTGCGCGACATGATTTACAGTCAGGTTGGATACGACCCGACTGGAAGCATCGCGGACCCTCTGCGGAAGTGGCATGAGCGCATTGAACTAAACCACCAAAGCGCGCCATCAGGATACTTTAGCATCTTCAATGAGGCTCACACAGTTATCTACGAGTTGATCATGGCAGGGGCCAAAATCGGCGAGAAAATGGTTCCCGACATATCTATTGGGCAGCATTGGGCCAAATATTGGGACGCCAATGATTTGGGGGCGCGGTTCGGGGATCGCGAAAAATTCCCGCATCGGTATCCAAAAGACCACCCTCAGGCGCGCTCAAACCCTCAAATCGCAAACTGTTATCCGCTTGATGCACTCGGTGAATACAGGCGCTGGCTCCAAGATGAATACTTGGGGGGTGGAAAGTTTGCAGGCTATCTTAAGGGCAAAAAGGAAATTGCCCCCTCTGTTGCGCAACTTGCCATTGATCGGCTATCCCCGAAGCTGATCGAGGACTAGCGCCAGTCTGGCCCATCATAGTCGTGCGGCGGCTCTATTTCGTCCCAGCGCGCGGCAATCTCACTGCAAGAGTCAGTTACATCTTGTCTGAATCTTGCGTGTGAGGGGCTTGCTTTGACGATATTCTGATCTGCAAAATCTACCGCCAAGCACAGCCGCGGCAACGGCTCCACCTGACCACCCTCTAAAGCCCAAAGCAACAAGCCAGAAGCGTTGACTAGTTCCTTTGCTACCGACGACCTGTCTGCACCAAACGCATATTTCAGTATTAGTCCGCCAGAGTTCATCACACCTTTGCTTTCTTGCGTGATTGATGCGTCCATCGACACATTCAGCTTCACCCCACTGATCTTAACGAATAGATTTTTGGGTGCGGGGGACAGCGTGTATTTTCTAAATGCCCTAGGATCGAAAGTCTCTTGAAATGCTCGCACTGCCTGTGCTGACCTAAGAGCCTCGCTTTGGTGCCACCCAGTCTCTCTGCGGGCCTTTGCGTCCATCTTATCTGCGAGAAAATCCAAATCTGCGCGCCCAAAATCATCCTTGAACAGTGATTTCTTGAGGGCATCCCTTATCTGCGAGTATGCCGCAACCTCAACCTTCTTGGGGAATTTTGCCGACCGTATCACACGACCTCTTTGTGTCGCATTTGATGTAGCGAGATATTGTGAGATATGATTCACTGAGAATTGCGGGCGGCGGTTAAATCTGTAATTTGGATCTGAAAACATGGACGACATCACTCTGGTTGCAAAGTTGGACAATGACACAACGCTATACGTGTCTCCTATGCATGACCAGACTTACAGTGAGTTTGTGGAGGGCGACAATCTCGGAGGGTCATGCGGCTATTTCATATCCCGTGAACGCAAGAACCAGTTTGAGATTTTAGCGAAAGCGGCAAGTCTTGATGCAGCTCGCGAGATTTTCGCCATGCTTACATCGGCGCGTATGTCGGCTAGTTAAGTATATAGGCCCCAAACATTTGACACCGCTGAGATCGAGCAGTCGCAGTGAACGGCAGCAATGCGGGCTGCGGTCGCAGAAACTCGATCCACTGGGCAACGGCAGGTTTGGGCCGAACTTCAGCATTCGATGCATTGACATAATCAAAGCGAAAAACGCGGACTCTCAGGGGAGCACGTCAATTTCACAGCAACAGAGGACTTCATATGAAATTCAAAGCGCTACTGATCGTCGCCGCAGCTACTATGGTAGCTTTGTTTGTATCGCTACTGCTGCTTGGCGATCTGGCGCTATGGCAAATTGGCATTCTTGGTGGGCTCTGTGCGATCTTCGGTATGATCGTCGAGAAGTTCCTTCGGAACTTCATGTAGTCGCAATCGGCCCGACCGGCGCCGCCTTCTGGATGTTCGTCAAGCAGGCCTTCCATTGGAGGTTTTCAATGGCTGCGACTGGCCATGATCATGCTCGTGGTGGTGCAAATCATACTGCTGCTGGCTTAGGTCAGCGGTATCCGTCCGGTGTCCTGTTTGCGCTGGGAGCACCTATCTTACCGGCGTAATTCCCCCAGTCACGCCCCAGACCATTGCTGCCAAGGTCGTTTCCGCCGGGTTCGCTGTCGTCAGCTGCAGCATCGCGGCGAACGCAATTCCGAAGCCCAAAGGCTTCTGACAAATTTGTAAGGAGGGTGGTCATGCGAACCAGTGTCGCAATTCTTGTCGGGTCGATCCTCGGCGCATCAATTCTGAGGCGAAACCCCGTTTTGGAAGAAACGCTTCGAGAATTGATTATGAACAACGCGGTATGGGTTGTCGCAGGACTGGTTCTCTTTTTCAGCTGGTGTGCATACCTGCTCTGGCGGCATCGTCAAAGGGGCTAGGTTCGTAGCAACCAACCTTGCGCCACCTGCCTGTGGGCGGGTGGCGCATTTGCCTGAACAACGCCCGAGGAAGACAGGGGATCGGCGCGGGGGGTGTAGTTATGTTCGAGCAGTGTGATGGGAGAACCGCTTACGGTTTCACTACCCGCTTGCGCGTCGCCTTCAGTCGTTTATGATTTTAGACCGTTGCAAGATATTGAATTGAAACTCTAATTGTTCATCGGAGAACTCTTCAATATCCTGCACCGGTCCAAAGCGCCCGGCCTCGGCCCTTGCCGCATTGATTTCATCGAGAGCCCATTCTTCCGGCGTAATGCCTGAAAACAAAAATTCTCGATCTCCCGCGTCCAGATGCGGAAAGGCTTGTTCCAGGTTCTTTACGCTGCGGTCTCCAAGGTTCCAATAATGCTTCCAGTTTTCGAATTCGAGGGGATCCACATCGATTTCCCGCTCGTGCACCACACCGCTCCATGGGCTCTTTCTTCTGATTTTCGCCATAGTCATTTCCCTTTCATCGTTCGATTTGTGGTTGCCGGGCACGCTCGAAATCGCGCTCCAGCTCTGTCAGGCGGTCTCTCACCACGATTTCCCGCTCAATCTCTGCGCTTGTTCGATCAACGCGCTCACTGAGGCGTTCTGCCTCTGCAATGCTTCGCTCACTCGCATCAATTGCGTTTCGAGCTTCCTCTGGCGCGCGCTGATCGCCTCGATCTCCTCCGAACAGCGCTCGGACAGTTCCGACTGCTGATGTGCCAAGGTCTCGAACGCGTTCGCCAAGCCCTCGAATTCTTGCAAGAGCGCTCGTTCGATCTGGGTCAGATTGCTCATCTCTCACTCCCCCAATTTCACGCAGGAAGCCCCGCCACAGCTCCAGCCAACCTGTGCGCTCTCGGGCAGGATCAGGAACCTCCCCTCGCTGTTGGTCTCCACGTGCACCGGGCTCAGCCGCCACGCCATCCACAGCCTCGGCCCGCTCCAGAACAGGGCTGTCACCACTGCGGTGATCAGCACGCTCGCGAAGATCATCCGCCTCGGGTGATCTCTGATCTCCTCCAGATCGGCTTTCATCTGGCGTGTTTTGCGTGTCACCTCTCTCTGAATCTCCGCGAGACTGGTCCGCATATCGTTCTCGAACCCACTGAGCGCGTCGGTCGATGACTGCCTCAAGCTCGCGGCGAGCTTCTGCAGCTCGGCCTGTATCAGCCCCTCGATCTCCTCGCGCTGCCGGGTTGCCGTTTCCTGCAATCGCTCGGTCAAGCTCGGCGTCGTATGTCCAGTCTTCTTCATAAATGCGCCCTTTCAAACGCCAGCGCTTGCCGGTTTCGGGATCGAGCGCGGTCACATAGGTTTTGCCCAGTCGTGGGGTTTCGTACCCGGCCTCGCGCAGGGCCTGGGCGATGTCGTCGCGGTTTTGCAGCTCTCCGGCTACGATCCGGGTTTCGAGGTATTCCGTGATTGCAGCGCGCGTATCGGCCCGTGCACTCAACTCGCTCGCCCGCTGCTGGGTGCGTGCTCGCGCCGGGTCGTCGGGGCGTGCCCAGCCGAATTGATGGTTGTAAGCGTCTCTCAGCGGCGCGTAGGAGTTCTCCCAGCCGGGCGGCGCGACATTGAAGGCCTTCCCCGAAGCAAGCTCCATACGTGGGATCAGGAAGTGCAGCTCAACCCGACCGCCCTCGGTGTGGCTGTGGCGCACCCAGGTGATGTCGTACTGGTCGGGCTCCAGCCCGGCGAAAGCCAACCGTTCGAAATCGTCCATCAGCGCGGTCTGCTGAGCTTCCGTCGGCTGATCCTCAAGGGCAAAGCTGATCACGCCGGTGGTGAAGGTCCATTTCCGGTTCTGGCTGTCGATCAGCTCGACGGTGCGCTCAATATCGCCGCGCAGGACCTCCGGAGGGCAGCCCTCGCGCCCCGCCCGCGTGGGGTCGGTCAAATAGCTGGCAATGCCCCCGCCCGCCCCCGCGCCGCCGAAAAACTTAATCAGCATCGCGCACCTCATATCTGGCGCGCAGAGCGGTCAGCTCGCGCTCAATCGCGATGAGCTGCCCTACGATCAGAGCCGCTTCTGCGCGTTGCCGGTCGCGGTTCGCCCAACGTGCGAGTTGGTTGAGATTGTTCCCCAGGCGGGCAAGCTGCCGAAGCAGATCGGGCTCAACGCGCGGCAGAGGCTTGCGGCGGCGCAGCGGCACGCCGTCGAGCGACTGGCGTGCCATCTCAGAAAACGTGATGCCGTTTGCCGCGGCCTTGGCCTGCCAGAGGGCGCGTTGTTCAGGGGTGGTGCGCAGCTTCACCCACATCGCCCAGCTCCCAGCCCGCCCAGCGTCCAGACCCCCAGATATCCGGGGGCCGGGCGGGCTGTATCGGCGGCACGCCGATTGAGGGGATCGAAGGGGAGGCGCAGCCCCCCCTCGCTAGCCTTTTGTGCCGTGGCCACAAAAGTATGCTGGCCACTGATGTCAATGAGGCGCAAAACAGCTGTCATCTGCACAATCCGACCATTTGCAATTGCGCCTCTGTCACCAGCTCGGCCTCGAGAAGCGCTGTGACCTGTTGTTCTGTGATATGCTTACAAAGCGGATGGCGCCCCGTTACCCATCTTGCCAAGCCCACGAGTATCTCGGCCTGTTTCGCCTTCTTCTCTTCACGGTCCCTTGCGATGTCCTCGACATAGGCCCGCCACCGCCCGGACTTGAACCAGTTGTCGGAGAAACAGACCTTCGACCGGGTGAAGCCCGCGCTTTCGGTCGCGTAGGCTTTCACGGCCTGCAATAGGTCCGCGACCTCCGTCCCGGCATCCAGGGCCTCTCTGATCCGCCTGAGACTGTCCGTCATTGCCCGCACTCTGTCCGGTGGGTAGGCTGCCAACACCCTCTCAGCTTCTTCATCCGCCGCCGCCGCGCGCTCGCGCGTAGGAGGTTTCTGGATGGTTATAGGATGGTTTGGGGGCCGCTGTGGCCCCGGTACCCCGGCCACCGTGGCCCCCGTTCCGGGGCCAGTCTGGACGGGGTCCACTGTGGTCCCCATCTCGATATCAGGCTCGGTGGTCAGTTCCAGCGCCTCGACCTTCGCCAGGTCGATCCGGTAGACTACCGTGAATCCGTTCTTGCAGCCGCGCGCTCCGATCTCGACCAGGATGCCTTCCTTCAGGAACTCCCGGATCGTCCGCTTGACCGTGGTCTCCCCAAGCTCCGTATGCCGCTGGATCGTGCCCTTCGAGCACCAGATGCCAGACCCATCATCGCTCGCCTTGTCAGAAAGGAACATGATGATCTGCTTGCGCGTGGCGCTTCCGAACTTCCGCTCCGAGCAAAGGTTTGAAACTCGCCAACTCATGGTCGAGAGCTACTCAGCGCGAGAGCGCCAGAATCCGGCGAAACCCCGGTATCAGCTGCCGGTTGAGCGGCGTATTCGAAACGCGGGAGGCCAAAGTTGTGTCCCGTTTCATTACCTAACCCATTGTTTTCCAAACCTCCGAAAAAACAGATTGTGTCCCAGAGCTTTCTTTGATTTTCTTCAATTTTCTGGCGCTTCTGGGCGTTCTGCCGGGGTCGCCAGTTTTCCTCCTCGATATTTTCGTCAGGTGTCCTTTTAGAGCTGCCTTCAGAGACCTGCGACGCTCATAGAAACGGACAACGCCCGGTCCTGGGTGGGCGTTGTGCTGCGGATAATCTATTTGCTGTGATCAAAAGCATCCATGCCGGGTGGACGTCTCATGACATTTCCATACGCCCGCCCGGGGGGAAGGTCGGGCGTCGCCCCAATCGGCGCGCTTTCGCGGCTCCACTGGAGCCACGGTCACGCCTCATATACCGCTGGGCGGAGGCAGGTGGGCTGGGCAGCAGCCGCTCCCAAAGGCCCGGACATGTTGCACCCTTCCGGACGCACCCCCTATTCATAATAACCTAAATTATCCCATGGGATTTTCATCTTAAACTCGCTAAATTGAACCTATCGCTCGGGTGGGGCGTGCCGGGAAGAGTGGGGTGACTGCTGTGATGCGGGACGCACCTATAGACGAAATGATCGAGTTCGCGCTCGAGGAATTGCTTGCGGGCGATGATGGGCGGCGCAGAGCGCTGGTGCGGCAGATGTGCCTGCGCTGGCCAGCTGCGCCTGCGCTGTCAGTGGTGTTTGCCATCACCTCGGCCGCCTCGATGATCGAAGATAATCTGAGCCGCGATGACGCCACCGACCGCCTACGCGCGCTGGCCTTCAAACTCGCCGCCGTGCTCGCCGCCGATACCTATGCGGTGGAACGCCTCGGCCATAACCCAGCCCGCGCCCGCGACCTCATGCATTTCTGGCGCCGGGTTGATCCGTATTTTCTGGAGCTGTGAGGGCGGGTCAGGCCGTGCTGGGCCATTGCCCGCCTCTTGCCTCAGGCATCCAGACCCTTCATCCCCTCTTCGGTATAGCGCGCCCCGGCCACTTCGAAACCTGCAAGGGCGTCGTCGATCTCTTGCAACTCCGCCGCACTCAACTGCACCTCGACCGACCCCGCATTGTCGCGCAGATAGGCGATCCGTTTGGTGCCGGGGATCGGCACGATGTCGTCGCCCTGCGCCAGCAGCCAGGCCAGCGAAAGCTGCGCCGCACTGCAGCCCTTGCGCGCCGCGATCCCGTTCACCAGCTCGGCGATGCGCCGG